>CAKQHB010000005.1 GCA_934234215.1 uncultured Cuneatibacter sp.
TCGCTTGGTTTCGTTCTCTTGAAAATTCTTTGGAATTTTCAGGGATTGGAATATACTATTCAATTATCAAAGATCATGTTTTTGTTGTTTCCGGTCGTTCCACATTCTGTGATGTTTCACAGCGTTTTGTGATGGCCTTTCGTTTCGCAACTCTGATATTTTACCAGATCTGTAAGCTGCTGTCAAGCACTTTTTTCAAATCTTTTGGATTTCAGAATTTTTTGTTGCCGCTCTCAGCGGCGACTCGTATATACTATCACTCTCGATCCCAAATGTCAACAACTTTTTTCAAAAAGTTTCAATTTTCTTTTTTCTTTCACAACTTGCAGAAAAGGCACCCGGAATTGCTCTGTACCAGCGCTTTTCCGAATGCCTTTCTTCTATTATAAATACTATGTAGGAGGTTTGTGTATCAATCAGGGATTATTCGTTTTTGTAGGAAGGATTACTCTACATCCTGTAATGCTGCGAAGTCTTCTTCACCAGTTCTGACTTTTACGACACGGTCCACGTTGTAAACGAAGATCTTGCCATCGCCGATGTGACCGGTGTACAGTGTCTTCTTTGCAGCTTCGATCACGTTGTCTACCGGGATACTGGAGACAACAACTTCTACCTTTACCTTCGGCAGCAGTGTTGCATCGATCTCAGCACCACGATACCGCTCGCCTGCACCCTTCTGGATGCCGCAGCCCATAACCTGTGTTACCGTCATACCAGTAACACCGAGGTCGTTCATTGCCTTTCTCAGTGCATCGTATCTTGTTAACTTTGCAATGATAACCACTTTGTAAATACCGCTGGGAGATACAACCGGACCTTCCACCACCTTGACGGATGCATTGCGCATTGCGGGAGATGCTGTCTCGTAGTTGTCGTTGCCCAGATTTGTGTTTTCGTTTTCGTCCATCGTCATGGTATTGGAAATATCCATGATGGAGAAACCTGCATAGGCAGACGGAAGACCATGTTCACAGGAATCCAGACCCATGATCTCTTCTTCCTCGCTGACGCGAAGACCAACAGTCTTACGAATTACAAGGAACGTAATTGTGATCGTAACAACGGTCCATGCAGCTACACTTGCAAAACCAGCAAGCTGCAGTCCCAACAGCTTCAGACCGCCGCCGTAGAACAAACCGGTAAAGCTGTCATTTCCGGGAGCGGATGTGGTAGCGAACAAACCAACTGCAATCGTGCCCCAGATACCATTCAGGCAGTGAACTGCAACTGCACCAACCGGGTCATCGACTCTCAGCTTTTCATCTAGGAACCAAACACCAAATACAACAAGAAGTCCAGCAACAGCACCAATCACGATAGAACCAAGTGCATCTGTAACATCACAGCCTGCGGTAATTGCTACCAAACCAGCCAGAGAAGCATTCAGACACATGGAGACGTCCGGTTTTCCATATTTGATCCAGGTAAAAATCATACAAGCAACAGTCGCAACTGCCGGAGCGATGGTTGTTGTTACAAAGATAGAACCAAGCTGCTCTACGCTTGTTGCAGCTGCTCCGTTAAATCCGTACCAACCAAGCCACAGGATGAACACACCCAAAGCACCGATTGGAAGGTTATGTCCGGGAAATGCATTGACTTTGACGATCTTGCCATCTTTGTCCTTCGTAAACTTTCCGATACGCGGTCCAAGAAGCTTTGCACCGATCAGTGCGGAAATACCACCAACCATGTGAATTGCACAGGAACCAGCGAAATCGTGGAAACCAATCTGAGATAACCAGCCACCGCCCCAGATCCAGTGTGCCTCAATGGGATAGATCAATGCGGAAATAACTGCGGAATAAATACAGTAGGATAAAAACTTTGTTCTCTCTGCCATCGCACCGGATACGATTGTCGCGGTGGTTGCGCAGAATACTAAGTTAAATACGAAATTCGACCAATCAAAATTCTCATAGGAAGTGAAGATATCAAATCCAGGTTTTCCGATCAATCCTACCAGATCTTCTCCAAGTAACAGTCCAAAACCAATTAAAATAAATACGACGGTACCAATACAGAAATCCATCAGGTTTTTCATCAGGATATTACCGGCATTTTTTGCTCTCGTGAAACCGGTCTCAACCATTGCAAAACCTGCCTGCATCCAAAATACCAATGCGGCTCCGATCAGGAACCAGACGCCAAATACCTGACTGCTCAGGGCGTTCATAATTTCTTCTGTCATAGTTCTCCTCCTCTTTTTTCTCCTGCGTCTTCCCGCCATAAAAAGTTTCCCTCTTTTCAGGCAAAAAAGAAAAGACATGTATCCGGTGTCGCATCCCGGTATACACATCTTTGTGCAGGAAAAAGATTTTTTATTGTCGGCACATTTCCCCATGTACCCATTTCAAGCACCTTCCGCGTGTCACCCTTTTGACAGGATCTGCAGCGAGTCGTAAAACGACGGAGCTCCTTTCCGCTACAGTAGTTTTCTCGCGGAGCTTTTTGTTCTGCAAAAATTTCGCTTTTTTGAAAAACAAAAAAGGTGCTGACGGCATCCCTGCCACAGCACCTTTGCTTGATGGGTCTGATTATAGCGGCTGTATTTTTATTTGTCAACTGCATTTTTCAGGTTGTGATTTTTCTCACGTTTCTGCTTCGTCATGATACCGCCGATTCTTCCGGACTCTTTCGCAGATAAGCTGCGCCATCCGGAGGTCATCACTTTGTCAAAGACCCCGATCTCTTTTGCGATTTCCAGCTTCCACACTTCTTCCGGAGTCAGATTCTCCAGATCCGGAATCTGTTTTTTCTTCATAGGCGTATCCTTTCCGCCGAAGCATCGCTCCGGTCTATTTACAGGATGCCCCTTTTCCGAAGAGTTATACAATTTTCACTGCACAGAATTTTCGGTAAAGTCGATCGTCACATCTCCCATGCCGCTATCTGCACGGATCCAGCAATCCTTTTTCTGATCAACCGTCTGATCGCCAGCCATGCCGTCCACATCCAGAAGATTGCCAATCCGGATACTGCCCATACCACAGGAAATGTCATAATTGTAATCCTTCTCCGTTCCCTCCAGTATCAGCGTCAGATCTCCAATACCGTTTTCCAAATATGCATTTTCTGAAATTGCAGAAGCTCCAATGTCTGCCGACCCGGTGCCGCAGCTTACGCTCAGTTTTGTACACTGTACACCATCCACTGTCAGATCTCCAACACCGCTCTCCAGGTCGATTTCCTCTGCCGCAAGGCGCTCTGCATCCAATTCGCCCACACCGAGCTCGCAGCTGATTTTCTTAAATGTCACTTCTTCCGGTATCGTGATAATCACCGTTGCACTGCTGCCGCTGGTATTTTTCAAACTGTTTTTGCTTTTCTGCGTGATCTGCCACGTTCCATCTTCTAATGTATTTGTCACGGTATCTGCCATCTTTCCGCCAACCTGCAGGCGGTACTGATCTCCCCTCTGAATTGTGATGGAACTAACATCCGCATTTATATCCAAGACTCTCACATCCTCAGAACTATCATACGATGCAATTTCATGCATCTGCCCGGAATCCTCTTCTCCCAGTCCGAGATTTGCATTTCCATCCTCATCCAGCCACAGACCAAATCGATTTCCATGGACCGAAACTGTCCACTGATCCCGGTAATTCCATGCTCCCATCGCCAGTCCGATCAGACCAAGCACCAGCCCGATCGCAAGCAGGATGCCTCCGACTGTCATCCAGGCTCTCATTTTTTTGCTCATCTCTGTTCTCCTTTCCGGCTCTTTCTATGCGCCACAAGCTTCTGAATCAGCAGAATCAGCAGACAAACACATACGATAAACAGCCCGATGCTTCCCAAACTGATACCGAGCAAAAAAACTCCCGCAGATGGAATCGTTGCAACTCTGACGATACCAACAGCCAGTATACCGAACCCGATAAACAAAAGACCAATTAAAAGCCCCGCCACAGCGGCTAACACTCCAATCGCAACTGCCAATACACTGATCCAGAACGGACTGGTCACAATTGCGATCACAAACGTCCAGATTGGATGTCTGCTCACCCAGGATTTCTTTTTTTCCGGAACTGATCCTGCATATTCCGGTTGTTGATACTCATGCACCGGCTTCGCCTGTTCCGAAGCAGCTTCTTCCTGAAAGGATTTTTTCTCCCCACGGAGAATTTCAACTGCTACATGTTCCGGACTGATGAGCTCATCAATAACGTCCATCTCATGCTCCATACCGGCATCCTCAAAATAATTTTCATAGTAATCCAGCGCTTCCCGCCGTTCTTCATACGGAAGCCCTGCCAAAAGATCTGCCAGGCGCTTCATAAACTCCTCACGATTCATGCTGTCCCTCCTCAAAGAATCGACTGATCCGCCCGGAATAATCTCCCCACTCACGGATGTATGCCTCCAGTGTCTCTCTCCCCTGTTTCGTGATCTGATAGTAACGACGATTACGCCCGCAATATTCCCGGTCGTAAGTGCGGAGATATCCATCCCGTCCCAGTCTGCGAAGGACTGGGTACAACGTCGATTCGGAAATGTCCAATACTCTCCGAACCTGCTGCGTGAGCTGATATCCATACGCTCCTTCTTCATCTCTGGAAACCGCCGCCAGCACTATCGCATCCAACAGGGCTGATCCCGTCTGAAATCCCACAACAATCTGCCTCCTGTTCTTTTGCTGTTTCTCTGGTATTATTGTTCCACGGTTGATATTATACGATATATAATATCATTTGTCAACAAATAGTATGTTTCTTTTTTATCATTCACATACAATTGCTTTTCCGAGTGAGAAAGAATACAGCCATTTCTGTACCACCGGTTTTCCACTGAGTCGCTGCAATGCTTCCTCGTAACAACGCAGCTGCAGCGCATACCGCGCTCGCAGGATGTCCTCGCCGCCTTCTCGCGGAACGGAATCTGTCTTATAATCCACTAAGATCCAGCCATCTTCTTCCTCAAATGCGGCATCCAAAATTCCCTGCACCAGCACGCGCGCTCCCGTGCGGCGCACATTTTCTTTCTCTTCCGGCTGCTTATTCGTCAGCATATCCAGCTCCGCAGGAAGTATGCCCATAACAAACGGGATTTCCCGTTTTAACTGCATCTTCGCCGCCGCTTTTTTCATTCTTCGTGCCAGCGGGCTGTTCCAGAACCATGCCAACTGCTTTTCCGAGACAAGCTCCCATTCCTCTTGGCTGCAAGCACTCGCGTCAAGAAGTGCTGCGATCTCCTCCTGCAGCGTGTCCTCTTCCCGGAATGGCAGCAATTCCAGAATATGATGCAGTGCCGTACCACGCTCTGCCGCTTTCCTTCGACGCTCTTCCAGCTCTGCGGCATCCGGTTCTTTCTTTTCTTCCGACCCTTCCTCCGCATCGTCTCTCTGCACGGCATAAAGATTTGCAATTCCTTCTTCTGCTTCTAACTCCTGCATCCGCGCTTTTTTCAGTTCGGACACAGACACGATCGCATGCAGTCCGCTGTCCGGACCATACGCATAGTCATAAGAAAAGCGATCTTCCACGCTCTCTCTTTCAGATTCTTTTTTCTCAGATTCCTGCGCCTTTTCTTTCTCGACCCAGGAAAGCAGCTCCCGATAGCTGTTTCCTTCTTCCACCAGTTCCATCAGCTCCTGCATCTGCAGATCCGCTTCCGGCACAACTTCACAGGAAAAGCCCTGCCAGTCCGTCATCTCCCAGCCGGGAATCTCATGAAACAAGATTCCTGTAAATGGCTCTCCCACGCCAAAATGCTCGTAAATCGGACGCAATGTCTGGTGCTTCAGCATCGCCGGAACGATCCAATCCAGATACCGGCTTGCCCCCGCTCTCTGGCGGAACGGAAGTTCTTCCTGATGGATACGCAGCGCCCGCCTTTGCTTTTCCAGATACCCCCACGCATCTTTCTGATATCCGGTGATGATCAGCTTTTCTTTTGCACGGGTCATGGCAACATACAGAATCCGCAACTCTTCCCCTGTCGCATCCTCCTGCAGCTGCATCTGAAAGATCTGTCGAATCTTCGTCTTTTTCCGCGTCCGGGTCTCCGGGCGAATCACATTCATGCCGATGCCGTAATCCGGATGAAGCACGATTGCCGCTTTCGTGTCCTGCCGGTTAAAGTTCTTTCCCATACCCGCCAAAATCACGATTGGAAATTCCAGACCTTTGCTCTTGTGGATACTCATAATGCGCACCGCCTCTTTCGCATCTTCCGCCAGAGAGGCTTCTCCAAAGTCCACCTGATATTTTTCCAGTTTTTCGATGTAACGGACAAACTGGAACAGACCGCTGTAGCTCGTCTTTTCAAACGCTGCCGCTTTTCCCAATAATAAATCCAGATTTGCCTTTCTTCTGGCACCGCCTGGCATCGCCGTCACATAATGATAGTAGCCGGTCTCCTCGTACAATTCCCGCAAAAGATCCTGCAGCGGCAGATATACCGCCTTTTTTCGATAGCAGGACAGCCAGTCCAGAAAATGTGCTACCTTTTCCGCCAGTGCGCCTTCCTTATAATGCTCTGCGTAAAACAACACACAGCTATAAAAGCCCATGTCTTTTTCCACACCGGCTCCGCACATGCGAATTTCCGCCAGTTCCTCCGCAGTCAGTCCGCCAATAGGCGAATGCAGCACCGCAGTCAGTGGAATATCCTGCGCCGGATTGTCCAAAATCTGCAGCACATCCAGCATCATTCGCACTTCCTGCGTGCTGAAATATCCGCTCCGACTCTCCGCATATGCCGGGATACCATACCAAGACAGTACTTCCGTAAAAGTTTCTGCCCAGCCGCTCATCGTCCGAAGCAGGATCACGATATCTCCATATCCCGCGGGGCGATATGCGCCAAGACCTGCATCCCACACTTTCTGTCCATGCTCCGGGTCCACCAGTTCTCGGATGCGTTTCACGATCATACCCGCTTCCAGCTCTCTGCTGTGGTAGACTTCCCGCTCCTCGTCTCCCTCCGTCGGCAGCGCTTTTACCTCTTCCTCCGAAGGATCCAGCAACAACAGCTCTGTCGTTCCACCGGCACACGCCTCCGTCTTTTCAAATACCGCACCCGGATACAGCGCCGCCTGGGCATCGTATTCCACATTGCCCAGATCTCTGCGCATCATCTGCCGAAACAGATAATTGACGCTAAACAGCACCTCCCGTCTGCTTCGGAAATTCTGATGCAGCTCCAGTTTTTGATACGGACCTTCTTCCAGCGTGTAGGTGTCATATTTGTGCATAAACAGCTCCGGCTTTGCGAGACGGAATGCATAAATACTCTGCTTCACATCCCCTACAAGAAACATATTCGGATGTCCCATCCGCTCTCTGGAAATGCTGTTCAGCAAATATTCCTGCACATAGTTACTGTCCTGATATTCGTCAATCAGGATTTCCTCAAACTGCTCCGCATATGCCAGTGCCACCTCCGACGGCTCGCAATTCTCTTTTTCCCCCGTCGTCAGAATTTGCAGCGCCAGATGCTCCACATCGGAAAAATCCACAAGATTTTTCTGTCTCTTTTTTTCTGAAAACCGTTCCTGAAAACAGTCTGTCACCCGCACCAGCGCCCGCACTGCCGGTCTGCATTCCTGCAGCTCTGTCAGCATCTCCTCCGGCGTTCCCGCAAAATACTGTTTCTTCCAATCATTGATCTGCTTTTTCGCCGCATCCCGAAGATCCACCACCTGCTGCACCAATCCTTCGTCACACACATCCGCTTTTTTCTTGCGGGGGCGCGTCTTGAATGAAATTGCTTCAAATGCAGCAAACCAGTCAGTCAGATGTTCGCAGTCTGCCAGCTTTCGCACCATTTCCTGCTCCTGCGCCACAAACTCTTCCAGAAATGCCGGGCCATCCTCTGCCTTACAAAGAGCACGCATCCGGTCATAGTCTTCCAGAATTTCTTCCAGCTGTCTTTTCAGCCAATTCAAAAACCATGTAAGCCATGGCATCTGCTCCAGTTCTTCCAGCATCTGCACCTCGTACACAGCGCTGCACTCTTCCAGCCAACGCTTCGGCCATGGGTTACTCTGCGCAAAGGTATACAGCCGCTCGATCATGTCTTTCAGCGTCTGATCGCCCCGCGCTGTTGTGTAGCTGTCTGCCAGCAAACAAAAATCCGGATCTTTCTCCGCATAAAACTCCTGCAGCACTTCATCCAGTACATCCGACTGCATCAGCCGCAGCTCCCCCTCATCTCCAATCCGGAAGGAAGGGTCCAGCGAGATCCGGTAAAAATAGCTGCGCAAAACCGCCAGACAAAAGCTGTCGATCGTCATGATCTTCGCATGGGGCACAAGCGCCTTCTGTCTTCGGATCTGCTCCTGCTCCGGATGTTCCTCCAGCAGTTTTTCCAGCGCTGCACGCACACGCTCCCGCATCTCTCCCGCCGCTGCATTGGTAAAGGTCACAACCAGCAGATGATCCAGATCGACCGGATGTTCTTTATCCGTGATTTTCTCAATGATACGCTGCACCAAAACAGCGGTTTTACCGCTTCCGGCTGCCGCCGAGACGAGAATATTTCGATCAGACAGGTGAATCGCCTTCTCCTGATCCGGTGTCCATGAAACTGCCATTTTCCGTTATTCCTCCTTTCCCTCTTCCTCTTCGTATTTTTCCAGTACCTGCCAGAACGTGTCCGGTTTCAGCTCCGTCAGACGACGTTTCTGATATCCGGAAAGCCCCTTTTCAAATCCACACACCGCCTGATACGGACACCAATCGCAGGAGGTCCGCGTTTTATACTCGTAGGGATTGACTGCAATGTTTCCTTCATACAGCGACTCTCCCAATCCCGCCGCTTTCTTTTTCGCATAACGCAGCAGCTGCGCCATCTGCCGCTCCGATGCCGCCTGAGATTTTGCCGTCGCCGCTCCGGAATCCTCATAAGTAACACCTTGAATGACCGCAGACTGTTTGCCATGCTCTGTCTCAAACTGGCGAAGTGTTTGCGCTGAGCCTTCCACCAGACCGTTCATTCGCAACTCCTTCAGCCTCGCGCCATCACAGCCGTCTGCTTCTCCCTCGGTGTCAATGAGCGGATCCTGAATCTTATAATAAAAAATTCCCGCCGGAATCACTTGCTTTTCCGGATATCGTCTCGCCACAAGCTCCAGCGCTGCTCCCATATAAAGCGCCAGCTGCAGCTGCAGACCATAGTACAGTCTTGTATAGTCAAATGTTGTGCTGCCGGTCTTGTAATCAATGATCTTGACGTATACCTTTTCGTCCTCAAACGCCAGGTCAATTCGGTCAATTCTTCCGGCAAGCTCTACTTTTCTGCCGTCTTTCAGATATAATTGCATGGATTCCAGATGATCCTGCGCTGTGAACACCTGCTCACTGCCCTCCGGCTCAAACCGCCCCAGAGAAAGCTGTTGTCCCAGCGCCCAGACAGTTCGATCCGTCACTGCAAGAATCTGCTCCACGAGATATTTATTTCTGGCACTGCTCTCAAAAATCGTATTCGAGTAATTTTCCGTTGCCTTGCGCACACTGGTCTCCGCCAGTTCATGCTGCACTTCCGGTGTCATTTCCGCAAAAGACAGCTTCTGTTCGGACATCTGATGGAAAAATTCATCCAGCGCCTGATGGTACACCGTTCCAAAGTCCGCTGCCTGCAATTCATACTTCTGCCGCGGCTGTAATTCCAGACCATATGTCAGAAAATGAGCATACGCACAGGATGCAAATGTCTCCAGACGACTCACAGAATTGACCGGATGCTCTCCGTAGATCAACTCACTGGTACGCTCCGACAATTTTTCTTTTTGATAGGTATAAAATGCACCATCCAACAACTGCAGCAGCCGTTTCTCCCAGTCACCCTGATGTGCATACCACGCATACAATTCCGGAAATTGCTGCACAAACTCTTCCGTCCGCACACCATCCCGCCAGTCTCTGAGCCCTGATGCCAGTTTGGAAAATGCAATCTCCGGCGTCAGGATTCCATCGCTTTCCACCTGATGAATGACTGTCTTTGGAAAGATTCGTTTCAGATCGCTGTAAAGTTCCGACGGGCGAAGCTGCTTTCCATCGGAATCTGTGTTTGCGCAACTAATGGTCAGCTGCTCCGATGCTTTGGACAATGCCAGATACAGATAATATCTCTGATGAAATGCATCCTCTCTCGATGTGGCAGTCAGCTCCACTTCCTGACTCTGGAAAAACTCCCGATCCCGATCCGACAAAATGCCACTCTCCTTTGTCGCCGCTGGAATCAGTCCCTCATTCGCGCCGAGAATAAACAGCGCACGCACCGCGCCGAGACGGGTTCGTTTCAGATCACCGATTACGAGACGATCCAGCGTCGTCGGCAGCACACCCACCGCCAGCTCCTGCAGACCACTTTCCAAAATTTCCTGAAATTCTGCGTAAGACAGCACTTCCTCACCCATCAAAAGCTCATATTGCTGCAGCAATGCATCCACACTGTCCCAACATTGCCGATATTCCATCTCCCGCAGAAAATCTCCCGCTTCCGCAAACTGCACGCCGTAGGTTTCCAGCTGTTCTTTGACCCCCAGCTGTTCCAACAACTGCCGCAGACACGCGATCCGCTCCAATGTCGTCTTGTCTTTTTCCCGCATCTCTGTGACAAACGGAACCAGCCAGCCCGCGATCTGTTCTCGCAGCCCATTGTATGTAGGCAAAAAATTCTCCGAAAGTCCGCGGTACCGCTTCTCCCACGTTTTTTGCCATGCACTCTTGCCTCGAATGCCTAACGCCAGCACATAATTCTCCAATGCATCCAACTGTCCCGCCTCGATGGGCACCAGTCCGGATTTCAAAAAGCGAAAGACTGATTCGTAGCTGAAATTTTCTTCTGCCACCTGCAGCGCCGCCACGATCAGATGCACGAGAGGGCTGCCGCTCATGGAAGACTTCTCATCCACAAAGATCGGAAGTCCCACTTTTTCAAAATAATTGCGCACCCAGGGCGCATACGCGGCCGGATCTCCGGTAATCACGGCGATGTCCCGGTAACAATATCCGCTTCGCACCAGTGTCAGGATCTGCTGCAGCACATAGCGCACTTCCTCCTCCGGATTTTTCATGCAGAGCAGAGACAAATGCTCCGGTACTGCCTCATACACCGGACAGGGCCACGCATCAAATCCGGTCTCCAGTGCTGCCAGATCCGGCGCCTTTGCAAAACGAGGACATGCACCGGTCAGCCTCTCATCCGGCATCACCGGAATCTGATGCTCTGCTGCCATCCGCTCCAGATGGGTGCGAATCGTATGACTCATGGCAAATAGTGCATGTTCCGCCTGCTCCTTTTCTTCTCCCGGCCGCACCGTCAATACCATCTGCAGACGCGGCACGAGACAAAGCAGCTCTTCCAACACCTGATACTGAATCGACGTAAAACCGGTAAAGCCTTCCACCACCATCTCCGTCCGTTTCAGCCGGTCAGAGCGATGCAAATGCTTCGCCAGAAGTACCGTGCGCTCCTCCACGGTTGTATATTCTTTGCTCAGCGCTTCCTGAAAGCCCTTGCTGATGCAGGCAAGATCCTCCAGCTTGTGAGATAACATCACCTGTCCCGCCGAAAGCTCTTTTGACTTTTGCTGCAATGCTTCCAAAACCTCCGCGGACACACCACACTGCAAAAACTCCGAAATAACAGACTTTAACTCTCCGGCAAATCCCACACGATCCAGCATTCCGCCAAAATAGTGAAGCTCTCCTCTCTGCTGCTCCACGACTTTCCGCAGAATCATCGTCTTACCGGTCTCATCCAGCACTTTGCCCGGATCAATCTGCAATTCTTCAAATACCCGATATGCTAGACGGGTAAAGCTCAACACTTCAATGCGGCTCAAGCTGTGCTGCGGATGCAGCTCAATCAACTGCTGCTGCGTGATCAGCGATGCCTGCTCCGGGACAAGCACCACATAGTGCTGCTCCGGATGCGCCAGCGATCGTTCGATCATTTCCTGATAAACTTTTCTGGATTTTCCGGAGCCGGAAGATCCTGTCACAAATTGTAAAGACATTTCCACCCCTCTTTCTGTACGCCCCCGGTTCTGCCTGTATGCTCGCACGCATACACTGATAACAAATCATACCGGAGCGCCCTTCCATGAGTTCGAAAACCAAAATCGTTGTATTCAAAATGAAGGAACTGGTACTAACTGTCCTGTTCCTTCTCGTTGGTATCTTAGTAATCCTCTTTTTTCTGAATCTATTTTCCAAAAAATCGTCCCGCCCGGAGGCAGTCCGTACTTCGGTCACGGACACAAATGCCGGAACTATCGTCTCCGACATTCCGACATCTTCTGAACAGTCTTATATTCCGGGTGTCTATCACAGCACCCTGCAGTTGGGAGATTCCAGCGTCGATCTCGCAGTCTGGCTCGATGCTGACCGGATCTGCTCCATCTCCTTTGAGGATCTGCCTGAGGAGACTGCCGCGTTGTATCCCCTGTTAGAATCCACGCTGCACAATCTCACCGATCAGATCGTGCAAAATCAGTCTCTGGAAGTGTCTTACAGCGACGATACCCGCTACACTTCTCAGGCATTGCTTCAGGCGATTCAGGATGCGATTCGAAAATCTGCTCCTGTCAATCCCTCTTAATGCTATTTTTAGTCTCGCTCCTGTCGGATCGCGTTGATCAGCAGCGGAACCATCTGCAGCTTGCGGCTGACAACGCCCGGCAGAATCGCCATGCCGTTTTTCGTCTCTGCTCCAAATGCCTTGAGGACGACATCCTCCGCATCATTTCCTGCCATCAAAAGCTCTGTGCAGGAAGTACGGATGTCGGTAAACATATAGAACACGTAGTCCAGCTTCTGCTTCGCCATCGCTTTTTCCAGATAAGGACCGACCAGCTTTTCTGCCGCTGTCCGGTTCTTTTTTGTCATGTAATTGCCCTGGCCGACACCAAACTGGATCTCACCGCTGCCAAACACTTTATAATCGGAGTTAAAGACTTCCTCTGCGGTCTTTCCGGTGATATCACCGCCCGCCTCAAACATCTGATTTGCGTAAGCTTCCAGCTCTTCCTCTGCGATCTCCGCCAATGCTCTCGCTGCCCGCTCATCCATCGAAGTGCAGGTAGGAGAACGAAACATCAGTGTATCAGATAAAATTGCGGACAGCATCAAGCCTGCGGTCTGCTTGGAAATCGGAACACCGCTTTCCTGATACATCTGGTAAATAATCGTACAGGTGCAGCCCACAGGGACATTGCGGAAATAAACCGGGCTGTCTGTCTCCAGAGAACCGATTCTGTGGTGATCGATAATCTCCAGCACCTCTGCCTCTGCCAGGCCTTCCACCGCCTGACTCTTTTCGTTATGATCCACAAGGATCAGCTGCTTGCGATGCAGGTTCATCATATTACGACGGGAAAGCACACCACAGTAATGTCCTTCTTCGTCTAAGATAGGGAAGTAACGGTGACGGACATTTGCCATCGCCTTTGTCGCGGTCTCTACCGGAGTATCCAGTGTGAACGTCAGCAGATTCTTACGGCTCATGTAATAGCGGATCGGCGCTGCCTGACTGATCATCTGGCCTGCCACATAGGTACTGTATGGCGTGCTGATGATCATGCACCCCCGCTCTTCTGCCAGCATACAGATTGTGCGACTCACTTTTGCTCCTGCGCATACCACGATGCAGCCTGCATCCATCTCCATCGCAGTCAGCTGGCTCTCGCTCCGATTTCCGACAATGACAATATCCCCGGCGGAAATCGTCCTCTCCAGAGATTCCGCGCTGCCGGAACCGATGATGATGTGACCGCTTACTTTTTTATTCTCTGTCGTGCCCACAAGCACGGTGCCATTCAGTGTCTCCACCACATTCTGATAGCTCGTCTCAGACTTTGCCAGTACATAAGTGTCTAACATATCCATATTCGCCGTGGCGACATCGTTGACATTGATCAGTCCCTGCAGGTTCTGCTCCTCATCCACGATACAGAGGGTATCAATGTCCTGATCCCGCATCGTTACCCAGGCGCTTCGCAGACTCGTCTCCCCATCCATGCCGTCGATCTGACGAATGTCAATATCCCGGATAACCGGGCTGACATCCGTATACAGCTGCGGAGCCCGCACGCCAAAGTGCTTCAGCACAAACTCGGTTTCCCGGTTAATCTCACCGGCACGGCAGGGCTTATAGCCCCGCCCGCCGTTTTCTGCATTTTTCAGACGCGCATATGCGATTGCTGCGCAGATGGAATCTGTGTCCGGGTTTCGATGTCCGATTACTTTGATCTCATGCGTATTTAATCTTCTGTTTCTCATAATCATCTCCCTGAGTTTTTCTCACTTATCACTTTACTGCCCCAGAAAGATTTTTGCAAGAGGGGAATTTGCCGGAAGGATCAAAGTTTTGTTATCGCCCACCATAGACTTCTCTGCAGCCTCCAGTGCACGGATGAATGCGTAGAACTCCTGCTTCGAGCCGTCATTGTATGCCGCTGCAAGAATCTGCATATACTGTGACTCACCGTCTGCCACGATATCCGCTGCTTCCGCCTCCGCATTGGAGACAGTGATTGCAACATCGCGGTCCGTAGAGTTGCGGATCACCTGCGCCTGCGCCTTACCGTCCGCCTCGTACTCCGCTGCAATCTGATCACGCTCCGAAATCATACGCTCATAGACAGCTGCCTTATTATCTGACGGCAGATCCAGTTGTTTGATCTGAATCGACAGAAGCTCGATGCCGTAGCTGTCCATGGAAGTACCGATGGCATCCGAAATCAGCAGATCCAGATCCGAACGTCCCACGATGATATCATTCTGGCTCATGCTGGAAACTACGTTTTTCACTGCATTGTATACGACAGCATTGATGCGGTTTTCTGCGCCGGACAGGGAAGAGTTCAGCGACTGCGCGAACTTTAACGGGTCTTTGATCTTCCACAATACATAGCTGTCTGTGATCATTGTCTTTTTATCTTTTGTGATGACATCTGATGCCGGCAGATCGTAGAGCAGAATTTCCTTTGGCAGCGTATCTGCCGTCTGCACAAACGGAATTTTCAGGCTCAGTCCCGGTTCTTCCACGATATACTGAACTTTTCCGAACTGTCTCACCAGTGTATATTCATTTTCTTTTGTGACAATCAAACTGGAACCAAGGAGCACCACTGCAGCAAACACGACTACAAGCGCGATGATACCTGTCAGTTTCTTTTTCATGTTGATTTTCTCCATTCTTTTTCTATGCTTACTTTTGTCTTATTCTGCATCTGCAGATGTCTCTGTCTGCTGTGCACCGTTGTTGCTGTCCGTACCGGAGGTACTGCTGCTGTTTCCAGTAAACGTATCTAACGGCAGGATCGTCTGTGTCGTTCCATCTCCTGCATCGATCACTACTTTCAGATCCGGAAGGACTTTTTCCATAGCCTCATAGAACATCCGCAGCTTTGTGATCTCCGGATTCTTGACATATTCTTCATACTGCGCATTGAACAGGGCTACTGCTGCGTTTGCCTCGTTGATTCGCTCTGTCCGAGTTGCTTCCGCTTCCTGACGGATACGGTCTGCCTCAGCTTCCGCCTGGGGTGTCTGCTCATTGCGATAACGATTTGCATTGTTGATAGCAGTTTCCATTCCCTGCTTTGCCGTCTCAACCGCCTTGAATGCAACCATGACATCACTCGTCGGCGGTTCTGCATCCTGAATCGTCAGGTTCACAAGCTGTAATCCCACCTGATGGACCTCCAGTGCATCAATCACTTCCTGACGGATATCTGACTGGATCGCCTGCTTTCCGGTGGTCAGCACATCGTCCACGGTAAAGCTGCCGATGGTATTTCGGATGCAGCTCTGAGCGATGTTTCGCAGGATCTCTTCCGGATCCTCCGATGCATAAACATACTGAACCGGATCCGCTACACGATATTCTACATAGAAATCGACATTTACAAAATTATAATCCGATGTGATCATGAGAGACTCATTCTCTTCCGTCTCCATCTCACCAGTCGTATCGTTGTAGCCGATCTCCATTCCGTGGATCTCCGAATTGACCTTTTCTACGTTCTGGATCAACGGAATCTTAAAATGCAGTCCCGGCGATGTGATGGCTTCTGCTTTTCCAAAGGTCGTCAACACCGCCTGCTCCTGCTCGCCAATCGTATACCAGCAGCTCGTTCCAAGAATCAGCACTGTCAGCACGATGAGTACGATCGGCACAATGGTCTTTACAGTCTTCTTTGTTTTTTCTTTCATGATTTCCTCCATGTAATGTTGTGTTGAAAGTGGTAGCATGGTATAAAAAAAGACTTTCACTGGAAAGAACGAATCTTTTGTCCTATCCCAATGAAAGTCTTGTTTTTGTTATATGCTGCGAATGCACATCGCATTGTGATGACGCACCATACTCCGGCTCCCGCCGGCACTACTCCCTTTCAACTTGAGGGTAGTGTATCATCTTGTTATTTGTTTGTCAAGCATTATTTTGCAAGCTCCACGAACTCATCAATCAGCTTTGCAAATGCCTCCATGCTCTGCTCCCAGAACTCCTTCTTTGTGATATCAATATCTGCCATTGCAGCCACTTCCTCACAGGTGCGAACCGGTGTCTCATGCAGCAGATTCTGATACTTCGGGACGAAGGACTGTCCCTCCTTCTGATACTGCGCATACAGACCCATTGCAAACAATCCGCCAAATGCATAGGGGAAGTTGTAGTAGCTCAGTCCCTCGGAATAATAATGGCTCTTGCATACCCACATGTACGGGTGCAGATATTCCGGATTCAGACCGTCGCCGTAGGCTTCCTTCTGTGCGTTCAACATGATCTCTTTTAACTGCTCCGGCATCAGGAACTCATCCTGACATCTGGAGAATACCGCATCCTCAAATAAGAAACGGGAATAGATATCACAGATGATCTGGTTTGTGTTGCTCAGAATGCTGTCTAACAGTGCCAACTTCTGCTCGCCCTCTGCCTCAGAGATTGCCTTCAGCATGATATGTGTCTCATTGAATGTGGAAGCGGTCTCCGCCAACTGCATGCCATATCCGTGCTGATTCAGAATACGAAGATCCTGGGTATGCAGATTGTGGTAAGCATGTCCCAGCTCATGTGCCAGTGTATCCACTGCACCGAAGCTGCCGTTAAAGTTCGTCAGAATACGGCTCTGCTTTGCGTTTACCAGAGGGGAGCAGAATGCGCCACCTACCTTGCCTGCGTGGGGCTCAAAGTCGATCCAGCTCTCATCAAATGCACGCTCCATCATCTCTGCCATATCCGGAGAGAACGCGGAGAAGCTGCGGATCAAATACTCCTTTGTCTCCTCGATGGTGTACTTCTTATCATCCGAACCAACGGGAGCCAGCATATCAAACCATGCCAGAGAGTCTCCTACGCCCAGCTTCTTTGCCTTTGCCTTCATGTACTCATGGAACTTCGGCATATATTCTTTCATGGCTGCAAACATCGCATCCAGCGTCTCCTGCTTCATCGCAGAATCCTCCAGTGTCATTGCCAGAGGAGATGCATAGCCTCTCTTCTTTGACAGCATCTTAACCTGAGACTTGATGTTGTTCAGTGCAAATGCCATGGCATCTGCAATCTGCGGATATGCTGCCAGCTCTGCCTCGTAAGCAGCCTTACGAACCTCTCTGTCCGGATCGGAGCAAAGATTGCGCACCTCAGACAGATTTGCGATACGTCCGTCATAAGGAACCTGTACCGTTGCCGTCAGATAATCAGACAGCTTTGCCCAGGCACCACCGCCAGTCAGATTCATCTGGGAGATCATCTCCTCTGCATCGTCTGACAGCATGTGTGCTGCACTCTTCTGCACACGGCTCAGATAATATTCATATTCCTTCAGCAGCGGGTGTGTTTCCATAAAAGGCTCCAGATCTCCGGACTTTGCAATCTGTCTGTTGATCATGACATTTGCCTTAGCTGCCTTGGATGCCTTCGCCTCCAGAACGCTCATCGCACCGCTGATTGCCGCATTTGTTGTATCAACGGACTGGCTCAAGGACAGATAAGACATCATATTCGAAAGAACACTTCTGTACTCTTCCTCGAGAAGAAGCGCCTTCTCGATCATATCTCCTGCATCGGGATAATCCTGCGCTGCCCAGCTTTCTGCCAGTGCATTCAACTGTTCTGTCAGTCCATCTAGCCGTTCCTGATCTGCTGCAAACTTCGGATCATCCAGTCCGGTGTACAGCACATCTAAAGACCACTCTTTTGTCATTGTCCTCTCCTCCTGTTTTTCCAAAAACGCAGATCTCGTTTTGACCCACGCATAGGTTTATTGTAGCACACTCCCTTTTGTTCGTAAATCTTTTCTTCACATGCCCCGCCAAAACGCACCTGCCCGGACAAAAGCAACAGTGCCGCCAGATTCGGTATCGCCATCAACCCATTAAAACTGTCTGCCAGATTCCACAAGGCAGATAACGGCAGAAAGCTGCCCACCAGAATCATGCCCACAAAGCAGTTGCGATAGATTCGCTCCGCTCTCCTGCCCAGCATCCACTGGATACAGGTGCTCCCGTAATAACACCAGCACACAATGGACGGAAAAGCAAACAGATACAGCGCCGCCGCCAGAAACCATTGTCCAGCTCTTCCAAACACTTCGGAAAATGCAGCTCCTGCCAATGCCGCGCCGTTCGGCAATGTCTCTGCGGTTCCCTGCGCCAGAGCTGCCGCATACTGCGCCGGATCATAAGATTGACTGCAAAGAAGCACCAATCCGGTCATGGTACACATGAGGATCGTATCCACGAACACTTCCAGAATACCCCACGCCCCCTGCTCACATGGTTTTGTACGACCGGCTCTGTCATAGGCCAGCACGGAGCTGCCCATACCCGCTTCATTGGAAAACACACCCCGCGATGCACCCATGCGCAGACTTTGCTGCATCGTATATCCTGCTGTACCCGCAATCCCCGCCCGCCATCCAAACGCGCTGCGGAGGATTTCCCCAAATACCGGAAGCAGACGATCCCTCCACAGCACAAGTGCAATCAGGCATCCTGCCATATACAGCACCGTCAGTGCCGGAATCAGGTGTTCCATGAGACCGGAGATTCGTTTTTCTCCACCCACTGTCACAAGCCAGACTGGACCAGCAAGCAGCACTGCCGTCACAAATCCCGGAATCCCCATCGCTGCCTCTGCCGCCTCCGCAACGGAGTTTGTCTGCACGAGATTGCCTGCACCCAAAGTCGCCGCCGCACACAGTGCTGCATACCCATATGCCGGTGCTTTGCTGCGAAACGCTGCCCGGATATACGCAAGCGGTGCAGGGTCTTCTCCTGCATATTTCGCACCGAGATATTTTTCTGCGTAGCCGGTCATCATTCCAACCAATGCCGAGATCCACATCCAGAACAACGCGCCCGGCCCCCCCGCTGCCAGTGCGGTTGCCACACCTGCAATGTTACCCGTTCCAAGCGTCCCGGCAAGCGCTTTGCACAGCGACTGAAATCCGCTGTGGCTGCTCTCGCTTTTTTCCGCCGCCCATGTCCATCTGCGAATTTTCTTCCAACCTCGAATCTGAAAAAAGCGGCTGCGCACCGAAAACCACAATCCCGTTCCCAGAAACAGCACCAGCATCGGCGTTCCCCAGACAAGCTCCTGAACCTTCTGGTTCCATGCAAGAAACCACGTTCCCATCCCCGCTCTCCTTTTTGGATCTGACAGACCATTCTTCGTTTTATTTTATGTCCGCACGGAGGATTCAGAACCGGAAAGCACTTTTCGTTTCAACTGACCTGTGTTATACTTGGAAAAACTTTTGCAAATCAAAGTACAGTTTTCTAAAATGGAGAATTTATGAGTCACGAAAAACGCTACCTGCAAGTATATCAGCATTTTAAAGATCTGATTTTATCCGGAGCTTTGCAGCCGGATTCCCGAATGCCGTCCCTTCGTGCCTGTTCCGAACAGCTTCAATATTCCCGGACAACGGTTGAAACTGCCTATTTGATGCTGGCGGCGGACGGCTATCTATATTCCCGCCCTCAGAGCGGCT
Source organism: uncultured Cuneatibacter sp. (assembly GCA_934234215.1). GTDB lineage: Bacteria > Bacillota > Clostridia > Lachnospirales > Lachnospiraceae > CAKQHB01. Next base: position 19,958 of record CAKQHB010000005.1, read on the forward strand.
ACTATGTGACAGACATCGCTCTCGCCCATCTGGAGCCAGCTCCCATTCCCAAACCAGCTCCGGTTATCCGCTATGATTTCACCACTTCCGCATCCGCCACGGACTCTCAGACTTTCGAGTTGTGGCGGCGGTACGTCAAGAGTGCTCTCAGACAAGACGATCGACTTGCCTCTTACGGTGAACCGCAGGGCGAAGCTGAACTGCGCCAGGTGCTCGCTTCTTATATTCAGGAGCATCGAAATGTCTTCTGCTCCCCGGACAGCATCGTAATTGGTGCCGGTATTCAATCTCTGCTCAACATTCTGTGTCCCCTGCTGCCCCATCCCGCAGCAGTCTCCTTTCCGGATCACAGCTTCCGACAGGGTATGACCATTTTTGAAAACTTTGGGTATGACCTGCATATCAAGGACAAAGATGCCGATGTGGTGTACGTTATGCCCGCGCACATGACCCCGTGGGGATCTATCATGCCAGTCAAACGCCGCATGGAGCTTGTCCGGCACGCAGCCGCCCGCGGCAGTCTCATTCTGGAAGATGATTATGAAAACGAATTTGTGTCCCTGCAAAAGCCAACGCCCTCCCTCCAGTCTCTTGCCGGTGGAAAAGGTGTCGTCTATCTCAGCAGCTTTTCCCGCATGCTGCTGCCTTCTGTGCGTATCAGTTTTATGGTGCTGCCGCCGGAACTGAAAGCCCGCTATGACAAGCGCAAGGACTGTTACAACCAGACTGCATCCAAGACGGAGCAGATTGCGCTGTGCCAGTACATCCGGGACGGACATCTGGATGCCCGCATCCGCAAACTGCGCCGGGTATATGATGCCCGCATGCACCGGATGATTGCGGAACTGAAACGGCTGTTTGGAACTTCCGTGTCGCTCCAGACCGGTTCCGGCGGATTTACACTGGCGATGACACTGCCACTCGCAGCTTCCGCGGAGCAGATTATCTCGCAATGCCTGAAAGCAGGAATTCGCCTGCGAGCAGAAGACACAGATGATGGCAAAGTCATGCTGTTTTTGTCCTGCTCGGCGCTAAGCGAGGAAGTGATCGGAGAGGCCTGTCAGGCGCTGTGGGAAGTGCTCTTTTCTTAATTATTTTTTCCAATCCAAAGCATTATCAATCCCGCAGCTCCAAACAGTAAAATACATCTCCCCACATGTTCCACCGGTGGTATCCCCGGAAACAGCTCCCCACAGGATGCCAGCACAAATCCTCCAATCACCGCCCACAGCTGCATCGGATACTTTTTCCAGCAGCATTCCATCCCCCACGCAAAAGCAAATATCCCGATGAGGGTTCCGATCCCCATCGGGATCAGTTTCATAAATGCTCCCGCATGGATCTGCTGCAGCACCGGTTCGTACATTCCGGTCATCCACAATACCTGTGAAGTGCTGATACCCGGCAGTACAAGTGCTCCTGCCAGTGCGGTTCCAACAACAATCTGCAGCCATATCGTATCTGCTATTCCGGACGTTCCGGCAATTTCTCTTTGAAACGCCAGCGAAAACAGCACAGCAAGCGCCACTCCCACTATAATCCACAGCAGCTTCTTCCCCCGAAAACGTCCCTCCTTTTCCTTCCCATGAAACACCATCCCCAGCATACCACCGCATCCCACCGGGAGCAGCAGCGCCAGTGCCCGTCCCGGATGTGCAAAAAAATGGCTGACCGCCTCAACAAGTTGTTGATAGCAGCCAGCCAACATCGCCATTGTGCCGCCGGAAATGCCCGGCACGGTCATCGTACTTCCGATCCAAAATCCTTTTCCGAACAGGATCAGACTCTCTTTTGTAACCGAGATGATACGATCTTTTTTCACATTTGGCTCCTTATTCGATTCTTTGATGCTCCTCAGAAATCTCTGCATTTTCAGATTCTTTTTGCGCCAGATTTTCGCGGATCTTTTCCTCCCGCTCCTCTGTCACAATGCGAATCAGCTTATAACAGGTGGCCGCTACCGGCACACCGAGCAATACGCCTGCGATTCCCGCAACACCGCTTCCGATCATGACCGCGGCAAACACCCAGATGCCCGGCAATCCAATACTTGTTCCTACCACACGGGGATAGATTAGATTCCCCTCCAACTGCTGCAGCACAACAATAAAAATCAAAAACTCGATTGCTTTTAACGGGGAAACCATGACGATCATCAGCGCGCCGACTCCGGCACCGATATAAGCACCGAGAATCGGGATCAATGCCGTCGCACCCACAAGCGTTCCGATCATAGAAGCATAGGGGAATCGCAGCAGACTCATCCCGAGGAAGCACAGCGTTCCGAGGATGATTGCCTCCACAAACTGACCGACAAAAAAGCTGGTAAAGCTGTCATTTGCCACCCGCAGCACAACACCGCATCTGCGCAGCACCTCCGGTTTTAGAAATACATTTGCCAGACGGCGGATCTGACTTCCCAGCTTTTCTTTTCCTGCCAGCACATAAATTGCAAAGATTACTGCCACAAACAGATTGATAACCGCAGTCACCAGAGAACCTACGGTGCTGAACGCTGCCGATACAAGCTGATTGATGCCCTGCGTCAGCACACTGCTCACCTTTCCCATGATGGAACCCCAATCCAGCTCCAGCGCTAAAAGCTGCTCCTGTATCTGCGGATACTCCTCCGCATGTCGGATAATCCAGTCCCGCACCGTATTGTACAGATCCGGAATCCCGCCGGAGATCGTCACAAACACGTTCACCAGCTCTGGAACAATGACATTGATCAGGATCGTGACAGCCGCAGCAATAATCATCAACGACAGGACGATGCACACGCCCCGGCGGCTTTTTCTTACCGCCGCACGCTTACTGTGGGGAAACCAGATCTTTTCCAGATTGCGCAGGATCAGATTCAGTACAAATGCCACTGCACTGCCGATCACCAGCGGCATAATCACAGCCCAGATTACCCTCAGTACACCAAAAATCCATCCGCTGTACATCAGCACCAGAACCGTCAGCGCCACCCAAAGCAGTCGTTTCAGGAAAACGCGGTCTGTCATGTTCCATTTTTTCATGCAAGCAATTCCTCCATCTGGTCTAACAGCTCCTCAAAGAAATCCATCGCCTGCTCTACCGGCTTCGGGCTTTCCATATCGACACCTGCGATCCGCAGCAGATCAATGGGATCTTTGGAATCGCCACCCTTTAAGAACTTCTTGTAGTCCTCAACAGCAGACGCACCCTCTTTCAGAATCTTTCTGGACAGTGCGATCGCAGCGGAAAATCCGGTGGAATACTGATAAACATAGAACGGAGTATAGAAATGCGGGATTCTCGCCCACTCCAGCGCAATACCATCATCTACGACCATATCCGGTCCGAAGTATAGCTCATTCAGTCCCTTGTAAACGCCCTTGATCACTTCTGCCGTCAGTGCTTCGCCTGCTTCTGCTTTGCGATGCATGATCATCTCAAACTCTGCAAACATCGCCTGACGGAACAGGGTCGTGCGGAAGGACTCTAAGAAGTGGTTGACCAGATATGCCTTCTGCTTCTTATCCTCAGTCTTACCCAGAAGATGCTGGATCAGCAGAGCCTCATTGCAGGTGGATGCCACCTCTGCCACAAAGATCTTATACTCACTGTAGACAAAGGGCTGATTGCTGTTGGAATAGTAAGAATGGATCGCATGACCCATCTCATGTGCCAGTGTAAACACATCCTCCAGCGTATAGTTGTAATTCAGCAGAACGACCGGATGTACTCCATGTACACTCCAGGAATGAGCACCGCCCTCTTTGCCTTCGTTCATGTAAACATCAATCCAGCGGTTGTCAAAGCCCTCCTGTAAAATGTTCAGATATTCTTCGCCCAGCGGCTGCAGACCCTCTTTTACCATCTGCTTTGCCCTCTCGAACTCGTAATGTCCCTCGACATCGGATACAAGCGGAGTGTACAGATCATACATATGCAGATCTTCCACTCCCAATGCTTTCTTTCTCAGACGCACATAGCGGTACATCAGATCCATGCGCTCATGCACAACTGACAGCAGATTGTCATATACCTGCTCGGGAATATGATTCTCATTCAGATACATCGCGCGGGTAGACGGATATTTTCTTGCTTTCGCATAGAACATTGCCTGCTTGATATTGCCGGAAAATGTGGATGCCAGCGTATTGCGATACTGCTCATAGGTCTGATACAGCGTCTCAAACGCATCCTTGCGCACTCTGCGATCCGGAGAACCCATCAGTCCCAAAAATCTGCCCAGAGTCACTTCCACCGGATCTCCGTTCTCATCCTGGATCGTGCCAAAGCGGACATCCGCATTCTGGAACATCTTAAAAGTCGCAGATGGATTGTCTGCCAGCTCTGCCGCATCTGCAAGAAGCGCTTCCATCTCGGTAGACAGGATGTGCTCCTTGTCCGCAAATGCCTGCTCGATCACACGGCGGTAAAATGCCAGCGCCGGAACCTGCTCCATCTGCTCTGTAAGCCATGCCTCATCCATTGCAAGAATCTCCGGCCACAGAAATGCACAGCCTGTCTGTACCGTCGCAACCAGGCTCTGAACCCGCATCAGCTGCTCCTGACGGGCTCCATCTGCCGTATCCTGATGATACCGCTCCGTTGCGTAAAAGAACAGATAGGATGCGACCTTCATCATGGCATAATACGCATCCAAAGACTCCGCCAGATATTCTCCGGACTGTGCCAGCTTGCCCTTTCTGGCTGCGATCTCCGGCCACTGTGCGGAAAGACGCTCCATATCTGCTTCCCACAGATCATCTGTCGCATACACATCCTCTAATTTCCAGGTGTCTTTTTCTGCGATCTCACTTCTTTTCGGTAAACGATTCATAATTTGTTTCTCCATTCTTCTTTTCCGGCAAACGGACCGGCAAGCGGATGGATTCCACGGTGATTTCCGAAGTAATCTTCGTTAAAGATGATCTCCGTTCCATCCGGATTTTCAAAGAGCTGCTCCGGCTCAAATGCCTCGCCCAGCGTCTCTGTTGAAATAATGCCTGTCGCAAATTCCGGCAGATAGTCATAAATATTGGTTTCCAGTACATATTCGCCGTCTTTTTCTACGGCTCTCGCATAGACCGTATGCTCCGTGTCTACGCGATAATTTGTCTCCTTGTTCCACGGCTTTGCACCGTTGAAATAAACATTGCCTGCGGCATACAGCGGCATCTTCGTGTAGTATTTTCCGCGATCCTCCACTGCGCCGTCATCGCCCTCAATAAAGAATCTCGCACGGTACTCCTCTGCTGTGGGATATTCATCAAACACTGCAATACCAACTTCCTGATTGATGGGCTTTCCCTGCATCTTCTTGCTGAACTCTACGAAAGATTCCGGAATTTCGTCCTGCAGGAAAATGTTGTTATAGAAACGATCGTCGCCATGCAGGAAGGTCATAAATCCGGCAACCTCCGTACGGTGCGGCACATGATACGGCGTATAACGCACTTCGTTTGTGCCGGCATTGTTCGTGCCCTCGCCCACACTGGTAAACGGACCTGCGATCAGGTTGTGAACGTAAGCAACGCCCTGTGTCGCCAGCTTGCTGTTGAACGTGGACAGCATGATGTTGTTATCCACCAGTGTCGGACCGTGGCTGACTTCGATGAAGATGTCTTCGCCCACTGCCAGTCCGGTACCAAACTCTGCATCTGCCGGAGGCATATTATCATGGAAGAAGTTCTGCGTAACACGGGTGCCCTGTGCCTGCCAGTCTAACCAGATTCCTCTCGTGCAGTGATGGATGTGGTTGCGGCGATAGATGACGTCAATGGCTGCATGCATCTTGATGCCGCCGATCTCTGCCCCTGCCAGCTGCTGCTTATTGTTGATGTGGTGAATGTGATTGTCCTCAATGATGGAGAACACACCGCCCAGATGTCCGACAATACCGCACTGTTCACAGTGATGGATGTTGCAGCGGCGAATGATGTGAGATCCAATGTTCTCCTTCGTCCAGCCTTCTCTTTGCGCCTGCAGGATCGCATCACGCTCGGTCTGCGTGCCGTGCTTCATACGTTTGATACTCCACTTGTTCTCATTTTCCGGCTGCAAATATTTGCCGAGAGAGATGCCGTTGCACTTGGAATCCGACACTTCACAGTCCTCGATGATCCAGCCTTTTGACCAGTGAGGGCCGATCATGCCTTCCTGATAAGCGGTGGGCGGTGCCCAGGTCGTCGCTGCCTGCTTTACCGTAAAGCCGGACAGTGTGATATAACCTCTGCCGGTCTGATCCGGGTAGAAGCAGTTCCGACGCACATTGATCTCTACATTCTCTTCTCTCGGATCTGCTCCCTGGAAGTTTGCATAGATAACAGTCACGCCGTTCTCCTGCTCCGTATACCAGGTATGCAGCGTGAACTCTCTCTCCCAGGACTTGTAGTCGATCTCCGGATGCAGCACCTCCTCCAGATGCAGTCTTTCGTACATCGAATGACCGTTCAGGTACACTTCTCCGGTATGTACCGGCTCTTTTGCAAAATACCAGTCGCCGAATACCTTCTCAATATAAGGATTGTAAGAACCGAAGACGCCGTTCGGGATGCGGGTCACCCACACATCGCCCTCATAAGGTTCCCAGTCTTTCACAACCTCTGCACCGGTGATGACAGCGCCAAGCGGAACCTCGGAACGGTACACGATCCGGGCTTCCTCTGTGCCGCCATGTCTCGGATTGACATACTCGCGGTAGATACCGGGAGCAACGATGACTTCATCGCCCGGTCTCGCAATCTCTGCTGCCTGACTGATCCAGCGGAACGGCTGCGCCTTACTGCCGTCTCCACCCCGTCCTGCCTGTGCGGATACATAATACTGCATAGTAAACTCCTCCTGTTTTGAAATACATTTTATTTTGAAATCTCAAGCAGCTCTCTGTTCAAGATTTTCTCACACTATAAAAGTCCCTGCTTTTTCAGCTTTTCTGCTACCATTTCATAGTGGGGCAAGGAAAGTCCCACCTCTCTTGCGAGCCGAATCGGTGTCACAAGAAATGTCTCAATCTCCGAATCCTGCCCTGCCCAGATATCCCGCTGCACCGATGCCGCGCTGTCCGGCGCGATGCCGTCTAAAATATCCCGGTTGGTCTTCACTGCATCTACCAGAAACGGATGTCCCAGCGCTGCCGCCAACTGTTCGATTTCCCGCACCAGGTCTTCAAATAGCAGCCGCTCTTCTCCGGCTCTCTGCATGGCTTCCGCATGACAGTCATAATACAGACCGCACGCCGCCATCGGGGATACCATTGAAAACTTCAGCAGCGTATCTCTTCGGATCTCATCGGAAATCTGCACTTCAATGCCGCTCTCCCGCAGATCCTTTGCCGTCTCAAACAACACCCGCGCTGTGTGATCTGTCAACTCTTCCACATCCCGCACGCCGTAGACGATCCGGAAGATTGCTCCACCAATGGTGATCTCACCTACGGCACTGCGATGAGCTGCGATATAGATACAGCTGTCTGTCACCAGTCTGCCGGGAAGCTCCTGCTGCAGCCGCTCTCCGACACCATAGCCGTTCAAAATCGGAATCACCACGGTATCCGTTCCGGTCACCCGCTGCAAAAATGGCAAAACGTCCGGAATCGAGTAGGACTTCACACAGACAAATACCACATCCGGACGTTCCTCATAGGAATCCGTTTCTGCCACCTGCACCGGAATACACAGCTCACCGTCCGCAGTCGTGTGCAGAATCAGACCTCTCTCCCGGATTGCTGCGCCGTGGGCACCTCTTGCGATGAGCGTCACATCCCTTCCTGCTCTCTCCAGATATCCAGCAATGCTGGCACCGCATCCTCCAGCACCGAGAACACAATATTTCACCGGTATTCACCCCTTCCCTAAGTTTCTTCCACTTGCATTTTATCCAAAATACAAGTACAATAAGCATGGCTTTTTGCCCACTTATATGATCTCTATTGTACTGATTTTGGAGGAATTATGCAAGATACAAATACATTCTCTGTGCGGAAAGCACAGCATGAAGATGTGGATACGATCATGGAGATTATCAATCTCGCAAAAGAAGATATGAAAGCCGCCGGAAGCGATCAGTGGCAGAACGGAACTCCCAATGCCGAGATGCTCCACGCTGATATTGACCAAAGTGTCAGCTACGTCCTGTGCGATGCAGACGGTTCGATTCAGGGAACTGCTTATATTTCCACCGAACAGGACCCAACTTATAAAGTGATCTGGGACGGAGCATGGCGTGCTGCTGACGAACCGTACACGGTCATCCACCGCGTAGCAGTCCGCCGCAGCGAGCGTGGCAGAGGTCTCGCCCTTCACATCGTCAACTTTGCAAAGACGGTTGCCGCTGCAGACGGCACTCACCAGCTGCGCATCGACACCCACGAGAAGAATATTCCGATGCAGCATTTTCTTGCCCGCAATGGATTTTCCAGACGGGGCATCATCCAGTCCGGCGAAGGTCCACGCATTGCATACGACTATTTCTTCTGATTTTTAAAAATCGAAATTCAAAATCAATTCGAGGTGCGGAATGAACGATTCCAAGATATTTGCTACATTGCAGGATCCTGATGGCGATACGGTCGCGACAGCCCATGCCTATGAGGCGGGAAACTTTCGTTTTAACTGGAACTCCTATCTGGATATCACGCTGGTACTGAAAGGCTCCATTCGCCTCCACACACAGGAGGGAACTTACGAGATGTCTGAGGATATGTTTGTCTTCATCAATCCCAATGTAGCCCACGCCGCCCTCAGTCTGCAAAAAGGTTCGATTGCTCTTGTTCTCACGATTTCGGAGCAATACATCAAGCAGTACTTTGGCTTTGTGCCTGTATTTCAGACCACCTGCGACCAGGACTGCGTGAATGCGCCGCTCTCTCAGGCAATCCGGAGCTGCATCGCCTCGTTCTTTTTGTCTCTGGCTTACCGAAATACAAAGTTTTCCGACCATTTTGCCAAAAGTCAGCTGGACCTGCTCCTCGCTCTGTCTCAGACTTTTCATGCGACTCTCACGAAAGAGCAATGGCTCACTTCTCAGAAAAATGCTTTTCAGCAAGCCCGCGGACAGGAATTGCTTCATTATATCAACGAACATTTTCAGGAAAATCTGACACTGAAAGATGTTGCGTCCCATGCCGGCATGAACGCATCTTATCTTTCTGCTTATTTTCGTACCAACCTGGGCATTGGCTTTTATGAATATCTGATCCGCCAGCGGCTTTCCCATGCCGTTTATTTGCTGAACCATACCTCGGATTCCATTCTGGACATTGCACTGGATTCCGGTTTTTCTGACCTGAAGCCCTTTTATTCTGCTTTCAACAAATATCTGCATATCTCCCCGGGAAAATACCGGAAAGCGTTGCACGATCAGACGAAGGAAGCGCCCATCGGCGCCTCCGTAGAACTGGCATTTGACACGCCTGCTGTTTTGGATAAACTCCTTGCGTACTCGAAGACATCCTTTTCTGTCCATTCTATTCTTGTCGATTTTTTGGATTTTTCTCATACTTAATTTCTCAAAAAAAGCCTAACACTCTCCCTCCTTTTTCATTATAATAAAGGCATCAAAACAAATCCGGAGGGCAACCATGAACCGTACACAATTGAATAAACTTTTGGAAAAAGTAAATTATCGTCTGATGCATCTCGGACTCCCGGAAGGGGCTGAGAACGTAGATTTCAGCAATCACAAAGAAATCCACAAGGGCTTAAACCCCCGCGATTTTGGTATCGATGAGTGGGACTGGCCCCAGGGTGTCGGCCTTTACGGCCTTCTGGAGCTGCAGAGAGCCAGAGGCAATCAGGATTACGATGAATTTCTCATTGACTGGGTCAGGAAAAATCTGAAGCGCGGTCTTCCTTCCCGCAACATCAACACAACCGCACCGTTTCTCGTTCTTTTGGATCTGATCGAGCGCCATGATTTTCCGGAATGGGAAGAGCAGTGCAAAATCCATGCAGACTGGCTGATCAATGACCTGCCGAAGACAAAGGACGGCGGCTTCCAGCATGTCACCACCGGTATTCCGGATCGCAACGCTGTTATATTGAACGAAGGCCAGCTGTGGGATGACACCTTATTTATGGCCGTTCTCTTCCTCGGAAAGATAGGTGTTCGTTATAACAACCGCACCTGGATTGAGGAATCTGTTCATCAGTTCCTGGTACACATTCAATATCTCTATGAGAGAGAAACCGGTCTCTTCTATCACGGCTGGACATTCAATGGCAACAACAACTTCGGACGCATCTTCTGGAACCGCGGCAATTCCTGGTTTACTTACGGATGCATCGCTTATTTGGAAGCAATGGGCGATAACATCGGTTCCGCTGTTAAGACTTACATCCTCGATGTCTGGAAGCATCAGGTGGATGCATTAAAGGAGCTTCAGAACGAAAGTGGCCTGTGGCCCACCGTACTGGATGACCCCGACAGTTACGAGGAGGCTTCCGGTTCTGCTGCTATCGCTGCCGGTATTCTGTTAGGCATCCGCAGTGGTCTGCTGGATCCTTCTTACACTGAGATGGGTATGAAGGCAGTGGAAGGCATCATTGACTGTATCGCCGAGGACGGCACCGTTCAGAAGGTATCCTCCGGTACTTCCATGGGCATGGATGAGCAGCACTATCTCGATATCGTTATCCGTCCGATGGCATATGGACAGTCTCTTACTTCCCTTGCACTCACTCAGGCATATTGCCTTGTAGGCTAATTAAACCCGAATTTGATTGCTCATGACGCGAAAGGAGTTTTATCAGAGCAGATCCTGCCCTGCGGCGAATGCTACTTCTGTAAGAACGGAAAGCACTGGATGTGCCAGCGCTCTGCGGTATTTGGTTCCAAGAATTACGCAAACGGCGGTTTTGCAGAATATATCAAGCTGCCGAAGGGTTCCCGCACTCATGTCCTGCCGAAGAACTTTACCACGGAACAGGGCGTTCTCGTTGAGCCGATCGCCTGCGGTATGCATGCGCTGGAGCAGGCGCACATCGACCACAACGATGTCGTTGTCATCTCCCACACCTACAAGCTGGCGGACTGGAAAGAAGCATTTGAGACTGCTGCAAGCGATCCCAACGCAGTCAAGGTTATGCTGGAGCCGTAATCAGTATTTTTCATAGATTCTATCAGCAAAACAGGGCTGTCACGTTTCATCCGAGAAGCGTGACAGCCCTGTTTTTGATTCCGTAATGTTGATTGATTTCCGTGATTACAAAGCAAATGCATTATGCGATCTCGCCGCCGTGCAGGTGCAGCTCCTCAAAATTGTGTTTGTGCAGGAGAATCGCTCCCAGCAGGAATGCGCCCTGCCCGATGGTATTTACCGCTTCTGCGATCCAGTTCATCAGCGCACTGCTAAAATCGCGGGAAGACAAATATCCCATTCCCAAGGAGCAGACAAAAGACAGGGCGAACAGTGCGATCAGCCACGGCTTTTTCATCTTGACGGACAAAATCGAAAGGCCGGCGTTGATAAAGCCCAGCCCCAGAATCATCAGTGTTACAAAAAAGAATGTTCCGCTGAAGATGGGTGGTGCAACGGCTGCAAGTGTCGTTGTTTTTCGGGTCTGTCTGTGACAGAGCATTGCGAGAATGCCAAGACCTGCAAGCAGAAAACCAAGCGACTGCAACGGAAAGAACACCGCATTCAGTGCCTGAAAATCACAGATACCGATGGCATACAGCAGCTTGTAGACAGCCTTTAGTGCACCGGCACTGATAACATCAAATGTTCCTGCCGCGAACAGTGCAAATGCGCCCTTGCTCATTTTGTTGTACAAATCGCGGATCAGGATCACGGTGGCAGATGTAAAAAAGATGACCGGCAGAAAGTCAACGAGTGCCATCAAAATCGAAAACTCTTTCATAGAGGTAATCCTCCCTCTTATCATTTGTTATTTTTTGTTCAGATGGTAAATCGGCACAAGAGGTAAAATGATCGGCGTTTTGTTTGCGTAGTCATTGTACTCTTTATTGTCCCCGTAACGCCCCATCTGGCGCTTTTCCAGACGCTGCGCACCGTTGAACATGATGAACACAATACAGATATAAGCTGCGATTGCGGTAATCCACTGACCAATCGTTGCATAGGTGGAAATACCGCTGATGAATACGCCGGTCCAGAAAATGATCTCACCGAGATAGTTCGGGCAGCGCACGATGCGGTAGAGTCCCTTCATGGCAACCATCTCTGAGCGCTCCTTTTTCTGTGCGGATTTCTGACTGTCTGCGATGGATTCCAGCACAATGCCAAAGACGGAGATTGCCATTCCGATCAATGGCAGCAGAACATCTGTAGAATTGTTTACGATGCGGAACAGCATCGGGCTGACCTGTGCCACATACAGGACAGCAACAGAAACCCAAATGATAAACAGAACGAAGAACGGCATTTTCTTCTCTTTGTTTTTCGCGAGTGTATCTTTTGCCACATCCGTCTTCTTGAAAGAAGCATTTTTTAATTCCCGGACAAGCAAAAATCCGGAAAGTCGTGCGCCGTAAAGCACAAAGAGAATCGTCTGCAGCACAATCAGAACAAGGGGTGTCGCAGTTGGAGTGATCAGATACAGGATCAGAATCGTGATGCCGCCGCCGGCAATCGCAAAGCCATATCCGATGGAAAGAAAATATACGAATTTATAAAAACCAACTGCACATAAAACAGCACAGACAATAAACAAAATCCCTAACAAGTTCCACGGCATATCAGCCACGCTCCTTTCCAAAATAGGATTTCAGGTAATCGGCAAAGCTGGCATCTCCGGTCTCCGTGTCGCCCACGAGGTCGTGGCTGAGAGTCCATTTGGAGAACAGGATAATGTCGTGCTTTCCGGCTTTTTTGATCTTCGGGAGATTTGCAAGAATGCCAAACAGCCAGATCGGCGCCCACTTGATCTTCAAAGGTTTTCCGGCTGCATCAAAGCACAGCTTTGCCATCTCCTCGTAAGAGTATGTTTCTTTTCCTCCCACGTTGTACGTCGCATTTGTATCCTGCATATGAGCCACAATGAAGGCTGCAAAGTCCGGGCAGTCTACTACGTTGGCGCGGACATGTCCGTAGCCTTTGAGAAGCTGCATTTCACCATTGTCCACATAGGGCTTAAACACTTTTGCAATATCGTAAAAATATCCTGTGGGGCGATAGATCACATAGTCCATCGGCTGCTTTTTGATTTCCTGTTCCACCATATATTTTGCGTGGAGCATGGGAACTTTCTCGGCTCCCGGCTCATCGCAGGAGATAACGGAAATATAGTTGAATTTTTTGACACCGGCGCGTTTTGCTTCTTCGTACAAATTCATGTTTCCATGATAATCTACATCGTAAGAAGTCAGCTTTGTGGAGGCTCCGGTGAGTCCCATTGTTGTAATGACCACATCCGCTCCATCGCAAAGTCCTTTTAAAGTAGCGGGATTTGTCGCATCAATCGCAGCAAAGGTATACTTGCCTGCACATTCTGCGATTTTTGTCTCTTTCAGATCTGCGGCAACAACTTCATAGCCGCTGTTGCAGAGCAGCTTTAAAATTTCGATGCCCAGATTTCCAAAGGCACCAGCCAATACAACTTTCATGATAGATTCTTCCTCTTTCTTATTTATTCTTTTCTTTGGAGCGCTTGTCATTGATGATCTTCATATGTTCTGCCGTGATAAGTTCCACGTTATTTTCCTTTGCCCACTGGACACAGCCGCGAAGGACGGTGGACAGGAAGACGCGGGGAACACCGAGAATCGTTTCCAGAGCATCATCAGTAAACTTCACTTTGTCATCGGCACGGTCGGCGGCATAGCGAACAGATTCCAGTGTTGCCTTGCGCACCTGCAAAAGCTCGGCACGCATGCGGGTCTTGCGGTGGAACCAGAAGTTCTTGGAATCGCGATAGCCGTAATCAACCGGAAGCGGCGGGAAATCTTTTGCACGGACACCGTTGATAATGGCATCGCTGTATTTCTTTTTCATCAGGATCTTGTCAACGCGCAGAATAAAGTGAGCGCCAAATTTGCTCGTGATACCGTTGAAATCGTGATAAGGCGGCTCATAACCGTTTAATTCGCCCGGCAAATCTTTGTCTGCACCGTCCAGTTCCCGCACCCAGGTACATTCAATGGACTGGATAGCATCCGTCAGCACCATCGGTCTTTTCTCACCAGTCTGCTCCTCTACAAGACTCTTTTCCAGACGGAAATTGCACTTTGGCATCTTGTCGGAAGGCTTATCTCCGGGCCAGGAGAGCTTCACGGCTTCCTTGAAAGATTTTGGTTTGTCGTCAATGAAATTCAATGCGCACTTTCCATTGCGAAGAATGTTCTGCGCAGTGTTGGAAGAATTGCGGCAGGAAAGAAGCATTGCGTAAAAATCTTTGCCTGCTACATAGTAAGGCTGCACGAGAGAATAAGGTCCAAGGGTTGTGGATCCATCCTCACAAAGAGTGCTGATAATAACAGTCGGCATCGGGAAAAACAGAGATGTCTGATAGAAATTATCAACGATACGAAGGTCTTCAAAACTACTCATGGTCGGTCTCCTTTATTGATAATATTTTTTCAAGAACCGGGGAAAGTTCCGCAAAAGAGATCCCCTCCATCGTCCAGGTGAGAAGAGATTCCGCAAGAAAGCGGGAGAGAAATTCCGGGTTCTGATCGTTCTTACAAATGGGAAGCAGCCAGTCTGCCAGTTGATCCCGCAGCTGTGCATGCCGTTCGGAAAAAATACTGGAGAACACTTTTGCGGCATCCGGATCTGTAAAAAGGGTATGATGCTCGTCGGAAAACGTATGCAGCATTTCATAGATCTGATACAGCATATTCCGCGGATCATCCGAGACAGGACTTAAAAAGCGTTCTCTGGATGCGTACCAATCGTCTGCGACGGCAGCCGCGATCAGCATGTCCTTCGAAGGAAAATAGTTATATACGGTTCCAACTCCGACCCCGCAGGCGCGGGCGACAGAGCGAATCGTCGTCTGTGCGTAACCGTGCTGCTCGATCTGCTGTCGAACTTCGGTTAAAAGCTGTTCCCGCACATGTTCCAAAATCTTTGGCAAGGAAGTATCCTCCTTTCAGATTCGCTTTATGAACGTGTTCATAATACAGTTGTAACCTTTTTCGCTGAGTTTGTCAAGAAAAAGACAAACTATTTTAAAAAAGAAAAAACAGGGTGTCCTCCTTCCGATGAAAGGAATAGACAACCCTGTTATATATAATCCTGTTTAGTCGTTTTCCAGATTCTCTGCCAGTACCTGATCGACAAACTTCTTCTGCTCATCGGTCAGTGGCAAGAACGGCTTTCTCGGCAGTCCTGCATCAATGCCCATCGTGTTCAGGATGTACTTGATTGCCGGGAACAGTCCCACATCTACCAGTGCATTCATGATGTTGTTTGCGGAGATCTGCAGTCTTCTTGCCTCCTCCAGATCCTTTCTCATGAACGCATCGTATACTTTCTTGTAATGCGGATACATAAAGTTAAACGTGCTGCCGATCGCGCCGTCTGCGCCCAGTGCCAGCGCTGCGATCATTGTCTCGTCATATCCGTCAAATACGAGCAGCTCCGGATTCAGATGCTTGATACGCTCCAGCTGATATACGATCTGGTTTGTGTGCTTCACACCCATGATTGCTTCGGAAGTGAACAGCCTGCGATAGTTCGGATCTGCCAGATTGAACTCCTTTCCGGTGTTGCCGGGGAAGTTGTAGATGATGATGGGCATACCGGTTGCTTCATAGATATCATAATAGTAATTAGAGATGGCTTCACTGCCAAATCCATAGTAAAAAGGCGGTGTGGCAGCGATGGCATCAAAGCCCAGCTCCTTTGCGTACTTTGCGTACTCGATTGCCTGATGCGTTGCGATCGTGCCAACATGAGCGATCAAAGTCGCCTTGTCCTTCATCTCGGACGCCACTTCAAATGTCTTCCTGCGCTCTTCCGGAGACAGCAGGAAACATTCTGCGGAGCTTCCGCCGATGAACAAACCGCTTGCTCCCTGACGGATATTCATGCTCATGACATCCCGCATTGCCTGCTCATTTACCTTGTTATCTGCGGTAAAGGGTGTGATCGTTGCAGGGAAAATCTTTCCTGCAAATTTTTCTCGAAACTGTTTGTCCATTTGTTTTTCCTCCATTTTGAAAGTCTTGCGACTTCTGTTTTTTTATGCTATCATTGAAGCATTACTGTTTACACAGGGCATGCAGATCATGCTCCCCTATGAAAAAAATCTTGTGAGGTGCATTTTGAAAAAGTATATCGGCAACAAAGCGTTCTACCTGATGGTGTTCTCCATCGTGCTGCCGATCATGATCCAGAACGGCATTTCGACCTTCGTCAATCTGCTGGACAACATCATGGTCGGTCAGGTCGGAACCGAACCGATGTCCGGTGTCGCCATCGTCAATCAGCTAAACTTTATCTTTCAGCTCTGTACGTTCGGCGCTATCTCCGGCGCATCCATCTTCGGTGCCCAGTTTTACGGCAACGGCAACAGCGAATATCTCCGTTACACGTTTCGTTTTAAGATCATCATCTGTACGATCATCGCCATCGCGGGCATCTCGATCTTCTGGATCTTTCAGGAACCGCTGATCTCCATGTATCTGCATGAGGATGGCAGCGGTACTGATCTGGAAGCGACCTTCCGCTACGCAAAGGAATATCTGGCGATCATCCTCGTAGGACTGCCCCCTTTTGCATATACGCAGATGTATGCCAGCACACTGCGGGAAACCGGTCAGACCCGTGTTCCGATGTTCGCCGGTATCACCGCGGTCTGTATCAATGTCGTTCTGAACTATGTCCTGATTTTCGGTCATTTTGGTGCACCCACGCTGGGTGTTTCCGGTGCTGCCATCGCCACAGTTGTCTCCCGTTTTGTGGAGCTGACAATCCTTGTGATTTGGACGCATCGCCACACTGATCTGTATCCGTTCATCATCGGCGCTTACCGCAGTCTGCATATCCCAGGTAAGCTGTTAGCCGATATCATCCGAAAAGGATGTCCGCTCCTTGTCAACGAGTTCCTGTTCTCCGTGGGTATGGCGCTTATGAGCCAGTGTTACTCCATGCGAGGCCTTGAAACGGTTGCGGCTCAGAACATCGCCAGCACGATCTCGAATCTGTTCTCCATCAGCTACATGGCGATGGGCAGCGCGATCTCCATCATCGTCGGGCAGCTGCTGGGGGCTGGCAAGATGGAAGAAGCCGTGGATACCGACCGCAAGCTCATCGCTTTTGCCCTGATCCTGTGCGGATTTTTCGGTGTCGTCATGGCGCTCATCGCACCTCTGTTCCCGCGGATGTATAACACGACAGATTCCGTTCGCGCACTGGCAGCGGACTTCATTCGCATCTTAGCTGTCTGCATGCCGCTGTTCGCCTTCACGAATGCTTCGTATTTCACGCTGCGTTCCGGCGGTAAGACCGTCATCACGTTCCTGTTTGACAGTTGCTATATCTGGGTTATAACACTGCCTGTGACATTTCTGCTCGTCCATTACACGACGCTGGATATCACGATCATCTACTTCCTGTCTCAGGCGCAGGATCTGATCAAGTGCATCATCGGCGCTGTGCTGATCCACAAACGCGTGTGGCTCAATAATATCGCTGCTGCGGATGTAGAGTAGCATTTACGCCTTCCGCTCCACTCCTTCATAATCAAATGCCGGGATGAAGCTCTCACCCACCGCTTCTCCTGTCTGTGTAAAGCCATGGACCACACCAAGGTCCATGGCATATTTTATGACTGAATCATACTCAAATGTTGTCACCTTCCGTGCCAGCTTCGGACAGCGCTCTTTGATATCCGGCATCGGCGTGTACTGGTTGAGGATGCTGATGTAAATGTTATCTCCGTATGTCTCATGCAGATAACGCACAACTTCCATCGAATCCTTTCTGCTTCCGGGCAATACCAAGTGTCTCACGATCATCCCCCGCTTCATCAACCCATCCTCACCAATGACGGCGCTGTCTGTCTGCCGGTACATCTCCTCCAGCGCTTCCTGTGCCCGTTCTCGGTAATCCGGCGCTTTGGAATACTCCGCAGCCAGATCACCGGACCAGTATTTAAAGTCCGGCAGATAAATATCCACAAGACCGTCCAGCAGACGCAGCGTCTCCGGACTCTCATATGCCGAAGAATTATATACCACCGGAATGTGCAGTGTCCTTCCCCGGACTGCCAGCAGCGCTTCCCGGATCTGCGGAACATAATGAGACGGTGTCACCAGGTTAATGTTATTCGCTCCCTGCTCCTGCAACTCCAAAAAAATCTCGGACAACCGTCCTACTGAAACGGTCCTTCCAATCTCTCCGGACGCGATATGGGCATTCTGACAGAAGACGCACCGCATATTACACCCGGAAAAGAACACAGCGCCGGAACCTGACACCCCGGAGATACAAGGTTCTTCCCAGTAGTGCAGCGCCGCCCGTGCCAGGCGGATCTCATCTGTCTCCATGCAAAATCCTGCAATTCCGGCGGAACGGTCTACACCACAGTTTCTCGGACACATGCGGCAGATCATTCGCCCTTTGCTCCCTCATAAATTGCAATGATATCTTTCTTTTCCAGCGGAATAAAGTCATTCAGCGTGCGGGTTCCGAAGAACGTACACTTCTCTGCCATCTCCTCAAAGCAATCCATCGTAAATCCAAGTTCTTTGAGGTTTGTCGGCATGTTGATGCTGCGGTAGAAATTCTCCATCGCCTCAATACCGGCAAGTGCGGTTTCCATAGGATTTTCAAAGTTCATCTCACAGTTCCAGACGCGCACTGCAAACTGTGCAAAACGCTCTACACGGTACTTGCATACATAGCGTGCCCAGGAGCCAAACAGTGCAGACAAACCTGCGCCATGAGCAACCTTCGGATCCATACCGGACAGCTCATGCTCCATCTGATGAATGGACATAAAGCACTCTCTGCCAGCTCCGGTCAGATCGTTGTGAGACAGACTGCCAGCCCACATCAGGGTTGCTCTCGCCTCATAATCCTGCGGATTGCGATGTACGACCCTGCCAGCCTCAATAACAGACTTTAACAGACCCTCTGCAATCCGGTCTGTGAGATCCACATCATTTGTCTTTGTGAAATAACGCTCCATCGTGTGCATCATAATATCGACCGTACCGCATCCGGTCTGGAACTCATTTACCGTAAAGGTCAGCTCCGGATTCAGGATGGAGAACAACGGACGATGCGTGTCGGAATTAAATCCTCTCTTCAAGCCGCCGTCCTCGTTTGTGATGACGCAGGATGCACTCATCTCACTGCCGCTGGCTGCCAGTGTCAGGATCGTAGCAACCGGCAGAGCCTTCTCCGGAACCGCCTTCTTTAAGAAGAACTTCCACGGATCATGCTCCGAATCTCCAACGCCATCTGCGATACACTTGGAGGAATCGATGACACTTCCGCCGCCCACTGCCAGGATCAGGTCTACATTCTCCTGCAGGCACAGCTCAATGCCCTTCTTTGCCAGAGATAATACCGGATTTGCCTGAACACCGCCCAGCTCTACATGTGCAATACCTGCTGCATCCAGAGATGTCTTGACAGTATCTAACAGTCCACTGCGGATGACGCTGCCTCCGCCATAGTGGATCAGGACTTTGTGAAAACCATATTTTTTTACGATCTCTCCGACTCTTTTTTCTTCGCCCCGGCCAAAATAAACCCGTGTTGGCGCATAAAATTCAAAATTCAGCATACTTTTTCTCCCTTTCTGAAGTACCTGTTTTTGCACTTCCATTTGATATCAGTATACAACAAAACTGCTCCTTACGAAAGTAGAAGAAGCAGTTCTTTTCAGTCATTTTTCCGCAATAGCTGCATCCGAAAGGCATGCCTGCCACAGCTCTTTGATCGTCTCGAATGCATAAGTCGGCGTATATTCTGTTGTCCGTTCCTCACCGGGCTTTGCCTCTCCGGTGAATACCACCGCGGTATCCACGCCACCATTGATGCCACAGGCAATATCCGTATAGAAACGGTCGCCTACAACCAGTGTCTGTTCCTTCGTAAATCCCGTCTGTTCCAGACTGATGTTTACCATTGTCGGATTCGGCTTGCCGAGGAACAGCGGTTCTCTCGGAACTGCACACTGCACCATCCGGCAGATTGAACCACAGTCCGGCACCGCGCCAAATGTGGTCGGGCAGTTCAGATCCGGGTTTGTCGCCAGAAATGCGATATCCGGCTTTGTATATAACAGCTGACAGATCTTCCAGATTTTTTCATACGTCAGCTCATTGTCATATCCGATCAGTGCGACGGACACATCTTCCTCCGGCTCCTCCGTCACCTGAAATCCATTTTCCCGCAGCTCCTGCACGAAAGAACGGGTTCCCAGCACAAAGATCTTATCCTGCGCATGATGCTCTCTCAGGTACACGCAGGTCGCCACCGATGCCGTAATGAAATACTCCTCACTGTATGTGTATCCCCAACGGGTGAACTTCTCCACATATGCCTTGCGGCTCTTCGTCGAATTATTCGTGATAAAAATCGGGGTACCGCCAATGGAATCAATGTAGGCGAGCATCTGTCTCGTACCATCGATCAGTGTCGTATCCAGCGCCAGCGTTCCGTCAATATCAAATAAAAAAAGTCTCTTGTCCTTCAGGCTCATAAAAATTATCCTCTCCCGTCATTTTTCCACTCAAGTGTACCACATTTTCAAATTCTGTAAAGCAAAAATAGATTTCTGCAAGCGCAAAAAAACTGCGAAGACATACCAGACGGCAGTCTCCGCAGCAAAAATTTTTTATGTCACAATGAGATTGCTCTCACCGTTGCCGATATGAATTACATTAAGGACTTGTACAGAGCTACGATATCCTCTACGCAGGTATCCTTCGGGTTGCCGGGACGGCAGGCATCTGCATATGCGGACTCAGCCAGGAACTGTACATCCTCTTCCTTTACAATCTGCTTCAGGTCAGCCGGAATACCTACATCTGCGGACAGCTTCTTAACAGCGTCTACAGCAGCCTTGCGGTACTCTTCCTGAGTCATGGAGTCAACACCTTCTACGCCCATAGCGCGAGCGATCTCACGATACTTCTCACCGGTAGCTTCTGCGTTGTATTCCATAACGGTGGGCAGCAGGATTGCGTTTGCAACACCATGAGGAGTGTCATAAACAGCACCCAGAGCGTGTGCCATAGAGTGAACGATACCCAGACCTACATTGGAGAAGCCCATACCTGCGATGTACTGACCAAGTGCCATACCCTCGCGGCCTTCCTTCTCGTTTGCAACTGCAGCGCGCAGGCTCTTGGAGATCAGCTCGATTGCCTTTAAGTGGAACATATCGGTCATTTCCCATGCAGCCTTTGTGGTGTAACCCTCGATTGCGTGAGTCAGAGCATCCATACCAGTAGCAGCGGTCAGACCCTTCGGCATGGAAGACATCATCTCAGGATCGATGATTGCTACAACCGGGATATCATGTGTATCAACACAAACGAACTTTCTTTTCTTCTCAACATCAGTGATAACGTAGTTGATAGTAACCTCTGCTGCAGTACCGGCAGTGGTAGGAACAGCGATGATCGGTACGCAGGGCTTCTTGGTAGGAGCTACGCCTTCCAGGCTGCGAACGTCTGCGAACTCAGGATTGTTGATGATGATACCAACAGCCTTTGCAGTATCCATAGAGGAACCGCCGCCGATTGCGATGATGTAGTCAGCACCGGATGCCTTGTATGCAGCAACACCAGTCTGTACGTTCTCAATGGTGGGGTTGGGCTTGATGTTGGAGTACAGCTCGTAAGCCAGACCTGCCTTCTCCAGAACGGATGTAACCTTACCAGTTACGCCGAACTTTACCAGATCGGGATCGGAGCAAACGAAAGCCTTTGTCAGACCTCTGCCCTGAACTTCTCCTACGATGTCGTTGATAGAACCAGCGCCATGATAAGAGGTTTCATTTAAAACGATTCTGTTTCCCATTGTTAGTGTTCTCCTTTTTTTCTATTTCCAAGAGGCGGCATTTGCACCGCCTCCGGTGTTCAATGTAATGTAAAAATTATTTCTCGTACAGGAATCTTTCATCCAGTGTTACATGGAAGTCCTTTGCCAGATCACGGAAGTTCTGAGGAGTGATGGTCTGCAGCTTGTCCGGACGAATGGACAGAACCTTTACCAGAATCTCAGCAGACTTCTCTACGGTATGGATCAGACCAAAGGTCTCATCGAAATCCTTACCGGAACCGAAGATGCCATGATGTGCCCAGATTGCTACGTTGTACTTCTCCATCAGCTTGCTGGTAGCAACTGCGATATCTCTTCCGCCGGGTACCATCCACGGTACTACGCCAACACCTTCCGGGAATACAACCGGACACTCGGTAGCCATCTCCCACAGCTCTCTTGTGAAGACTTCATCGTTCAGAGGCAGAACGAAGGTCAGTGCGATCACGTTTGTAGCATGGCAGTGATAAATAACACGATGAGCGCCGTTCGTAACACGCTTCTTTACTTCGTGGTTCATCAGATGAGAGGGCAGCTCACTGGTAGGCTTTCCGCCATCGGTCAGTCCCCAGACGATACGATAGTTTTCACCCTTGTCATCTACTTCGATGATACCGCAGGAATTTGCAGCGTCAATTACGAAGTTTCTCATGTATCTGCCGGAACCGGAAGCGATAAAATACTCGCCGGCCAGACCGGGAACGGAAGTTCCGATGGGAGTCCAGGGACGATCTGTTGTGAAGTTGTCCTTTAACTCTTCTACTTCTTCTGCGGTCATACGGTAAGTCAGATTACCGCCGTTTCTCTCATGCCATCCCTGTAAAAATCCATCATAGCCCATACGCAGGTATCCCTGCATTACCTTAGAATCTTCTACTCTCATTTTGTCCTCCTAAAAATTATCAATCAAATCAATACTTCTTCATGTCAAAAGAAACACCGATTGCGGTTCTTACTTCTTCTACACTGCTGTATACACCATCCTGCAGCATCTGTGCTGCCAGATTGCCGATTGCAGTTGCCTCTCCGGGGCCTGCATAAACTTCCTTGCCGGTCGCCTTAGCGGTCAGCTCATTCAGATAAACGGCATTGGAGCCGCCGCCTACGATATGGATGCGGCTGTAAGTCCGTCCGCTCATCTCTTCGATCTCCTGCACGGTCTCGCGGTAGCTGTCTGCCAGACTCTGATAAATACAGGATGCAATCTCACCGGGTGTCTCCGGTACAGCCTGTCCGGTCTTGCGACACATCTCCTGCACGGCAGCGATCATATTCTCCGGTGCCAGGAAGGATGCGTCGTTGACATCCACGCGGGATGAAAAGTCTGCTTTTGCAGCCAGATCACACAGCTCTGCAAAGGAATACTGATCGTTTAACTCTTTCTTCACAGACTGGATCATCCACAGTCCCATAATATTCTTCAGATAACGGAAGCGACGTTCATAGCCGCCCTCGTTTGTAAAGTTGCGCACCTTGCTCTCGTGGGAGCAATCCGCACTGCGGCGCTCCACACCCATCAGAGACCAGGTGCCGGAACTGATATACAGGAAATCGCTGTCGGATGCCGGAACTGCCAGAACTGCGGAACCGGTATCGTGTGTTGCAGGAGCAACTACTTTACAGCTATAACCAACCTGTGTCGCAATCTCCTCTGTCAGATTGCCCAAAACAGTGCCGGGCTTTACAATCTCCGGGAAAATGTCTGTCGGATAGCCCAGACGCTCCATCAGCTCTTTGTCCCAGTCAAAAGTGTCCGGACTTACAAGCTGAGTCGTGCTGGCGTTCGTGTACTCAACCGCCTTCACTCCGCTGAGCAGGAAGTGGAAATAATCCGGAATCATCAGGAAGGTTTTTGCCTGCTCCAACTGCTCCGGGTTCTGCTTCTTAACTGCCATCAGCTGATAAATCGTGTTAAAGATCTGCTTCTGGATGCCGGTGCGTCCGTACAGCTCCTCCTCAGGAATAATACGGTAAACCTCCTCATCCATCCCCTCGGTGCGGCTGTCGCGGTATCCTACTGCATCGCCGATGCGCTCATCCTTCTCATTCAGCAGAACAAAGTCAACTGCCCAGGTGTCAATACCAACTGATACCGGGATCTTGCCCAGCTCCTTACATTTCTTCATACCGGTCAGGATCTCCTGAAACAGCTTGTCCGCATCCCAGCAGCGATGTCCATTCTTCTCAGACATTCCGTTGGGGAAACGGTGGATCTCCTCCAGAACGATCTTTCCATCCTGAACCGAACCCAGAATGTGGCGTCCGCTGGAAGCTCCAATATCAATCGCCAGATAATACTGTTGCATGTTTTTTCCTCCATACACGCATGTCGTTTCCATTTGTTATAAGTATAACGTGTTTCAGATTGAAAAGTAAGGTCTTTATTTAAAGTTTTTTCCGTCCTTATTTGCATTTTAGTGACTCCTGTGCTATGCTGATTATATATCTATTTATCGTCAGGCGATCCGTCTGTGAAAGGAGCATCCCATGCGGGAAAATCTGCTGCGTCAGCTTCGCACCATCACAAAAGAAGAACAACAGTTTCTGGACGGCGACACCTCCGTTCAGAAGGAGATTTACGCGTCCGGACCGGAGTTTGTCGTGGACAGCGAGAAGATGCTGCAGCATGGTAAGCTCATCAGCATCCGTCCACATGCCCGTTTCGTCCATTTTCCGCAGCACTCCCACAACTATGTGGAAATTATCTATATGTGCAGCGGCTCCACGACTCATATCATCAACGATACGAGCCGCGTTGTGTTAAAGCAGGGGGATCTGCTCTTCCTGAACCGCCATGCCAAGCAGGAGATCCTGCCCGCCGGGAAAGACGACATTGCAGTGAATTTCATCGTCCTGCCGGAGTTTTTTGACACTGCCTTTTCCATGATGGAGGGCGACAACATCATCCAGAATTTCCTGATCGATTCCCTCCGGGAAAATACCGGCTCCGCCGATTACCTGCATTTTATGGTATCCGATGTCCCGCCGATCCAAAATCTTATGGAGAACCTTATCTGGTCCCTGCTAAACCCTCAGGGCTCCAAGAGACATCTGAATCAGGTCACAATGGGACTTTTGTTTCTGCATCTGCTCAACTACACCGACCGCATTGACAGACGAAATCCCGTGCAGTATGAGCAGAGTCAGGTCTTCTTTATTTTGCGCTACATCGAGGGGCATTACAAAGATGCATCCCTGTCCACTCTCGCGCAGGAGATGAATCAGCCGCTGCCTCAGTTGTCCCGCTTTGTCAAGACCCACACCGGACAGACCTTCAAAGAACTGCTGCAGACGAGACGTCTGAAACAGGCAGCCTATCTGCTGTCTCATTCCGCTGTTCCAGTAGAGGACATCATCTCTGCGGTGGGCTACGACAACACCAGCTATTTTCACCGCATTTTCAAAGAAGCTTATGGGATGACGCCCCGTCAGTATCGTCTCCAAAATGCCCCGCATCTTTCCAACTAAATCCGGCAAGCGCGATGATCTCATGCATCAGCAGCGGGATCATCGCCAGCCCCAGCACGATCCCCCACTCTTCCAACGAAAGATCTGCTGTCCGAAATGCAGTTTTTAGCAGCGGCACTTCCGTCACAGCGATCTGCAAACTCAATCCAATTCCAAATGCCGCGATCATCAGCGGATTTCTTCCCAGCTTTGCCCGGAAGATCGAGTGGGATGCATCCCGCATTCCAATCGCATGAAACAGCTGTGAAATTCCAAGGACACTAAATGCATAGGTCTGACACCGCATGAGAATCTCCGGATTTTTCAAAAGTCCCAGAATTGCTGCCAGCGTCACCGTCTGCTTTCCCATCTCCGCCTGCAAAAACGGCACAAGGAAAAAGGCGGCAAGGCTCACTCCCCCGATAACAAATCCATATCCCAGCGTCAGAAATGCTCCGCCGTGGGCAAACAGGGACTCTGTCGGCTTTCGCGGCGGCTGTCGCATCAGATATTCTCCATTATTGCGATCCACGCCCAGCGCCAACGCCGGAAGTGTATCCGTCAACAAATTCACCCACAAAATATGACACGCCAGAAGCGGCGATGGCAGCCGCAGCAATATGGCGACAAACATCACCAGAATTTCTCCCAGATTCGAGGACAGCAAAAACAGCACGGACTTGCGGATGTTTGTATAGATGCCTCTGCCTTCCCGGATCGCAGCGCCAATCGTCACAAAGCAATCGTCTGTCAGCACCATATCTGCCGCCTGCCTCGCCACATCGGTTCCGCCGCCCATAGCAATTCCAATGTCTGCCCCCTGCAGCGACGGCGCATCGTTGATCCCATCTCCGGTCATGGCGACGACCTCTCCGGCATTTCGAAGCGCTTTCACGATTTTTAATTTCTGCTCCGGCGAGATTCTCGCATACACTTGCGTTTCCTCCACCGACTGCTGCAGGTCCTGCTCTGACATCTGTGCCAGCTGATCTCCGGTCAGACAGTTTTCCGCTCCCGGCATGCCAAGCTTTTCCGCAATCCCGCAGGCAGTCAGCCCGTGATCTCCCGTAATCATAATCGTGCGGATACCCGCCTGTTCAAAAGAGGCGATAGCTTCTTTCACTCCCGCCCGAGGCGGATCGATCATTCCCACAAGTCCCAGAAATTCCATTTCTTTTTCCTGCAGATTCCGCCCTTCTGCCACCGCCAGTACCCGCAAT
Organism: uncultured Cuneatibacter sp.; assembly: GCA_934234215.1. GTDB lineage: Bacteria > Bacillota > Clostridia > Lachnospirales > Lachnospiraceae > CAKQHB01. The sequence goes on from CAKQHB010000005.1 coordinate 46,574, forward strand.
GCCTGTCTGCTCAATCGCTCCACATCCTGACGAATGCGTTTCCGGTCTGTTCCGGTCAGCTCCCGCCCATTCCATCTCGTGCAGCGCTTTACAATCTCTTCCGGAGATCCCTTTGTCCACGAAACTGCTCCATTTTCTCCGGAATGCAGTGTCGTCATCCTCTTCCGGTCGGAATCAAACGGGTACACTCCCGTCTGGGGATACCGCTTCAAAAGAGCTTCTTTTTCATACCCATGCTGCTCCGCCAATGCAAGGAGCGCGGTCTCCGTCGGATCTCCGATCCATGCGCCCTGTTCTCCCCGAATACAGTCGTTACACAGGGCAAGCGCCGTCAAAAAGCGCTCGGTCATACGGTCTGTCCCCAACTGTTCCGGTGCGTACCGTTTCCCTCGGATCACGCACTCCACCGCCTGCATTCGATTTTCCGTCAAAGTTCCTGTCTTATCCGTGCAGATCGCTGTGACTGCCCCCAGCGTCTCCACCGCCTGCATCCGCCGCACGATCACATGCTCCCGCACCATGCGGGACACCGACAATGCCAGCACGATCGTCACAACTGCCGGAAGCCCCTCCGGAACCGCAGCCACTGCCAGCGAAATCGCCGTCAATAACATCTCCGCCACATTGCGCTTTTGCAAAACTGCCAGTGCAAACAAACTGACACACAGCAAAACCGCCAGAATACTCAGCTTCTTTCCCAGCTCCTCCAACCGCCTTTGCAGGGGAGTCATCCCCTCCGGGCGATGCTTTAACATCCCGGCGATCTTTCCGATCTCCGTCTCCATCCCTGTCGCCACCACGATTCCACTGCCGCTTCCTCTCGTCACGATTGTTGTGGCATACGCCATATTTTTGCAGTCCCCAATGCTCTGCGGTTCCCGATATACCGCCCTTGCATCTTTTTCCACAGGGATTGATTCCCCGGTCAGCGCTGACTCTTCTACCTGCAGTCCGACCGTTTCCGCCAGACGCACATCTGCCGGAATCTGATTTCCCGCTTCCAGACAGACCAGATCTCCCGGCACCAGCTCCTCCGCCGGAATTTCCCGCACTTTACCATCCCGACAGACATGGGACACCGGTGCTGACAGCTTTTTCAAGGTTGCAAGGGCTTTCTGCGCTTTTCCCTCCTGCACCAGACCGGTGATGGCATTGAGCAGCACAACCGCAAGGATTACACCAGTATCCATCCACTCTCCCAAAAAGCTGGAGATTGCTGCCGCTACTAACAGCAGATAGATCAAAGGATCATTGAGCTGTGCAAAAAATCGCTGCGCGAAGGATTCTTTTTGTTCTCTGCGCAGCACATTTTTGCCGAACTGTCCCTGCCTGTGCCTTGCTTCCTGCTCGGACAGTCCGCGTTGTCTGCTGCTGCCAAGCCTTCTTTCCGTCTCCTCGATTTCACGCTGTTCAAATCCCAAAATTTAAAATCCCCCGCACACATTTTTATAATGTATGCGGGGGAATCGTTTTGTTATACCTGATGCTCTTTTAAGAAGTCTCTGGCTGCCAACAGATCCGGCAAAACCGCATCTGCCTGCTGCCGCAGCTCCTCCGGAATCTCTGTGATATCCGGGATCGCAATGACCAGACTGCCTGCTGCAATTCCGGCACGGATGCCATTCGGACTGTCCTCAAAGACAGCGCACTCGGATGCTTTCCGATGAAGGCCCTCCGCTGCCCGCAGAAAAATCTCCGGGTCCGGCTTGCTCTTCTCGACGAGATTTCCGAAAATCCGGTAGGAAAACCACTTCAACAGATCGGCCTTTTCCAGATACTCTTCTGCCAGCTCCTGCCTCGTGGACGTCGCCACCGCACAGGGAATACTCTGCTCATTCAGCCAGGAAAGCAGCTCTCTTAAGCCTTTTTTGACCGGAACTCCTGTGCGATCGATCACCTCATGGAGATACGCGGTGCGGATCTCTCTGGCACGGTCATAATCAAAAGCTTCGCCAAAGCGCTCCTTACACAATCTCCTGGAATATGCTGCGTTCGTGCCACGAAACTTTGCGAGAAACGGCTCGTCAATGGGAACTCCCATCACTCTGCCTGCCTCGATCCAGCCCCGGGCGGAAATCCGTTCCGTGTCCAACATCAGACCGTCCATATCAAAAATTGCGCCCTGAATCATCAGCAAAATTCTCTCTTTTCTACCTTTACGCCGTTTACATATACGTCTACGATCTCATTGGAAGACTCAAACGGGCAGCCTGCAGACAGAACGATATCTGCGTCCTTGCCAACCTCCAGAGAACCAACCCTGTCAGCGATACCGATATGCTTTGCAGGATTGATGGTGATCGCCTGCAGAGCATCAAACGGCTTCATGCCTTCCTTCACAGCCAGACCTGCGCACAAAGACAGATACTGCTCCGGGATAACCGGGGAATCTGTGATGATGGAAACCTTGCAGCCTGCGTTTGCTAAAATGCCGGGAGTCTTGAAGCTCTTGTGCTGCAGCTCGATCTTGGTAGCATGTCCCAGAGAAGGACCTACTGCTAACGGCAGATCTTCTTTTACCAGCTCATCTACGATCAGATGACCCTCGGTGCAGTGCTCCATCGTGATGTTCAGATCAAATTCCTTTGCAATACGGATTGCGGTGAACATATCATCTGCGCGATGTGCATGTGCCTTTAACGGGATCTCCTTCTTCAGAACCGGAATCAGAGACTCTAACTTCATATCAAAAGCAGGTCTTCTGGAAATGTCATCTCCTGCTGCTTCCTTGCGCTCCATGTAATCCTTTGCACGGAACAGCATCTCACGCAGCTTGGAAGCGGTAGACATACGGGCATAGTTGCCCTTATCCTTATAGCAGCGCTTCGGATTCTCACCAAATGCACACTTCATCGCAACCGGAGTCTTGATGATCATGTTATCAACGCGCTGTCCTACTGTCTTCATTGCAACGAAGGTACCACCAAGTACGTTCGCACTTCCGGGACCGGTACATACACTCGTAACACCAGCCTGAGCTGCCATCGGGAATGTGGGGTCCATCGGGTTGATACTGTCGATACCGCGAAGCTGCGGGCTGACGATATCACCCATCTCATTATAATCCTGACCTTCGAAGCCCATTGCATAACCATCGGTACCGATGTGGCAGTGTGCATCTACAAATCCGGGGAAAATCTGGAGTCCTGTTGCATCTACAACCTCACAGTCAGCAGGTACTTCGATGTTCTCTTCGATCTTAACGATCTTTCCATCCTCTACCAGGATATCCGCCACAAAAGGCTCTTCCACGATAGCGTTATGGATGTTTCCGTTCTTAATACAAAGCATAGCAATCTCCTCCATTCATTTTCTTGACGGTTCAAAAACCTTTTTTATCGTAGCACACCAGCTTCAAAAAAACAAGAAAAACGTCTTTGGGGGCTTTTCAATTTTCCGGTTTTCCGTTATGATGATAGAGGGGAGCTTCTCCGGTGCTGCGGACAGTCTGTGCCGAACGATTACCGCTCCCGAATTTCATACTGTCCAGAATGGAGAAATACACATGAAAATTGCTCTGATCAATGAGAACAGCCAGGCAGGCAAGAACGATCTTATCTGTCAGACTCTGAAAAAGGTTGTTGAGCCGATGGGTCACGAAGTATTCAACTACGGTATGTACAGTGCTGACGATGCACATCAGCTTACTTATGTACAGGCAGGTCTTCTGACTGCAATCCTGTTAAACAGCGGCGCTGCTGATTTTGTTATCACCGGATGTGGTACCGGCGAGGGCGCTATGCTGGCATGCAACTCCTTCCCGAAGGTACTGTGCGGTCACATCAACGATCCCAGTGACGCTTACATGTTCAGCCAGATCAACGCTGGTAACGCTGCAGCATTCCCCTTTGCAAAGGATTTCGGATGGGGCGGCGAGCTGAAGCTGCAGTATGAGTTCGAGAAGTTATTCTGCGCAGCTCCCGGCGGCGGATATCCTCCGGAACGTGTTGTACCGGAACAGAGAAACAAGAAGATCTTAGACTCCGTTAAGGAAGTAACCCATGTTGATATGGTTACCATCCTGAAGAACATCGATCAGGACTTCCTGAAAGAGACCATCAGCGGTGACAAATTCCAGGAGTACTTCTTCGCAAACTGCAAGTGCGATGAGATCCGTGCGATCATCGAGTCTGTTCTGAAATAATTTTTGACCGAAGTTTTAAAAAGCAGTCAGGTGGAATCCCATCTGGCTGCTTTTTCTTCTATTTCTTAATATACGTTTTCCAGTTCCGTTCCCGGATAGAAAAATCCCAGAATCTCTTCCGCCGTATACCCGGATTCGCCCATGGCACGCATGGCATTTTGCGGCATTCCAAGTCCATGTCCTTTTCCACCGCCGTGAATGCGATATCCTGTCAGTGAGCCATCCTGTTTTCTCTCTTCCAGCCAGAAAAACGAACTTTGCAGCAGCTCTCTGCCCGCCTGCACCGCACCGGTCTCCGTCTCATAAATCGCATCAAAACAGCCTAACAGTCTCCGGATATTGCTCTGTCCCTCTGCGATCACAATCTGCTTTTCACCGGTAAACTTCATTTTCTGCACGGAGCCGCCGCCAACACGCTGCAGCACCTCCATGCTCTCTAACATTCCCAGATCCGTCTGCGCCTCCATCTGCTCCTCTGTCAGCCATTCGCCGCTTTTTACATCCTGCACGCGAATGTGTGCCGGATCCAATACAATCCGCTCCGGCAGCGCTGTCTGTAACGACTCCGCCAACTGTTCCAGTGTGGCATCGGTGCTCCAGCGAAACCAGGTACAGTTTTTCTCAAAGGCATCGCCATCCTCGGTGGCAAGCGCCCGACGGAAAACGTCCTCCTCCCTTAGATCCGGTGCATCCGTTGCTCCTGTCGCTCCAGTCTCCTGTGCAAATCCGGATGCAGTCACTGTCACCGGATGCAAATACGGAATGCTGTCCGTCTGTCCTCCCCAAATCGAAGGGTCGGTCGTGCTGCCCCAGGAGGTTGAAAAATAATAGGCCGGAACAACGGTTCCCTCGTAAGAAAGCACTTGCCCGTAAGTCTCCTGCACTGCCGCCGACGTTTTCTCACTCTCCGGCAGATTGTTATATACCTGAAAATTTTCGCTGTCATCCACATGGGCACCGTACCGCCGCAATGCGTTTTGCCGGATCTGCAGCCAACCGTATGTCCGCGCACAAATTGCCTGGGCTTTCAGGGCTTCCATACTGTACGCCGAGGATACCTCACTGGGCACCACACGCTCCAAATACGTATCCAGTCGAACTTCATTTACAAGCGTGATGCCATCCTCCTGCACATTCAATTCCAGTGTGCCGGGATAAGTCGGCACTCCCGCTTCCCGCTTCAGACTATCCAACCGCAATCCCGCATCCGTCTCTACCGGCTTGACGATCACACGCCCGGACGTAAAGCAGGGATCTTCCACCGAAAAGCTCACCTGTTCTCCGGCACTGTGAAACTCCTGCTTTCCTCCATAAAAGACATAGTAATTTCCCAGTCCGGTAATCTGTACATTCTCATGAAACAGTCCCGCAAAACCATCTGTCCGCAGCAGCACGCGGATATTTTCCGCATGAAATGTCTGGGTCATCACCGCCGCACACACGGTTCCGTCCTCTATGGTAAACCGCTCAAACTGATAGCCTACCAGCACATCTTCCGCTGTCTGCATCTCCGGACTGCCGTACCCCTTATAAAAGCGAACATCCTCCGCGAAAGGCAGCCAGCCGGAATCCGCCAGCTCCACACCGTCCTCCGTGACGCGCAGTACCTTTTCTGTGATCTGCTCCGGCTTTTCCGTCACCTGTACAAGCGTTCCGTCCTGCACCGTCACATCCGCGCACAGTCCCCGCTCACTGGCATCCGCCCGCGCCCAGGAAAAGCTCCGGCTGATGCCGCCCACAAACAGCTGCAGCTTTCCTTCTCCTGCCTGTGTGATGAGCACGTTCGGATAGGTCAATATCATGTCTGTCCGCTTCCAGCAATGCAGCACCTGATTTCCAACTCCGGTCACAAGCACTCCGTGATCGGTCTCCTGCTGCAGCGATGCAGACTCCTGATCGTATAGCATTCCACGGTTCGTGCAGATCTCATGCCCGGACAATTCAGATACCGTCTCGGATGTCCCATAAACCTCTATCACCTCTGTCCAGACATCCGATTCTGACTGCGATGCCGTCACCTGCTGCATCGCTGACAGCTGCACAAACAACTGCCAGAAGCCGTCTCTTGCGACCGGAACATCCGCTATTGCCCTCTGAGATGCGGCAAGCACCGGACACGCACCAGACACCTGTTCCAACAGCGGTTCGATCTCTCCCACCGTCACCGTTCCGTCCTTTGCCCGCATCGCTCGGACAAAATCATCACAGACTGCATCGGATAAATATTCTATGGCATCCACAGCTTCCTCCACTGTCACCGCATCCGATGTCATCTCCGGTTTTACCGTATCCTGATAGCGAAGCCAGCTGATCACCATCCCGATTATAATTCCAAGCAGCAGCACTAACAATAGCCACTGCAGTCCTTTCCCACTCTGTTTCTGTTCCATACTTCCCCTTCTCTTTTTTCGCAAAAATAGAATCCCGTAGCACAATTTCCTATAAAGCAAAATAGGCTTCCGATACTGCTGTACCGGAAGCCTGCTTCTCTTTTGCATTTTACTGTGCTGTTTCTTCTGTATCTCAAAATCTTTCGTATCGGTCTCTTCTGTATCTCGCACGAAATCTTCTGTATGCAAAAATCTTTTGTATCTCGTCTGTCTCTCTTCTGTAACAGAATCAGATATCCAATGTGACGCCTCACCTGCAACTTTGACGCCCAGCAAAACAGCCAGGTGGGTTACCGCAACCAGACTTCTGCCATCCACTCGAAGGAGGCCCGACATCCGCCTGACAATGTAGGAATCCCGTTAGTCAAGATGTAGGTTCAAAATACACAGGATTGGCGTCGTCCATTGGACACTTTTATTATAGCCGCTTCTCTCTGATTTTTCAAGTACATTCCGCTGTCAATTATCGGAAAGTTTTTTCATGAAAATCCCTCTATTTTGCTTCATGCAGATCAATGCCCGGAAGCTCCAGACTTCTCGCCGGAATTGTGATATCGTTGTTCATCTGGATCTCACCGTCAGACAAGTCCTCGTAAAGCTGCGAGGACATCTCTTCCGAATAGCCTGACAAGCGACCGTCTCTTATCTCTAAAAATACGCTGTCTGTAGACATATCATACCAGTATTGTTTTCCGCCCTGATACGACTTCTCAAAATAAGCAGCACATGCATCTTCCACACACTTGCTGTAATCCAACTGGACTGCCATCAGAACAGACTCATTGACCTCGGACAAACTCTTTTCTGTCACAATGCTGTCCATGCTGATCGTCTGTGCAGCATTTGCAACGCTGTCTGCAAATGCTTCCCCGGCACCAAATACCAGCTCAACACCGGCTTCCTTCCACTCGTTCATCTTCTCCAGGATTTTTTCAGATGCGGTATCTTTCTGGAACGGCATAGAGTATACCGTGATCGTTTCTGCTTCCTCTCCCGCTGCGCTCAGTCCCTGCAAATAGCCATAATAATATCGAACGGAATCCGGAGTGGCGCTGTCATACATACACGCAACGGTATGATATCCGCTCTTTCCAGCCAGATAACCAGCCATATAGCCGCCCTGCTCTACCTGCATACGCACTTCCCGCACGTTCGATCCCAGATCCACCGTGCGATGTCCTTCGGCATTCAGGATCAAAAACTGAACTTTTTTGTACTCTTCCTGCATTCCAAGAACGATCTTTTCCGCCTGATCTCCGGCACAGATAATCAGTCCTGCTCCTTTTTCGATCGCATCTGTCACCGCATTCTGATAATCCTTCTGACCATTGGATGCCGGCCGATAATAGCAATGAGACAATCCCTGCTCTTCCGCATAGTGCTCCAGACCGCTCCAGGCAGTCTTGTTCTCCATGCCGACTTCCAGCGTCCGCTCATCCGTCACAAGCGCGATTTCGAAAGTCGCCTCCTCCGTGAAAGGTGTCTCGGTCTCCGTCTCCTCCGGCTGCTGCGTCTCTTCGATGGACGATGCCTCCGATGTCTCCGCTGCCGGCTTTTTTCCGGAGCAGGCAGTGGCAGTCAGCAATACAGCCAACAGGACTCCCAAGTAAATTCGATGTTTCCGCATCATTTTTCCCTCCATTTTGATACTACATACCAAACGACAACGCCGATTCCAACTACGGCACTGACTCCAATGATACCAAGCAGAATCGTCATCAGATCCGGCTGCCACCCTTTTGCTTGTTCTGCCTCCGGTGTCTCCGTCTCATTTGCCACAGAACTACTCTCTGCCTCTGTGCTTTCCAGCGTCTCTGCAATCGTCTCCGTCTCGCTTTCCAACTCCGTCTCCGGAACTGTTTCCGGCGCATTCTTCGGATGTACAAAAGAAGCATCCACATAGTATGTCCGATTGTCGATCACAACGCGACACCAGCCCGCATAAGTACCGGTACAGGTCACTTCCTGTCCCTGCAGCAGAGATCCTCGCACGGTTCCATACTGACTCGCCCGATCGCGCAGATTTACATTGGAATTGGCAATGTATGTTTCATTGCATTCCTGCCAGCCCCATGGCTCCTGACCATCTGCAACCGCATAGGCATATTCCAGCAGAATCTCAGTATCTGTATAAAAATAATCTTCGCCGCTCTTCATCAGCGCAACGACAAAATTGCGTCCATTGTGTTCCGCCGCTGTCAACAGTGTGCGTCCTGCCCAGGCAGTTCGTCCGGTCTTTCCGGCGTAAACTCCGTCGAACTCAATATTTCCCGCCACGATCTGATGTCCCATCGTCAGCACACGGGGCGTACTGCACAAATTCGTCACCGGAATCGTGTAAGTCACAGAGGAAACAAGCTTGCGGAACGTGTCATTCTGCAGCGCCGCACGAAACAGCAGTGCCATGTCATATGGATTCGTGTAATGTTCCACATTGTCGATGCCGTGAGGATTGGTAAAATGAGTGTTCGTCGCCCCCAGCTCCTTAACACGCTTATTCACCATGTCCATAAAGTTCTCCACGGTGCCGCCCACATGCTCTGCCAGCGCCATCGCACATTCATTTCCGGACACAAGCATCATACCATTCAGTGTATCCCACACCGTCATCTTTTCCCCCACCATCGCCTTTGGCTGGCAGGTGGAGCTGTGAACCGAGATTCCATTGACTGCATTTTCCGAATAGGTCAATGTCTCATTCAGGTCTTTCACCTGCTCAATGGTGACAAGTGCTGTCATAATCTTCGTGATGCTTGCCGGATGATACAACCCCATGGCATTTTTTGCACAGATGATCTCCCCGGTGTCCGCGTCCATCACGCAGTACGCTTCTCCATAAATATCCGGCCCGTTTCGATATGCGGCACTGGCTGCCTGTGCAGACGTCGTCTGCAGCATCGACAATGCCAATGCCAATACGAGTATGAGCAGTCCGCTTCGTCTCTTTCCCTGCTTCTTCATTTGTAATCCCCTTAATTTAACGCTTTGTTCGCTTCCTTCCGTCTGAATCTCCTGTTACCAGATCCCGCACGATCAGTACAATCAGAACGATTGCCACCAGCGCACAGAATCCAAAAACACCGACAATGCCATAAAACAGAATCGAAGTTTTACCGGATTCGTCTGTGATTGCGATGGTGCTCTCCTCCACTGCCTCCGTATCCATACTGATCGTACCAGCTTCCGAAGGACGGATCACGCCATCTTCTTTTTCTGTCTCTTTTTCTTTTTCCGCTTCCTGAATTGAAAAGCCTTCGTCTAACAGCTTTCTCGTGTCGTCGTAAAAAGCATCGTTCGTGCTCTTCATAATGACGGAAATCAGGCGAATACCATCCTGCTCTGCATAAGTCACAAGCGTTCTTCCCGCCTGATCGGTCTGTCCGGTCTTACCTGCGATAGCCGCCGGGTAGTCATAATTGCCGACAACCATCTGATGCCCCATAGACAGCTTTCTCGCCCCGTTCATATTTGTTGCGGGAATCTCGTATTCCGGCGTGCTGTCGATCTTGTAAAAAGTCGGATTGTCCAGCGCTGCCTTAAAAATCAAGTACAGATCATAGGGTGTCGTGTAATGATTTTCATCGTGCAGACCATGTGCATTGACAAAATGGGTATTCGCTGCACCAAGCTCTGCCGCTTTCTGATTCATCAGATCAGCAAATGCCTCCTGACTGCCTGCGGTATACTCTGCAAGTGCATTTGCGCACTCATTTCCCGATACAAGCATCATGCCGTACAGCGTATTCAATACGGACATCTGCTCTCCCACCGCCGCTTCCGGCGTCAGCGTGGAACTGTCCCAGGTCAGACTGTTGATTGCCCAGTCAGAAAAGGTCAGAGTCTGGCTCAGATCCGGCACGTTCTCAATGGTCACAAGTGCGGTCATAACCTTCGTTGTGCTCGCTGGAAAGTAGCGGTCGTTCATATTTCGCTGTAAAACAACTTCGCCGCTGTCCACATCCACAACTACATAGCCATCTGCCACGATTGCCTCGGACGATGCCGGTGCCGTCGCATCCGGTGCTGCCTGTGCCGTCACAGACGGCAGCACCGTGCTGATATTTACAGCCAGGAGCATCACGCCCGCAAGCGCTGCCTGGATCTTTTTCTGTATTTTCTTCTTTCTCATCTTTACCTCCAACGTCCGCAATCTTTTTGCGGATTCGTGTCGGCTCTGCATTTTCGCGGAAACCAGCGTATATTATACCACATTACACGGTCATTCACAATGAAAAAAGGAAAGCAACCCGCAGTTTCACGAATTGCTTTCCTGATTTTAATTATTTACAAGCTGCGATCTGTATTTCAGATTACTGGGGCTGCTTGCCGATGTAAGCCAGAATACCACCATCTACATACAGAATGTGACCGTTTACAAAGTTAGATGCATCGGATGCCAGGAATACTGCCGGTCCAACCAGATCGGAGGTCTCTCCCCAACGAGCTGCCGGAGTCTTGGAAACGATGAACTGATCGAACGGATGTCTGGAACCGTCTGCCTGACGCTCACGCAGAGGAGCAGTCTGAGGAGTAGCGATGTAACCAGGTCCGATACCGTTACACTGAATGTTTGCTTCACCGTACTCAGAGCAGATGTTCTTTGTCAGCATCTTCAGTCCGCCCTTAGCTGCTGCATATGCAGAAACGGTCTCACGACCCAGCTCACTCATCATGGAGCAGATGTTGATGATCTTACCATGTCCCTTTTCGATCATGCCCGGCAGAACAGCCTTGGATACGATGAAAGGAGCGTTCAGGTCAACGTCTACAACCTTACGGAACTCTGCTGCGGACATCTCCAGCATAGGAGTACGTCTGATGATACCAGCATTGTTTACCAGAATGTCGATAACACCAACTTCTTCTTTTACCTTTGCAACCAGAGCCTGTACCTGCTCTTCGTTGGTTACGTCACAAACATAACCGTGAGCCTCGATACCAGCTTCCTTGTATGCTGCCAGACCCTTATCTACCAGTTCCTGATTGATATCGTTGAAAACGATAGTAGCGCCTGCCTCAGACAGACCGTTTGCGATTGCAAAACCGATACCATAAGATGCACCTGTTACCAGAGCAACCTTACCCTGCAGAGAAAAGCTATCTAAAATACCCATTTTTGATTCCTCCATTTTCTTTATAATTCACAGCAAAATACTGCGTTTTCCTAAATCAAGGTTCTGTTTGACAAAAAGATCAATACAGATCCGTCATAGCGATGCCATCCATATCATCGAAATCCTGGTTCTCACCGACCATACCCCAGATAAAGGTATATGCCTGTGTACCGGAACCGGAGTGGATCGACCAGCTCGGGGAAATAACCGCCTGCTCATTTCTCATGATGATGTGCCTTGTCTCAGTCGGCTCACCCATGTAATGTACTACGAATGCGTCTTCCGGCATATCAAAGTACAGATATACTTCCATACGACGATCATGTGTGTGGCTCGGCATCGTGTTCCATACGCTGCCCGGCTCCAGCTTCGTCATACCCATAACGAGCTGACAGCTCTCTACCTGACCCGGCAGAATGTACTTGCAGATGGTACGATGATTGGACTGCTCCAAGCTGCCCAGCTCTACCTTATTCTCATCCTTTACGATGACAACACCCTCTTCCGCCTCACCTTCCGGCTTGATCAGAACGGTGGGGTATGTTTTGTGTGCAGGTGCACTGTTAAAATAGAACTTTGCAGGATGCTCCGGATCAGCACTGGCAAAAGTAATGTCCTTTGCGCCCATGCCGATGTACATGCCTTCCTTATAGCCTACCTGATAATCCTTGCCATCGATGGTGATCACACCGGCAGGTCCGATGTTGATAACTCCCATCTCACGACGCTGCAGAAAATACTCTGCACGCAGCTCCTCACCAGCTGTCAGCGCGATCGGCTCTACCGGAACTGCAGAACCAGTGATGATACGGTCGATATGGCTGTATACCATCTTAATCTCACCCGGTACAAACAGATCCTGAATCAGAAATTCCTCACGAAGACGCTCAGTGGTATAATGCTTTACGTCCTTCGGAGAACATGCAGTTCTTAATTCCATGATATTTTCTCCTTCCTGTACAGCGTTTTTTTCGCTTCTCAGTCACTGTAGCAAGTATAGCACAAGATTTTCAAGATTTCTATACTTATGCAAACAAAATATTGCATATTTTGAACTGCTGCGCTATAATGACCACATTTCCAGAAGAAATCACCAGAAAGGAATACGCTATGATCACTCATTCCAACTGCAAAGCTGCGATCAGCGCCGCGATGGAACCTCCGTATTTTTCCATCGCCCATTTATATACAGAAGAGAAGCCCCTCGCCATGCAGATTCATAACACTTACGAGATTTTTTATTCCATCAGCGGCGGACGGATGTTTCTGATTGATAACAAATCCTATCCCATGAGCCCCGGCGATCTCTTCTTTATCAATAACTACGAGAGTCATTCTCTGGCGTGCTCAGAACAGTCGAAATTAGAGCGCATCATCATCAACATTCATCCGGATTTTCTGAAATCCATCTCCACGGAGACGACGAATCTGGAGCAATGCTTCCAGACCCGCAACAACCATGTTGCACACCGCCTTTCTTTATCAAAGGAGGAGCAGAAACGCTTTTTGTTCTATATTCATAAGATCACAACGAACAACGGCTTCGGACAGGACATCATCGAGAAGTCAGCTTTTATGGAACTGATGGTTATGCTGAATGGTCTGCATGCCAAAGCTGAGCAGCAGGATTCCACCGAATTCGAATCCGGCTTTCAGTATAATGAGCAGGTCACGCAGATCCTCGAATATCTCAATGCCAACCTTTGCAGTCCGATCACCATTGAGTCTCTTGCCCGGGAGTTTTATCTGAGCGAGTCCTACATCTGCCGTCTGTTTAAGTCCTCCACTGGCATGACCATCAACAAATATATGACCGCTCGCCGCATTACCATGGCGAAGGCACTCCTCGCTGCCGGTGAAAACGTCAAAGATGTCTGCGACAAATGCGGCTTCCACGATTACAGCAATTTCTTAAAAGCCTTCACGAAAGCGGTCGGGATTTCTCCCAAGAAATATGCAAAGTACAGTGCCTCCTGATCGTTTTTACTCTTTTGCACACTCACATAAGGGCGACAGAAGTTTTTATCTTCTGCCGCCCTGTTTTTTGCTTTTCTTAAGTTTCTGTCTTTTTATTTTTACAGCAGATGAATCCGATGCTGCTCGCAAGTCTTTCGCATCTCCTCCGGCCACTCACTCGCCTGCACTTCACCGACATGCGCACGGTCCAGCAGCAGCATACACAGTCTCGACTGTCCGATACCGCCGCCGATGGTGTAAGGAAGCTCACCGTTTAAAAGCATCTGATGGAACGGAAGCTCCAGACGCTCCGGGCATCCTGCTTTCTCACACTGCGCCACAAGGGCTTCCTCATCTACACGAATACCCATACTGGAAATCTCCAGCGCACAGTCTAACAGATCATACCAAAATAGAATATCGCCGTTCAAATGCCAGTCATCATAGTCTGGTGCACGACCATCGTGAGGCTTACCATCTGCCAGCTTATCTCCGATGTGCATCAGGAAGATACAGCCATATTCTTTTACTGCTGCATTCTCACGCTGCTTCGGTGTCAGATCCGGATAGCGCTCCATCAGCTCTTCTGTTGTGAGGAAGGTGATATCCTCCGGCAAATGCTTCACTGCTTGGGGATATTTATACCACACCTCATGCTCCATATGCTTGATTACTTTAAAGATCTGGCGAACGACAGCCTTCAGCGTCTCCTCATTCCGGTCTTCCTTGCGGATGACCTTCTCCCAGTCCCACTGATCCACATAGCAGGAATGCAGATTATCCAACTCTTCATCCCGTCGGATCGCGTTCATATTTGTATACAGGCCTTCACCAACTTCAAATCCATACCGCGCCAGCGCCATACGCTTCCACTTTGCGAGGGAATGCACCACCTCGTAAGTGTCTCCCGGCACATCCTTCAGATCAAATGCAACCGGGCGCTCTACGCCGTTCAGATCATCATTCATTCCGGAACTCTTTGCAACGAACAACGGTGCAGAAATACGCTCCAAATTCATCTCTTTTCCAAACTCTGCCTGAAACGTGTCACGAATATATTTGATCGCAGCCTCCGTCTCGCGCACGGTCAATCTGGGATCATACTGTTCCGGTAAAGTCAAACTCATGTCTCTTCCTCCATTCCGTCAAGCTCTCTTGCTGTCTATTCCTCTGTGGAAGCGGACTCTGCTGATTCTGTCTCTGCTGCAGTGTCCGTCGCCTGCTCTGTCTCTGTCTCCGTCTCGGTGCCAGTCACACTCTCGCTCTCAGGCTCTGACTCCGTATCGTCTGCCGCGCTGCTGTTTACAGAATGATTCTGCAGCATGCTGTACACTTCTGCCAGCTGTTCATCCTTCTCACAAGCATCCTGAAATGCCTGATTGACCTGAGAACGCAGGATGCTGACATCCTCACCTGCATCAGCCATATCAATATATGTCTTCAGCTCACCCGTCAGGACACCGTTATAAATATAAAAATCGCTGTCCGCGGAATCTCTGCACACATACAGGCGGATCATGCTAGGTGCCGGCGTCTCAATGCCGATCAGCTTTGCATCGTATACCACATATACAACGTATGTATTTTCCTCCAGCCCCTTCATCGTATAGCAGGTCACATCCTGATATGCCTCGATGTAATCGCTGGTTTTGTTTACATTCGCCTCGGTAACTTTGGAATCGGACTGCATGATTTTATTCAGTGTGTCCACATCACCGACGCGGATTGCTTCCAGATACTTTTCTGCCAGGGTCTGAATCTCCGGGAACTCATCCTTCTTTAATCCGCCTGCAGAAAAATCATAAGTAAAGCTCTCATCTCCCGTGTTATTTACGATAATGCCGCCGGAAATCGCCTCGGTCATCGCCGGTGTCTCAGCACGTCTGCGGCTCCTTCCACCCAAAATTACAATCGCTGCAATGATCAGAACTGCCAGAAGCCCAATTCCGACATAAAGTCCGTACTTTTTCGTCCATGTATTATTCATATTCTGTCATCTTTCCGGATCTTGTGAAATCCTGTCTGTCATAAAAAGCATAACTACAAAAACAGACTTATTCTATCATATCCGCGGTAAAAATGCAACCTAAGGGCAGGATGTGGAGAAAACTGGAACTATCTCTCCGGTTTTCGAATCGTATCGGTACAGCATCCACGACAGGCGTTCTTCCGGACGGACAATGCTCTCGTTCGCATCCTTCAGAATTGACACAAGGCGATCCGGTGTGTAGGGCTTCTCGACGGGAACCAGAAGGACTTCGTGCACCGACGACGGAATCATGTAAAAATCCGACTGCAGGCACATCCGCAGATAAGGCAGCATCCCCGGATATAGGATTGCAGAAGCCCCAAAAAACTGTTTATTATTCGACAGCACATAAAATGGCATGTCGATGGAAATGCCCTCCGGCATCTCCATCACATCCTGAAGCAAAAACAGTACAGCTCCCAAATAATGCGGCATCTCCTGCAGTGCGATCTTGCGCAGCTCCTCCTCTGAATATCCCAGCTTCTCTGCCAGTTCGTTCGTCACGCAGGAGAAACCGTCCTCTTCCTGCACTGCATACACCTCCGCCAGATCTCCCAGCAGACGGTGCGGTACATCTGCTAATAAATCGGCATTCGCATCCCTGTTCAGCAACAGAATGGCCAGGCGTTCTTCTGAAAAGCTTTGAATCGTTGTCTTTTTCATCTTCCTTTTTGGAAACATCTGTAAGGTAGACGCAGTATAGCATGAGTTTTTGTGTAATTCAAGGGAGCAATTTAATTTCTTTTCCACCGCGATGCCATCCACACAACGCAAAAAAACCTCCGCTTCCCTTTCGGGAAACAGAGGTTTCGTTTCGTACACCTGATAGGAATCGAACCTACGCACGCGGCTCCGGAGGCCACTGCTCTATCCACTGAGCTACAGGTGCATCATCATTATGATACACCATGTCACTCAATTATGCAAGTATTTTTTTCAGTTCTTCTCGTCGTCCGCCGACTCCGATTCCGCTTCCTGCTCTGGCAAAATCATGCGAACCTTCTCAATGTGGCGCTTATCCATCTTCGTCACTTCCAGATGAATGCCATTTTCCAGATCAACTGCCTCTCCCTCGGTAGGCACATGCTCCAGCCGGTCAATGATCAGACCGCCGATGGATTCATAATCCTCGGACACCAGCTGCAATTCCAGTTCGTCGTTAATATCATTCAGACGCATGCTGCCGTCGATCAGATACTCCCTGTCTCCGACTTTCTGGATCTGTTTCTCTTCATCCTCGTCGTACTCGTCTCGAATCTCTCCCACCAGCTCTTCTAACAGATCCTCCATCGTGATCATACCAACGGTCATACCATACTCATCAATCACGATTGCCATATTGGAAGAAGCGGACTGTTTCATCTTGCGAAGCAGCTCGCCGGATGCCTGAGAATCATACGTATAATAAACTTTTCGCAAAATATCTTTTGCATGGAACTGTGCCGGATCGTCGATCAGCAGAAAATCCTTAACATTGATCAGACCAATGATGTTATTGCGGTCGCCCTTGTACACCGGAAGTCTGGTATACATGCTTTCTTTGAAAACCTCGCGGACTTCCTCGTAGGAATCCTCCACATCCACCGTCACCATCTCCGAGCGGGGAATCATAATATCGTGCGCCTGCGCATTGGAGAAGTCAAATACACTGGTGATGATCTCATGTTCATCATCCGCCAGCACGCCGTCCTCCAGACCTTCTTTTACATAGGTACGAAGCTCGCCTTCCGTGATGGCATTTTTCTGGTCCATATCGACACGGAGCATATGAAGCAGCAGCCCGGACACCTTATCCACAATAAAAATCACCGGTGTCAAAACCATCATGAGCAGGTAGATCACCTTCGCATAAGCAAGGGAAATCGGCTCATTATTGACAACTGCCCAGTTTTTCGGGACAATCTCACCGACCAGCAGCAGCACGAATGTCAGTACACCGGTAGCAACGCCGACCCAGGCACTGCCCCAGATCCGAATTGCCAGCGTGGTCGTCAGAGAGGACGCTGACAGATTCACGATGTTATTGCCAATCAGAACGGTACTGAGCATCTTTGCATACTGATCCAATACTTTCAGCAAAATGCCTGCCCGTGCATCTCCCTCTTCTGCCAACAGCTGGATTCGCACCCGATTGACTCTCGATAATGCGGTCTCCGCCGATGAGAAAAACCCAGATAATAACAACAATAAGATCAAAACCAAGCATTGTATGACGCCTGCACTGTCCAAAAAAGTTCACTCCATTCTTTGTATTATATTTGCTGTAAAACAGCATCTTAATCGTTAATTTTACAGGAAAAGAGGGACACTGTCAAGTACAGCACCCCTCTTTTCCTCTAATTGTACCCCGTTCTATGCAAGCCTTACGGCTTTTTGTCAAATCCATGAATCCAATCGGATTTTTTCATATAAAGAATCGAAAGAAACATACTGATATACCAGGTCAGCGGATACGTCCAGTTGACGACCTGAATGCTGTGAATGAAATGCATCATGATCGTGACAACGCTGATTCGAATGAAACACCAGGAGATCATAAAGATCATCATGGAACCGAACGTCTTTCCGGAGCCGCGCAGCACTGCCGCCATACAGTGTGTTGCTGCCAGTGCATAGAAAAACGGTGCCTGTGTCCGCGCCTTGAGCACACCATAATAAATAACTTCCGGATTGTCATTGAACAGACCAACTAGCACTGGTGCTGTCGCATAAATCAATACGCCCATACATTCCGCCAGCACAATACCGCAGGGCAACGCAAAGCGAATCGCTGTTTTGACACGGTCTTTTTTGCCCGCGCCGAGATTTTGTCCCACAAATGTCGCCAATGCCATCGAAAAACAGGTGATCGGCAGGAACGTAAATCCGTCAATCTTGGAATACACGCCGCAGCCTGCCACCGCATATACACCAAACTGGTTGATATTCGTCTGCATGATGACATTGCCGAGGGATGTGATGGAATTGCCGATACCGGAGGGCAGTCCATATCCGACGATCTGTTTTAACAAATCCCGGTGAATACGGATATCCCGCGGCACAATACGCAGTCCTTCTTCATAATTCATCAGACGGATAAAGCACAGCACAGCGCTGAATCCCTGAGAAAGCACGGTCACCAATGCCGCTGCACCAACGCCCCAGTGGAACACACCGACAAACAAAAAGTCCAGAATCACATTCAGGATCGATGCAATCACAAGACAAAATACCGGATATCGACTGTCTCCCATCGATTGCATGATGCCGACAAAGGTGTTATACATCGCCACCAATACCATGCCGCTGAAATAGATCCGAAAATAACTGCTCGCCTCCGCAAACATCTCCTCCGGCGTTCCCATCAGGCGCAATAAGATTGGTGACAGCAATACGCCAACAATACTCAGACAGACACCGAACAGCAAACTGAATGCGATATCGGTGTGGATTGCCAGATGGAGCTGCTCTTTGTCCTTTGCTCCGAAATAGCGGGCGATCACGATACCGGCACCCATCGCCATACCATTGAAAAATCCGATCATCATTTCCAGCAGACTGCCGGAGGAACTGACCGCCGCCAGTGCATTGCTGCCCAGCAGATTTCCTACAATGAGGGAATCCGCCGTATTGTACAGCTGCTGAAAAATATTGCCGAACAAAACGGGAACTGCAAACAGCAAAATCTGTTTCCATTCCACGCCCACTGTCATATCTGTCGTGCCGCTCTTCTGTTTTAATTTCACTCTTCTTTTCCCCTAAATCTCCTTTGGCGGGTAGCAAGTACCCAGTTTTTCATGCTCCTCTTTTTTTGTAATTCTGCTTTATGCGTGAATAACGAGACTCCAGATCGGTGTCGATACGAGAGATGCCAGTGTACTGAACACAACCATCGAGGTCGCAAATTCTGCATCCCCGTCATACTTGGAGGCCAGAATACTCGTCGTTGCGCCTGCCGGCATTGCACACAAAATCACGCACAGTCCCGTCACGATCGTATCGGTATGCAGCAGATGCAGCGGCAGATAAACCAGAAACGGCAGCACTGCAAGGCGGATCACGGTGTAATACAGTACCTTCCAGTTCAACAGCTTTCGATAATTTACCTGCGCCAGAATCATACCAATGATCATCATGGACAGCGCGGTGTTGCAGCTGCTGATTGCACTGATGGAAGTCACAAGAAAGCCCGGCAGCGGCAGTCCTGTCACCATCAGAATCACACCGATGATACAGGCTACGATACACGGATGCGTCAGCACTTTCTTCACCAGCTCTTTTTTGCTGGGGGACTCGGTAAAAATCGAAATTCCGGCTGACCACATCATGATACGCTGCGGAATCAGATAAATCGATGCATAGCTCAGTCCAGTGCTTCCGTAGATGCCTTCCGCCAGCGGGTTTCCCAGGAAGCCGGCATTCGAACAGATCGTGCCGTACTGCAGACATTTCTGCTGCTTTTCCGGAATCCCGCGATACAGAAGCTTTCCGCAGATGACGCAGACGAACTGAATGCACACAGAAATAATCAAAACGATCCCAAACGTCTTCATCGTATCCCAACTGAACTCAATCATAAAGGACTTGATAATATTGCAGGGCAATACCAGATCAATGACAAGATCTGTCAGATTCTTCTGCCCCTCTTTTCCTACAATATTTAACTTCCGCACAACCAGTCCCACTGCCATCAGCACAAACATGGTCAGCATCAGATTCATCATATCCTGCATGTCTTTTCCCCTTACTTCTTCCTGTCATATTTGCAGATGCGCCGATCATACGTCAGGATTCCATTGACCTCTTCCTCAATATCCGACACTTGCGTATAAACGGCTCCTGCAAGTCCTTCCCGCTCCAACTGCGGAATCTGTTTTTCGAACAGCTCCGAAAGTGCTTCTCCCAGCGCTTCCTTTGTGTCATATTTTCGATAACCGTAGATCCGGTCCGTATAACTGTGTCCGGTCATGTGGCAGGCATAACCGCCATACTCCGACAGCACAAACGCCCGATCCTTGGGATCTTTCTTAGCCCGCAGCTTTCGAAAATAATTATGCTCGCTGCAAAAATCTCCGCCGCCCTGATCATACCAGCCGCTTGCCGCATCAATCAACCGCGTCGGATCCATTTTTCGCACCAATGCCTCATTTTCCACTGCGTCAAACTGTCCCCACGCTTCGTTAAACAGCACCCACACTGCCAGTGAGGTCACATGGCGCAGCACCTCAATGGTCTCTGCGCTCTCCCACTGCCACTGTCTCCTGCCCTCCGCAGACATTCTGCCAAACAGACGGTAATGATGGTCGCTCACCTTATTTGTAATCCACGGAGCAACCGTCGGCAAATAGCAGGCAAAAAACGGGTTGGGCTTCTCCCCGCCATTGACGAGATCCTGCCACACCAACATCCCGATGCGATCACAGTGATAGTACCAGCGCTCCGGCTCCACCTTGCCATGTTTGCGCAGCATCTGAAATCCCAGTTTTTTCATCTGAAGGATGTCCTGAACCAGACACTCATCCGATGGTGCTGTGTACAGTCCATCCGGCCAATACCCCTGATCCAGCACGCCATTTAGAAAATACGGTCGGTGATTTAAGCAAAAGCGCGGAACCCCCGCCTCATCCTTCTCGATGGAAAAACTGCGCATCCCCACATAACTCTCCACAGATTCCAGTCCTGTAAGCGTCACCGTTGCTTCATATAAATAGGGATCTTCCGGCGTCCACAGATGCACTTCCGACAATGGACATTCCAACAAAAACTCCCCATTTCCAGAGTGAAACGCCTGCTGCAAATGATCCGCATCAATCTGTGCGCAGTTCTCTCCGACCTGCAAGTGAACTTCTGTCAAGTTCGCTGCATCTCCGCCGATCGTTGCCTGCATCCGCACGCATCCCTCGTCCGGGTACGGCGTCAGGCACAGGCGCTTGATGTAAGTCTCCGGCACCCATTCCGCCCAGACTGTCTGCCAGATGCCGCTCTGCGCGGTGTAATACATCCCACCACGCGCAAGGCGCTGCTTTCCTACTGTCTGATGCGCAGTCTCGCTGGCATCCCGCACTTGCACAGTCAGCCAGTTGTCACCCTCTTGGTTCAGAAATGAAGTCAATTCTGCCTCAAACGGAGTATAGCCGCCCTCGTGGGTGCAGAGCAAATGTCCGTTCAGATAAACCCGGCACCAGAAATCTACCGCCCCAAAATGCAGCAGCAAATGTCCTTTTTCTGTGCGCCCGCTCGCCTCTGTCAAAAGCTCTTCCGGAAGTTTTCTGCCATACCACAGCTCCTGCTCCGGGCGAAGCTGTCTGCCCACACCGGATAACGCTGCCTCCGGCGAAAAAGGTACTAAAATCTCTCCGTCCCACGAAATCTCCTCGTGGCTGCCACGCCTTTTGGAATCCGGTGCGCATATCCCGTACTTCCAGTATCCGTTCAGACAGACATACGATGTCCTCACCAGATGTGGTCTCGGATACTCCGAAAGCACCTGTTCCTGCTCGCTTCGCGGTGCCTGCCGCAGCTTCTCACCGGCTTCTGTATACAACTGATACGTCGCCTCTTTTGCGTGAGAACGACTGATGCTGCGTTTCAGATCTCCACCTGTCACTGCCATGCTTTGCGCACCTCCTTCCTGTTATTATAGGGCAGTTCCCGGAAAAGCACAACCTTTCTCTTTCTTCCCCGTCCAAAATGTGCTAAAATAAACCCTGTGAAAAAAATGGAGCAGCCGCGCGAACTGCGCTCCAGAATGGAGAGATTATGAATTGTCGTGACGCACAGGCATGGATTCAGCCTTTTTTATCCCACAGTCTCGAACCGGCACAGCTTGCCCAGTATCTGAAGCATCTGAAATCCTGCCCATCCTGCAGCGATGATCTGGAGATCCACTTCATCATCGAAGCAGGTCTGGAACAGTTAGACTCTGCCGAGCCGGGACAGACCGATCTGAAAAAGCTTTTGCAGGCAGAACTCGACGATGCCGAGGCTTATGTTCACACCCGGTATCTGATCCAGCATACGAGACAGATTGCCCTGATTGTGACAAATGTTATGCTGCTGTTGGCTGTATTGCGTGTCTTCCATCTGATCCCGTTGCCCTTTTAATCTGATTTTTTAGGAGGTTCTTCCATGTCTGATAAAATCGTTTTGATTGACGGGCATAGTATGCTCAACCGGGCTTTTTACGGAGTTCCTGATCTGACAAACAGTCAGGGACAGCATACCAATGCCGTATTTGGTTTTCTGAACATCCTCTTCCGCATTTTGGAAGAGGAACACCCACAGTATCTCGCTGTTGCGTTTGATGTTTCGGCCCCCACCTTCCGTCATAAGATGTACGATGCCTACAAAGGCACCCGAAAGGCGATGCCGGAGGAGCTGCGGGAACAGGTTCCGCTCCTGAAAGAGCTGCTGCGTGCCATGCAGGTTCCGTGCATGGAGCAGGCCGGTCTGGAAGCGGATGATATTCTCGGCACGATGGCAGTTCGCTCTGAGGCTGCCGGACTGGAGGTCTCTCTCGTATCCGGCGACCGGGATCTGCTGCAGCTTGCCACCGACCACATCAAGATCCGCATCCCCAAGACACAGCGGGGCAAGACGGAGATTCACGATTACTACGCTGCCGATGTCAAGACGGATTACGGTGTCACTCCCACAGAGTTTATCGAGGTCAAGGCGCTGATGGGTGATGCCTCGGATAACATTCCTGGCGTTCCCTCGATTGGAGAAAAAACTGCCACAAAGCTCATTCAGCAATATGGCTGCATTGAGGAGGCTTACGCCCATGTGGATGAGGTGAAACCGCCGCGCGCTTCCAATGCCCTGAAAGAGCATTATGACATGGCACAGCTTTCCAAGACGTTGGCAACGATTCACACTGATTGCAATATTCCGTTTTCACTGGAAGATGCCACTCTCGGAAATCTGTACACGCCGGAAGCATATGTCCTTGTAAAATTCCACGGGTTCCGCAGCTTATTCTCCCGTTTTGAGGCGACATCCTCCGATACCGACGATTCGCTGCACATCGAGACGATTTCCGATGCTGCCAGCCGCGCCGCTCTGTTTCTGGAAGCACTGTCCGCCAATCATGTGGGCATGGCGTTAGCTTCCGAAAAAGATGGGTTGAACGTGCATCTGTACGGCGCTGCGCTCTCCTTCTCCGGAAAGACCACATTCTTACCGGTCTGTGAGTCCCAGAGTGAAACCGAACTGGCGAGAGCGCTGGGACTGTTCGCTGCGGACTGTCACGCACTGTGGCTGCCGGATCTGAAACAGGCACTGTCTGTCTTTGCTCCTGTCTGGGAAAAAGAAGAGCTGATCCAGGTAGGCGATGCACTCCTGCCCGCCGGTCAGAATCCCACCACACTGCAGGATCTTCATCTGGCGGCATATCTGCTGAATCCACTGAACCCGGAGTACACCTGCGATGAGATTGCTGCTGCCTATTTGAATAAAACAATTCCCGGCTGGACTGATCTTGCCGGAAAGACACCGATGGCAGATCTGCCCGCAGACAAGCTTTCCCTCTATCTTGGAAATGCTGCCTGGGCATGTGATGCCTGCGGTCCGGTCCTGACCTCCAGGCTGGAATCCGAAGGGATGACCGATGTTTATAAGAACATCGACCTGCCCCTCTCCTACAGTCTGTACCGCATGGAGCACACCGGCATTGCCGTAAAAAAAGATGAGCTGGTTCGTTACGGCGCTAACCTGACAGAAAGTCTGGAAAAGCTGGAGCAGGATATTTATGAGCTTGCCGGCGAGACGTTTAATATCTTATCTCCAAAGCAGCTGGGCGAGATCTTATTTGAGAAAATGCACTGTCCTTATGCCAAAAAAACAAAGACCGGCTACTCCACCTCCGCAGACGTTCTGGAAAAGCTGGCTCCGGACTATCCTCTCGTTCAGAAGGTTCTGGATTACCGGCAGATGTCCAAATTAAAGTCCACTTACGCGGTGGGTCTTGCTGCTTTTATTCAGGATGATGGTCGAATTCACGGAAAGTTCCATCAGACCGTCACCGCCACCGGACGTCTCAGCAGCGCTGATCCGAACCTGCAGAATATTCCGGTGCGCATGGAGCTGGGACGGGCCATCCGAAAAGTATTTGTCCCCCGGGAAAACTGGGTATTCGTGGATGCCGATTACTCCCAGATTGAACTTCGAATCCTCGCGCACATGTCCGGCGATGAGAGTCTGATCGCAGCGTACAATTCTGCGCAGGACATCCACGCCATCACCGCTTCTCAGGTATTCCATGTACCGTTATCGGAGGTTACTCCGGCACTTCGCCGCAATGCGAAAGCCGTCAACTTCGGTATTGTCTACGGTATCAGTGCCTTCGGACTGTCGGAGGATCTGTCCATCAGCCGAAAAGAGGCGACCGAATATATCGAACGCTACTTTGCAACCTATCCGAAGATCAAGCAGTTTTTGGATGGACTTGTCTCCAGTGCGAAAAAAACCGGTGCCTCTGTCACGATGTTTGGCCGAAAGCGTCCGGTTCCCGAGTTGTCCTCCTCGAACTTCATGCAGCGCTCCTTCGGTGAGCGTGTTGCCATGAATGCGCCAATTCAGGGAAGCGCCGCTGATATTATGAAGCTTGCCATGATCCGGGTAGACAGCCGTCTGCGGGCAGAAGGACTTGCCGCACGCCTTGTGCTGCAGGTGCACGATGAACTGATGATTGAAGCTCCTGTCTCAGAGGAAGCGGAGGTTCGCCGCATTCTCGCCGAGGAGATGCCCGGCGCTGCGGATCTGGCAGTCAAACTGGAAGTCGAAGTTTCTTCCGGACACAGCTGGTTTGAAACAAAATAAAGAAAGTGAAATGATTATGATTCTTGGAATTACCGGAGGAGTCGGTGCCGGAAAAAGCACCGTCCTCCATGTATTAGAAACTGAATTTCATGCGCACATTATCCAGAGTGATCAGGTGGCAAAAGATCTGATGGTGCCGGGCGGTGCTACTTATGAACCGCTGGTTCAGCTGTTCGGCACAGCTATTCTCGATGCAGATGGCTCCATCAACCGCGGACGGATGGCTGCTGCCATGTACGCTTCTGCAGATCTTGTCGCCAAGGTAGATGCCATCGTTCATCCCAGAGTTCGGGATGCGATCCTCGCAGAAATCCGAACAAGCAAAGCTCTTCTCATCGTTGTGGAATCCGCTTTGATCCGGGAAGGAAAGCTGGATGAGCTTTGCGATACAATCTGGTATATCTACGCTTCCCCGGAAGTCCGCATTGAAAGACTGATGGCATCCCGCGGCTACACAAGAGAAAAATGTTTGTCTATTTTGGACAAGCAATCTTCGGATGAGACATATCGCGCTCTCTCCGACATCGTTCTGAATAATGACGGCACGCCGGAGCAGACAAGAGAGCAGATCCATATGCTGTTAGACGATCTCTTTGAGACAGATACTCCAGAAGACGGAGGTGCCACACTCTGATGCGAATGACCAGTCTTGCCAGCGGCAGCAGCGGAAACTGCACGCTGATCCAGTCAGACAATGACACCCATATTCTTGTGGATGCCGGCATTTCCTGCAAACGGATCCAGGACAGCCTGCATCTGCTGGATGTAGATGCCTCCGATCTGTCCGGTATCTTTATCACTCACGAGCATTCCGATCACATCAGTGGTCTGAAGGTTTTATGCAAAAGGCGGAATATTCCGATCTACGGAACGCTGGAAACACTCAGTGCTATCCAGACTGCTGACCGGGACGGTGTGATCGATCCTTCGTTGTATCACCCGATCCTGCCAGACTCCTATAACACCGTCGGAGAGCTGACGATCATCCCGTTTTCCAACACCCACGATGCCGCAAACCCTGTGGGCTACCGCATTGAATCCGGCAGACAGTCCGTTGCCGTCTGCACCGATCTGGGCAACTACTCCGCTTACACGATCTCGCACCTGCGGGGGCTCAATGCGATCTTATTGGAAGCCAACCACGACATCCGGATGCTCCAGAGCGGTCCTTATCCCTACTCCCTCAAGCGACGTATTCTGTCCGATTACGGACATCTCTCCAACGAAGCTTCCGGACACCTGCTCTCTGAAATCCTGCACGATGGAATGCAGCATGTCCTTCTCGGACATCTCAGCAAAGATAACAATTACGAAGATCTCGCTTTAGAAGCAGTTCGTGTGGAAGTGGATCTTGGCGACACGCCTTACCATGCCTCGGATTTCCCGATTGATGTTGCAAAAAGAGATCGAATTTCCGAAACAATTCACATTTTTTAAAGAAACGATTGCACATTTTTTTCTTTTTCGATACGATTATAAGTAATTTACCACTATGATGTATATTTATCGCCTTGCGGCAGAAAGAGGTATTCTATGACAAAAGCAATTATTACGGTAGTCGGTCAAGATACAGTCGGTATCATTGCACGGATCTGCACTTATCTGGCAGAACATAAGATCAACATTCTCGACATTTCCCAGACCATCGTTCAGGATTATTTTAATATGATGATGATCGTAGATACAGCAAACAGCGCCAAGCAGCTGGGTGATATTGTCTCCGATCTGGAAACGATCGGACAGGAAATCGGCGTAACCATCCATTGTCAGAACGAAGATATCTTCACAAAGATGCATCGTATCTGATGTCCCTGCCAAGAAAGGAGGAACCGACGCTATGATTAACATGTTTGAAGTAAATGAGACCAATAAGATGATTGAGCAGGAAAAATTGGATGTCCGCACGATCACGATGGGCATCAGCCTGTTAGACTGCTGCGATCCTGATCTTTCCGCTCTGAATGAAAAAATCTACCATAAGATCACAACGCTGGCAAAAGATCTCGTCTCCACCGGCGCTGCCATCGAGCGGGAATACGGCATTCCCATCGTCAACAAGCGAATTTCCATCACACCGATCTCCCTCGTAGGCGCTTCTGCCTGCAAGACACCGGAGGATTTTGTGACGATCGCCCACACCCTTGACCGCGCTGCAAAGACCGTTGGCGTGAATTTCATCGGTGGTTACTCTGCTCTTGTCTCCAAGAGTATGACCCCGGCTGAGGAGCTGTTGATCCGCTCCATCCCGCAGGCTCTCACGGAGACTGAACGGGTATGCAGCTCGGTCAATGTCGGCTCCAGCAAGACCGGTATCGACATGGACGCAGTACGACTCATGGGCGAGATCGTGCGCCAGACTGCAGAGTTTACTGCGGACAATGATTCTTTAGGCTGTGCAAAGCTCGTTGTCTTCTGCAATGCACCGGATGATAACCCGTTCATGGCAGGTGCTTTTCACGGTGTTACCGAGGGCGATGCTGTTATCAATGTCGGTGTCAGCGGCCCTGGTGTTGTTAAAGCCGCGTTAGAGCAGGTGCGCGGAGAAAGCTTTGAAGTTCTGTGTGAGACAATCAAAAAAACTGCATTTAAGATCACCCGTGTCGGTCAGCTCGTCGCTCAGGAAGCTTCCCGCCGTCTCGGCATTCCCTTCGGCATCATCGATCTGTCACTCGCTCCGACTCCCGCTGTCGGTGACTCTGTTGCAGAGATTTTGGAAGAGATTGGTCTGGAAATGGCAGGCGCTCCCGGCACCACCGCAGCTCTTGCAATGCTGAACGATCAGGTGAAAAAAGGCGGCGTCATGGCATCCTCTTATGTGGGTGGCCTCAGCGGTGCCTTCATTCCGGTCAGCGAAGATGACGGCATGATCCGCGCTGTAACTGCCGGCGCTCTCACCATCGAAAAGTTAGAGGCTATGACCTGTGTCTGCTCCGTTGGACTGGATATGATTGCAATTCCAGGAGATACTTCCGCAGCCACCATTTCCGGCATCATCGCGGATGAAGCTGCGATTGGTATGGTGAATAACAAGACAACCGCTGTCCGCGTGATTCCGGTCATCGGAAAGAAAGTTGGAGACATGGCTACTTTCGGCGGATTGCTGGGCTACGCTCCCATCATTCCGGTAAACACCAAATCCTGCGAAGCTTTCATCAGCCGTACCGGACGCATTCCGGCACCGATCCACAGCTTCAAAAACTAATGTGTGAGGTATATTTCTCATGAATCCTACTGACAGAAGACGGCTCGTAACCGGCTCCTGCGGTGCGATCCTGTTTGGCGGACTGTGTGCTTCGTCCGCCAGCGTTGTTTTACCGCTGCTGCGTTCCCGTTACGCGCTGTCTTACGATTTCAGCGGTCTGCTTCTGGCGCTTCTAAGCGTTGGCAATCTCGCCGCCGGACTTTTATCCAGCTTTCTTCCCCGCTATCTCGGACGCCGGGGAACGATGATGCTGCTTTGTATCGGCTATCCCATCGGTTACTGGCTGCTCGCCTCCTTCGGTATTTCCGGAATCCTCTGCCTTTCCTTTCTGTTTATCGGTCTGGCAAAAGGCAGCAGCATGAACCATGTCACCGTCAATATGGGGCAATGCTACGAGGACAAAACAAAGGGCGTCAGTATTCTGAACTCCTTGTTTGCCACCGGAAGCCTGCTGGCTCCGGTGCTGTATTTTGTGTTTGGCTCCGGCTCTCTGCCGTGGCGCACACCGCTCATCGTACTCGGCTTTGCAGGCACGCTTGTCTGGCTGTTTTTGTTCTTTTCCGAAAAGCCTGCGCCAGTCTCCGCAAGCCGCGCGGCCGCAAAGGAGCGGGACGACTGGAGCTTTTTGAAAAACAAGCATTACTGGTTCTGCGTATTGTTTCTGTTCGGACAGCAATGTGCCGAAATCAGTGTTACTGGCTGGCTTGTCACCTATTTCAAGGACACCGGCATCCTCGCTGGTCCCATAAGCGAGTTTACCGTCACGATTGTCTGGACGTCCATGCTGATCGGTCGTCTGATCCTCGCATTTGTTCTTCCTCAGGGAAGTCGCCTGCGCTCTCCGATCCTGATCAGCACCGCTTCTATCGTGACCTATCTGATGCTGCTGGGTTCTTCCTCCAGCATCCCGGCGCTCATCAGCCTGTTTTTGTTCGGACTGTCCATCTCCGGCGCTTATCCCACCGGCATTGCAAATGCCGGAAAGATGAGCAGTGCCTCCATTGGCATTATGCTTCCAACCGCCGGAATCGGTGCTATCGTGATGCCCTATATTACCGGCGCTGTGGCAGGTGTCATCGGCATCCACGGCGGTATGATGTGTTCTCTTGCAGCACTGGGGATCATGCTTCTGTTTTCTGTTTTACAGAAAGTATTTCCGGAATAATTTCAATTTTCCACATACAATGCGGGAGAGCCGCCAATGAGATGTTGGCAGCTCTCCCGCTTTTTCTTCTTAATATAAAATATCCTCCATGCGAAGTGCATCGATCAGATCCGTGAACCAATGAATTTCGTTTGTCCAACGCTCCCGCAGCAGCTCCACATTCGTACTGCCTTTGCCGAGATCAAAAAACTCCGATCCCTGCACCAGCAGATGTATCCTGCCCTCCCGCAGAACACTCATGTAGACATTTCCACTGCTTTTCTCGGCTGCCCGCAAAATCGCTCCAACTCTGTCCGGTGTCAGGATACAGCGCACTGCCTCATGCTCATCATCCGCCTGCACAAAGAAGCGTTTGTCAAACTCTTCGTT
This sequence comes from uncultured Cuneatibacter sp., assembly GCA_934234215.1. Classification (GTDB taxonomy): domain Bacteria; phylum Bacillota; class Clostridia; order Lachnospirales; family Lachnospiraceae; genus CAKQHB01. The sequence goes on from CAKQHB010000005.1 coordinate 76,741, forward strand.
TCCGGTCTTGATGCCATTCTTTCTCAGCTTCTGCATCTTTGTTCTCGGCGTAATCTGTACTTCTGCCGGGAATGTACCGCCATAGTTGCACACCATCCATTTCCCCTGAAAGACAACTTCTTCGCTGGTACGCGCGATATTCGTCTCCTCTTCATAATACTCATGCTCCCGGATGAGCGTGATTCCGCTGAACTCGATTGGCTTCTCCTGATAAACTGCTTTTACATCATGGCTGCCCTTCAGTCCTTGGTGCTCCGGCAATGACAGCTTCGCTCCATACACAATTTCACTGGACAGCCGCTTCATCGGATCATACACCACGTCCTGAAACATGCCATTGATAAGATCCGTCACCACATGGTCGCCCAACTGCTGCTGAATCTTTTTCTGTTGCTTTTCCCGGATCTTTTCTCCGGCAATAGCAATCACAACACCTGCAATCACAAGCGGAATATTCCATCCTGCAAACATGCCGACGACAACCAATACGGTGCCGATTCCGATCATCAGCTTTCCAGCTGCTCCGGCACTCTTTCTGCCCGCCAGCTCCGAGGACAACTGCTGATCTGTCATGCATTCCTGTCTTTTCTCTTCTGCCATATGCTTACCTCCTAGTCCCACAAAGATGTCATCCAGTCATCGCCCCAATCCTGAGCCGGATCGTAGACAAATTCCTCTATGTTGTCGGAAAAAACACCGGTGAACGTCCCGTTTGCCTCTTCATATTCACTCGGTTCAAAAGCGAGTGTAAAACTGAATCCGTCCGTTCCCGGACATACATACGCATAACCATTCAAATACAGATACAGTCCTTTGCCATCATAATTATCATAAATCGTTCCCGTTCGAAACATTTCCGAAGTGCAGGCAAGGTACTCCATACGATTCCGGTCGATCACAAGCGTCTCTCCTTCTGCATCCTGCCAGACGCCATCCATATCAATGATATCCCAGGACATCAGATCATCGTCTGAATTGAACCAGACACCGTCTAAAGCTCCCAGACTCGTCACCTGAACACCGCCCAGCTGCTCCGTCAGAAAAGACGACTCTTCCGGATCGTTGTCTGTTTTCTGCCCACACGCTGCAAACGCCATACTAACTGCCAAAAGAAGCGCAAGTGCATATTTTTTCTTCATGGAATCCCTCCCCCTCTCGTTATTTCTATCCTATATATATTTTATTGGATTTTATTCGAAATAACGATTACCGAAAGGTTAGGAATCAGACTCCAGCAGTTCTAAAACACGCTTTCTCTTGGAACGGACATCTCCCTCGATGCCTAATTTTGCATAGATCTGATTCGTATACTGCTTCACACTGCCTTCGGAAAGGTACAGCTTCTCCGCAATCTCCCGATTGCTCAGACGCTTCGCCAGTAACTGCACAATGTCGTATTCCCGGTCTGTCAGCGCTGCAAAGACGGTCTGACGTTCTGCTCCCTTTCGCATGCGGCTGCACTGCGCCTCATACTGCTCTCCCAGCACAAGCACCCGTATAAGCAATTCACTTTGCTCTCGCTTTGCCAGTTCTGCAAATACTGCTTTCAGATACCGAGTATTCTCCACAAAGGGCATCACCAGACCATCTGGTTCTGCCTCTGCAAGCGCCTCACGAAGCTGTCTCAGCACCTCTGATCGTTTTCCCAGCTGTTCATATGCCGCTGCTGCCTGCACCCGGATTTGGAGTGCTACAAGCCCGTAATGAAGTCCTGTGCATACCGTCAGCTGCTGTTCGCTCCGGGCAATGACCTTTGCATAATTCCCCTGCGCCAGATACACCTGATTTTCAATCAGTTCCATCATCGGTCTGCCCGGTGCCAAAAAATTCACCGTATTCAGCTCATGCGTCCGGAACAGCTCCGGAATCCGTTTTTCTTCTCCAAGCAGAGCGCTATAGTAAGCATAGCTGCTGTTCCACAGATTGAGCCATGACACGTTATGCTGCTTTCGCACCTGCTCCAATCGTTCTGTGTACAAAAGCTGTGCTTCCACATCCATGCACAAGGACAAACGCAACTGCAGAAAGTCACAGCACAGCGCCATATTCTCCTGTTCCCTTCCTTCTATCTGCGCATAGGCACGTTCCAGCTCGATGTGCGCATCCACAAATCTTCCCTGCATATAAGCTGCTTCCCCGCTCATGATCCTTTCTGCGCTCCGTCCATGTCCATCGGTGATCTGATAATAGTGCGGCATACATTCTTCCATCTCTGCCAGCTCTTTGCTCAGATTTCCCGGTTCTCTGTGAAACATCCAGAGTACCGATGGCGATCCAAATGTCCAACCACCATTTTTTCGAATACTGATGGCAGGTCGTGACATCTGTGCGCTGGCGCTACGATGCAGGCGGCTCATCTGTGTAATATCATTATAGAAAAGAAAACTCAGAATCAGGTCACACTCTCCTGCCAGATTGCCTCGCTCTGTGAGCGACCACTCTGGATGTTCTGCAATTGATTCCAACAACAATTTTTTCAGCTCCAGCATTTTCGGAATCTGTCCCCAGTTAAACATGCTCCGCATCAATACAAGCAATGCGAGAGGATGTTCTTTTAATATTTCCGATGGGCACTCTTCCAGAAATCCCAATACCTCCGCCGGCTTTAACGATGTCAGCAAAATACCGGCATCCTTCTGAATCACCCGCAATGCGCCATCCAGATCCTTCCCTGCACGGTATGATGCCAGCGCATGCAGATACAAGCTCTGTTTTTCATACCACGCACCATAGCGTTTTTGATAGCCCCGCTGTCGCTCCGTATCCCACGACCGGAATCTTCTCTCGGCGCACTCCTTCATCATATGATGAAAGCGATAGTTTTGACCGTCCGGCAGCCGTTTTACAAAGGCATTCTGCTCCGTCAGTTCCTTTAAAAGAGCTGCTGCTTCCTCCTGCTTTGTCACGAACTGCGCCATCTCTACGGAAAATTCATCTGCCAGTCCCATGACCGTGAGAAATTCCTGTCTTTTCTCCGCTAGTGGCTCCATCATCGCTGCAGAAAACATCCCATAAATATCGGATGCCGAGTCTGGAAGTGTTCTTCGTTCAGACAGCGTCTGCAAACTCAGATACACTGCCGAGAACCATCCTTCCGTGGCATGTGACAGTATCTGCAGCTGCTCCTGCGTCAACTCGATGCCGCTGCGATATGCATACGCTGCAATCTCCGCTTCCCGCAGCCGCAGCTGCTCCACATGGATCTGATACACTCGCCCGCCGAGAGTAAGCAGCTGCCGCTCCGACAACACGCGATCTCTGCTTGCCAGAATCATATGCACATTTTCCGGAAGCTGCCTTGCCAGGCGACACAAAAACTCTGCTCCGCGGCTATCTTTCAACAAATGGAAATCATCCAGAAACAGATACCAGCTCTTTTCTCCTCCCAATCTGCAGCACAGTTCCTCCGTCAAAAATGCCGCGCTCGCGGTATCATTTGGGCACTCATACTCCCGCAGAAAATCCAGCCCTGCCGCTGCAAAACCATTTTGAACACTTCGCCAGAAAATTGCGAGGTTCTCCGAATAGACACTGATCCGGATTACCCCCATTCGCCCGGCATCCGAAGTTTCTTCCCTCTTTCCCAGCAGCCAGTTCACTGCCGTCGTCTTGCCATAGCCCATCGGTGCAACGACTGTCATGAGCGGACAGCAGAATGCCTCCAGCAGACAGCTTTGCAGACGTTCTGATATATAAACGGTATTCAAAGACCCTTTCTTTTTTGGCATTGTTTTCACCCTCATACGTTGTTTTTCTGTCTCTATTTTATCATAAATTCTTCCAAAAGAGGAAAAGAAAAGGACACTGCTCTGAAACTTCTAATCTGTTACAGATACAGCGTCCTTAAATAAACTCTTATGCAGGTTTTCGGAAAAAGAAAATTACTTTCTCTTCAGATCTGCTACCGTCTTTGCCTTGTGGTGCATCAGTCTCCACATGGAACCTGCCAGGCATACAGAAGAGTATGCACCGCAGATAACACCAACGATCAGAGGCAGTGCAAATGCCTGCATGTTGGATACACCCATGATATACAGTACCAGAACTGCAATCAAGGTGGTGATGGAGGTGTTGATACTTCTGCTCAGTGTTGCTGTGATTGCACGGTTTGTAACCTCGTTCAGATCCTCGTCCGGCTTTGCCAGAGACAGCTCCTCACGCACGCGGTCGAAGATAATGATCGTTGCGTTGATGGAGTAACCAAGTACAGTCAGGATGCAGGCGATGAAGGTATTACCAACGCTCCAGCGCAGAACTGCGTAGAAGGTGATTAAAACCAGTACGTCATGTGCCAGTGCGATGATGGAACTGGTCGCAAAACGAATATCCTTAAACCGGAACCAGATGTATAACAGCATCAGAACGAGAGATACCAGAACTGCCTCAATGGCACTTCTCTGAGTCTCACGGCCAACGGTCGCACTGATGTTCTCCGGGCTGATTGCAGATTCGTCAATGCCGAACTTCTCGCACAGAGCGTCGTTCAGAGCATTTCTCTCATCCAGTGTCAGCTCTCTGGTCTTAATGATGATCTCGTTGGAACCAACTACTTTGTTTGCCTGAGCGCCTGCGTTCGGAGCAACTTCCTCAACGATCGGCAGGATCTCAGAATGGATCTCTTCGATCGTCAGATCTTCATTCAGCATAACATTCGTGGAAGTACCGCCGATGAAGTCCAGGCTGAAGTTCAGAGCGTTATTTCCCTTGGAGTTGTTGATTACCATGCTGCCGATACCGGTCAGGATTACAACACAGGAAACAGCGATCCAGAGAAACTTCTTCTCTACAATGTGCAGAGGCTTAACCATCTTTGCCTTACCATACATCTTTTCACTCTGCAGTCCGATGTTGTACAGACCATTCAGAGCCAGTCTTGTGATCACAAGAGCTGTAAACATGGAAAGAACAACACCAAGTCCCAGAGTTGTTGCAAATCCACGGATCGTACCGGAACCAAGGATGTACAGAACAACTGCTGCAATCAGAGTCGTTACGTTACCATCCACGATTGCGGACAGAGCCTTATCAAAGCCACCCTTAATTGCACCCTGAACGCTGCGTCCGTTTGCGATCTCCTCGCGGATACGGGCAAAGATAACGACGTTCGCATCAACTGCCATACCGATAGAAAGTACGATACCGGCGATACCGGACAGTGTCATCGTCACCTGGAAGGTACTTAACAGCATCACGATCATGAATACATACAGGATCAGTGCCAGGCTGGCTGCAACACCGGGAACACGATAAACCACGATCATGAACACAATGATCAGTGCAATTGCGATCAGTGCTGCCATCAGGCTGGTAGAAACGGCTGCTTCACCAAGCTTTGCACCAACTACGTTGGAACGCAGCTCTTTCAGTTCCAGAGGCAGTGCGCCGACACGGATGTTCGATGCCAGAGTCTCTGCTTCATCCCAGGAAGAGATCTTTGTGATCTGGCAGGTCTCGGAATCAATTGCCTCGTCTACACGGGGGCTGCTGATTGTCTGATTATCATAAATAATATTGATGACATTGCCGACATTTGCTGCTGTTGCCTCTGCAAATGCTGCACGACCTTCTTCGTTCAGAGTCAGCTCAACGCCGTACTCCACGGAATTCGTTGTCTGATTCTTTGTGCTGTACGCCTGTGCATCTACGATCATGTTGCCGTTCAGCACTTCAGTACCATCACTCAACTTGAAGGAAAGTGTACCGGGCTGACCCAGCTCTTCCAAAATCTTGTTGGCATCCTGAACACCAGGAATGTCTACGTTGATTCGATCGGAACCCTCCAGATATACTTCTGCTTCACTGGAATAGCTTTCCACACGCTTCTGCAGCTTCAACTTTGTGTCGTTAATTGCTTCTGAGGAAGGATTATCGTCCACAACTGTGTAAGTAATGCTGACACCACCGGCAAGATCAAGACCCTGCTTGATGTCGTAGATGCTTCCGGACTTATCACTCCCCAGTCCGTTTATGGCAGTGAATGCAAAAAACGCGATCAATACGACCAGCAATACAAGCTGCCATATTCCTTTCTTTCTGTTCATCTTTCTTCTCCTAATCACTGATGTATGCAGATTCTTGCCGCATCTTAATAAGTATACCACACAGCTCTGATTATGCAATCTTTTTTCTGCCGAAACCAACATAAATACGCTCTTTTTTTCATATAAATGCACTACTTAGGAGGTATCTGCCATGACTCAGAAGCAACTGACGTTTCTGTTAAAAACACTTTTCATTTCGTATCTTTTCACGCTGATTGCCCTTTTGGCAGCCGCATTCGCCATGTATCGTCTGCACCTGCGGGCATCCCAGATGGAGACGATCATCGTCTTACTCTATCTCGCATCCTGCTTTCTCGGCGGTTTTCTCACCGGAAAATCCATGAAGACGAGACGGATGCTCTGCGGACTTGGATTCGGACTGCTTTACTTTCTTGTGCTGTTAGGCATTTCCGGCATTCTGAGGCATTCGCTCTACAGCCAGTTTAGTGATGTCGTCCGTGTACTCGGTTTTTGCGCCGCCGGCGGTGCGTTGGGAGGTATTTCCAGCTGATCTTTCTGCGAGGAATTGTAATCAGGGGTTGACAAACAGGGAATCTTCTGCGATATATTAAGGATGCAAGTATTATTCAAAAACAGGAGGTCTCTATGTCGATAGATGATTATAAAAACGCACAAAAAGCCGGTGTTGCCGAATATCGCAGCTGCCTGCTTCGCGGAAAGTATCCCTATCTTCCGATTCTGGAGGAGTCTATTCAGGCATCCGACATCGAATCCGTAACAAATCTCGGACTTGTGCAGATACCTGCAAAATGGATCGTCGGTACTTACACGGCTGCCAGACGCACCTCCTTTGCACCGAATTTCATGCCCTTGCTGGACGCAAAGACAGAATTTGCGACAAAGTGGACGGCACTTTTGGATGCCCATCTCTCCGATGGTATTCGCGATCCGATCAAAGCCTATGAATATATGAATAAATTCTACGTCATCGAGGGAAATAAGCGCGTCAGCGTACTGAAATACTGCGATGCCGTTGCCATTGCCGGCGAGGTCATCCGCCTCGTTCCGAAGCGTACCGAAGAAAAAGAAAATAAGATCTATTTCGAATTTATTGATTTTTATCGCCACACAAGCGTCAACTATGTGTGGTTCACGCAGGAAGGCAGCTTTGCCAAACTGTTGCTGCATGTCACCGGCGGAGAAGACCGTGACTGGACCGACGAAGAAAAGACCGATTTTCACTCCGTCTACACCCGTTTTTCCAAAGCTTTTCGGGAAAAGGGCGGCAAAAAGCTGGCAATCACCACCGGCGATGCCCTGCTGACCTATCTGGATATTTATTCCTATGAAACTGCCCTCACAAAAATGGCAGATGATTTCAAGAACGATCTGACTCTCATGTGGAATGAAGTCCTGATGCTGACCGAGGAACACAATGTTGCCCTCGTTCTCGACCCGGAAGAGGAACAGAAGAAGAATCTATTCAGCCGAATTCTCTCCCCCTCCGGTCCCCAGTCGTTAAAGATCACGTTTATTAACGGAAAATCTCCGGAAACCTCCGGATGGACCTATGCCCACGAGTTGGGACGTATGCATCTGGAAGAAAAGTTTGGCTCCAGAGTCCAAACCGAAGTCATCAACAATGTCTCCGATGACGGAACTGCCGAGCAGATTATTTCCGATGCAGTCAACAGCGGCAGTAATCTGATCTTCACGACAACACCACTTCTGCTGGCTCCGAGCCTGAAGGTCGCTATTGAGAATCCAAAGGCGATTATTCTGAACTGCTCCGTCAATATTTCGCACCGCTATGTGCGTACTTATTATAACCGTCTATACGAAGCAAAGTTTCTCACCGGTATGATTGCGGGCGCTCTGTCCGAAAATGGTCGGATCGGCTACGTTGCAGACTATCCGATCTACGGCATGACATCCAATATCAATGCCTTTGCTCTCGGCGCTGCAATGATGAATCCCCGCGCCAGGATCTATCTGGATTGGTCTACCCGTGAGGACTACGATGAGATGGAATTTCTCAAAAAAACCGGTGTCAGCCATGTGTCCATGCACGATATGGTAACACCGAAAAATCCCAGCCGCAAATTCGGGCTTTATTCTCTGGAGCATCAGGAGCCCCTGGCAATGCCGATCCGTGACTGGGGACGTCTGTATGAACTGATCGTGGATGCGATCTTCCGCGGCGATTTCAACAGCGAAGATGGAAAAGTCGGTCAGAAAGCGTTAAACTATCTGTGGGGAATGTCCGCAGGTGTGGTAGATCTTGTATATTCTCGCCGCCTGTCTTTCGCCACGGCACATATGGTGGACTTTATGAAGTCCTGTATCAAAAACGGCAGTTTTCTGCCTTTTTCCGGACCGATCTACACAACAGACGGAACCCGCGTCTGCGGAAAAAATCAATCTCTCACACCAGAACAGATCGTTCAGATGGACTGGCTGGCTGAAAATGTGATTGGAGAAATCCCCAGCCGAAGTGAACTGATACCGGAAGCACAAAAAATCGTCGATATTCTGGGATTGAAGCCAGATACTCCGATCGTATAAAGACAGGAAGCACACATATGAAGATATTGTTTTTAGCAGACATTGAGTCCAAATTTTTATGGGATTATTTTGATAAATCCAAGCTGGAAGGGATTGATCTGATCATCTCCTGCGGCGATCTTTCCGCAAACTATCTTTCCTTTCTCGCAACGTTCACCCATGCTCCGATTCTCTATGTCCGCGGCAATCACGACGGCAAGTACGAGCAGAAACCGCCGGAAGGCTGCATTGATATCGATGGAAAGCTGTACCGCTTTCAGGGACTTCGCATCCTGGGGCTGGGTGGTTCCATGCAGTACAACCATGGTCCAAACCAATATTCGGAGCATACGATGCGTTCCCGGATCTATAAGCTCTACCCGCATCTGATTGCCAGCCGCGGCATTGATATCCTCGTCACTCACTCTCCTGCCTATCGGCTCAATGATGGGGACGACATACCGCACCGCGGCTTTTCCTGCTTTATCAGCCTGTTAGACCGATTCCGCCCGGCATTCTTCGTCCACGGACATCTGCACGCCAGTTATGGGGATCGGTTTCACAGAGAAGACCGCTATCGCAATACGTTCGTCATCAATGCATATGAGTCGTATCTGCTTGAGCTGGACCCAAAAACGGTGAGAGATAAAGAGACGTTACATACGAATTTGTGTTATTATAAGATTTGAAACTGGATTGGCGAATCGCCTTTCAAAGCAAATCTTACCCCTGTTATAGTTTATTTGATTGAGCTGCTCAGACAGAAAAGAAGACTGTTCACACTACAACAGTCTTCTTTTTCTGTGGAAATCCTGCGTGTACAGGATTGTATTTCATTTTTTATTTTAACAGTTCCCGCAGCAGTTCATTGACCTTTGCCGGGTTTGCCTTGCCCTTCATGGCTTTCATCGTCTGTCCTACGAGGAATCCCAGTGCCTTGTCTTTGCCGCCCTTGTAGTCTGCTACCGACTGGGGATTGGCATCCAGAACGCCCTGCACGATTTCCTTCAATTCATCCTCGTTGTTTTCCATCAGTAACCCATGTTCTTTGACATACTGCTCCGGATCAACGTCCTCCGCAAAGATCTGCTCAAATACTTCCTTTGCAATCGTGCGGTTAATCTTGCCATCGTGGATGAGTCCGATCAGCGCTGCCAGATGCTCCGGTGCAAAATCCAGATCCGCCGCATCCATCTCATGCTCTTTCAACAGACGCATCGTCTCCACCATGAGCCAGTTGGATACTTCCTTCGGTTTGCCACACAGCGCCGTCGTCTCCTCAAACAGATCCGCGATCCGCTTTTCGGAAGTGAGCAGTCCCGCATCGTATTCCGGCAATCCAAACTCCTCGATGTAACGGGCTTTCTTTGCGTCTGCCAGCTCCGGCTGTCTGTCCCGTACCTGCTGTAACCATTCATTGGAAATGCGGATCGGTGCCAGATCCGGCTCCGGGAAATAGCGATAATCCTGCGCATCTTCCTTGGAACGCATTGCAAAAGAACTGTCCTTATTGTCATCCCAACGTCTCGTCTCCTGACGGATCTCTCTGCCCATCATCAGCACTTCGATCTGACGCTTGCGCTCACCCTCTACTGCGCGGGCAATGGATTTAAACGAGTTCAGGTTTTTCATCTCGGTACGGGTGCCAAACTCCGTGCTTCCAATCTCTCGAATTGAGAGGTTGACATCGGCGCGAAGAGAACCCTCCTGCATCTTGCAGTCCGACACGCCAAGATATTGCAAGGTCGAGCGCAGCTTCTCGAGGTACGCAATCACTTCCTCCGCTGACCGCATGTCCGGATCAGAAACAATCTCAATCAGCGGCACCCCACAGCGGTTGTAATCCACCAGCGTACAGTCATCCCACTCATCGTGAATTAGTTTGCCTGCATCTTCTTCCATGTGGATCTCATGAATGCCGATGCGCTTCCTTCCGGCAGATGTCTCAATCTCGATGCCACCCTCCCGACAGATTGGCAGATAGAGCTGTGATGTCTGAAATGCCTTCGGCAGATCCGGGTAAAAATAATTTTTCCGATCAAACTTACAATACTGGGTAATCGTGCAACCTGTGGCAAGTCCTGCTGCCATCGCAAATTCTACCACCTGCTTATTCAGACGGGGCAGAACTCCCGGCATACCGCTGCACACCGGGCATACATGGGTATTGGGCTTTCCACCAAACTCCGTGGAGCAACCGCAGAAAATCTTTGTCTTTGTAGCAAGTTCTACATGAACCTCCAGTCCAATGACGGTTTCATACTGTTTCATGCCTGTTCTGCCTCCTTTCTTGCCTGTTCATAAGTATATGCTGCACGCAGCAATGTCTTTTCGGAGAAATGTTTTCCGATCATCTGTACCCCGATAGGAAGTCCCTCGCCGTCTGTTCCGCAGGGAACGGAAATTGCGGGAAGTCCTGCCAGGTTGACGGATACCGTATAAATATCGCCGAGATACATCGCCAGCGGATTTTGCAGGCTCTGTCCCAGCTTCGGCGCTGTTGTCGGTGCCGTCGGTCCAAGGATCACGTCGTATTGTTCGAAGGCATGGTCAAATTCTTCTTTGATCAATGCTTTGACTTTCAATGCCTTGTTATAGTAAGCATCGTAATAACCGGAGCTGAGCACGAATGCGCCGATCATCATTCTGCGGCGCACCTCCGGTCCAAAGCCCTCGGTACGGGTTTTTTTGTACACATCCTGTAAATTCTCATAATCCGGTGTCCGATATCCGTATTTCACGCCATCAAAACGGGACAGATTCGAGCTTGCCTCCGCCGATGCAATAACGTAGTAAGCGGGAATTGCGTAGCGCACCATTTTCATTGAAAACTCTTCCACAATGGCTCCCTGCTCCTGCAACGTTTTTGCCGCTGCAAGCACTGCTTCCTTTACTTCCGGAGCAATGCCTTCTCCGAAATATTCCTTCGGAATACCAACCCGCAGTCCTTTTACGTCTCTCTGCAGAGCCTCTCGATACTGATAATCCTCCTGCGGCATGCTGGTGCTGTCTTTCTCATCGTATCCGGCAAGCACCTCTAAAACAGCCGCACAGTCGCTCACATCCTTTGTCATCGGTCCGATCTGATCCAGGGAGGATCCGTAAGCAATCAGTCCGTAACGGGAGACTAGTCCGTATGTGGGCTTCATACCCACGATGCCACAGAACGATCCGGGCTGACGGATCGATCCGCCAGTGTCAGAACCAAGTGCATAATATGCTTCGTCCGCTGCCACCGCTGCGGCTGCACCGCCGGAAGAACCTCCTGGCACATGTTCCGGATTTCTCGGATTGCGGGTCACCCCATAATGGGAAGTCTCCGTCGTGCTGCCCATGGCAAATTCATCCATGTTGACTTTTCCCACGATAACAGCCCCCGCTGCTTTCAGTCTCGTGATGACTTCCGCATCATAGGGCGGCTTGAAACCTTCCAGTATTTTGGAAGCGCAGGTAGTGAGCATTCCTTTTGTACAGATATTGTCCTTGATTGCAACCGGAACACCCGCTAACGGACTGTCTGCAAAATCTCCCGCTGCCAGCTTTTCCTCTACTTCTTTTGCCTGCTCCAGTGCCTCTTTTTCCAGTACTACGGTGTAAGCATGATACTTTTCATCTTCGGTTTTTATTTTTTCAATGAGCTGTTTCGTTGCCTCCGTCACTGTGATCTCTCCGGCGCGGATCGCCGCTCCCAACTCCAGGGCAGTCAGCTCTGTCATGTTCTTTGTCATCTCTGTCTCCATTCTGTTCGCTGTTTTTTATACGACTGTCTTCGGTACAACGAAGCAGCCGTCCTTTTTCACCGGAGCATTTGCCAGCAGATTGTCTCTGTCATCTCCATTTGTCACCACATCCTCCCGGAAGCGATTCTCAATGGGAAATACATGCGTCATGGGCTCCACACCGGTCGTATCCAGTTCATCCATCGTGGAAATGTAAGAAAGGATCTCATCCAGATCCTTCTTCACCGCTTCTTTCTCGTCCTCTGCCAGCTCCAGCTTCGCCAGCGCTGCAACGTATGTGATCATTTCATCGGTAATCATCTTTTTCATTCCTTTTCTGCAAATTTCTTAAGGCTCCAGACGGTTTACATCCCGCGGGAACAGCGTCGTCTCCCGGACATTTGCCGCATCGATCAGCTTCATCGTCAGACGCTCCATCCCGATGCCAAGTCCTCCGTGGGGCGGCATGCCGTATTTGAAGATCATCAGATAGCTCTCCGCATCCGCCGGGTCCATGCCCCGCGCCTGCATCTTCTCTATTATCGTATCATAATCATGGATTCTCTGCCCACCGGTCGTAATCTCCATTCCGCGGAACAGCAGGTCAAAGCTCAGCGTCACCTTCGGATCTTTTGGGTCATCCATCGCATAAAACGGACGCTTTTTCGATGGGTAATGTGTGACGAAGACGAAATCGCTGTCGTAATGCTCTTTGAAATATCTGCCGATCAGCGTCTCCTCCTCCGGCTCCAGATCGTAGGGGTTGCGCATTGGACGGTCATATGCCTCCGACACCAGACGCTTTGCCTCATCAAACCGTACCTGCGGGATCTGCTCTACCTTCGGCAAGGTCACCTCCAGGATCTGCAATTCCTTTGCATAGTCTTTTTCCAGCAGCGCCATGAGATATTGCAGATAGCCAGTCTCCATATTCATAATGTCCTCGAAACCGTCAATATAACCCATTTCAAAATCCAGACTCGTGTACTCGTTCAGATGTCTTGTGGTGTTGTGCTTTTCTGCGCGGAACACCGGCGCTGTCTCGAACACCCGATCAAACACGCCAACCATCGTCTGCTTGTAAAACTGCGGACTCTGCTGCAGCACTGCCAGCTTCCCGAAGTATTCCAGCTTGAAAATGTTTGCGCCGCCCTCCGCACTCATGGCACCAATCTTCGGTGTATGGATCTCGGTAAATCCCTCTCCCGATAAATACTCCCGAAATGCCCGGCACACGGCTTCCTGAATCTTAAACTTTGCACGCTCCCGCACATTTCTCAGGGAAACCGGGCGGTATGTCAGCATCGCTTCTAACGATGTGTTCATCCGGTACTTTGCAATGGGAAGCGGCATGGGCGCTGCCGGCTGGGACAAAAGCTTCACGCCCGTCACCCGCAGCTCATATCCGCCGGGTGCGCGTTCTTCTTTGCGAAGGATCCCGGTGATCTCCACCGTATCGCCGTCTTTTAATGCTTCTTTTGCAAATGCTTTGGAATCCTCTTCCTCCACACACTGCAGCAAACCTTCTGCCCGACGCAGAATCACGAACTGGATTTCTCCCATATTGCGGATATTATGGATTGCACCCCGAACGCAAACTTCCTGTCCTTCCAGATCCCCAGCAAATAGTTGGGTGAATGAATACGTTGTCTGTTCTTTTCTGCCTGTCACAAATTCCATCTGTTTTTCCTCTTTCTTTTCTGGTTTTGTCTTGCTTTGGAATTTGCTCCGGATTATTTGATACAAAAAAAGATGCATTGCTCATGCATCCTCTATCAAAAAGCATCAAAAAAGCCCCGGAACAAATCTCTTGTTCCGGGGCGAATGATATCCGCGGTACCACCCGAATTGACGAACTCCTTCGTTCATCCACTCTCGCACATAACGTGTGCCAACGTACAAACCTACCGACCGGCTCTTCTCATCCGGGTTTCAGAATGTCTGCTCCGGAGTGTTCCCTCACCGCGTTCCATGTGCTAACGCTCTCAGTCGGTGACGTCAGCTTCCTGTCAAGTCCCATCGGGTCGAGTCTCCTTCAACGCTTTCGTGCATCATAGCACAGGATTTTTTGAATTGCAAGCCCCTATTTCCAATTTTCCGAAAAAAATTTCTTTTGGATGGCTTTCCAACCAGAAGGCTCCGTCCCGCTCTGAAGCCTGCAGCATGCCGCCTGGCATCTCCACATTCATGTCCGGAGGCACGAGTTTCAGTGCCCTCGCCGCCGCAAAAGCAGCCGTTGCACCAGTACCGCAGGCAAGCGTCCGCCCGCTGCCCCGCTCCCACACGAGCACCTGCATCCGGCTCCTGCCAAGCAGCCGCACAAACTCCACATTGCATCCATCCGGAAATACCGGGTGACAGGACAGACCCGGACCGAACCGATTTAGCTCTGCATCTCCCAGTCCCGATGCAAACAACACCAGATGGGGATTGCCCACCTGTACCCGATACGCGGGAATTCTGCGCCCCACATATACGACACACGGGCGCTCCCACACCGTCGGATTGCCCATCCAGATCCGGGCTTTCCAGTCTTCTTCCGGAAAAATCTCCACGCTCCGCAGACCGCCCGCCGTCTCGATGCGGTAACCTCTCTGCACTGCATCAGGCTTCTTTGCATCGGGAGTCCATTCCTCCTCCGCCTCCTGCATCCGCTCCTTCAGATAACGCCCGATACAGGCAAGTGCGGTGCCGCACATTTTCCCTGTACTGCCGTCTGCATTGTAAAATTCCATCTTACACGCCGCATGTTCCGAAGGTCGCAGCAGCACCAAACCATCTGCGCCCAATCCAAAATGGCGGTCGCTGAGCTCTCCCGCCAGCAGCCGCCAATCTCTGTCTGTATCTTTCTGGATGCGTAAATCTACGAACAGGTAGTCGTTTCCCGCCACCTGCATTTTAAACAATTCCATCTGCCCTCGATTCCGAACGAATCTGTCCTTTTTTCTCTATCCTATGTTCGAAATCGCCCGACTATGTATCTTCTTTTTTGGGATTATTTCAGCACTTCCCGATAAACTCTCAGCACGTTTTTGCTGAAAATCTTCTCCGTCTCCGATGCCGTGAAACCACCCTTTTGCAGTGCATCCGCTAACATCTGCATACCGGAGGCATCTTTCATCTCCACCGCATTGCTGATGCCGTCAAAATCGCTGCCCAGTCCCAGACATTCGATGCCACCCACGTTCGCGATGTGCTTTGCATGGGCTACGATCCGTTCCAAAGTCGCCGGATTACAGCCTTCGTCCCGCAGGAAGCTGCCGCAGTAATTCAGTCCGGTTACACCGCCACGCTCTGCCAGCAGATGAATCATGTCATCTGTCAGGTTGCGCTGATGTCCGCACAGAGCACGGGCATCGGAATGGCTGGCAACAAACGGCGCTTTTGTATACTTGCACACATCATAAAAACCGGCATCTGACAGATGGGAAACGTCCACGATCATGCCCAGCGCTTCCATCTGCTGTACACACTCGATGCCAAAAGGCTTTAGTCCCATCGCATCCTTGTCCACGGCATCCTTTGCGATTGCCGCAGGCCAGCCGATTTCATTTTCGAAATTCCAGGTCAGCGTCATCATCCGGGCTCCCCGGTCATAAAACTCCTGCAGCTTTGCAAGACTCCCCTGACACACGCCGCCTTCCTCGATGGTCAAAAGCGCTGCCATCTTGCCCTGCTTTTCTGCAGTTTCGATCTCTGCGCTGTTTCGCACCGGCAAGATCAGATCTGCATTTGCTGCCATCTGCTCGTCAAACACATCCATCATCTCATGACAGGTCTGATACGGATCCATGCTGCCGTTCATATAGACAAACATCGCAAAGTTCTGCAGCAGATAATCTCCCTGCTTCATCCCAGTCAGGCTGAGCTGCCCATCGCTGTCCCGCAGCGTATATGGTCTGCCCTCTTTCTTTGCCTGATACAGCTTCATAATCGTGTCACAATGCATATCAATGACTTTCATAGTTTACACTCTTTCCCGGATATAAGTCCGATAATAGTATTCCAGATTAAAGGAGATTTGTTCATCGCTCTCCGACATCAGCTTCCATGCCGGGTCTGCGTCCAGATCCGGACAATAGGCATCCGCCTCATACGCATAATCAATATATGTGATTTCCGCCTCGTCGCACAGAGACAGCAGCTGACGGTACATCGTCTCGCCGCCAATCACAAATACATCCTCCGGCGCATAGGCCTCTAATGCTTTCTTTAACGCATCTAAGCTGCGAAATACCTGCACCGGTGCCTGCTCCATGGATCGCGGCGCAAAATCCGGATCTGCAGACAGCACAAAGCTGCGTCTGCCCGGCAGCGGTCTGCCGCCCTGAATGCTCTCAAATGTCTTTCTGCCCATAACGACGACTTTTCCCATCGTCAACCTTCGAAACCGGAGCTGATCTTCTCTGATCTGTGTCAAAAGACGACCTCTCAGACCAATACCCCAGTTTTTATCTACTGCTGCGATCAGCCTCATGCTTTTGCTCCTCCGGTGGTTTTTGTTGTGCTGCCAAATCCGCCTGTACGCACCTCTGTCGCCGCATCATCTTCTGTGATTCCGTAAGGCACAAAAATACCCTGCATAAATCCGGTACCAGCTGCGATCTCGCACACCTTTTCCTCGTTGGAATCGTTTGTAATGCGTGCAAAAATATGTCCCTCATTGGCAGCGCCATAGTAATCGCTGTCAATGATGCCAACGGTATTATTCAACTGCAGGCGGTATTTAAAGCCCAGTCCGCTGCGGGGGAAGCACATCAGCACCCAATCCTCCAGCATGCGCACCCGGATCCCCGTGGGGATCTTCACCGTCTCACCGGGATGCAGCGTCACATCCACCGGTGCATAAAAATCATATCCCGCGGAGCCTGCGGTTGCTCTTGCAGGCAGCTTGATCGCATCATAAATCTCACGGCAGCTCTCCTCACTGCACGCTCCGAATGTATCCTGCCAATCTCCGTAAAACTGCTCGAAGCTGACCTTTTCCATCTTTCCTACTGCTCTCATTGTCTCACAAGTCTCCTGTTATTTTGCAATACTTTGTTTTTCCTGTTTTGCAGCTTCTTCCTGCAGCACTGCAAATGTCGCCTGCGCTGCCTCTTTGCTGACAGTCAGGTCCGTCCAGTGTTCAAATGCCACAACGCCCTGATATAACAGCATGGACAGACCGCTGACACCATGTCCGCCGGCCATGCGTACCCGTCTTAAAAACTCCGTCTCCTCCGGCGTGTAGATAATGTCATATGCCTCTTCCACCAGCTCATAAAAGCCATCGTCCTCAATGGGCGCTGCTCCGGTCTTCGGCCACATGCCGACACTTGTTGTCTGCAGCACAACGTACTTCTTCTGCGGCAGCTTCGTCCAGTCTGCCAGCGTGAGCGGTGTCACCTGTTGCTCCGGAAAATGGGTTTTCACAAAGGCTGCCAGTGCCTCCGCCTTCTCGATCGTGCGGTTCAGAAGAAAGATCTCCGCTGCCTGCTCCTTCGCAGCCAGATATGCAGCCGCATTTGCCGCACCGCCTGCACCGAGAATGATGACCGGCTTGCCCGCCAGTGAGATCCCTGCCTCTTCCAGCGCCAGTTTCAGACCCGGAACATCCGTATTATAGCCCTTGTAACCGCCCTCTACACGCACCAGGGTATTCACTGCGCCAATAGCTGCCGCGTCCGGATCAATGTCCTTTAAAAAGGGAATCAGTGCAACCTTATGGGGTAGCGTTGCATTCATTCCCTGAAAATTCATATCGTATGCACCGGCGATTGCCTCTCCGACCTGCTCTACCGGTGTCTGCAACGGCACATAGACCATGTTCAGCCCCATCTCTTTTGCCAGAGATGCGTGCAGCTGCGGGGATAACGAGTGTCCGACCGGATTGGCAAGCACTCCGTATACTTTCGTTCTTCCTGTGATCGTCATCTTTCTGTCCTCTTTCTCTTTTCATAAAAATGCAGCACGATCCGCTCCAGATATCGTTTCAGCACAATCTGGATCTCCTCCTTCGGGTGAATCGGGTCTACCAAAATCGACGGAATCCCGGTGCGATTTGCCCCCCAGACATCGGTGAACAGCTGATCGCCCACAAATACCGTGGATTTCTCATCGGTACCCATGATCTCCATCGCATGCCGATACTCCCTCGTAGACGGCTTATGAGCGTCGTACACAAATGCACTGCCCACTGCCTCCGCAAAGGGAGACACCCGCGGTGCCTGATTGTTCGAAATCAGACAGGTGGATAATCCTGCCTGACGAATCCGCTCAAACAGCATAACTGCTTTTTCATCTGCCGGTGCACCGTGGGGCACCAGCGTATTATCTATATCAAAAATCACACCCCGGATACCTTCTGCATAGAGTCTGTCATAGTCGATCTCATACGAAGAGTGAATTCGGGCTGTCGGATACCATTTCTGAAACAACGTGTTACTCCTTCTCTTTGTTCTCTGCTGCATCGTCTGCGTCAGACTGCTCACTGTCCGCCGCAGCTTCTTTCGCTTCGGCATCTGCCTTTTTCGTCTCGGCCTTCTTCGCCTTCGACGCAGTGCGCTTCTTCTTGCGAAGCAGGGACTTTAACTCCTCTGCAAATGCATTCACATCCGTGAACTCCCGGTAAACAGATGCAAACCGAATGTAAGCGACCTCATCCAGATCCTTCAGGCGCATCATCACCTGCTCACCGATCTCCGTGGACGAAACTTCCCGCTCCCCCTCGCTGAACAGCGCATTCTCCAACTGATCCAACAACTCATTGATCTGCTGGATCGAAACCGGGCATTTGTAGCAGGAACGTAAAATACCTGCCTCTAACTTGCTCCGGTCATAAGGCTCTCTCGTATTATCTTTTTTTACAACGATCCACGGAAATGCTTCTGCTTTCTCGTAGGTCGTAAAACGTCTTCCGCATGCTTCGCACTTTCTGCGGCGGCGAATCTCCGAACGGTCATCGGACGGTCTGGAATCAATTACCTTTGTATCCAGCGTGCCGCAAAATGGACATTTCATCTCTCAGATTTCCTCCAGTGTCATTCCTCTATTGCCAGCTAAAGTATAACAGAAAAAGCCGGAAAAATCTACCTTTTCAACAGCGAATCACCGCAGTCATTTTAACCATTTTTTATCTCAGTCAAAAAACCTGACTGAGATAAAAAAGCTCCGCGTGGATGCGCAGTGATTCTGAAAAGAATATGTCAGCTTATGCTGACCAGAATCACGCGCCAAGTCTCACTCACGTTCGACTTGATTTTGATTTTCCCAGCTCTTTCCACACCGTGGCAAGCATTGTCAAAAAGCACGCCAGTCCACCGATCGCATTGGAGATCGGCTCTGCTGCAAATACACCGGTCACGCCCAGTCCTCCGATGTGGGGCAGCAGGAATGTCAGCGGCACAACGATAATGACTTTTCGAAGCAGGGAGAAAAAGATCGCCTGCTTCTTTTTATTTAATGACTTAAAGACGGACTGTGCGCTGTACATCAGTGCCTGAAATACAAATGCAAAGAAGTAGGTGTGCAGCGCCGGAATCGTCACACCCAGTAGCGTCTCGTCACTGTTGAAAACGCCAATGAACATCGCCGGAAGCAGCAGAATCAGTACCCAAACAACTGCCGTGTATCCCACCGCCGCGATCGTCACGGATACAATGGCTTTTTTGACGCCTTTGTAATTGCCGGAGCCATAGTTATAACTCATAACCGGGGACGCACCCTCTGTCATGGCATGCACTGGCGTATCCAGTACCTGACGTACCGAATTCACGATCGTCATTGCAGAAATATAAATATCGCCGCCAAATACACCCAGCATATTATTCGCACAGATCTGCACCAGACTGTTCGTACACTGCATGACAAAGCTGGCGCTGCCAAGTCCCACAATATTCAGCGCACGTTTTCGGCTGAACATGCCTCTGCGGAATTTCAGACTCAGCTCTGCCTTGCCGCTGGTCAGAAAACGCAGTACAAACACGGCGGAAATAAACTGAGAAATGATCGTTGCCAATGCCGCGCCGGACACGCCCATATGCAGTACAAAAATAAAAATCGGATCTAGTACGATATTAAAGATGGCGCCGAGAAAAATGGTCGTCATGCCCACATTTGCGAAGCCCTGAGCATTGATGAACGGATTCAGGCCGAGACCGATCATCGAGAACACGGTTCCGCACATATAAATCCGCATGTATGGCTCCGCATATTTCATCGATGCCTCCGATGCGCCAAACAGATGCAGCAGCGGTCTGCAAAAGGCGATTCCGATCACCGTCAGTGCAATACCGGTGCCCAGCAGCAAATAAAACGAAGTGTTCATTAAATTTTCCGCCTCTTCGGTGTTGCCCTTGCCTCGCTCAATGGAGCAAAGCGGAGAACCGCCGGAACCGTACATATTCGTAAACGCTGTGATAATCGCAATGATCGGGAAGCACAGTCCCAACGCTCCCAGTGCCATCGTGCCGGTCTCCGGAATCCTGCCGATGTAAATACGATCCACAATGTTGTATAACAAATTCAAGATCTGTGCCACCAGCATCGGCGCTGCAACGCTGACGATATTTTTTATGATCTTTCCCTCCGAAAAATCAATCTGTTTTGCTCTCATAACTTTTTTCCCCATTCTCTCTGTCATAAATCTGCTTTCGCGCATACTCTCTCGGCGAACATCCGCAGCATTCCCGGAAATACCTTGAGAAATGATACAGATTGCGGAATCCCGCCTGCTCCGCCACCTGCTGCACCTGCATGGATTCATTCGTCAGTAAATACTTTGCCAGATCCAATCTCGCCTTCTGCAGATCCGCCTTCGGCGTTGTGTGAAAAAACTGCTGATACAGCGAGTGAAACTGGCTCTTTCCAAAGCCAACCACCTCGCACATCTGCTCTACACTCCAGTTCTGCTCGCAGGATTCCAGTACCCGCAGCCGCAGATCCGAAAACTTTCGATAGACATCCTGATTTTCGGAGGCTGCACTCTGCTCCGCACTGTCTCTGCCGATCAGCAAGAACAACTGCTCCAACAACATATTCATCTGGATCTCATAATACGGCGGCTGTGTCAGATACTCTCTGCTGATCCGCTTCATCTGCTGCTGCAGCTCCTCGGTATTCTGCGGATAAAACACCTCATTGCACGGAATCCGGTACTGTTCAAACAGCTCCGGCATCGTGCAGTCAAAATGCACATAGCTATTCTGAAACGCGCCCACTGCCTGATAATCCTGCGGCGTTCCCGGCGTGTACAAAATGCACGCTCCCGGCTTTGCAAGCTTCGTCCCGCTCTCCAGCCGGACTTCCATCTCTGTCAGAAATAACAGGAACAGATAATCCATACGCCCCGCCGGGCGATAAATCTGATCCCGGTCCGGATTCACCGCATTGTACGAGCAATAATGCATCGAAAACATAATCTTTCTCCATCTGAAGGTGCCACTTTTTCCGACACCTTCTCCTGCTTTTTTATTGTAGCAGATTCGGAGGAAAAGTCAAATGTGTCGGAGGAAAACGAGTTGTATCTCTGCTGTATTTTTTCTATACTTGCCTTAACAAACATGCAGGAAATGCCCTGCGGAAAGGATTTTATCCATGAAAAAAGCAACAGTTACAATCGATCCGAAATTTATCACATCCGACATTGATCGCCGGATTTTTGGTTCCTTTATTGAGCATCTGGGACGGGCAGTTTACGGCGGCATCTATCAGCCGGGCAATGCACTTTCCGATGAGCAGGGCTTCCGCAAAGATGTCATCAAACTCATTCGCGACCTGCAGGTTCCCATCGTTCGTTACCCCGGCGGCAACTTTGTTTCCGGCTATCACTGGGAGGACGGCGTTGGTCCGAAGTCCGAGCGTCCCGTCAAGCCCGATCTGGCATGGCAGGTATTAGAAACCAATCAATTCGGTCTGAATGAATTTGCGGACTGGTCAAAAAAAGCTGGCACTGATATCATGATGGCAGTCAACCTCGGCACCAGAGGTCCTGAGGATGCGAAAAATCTGCTGGAATACTGCAACTTCCCCGGTGGCACTTATTATAGTGATCTGAGAAGGAAGCACGGCTACGAGCAGCCCCACAACATTCATCTGTGGTGCCTCGGCAATGAAATGGACGGTCCCTGGCAGATGGGGCACAAAACCGCTTCCGAGTACGGTCGTGCCGCAGAGGAGACCGGTCGTCTCATGAAGATGTTAGATCCCACCATCGAGACCGTTGCCTGCGGCAGCTCCAGTCTGGAAATGCCCACCTTCGCATCCTGGGAAGCAGAAGTACTCTCCCATTGCTACGAGCAGGTAGACTACATGTCTCTGCATCAGTATTACGGCAACCGCACCGATGACTCCGCTGACTTCCTTGCAAGCAGTCAGGGCATGGATGAATTTATCCAGTCTGTTGTTTCTATCTGTGATTATGTCAAGGCAAAGAAGCGCAGCAAAAAGCAGATCAATCTGTCCTTCGATGAATGGAATGTCTGGTATCACTCCAACGATGCGGACAACGAGATCCCGAAATGGTGCTCTGCCCCTCACCAGCTGGAAGACCTGTACAACTTTGAAGATGCACTGTTAGTTGGCAGCATCCTGATTACTCTGCTTCGTCATGCAGACCGTGTCAAGATCGCTTGTCTCGCACAGCTTGTCAATGTCATCGCACCGATTATGACTTCCGATACCGGTGCATGGGCACAGACCATCTACTATCCATTCGCTCAGGCCAGCGCCTGCGGCAAAGGACATGTCTTAACCACTCTCGTCGATTCTCCGATCTACGAAGCACCGACTTACGGCGAAACTCCTTATCTGGATTGTGTTGCAATTGCAAATGAGGAAGAAGGACTGCTGACGTTCCTTGCTGTCAACAAAGACCTGAATGAAGATCTGGAGCTGAATTGCGACATTCGCCTGTTCGAAGGCTATCGCCCGATTTCTCATACCGTGCTGACCAATGATGACCTCAAGGCAGTCAACACCGAAGAACATCCGGACACAGTAGCACCGACTGCCGGAGCAGGCGCTGTTGTGGACGGCGGACGTATGAGCGTCGTGCTGGGAAAGCATAGCTGGAATGTGATTCAGTTGAAGAAGGGCTGAACGTTATCCGCCATTCGCGCCAACTCGTCTACGACTCAGACAGGGCGCTCGGTGGCGGTCAGCACAGATTCCATTACGAGATACTCGTAATGACTTCGCGTTTCTTGGTGATTTGTTCTTTTTTCGCCAAAATACTGTCTGCCGCTGATTTGTACAACCAACGGCAGACTTTCTTTTGTTTTACTATCTCATGGCTTTATTTATCTACATGTTACTCCGATTTTTCGGTTCATTCAACTTCTCCGCCCCAGCTCCCACATCGCAAGTCCGGCTGCGACTGCCACATTCAGCGAATCCACGCCGTTCATCATCGGAATTTTTGCCACATGATCCACTGCCTGGATTGTACTTTCCGCCAGTCCCTGTCCTTCATTTCCCATGAAGATTGCCAGACGATCCATCTGTTTTAATTTCGGGTCGTCGATGCGGATGTTGTCTTCCCGGAGCGCCATTGCAACCGTTTCAAAACCTTCCTGTTTCAGCAAATTCACCCCCTGCTCTTTCCACTGTGCTTCGCTGTAGCACATATATGCCCACGGAATCAGCAGTGCATTACCAACACTGACACGCATTGCACGGCGATACAGCGGATCCACACAAGCCGGTGACAGGATCACCGCGTCGATGCCAAATGCAGCTGCGCTGCGGAAGATTGCGCCGATGTTTGTCGGATTTTCCACATCCTCCAGCACAACGATTCGTTTCGCATCCCGAAGGATTTCTTTGTAATCGGACGGCTTCTTTCTGCGCATGGCACAGGAAATCCCGCCGGTCAGCACATAGCCAAATTCCTTTTTCGCTGCATCCGGATCTACCACATAGATTGGCACATCTCCAACGCGATCCAACAGTTCATCTTTTAACATCTTCTCGGTACACACAACGCTGAGCGGTTCATAGCCTTGACGCAGTGCAATGTCGATCACATTTCGACTCTCTGCGATGAAGATTCCCGGTTCCGGCTCATAGTACCGCAGCAGATGAATTTCTTTATTTCCAACGTACCACTCCAGCTCCGGGAGCTGTGCGGACTCTGCATAGATGATATTTCTCATAGTTTTCCCTCATATCTACTTTTTTCGAACCATTTCACAATATGTGTATTATACTCTTTCCCCGCATTTTCTGTCAATTTGAGAATCCAAGCACAAAAATTTAGCGGCATCAACACTCTGCTGATGCCGCCATTTCTATTCTTTTCGGAAGGACAATTCCGGCAGTCGATCCTGTTCCATCACACTTCGCAACATGTCTGCAAATCCCTTCGGATCGGTGATCTGATACTGCATATGATTGTGTCCCTCAAAAATCGGGAAGTTTCCCTGCGGATATGCTTTTTGCACTGCATCCCGATATTTGAAATGATCTTCAATGCTGCCAAATTCGAAATACGTGCGCCGCTGCATTTCTTCTGACAATGCCGGAAACGGCTTGTCCTCCAGACTGTCCGCCATCTGCCTGCGCATATTTTTGTATGTCAGCGCCTCTCCTGCCGCAATAAAATACGGCTTGATCGCATCGTCATCGCACCACATGATTTTCTTTAATGTGCCGCCCTTTGACCAGTACAGGCTCTTGATCGCCAGATACAAAAACGGCACCATGATCCGTCTCGTTCCCCTTCCGATCTGTGCAAACTGTCCTCCGTCAAAAAACACATGCCCAACAGGAATCTTGGTCTTTGCCAGATATGCCATCGCAAGATCCGCTCCAATTGAGGATGCCACCACAAGCGCCAGTTCTGTTACACCCTGCTTCTGCAGGAATGCTTCCACCTGCCGCACTTCATTTTCCTTGCTTAAATACTTCTGTCCTGCGCAGTACACCGTCGAGGTCGGTAGAATGCAAAAATAATGATCCTGCAAGCATCTTGCTACCCGCTCACTGCTGGCACCCGTCACGCCCATTGCATGAAAAAACAGCACTGCCGGATTTGTCTTCTCTCCAAATGTCTCAAACTTCATAAAATCCTCCACTTCCAGAGCGCATCCGCGTTTTGCGGTTACTTTCTCAGCACAACAATTCGATTCGAAATGTTCCGCACTGCCGGAAACTTTCCAAGCACTTTGTAGATTGGCACAAACACTGCCATGCCTTCCACAAGGCTGTGTTCCTCCACAAACTGAAATCCCGGCAGCAGATCCGCCAGCATCTTGCCTTTTGCGATGCCCCATGTGAACTTCGCTTTGCTGCCCTCGATGGACTTCTCCTTGAAACACTTTGCCATCACCGGATTCATTACTTCGACAAATACTTCTGCTTTCGGGAACCGTTTTCCAATTACCGCAAAAATTTTCTTCACATCCGCTTCTGTCAGATACATCGTCAGTCCTTCGATAATGACAAGCACCGGCACATCTTTCTCTACAATCTTATCGCCCCAGTTCTCCATTGCGGACATCGCGATCTGTGAAATTGCACCGCTCTCCGGCAAAAGTTTTTCGCGAACTGCGATTGTCTCCGGCAGATCCAGATTATACCAATGCATATACCCAGTCATACGATAACAACGAGTATCCAGACCGCAGGCGATATTTACAACCACTGCATCTGGATGCTTCTCCAGATATGCCTTTACCAGACGATCCAATACGATCGTGCGGGCAATGACACCACTGCTCATCGCGGTATCTTTATCCGCCAGCGAGAAATCATAGTCCAGCATATCCACTAATTCCACTGCTTTTTCATCATGGATCACACCTCTCGTCCTTGTTTCTTTTGCTCTCGCATAAACGGTCTGCAGCATCGTCTCCGGCACACCGGAAAGCGTCATTTTTTCACCCATCTTTCCTTATTCCTCCTAACTTACTTCCAGATCTTTTCGATCCACTCAACACATTCCCAACCCATCTGCTCTCATTCTTTTGCGCAGATCTCCGGAAATTGTTTTTCGGATTTTATGAAAAAGCGGATTCCTTTTCCGCAATTTTCCAACATCATGTGACTCATCTTCTCAAAACAAATGTGTCTGTGCGGATGGGTGAAATCATATTCTAACAATCGCCCAGTCAACTTTTCACAGCTCTCCGCGGAATCCCATACCGTATCTACTTTTGTGGACATCATCAAAATCGGTGCCTGAATCTTTTCTACTGGAATTACCGACTCCGGGAAAATCTTTTTGCCTCAATTAAGCGGCAGTAGATGAAATTCTCCTGCCTCCCGAAATAATTTTAATGCATTGTACTGACGCTGTGTATATGCGGTGTACGGCAGCTCTTTTCCATTCCACGTCCAGCAGCTGTGCCCCGCCGGTTGTCCATTCACAAGACCTTCGCTGTAAAACCACGATGGCGTTTTTACAATGACACACGCAATTTCCGAGTAATGGATCGCCGCAGCCAGCGCATATTCTGCGCCTTTGGACACCCCTTCGATGCCGATTTTCTGATAGTCTCTCTTTTTCAGCCACGCCATGACGGTTCCAATCCGCTCCACCGGGATGCGATCCAGTGCCTTTCCGGTGTGCTTTGTCCGAAACAATGCCAACACCAACGCCGGAATCTCATGATCTGCCAGAAACTTTGCCAACTTTCCTGCGTGTTCCAGACCGCCATCACTGCCGGACATCACGATCATCACTTTGTACTTGCGCCCATGCACTTCATATAAAATGCCGTCCCATGTCGGCTGCTCGATTTTCAGCATGCACCTACCTCCTCAGTCTCTTGAGTGATTTTGTGTAAGAAATTCCAAGGCAAGTACACATGCCCCCATAAACCGCCAGCAATGCGCTCAAAATCCAGATCCATCCGCAAACATTTTTTCCAAGCACAAGCGCCACAACAAATATGATCCAACTGAGGATCGCTCCCGGAATCATCGGACGGCGGATTTTTTCACAGATAGTTAGCATTTGCTAACTTATAGATATATCGTAGCACGAAAGGGGAGACATTACAAGATTTTCTGAGCACGTTCTCCATGTTTAAACAGAAAAAGAGCCTTGGAAAAATCCAAAGCTCTAAAGTTTCAATATGATGGGTTCGACAGGTTGCTTATCACTTCCGAAACTCCAAAGAATCTCCTCTGTGAACGGTTTACTAAAGTTCATTAGCGCCTCACAACCACAATCCCATTAACATCTATTATATGTATTTTGCAGAAAATGTCAATGGCTTTTACTTTAAAATTTTAAAACTTATAAAATTCTGTAAATCAATTTTCTGTTTTCTCAATGTCCAAATTCATTTCTATAATCTTTTACAAACGTTTCTACGATTCCATCGTACTGATCTTTTACTTCCTCCCAATGCGCATCCAAAAATGGAATCAGCAGTTTTCTCTCATGCATGATTTTCATTGGTTTAAAGTATTCTGCGACTTTCTCTACTCCATAATGAAACTCACTCTGCATATAATAATAGACATCATTCAACATTGGATACCTCAATACCAAATCAACTAACTCATCGTCTGTAACATCCTCTAATACATTTTCCGGAGCATCGCAGACTGCATGTTTTCCATCCGTTGACAATAGAAACCACTTATCCGAGGCTGTTTCCGACGTAAGCGGATACTCATACCGTCCTGTCTCCGCATTCCGCTTCCATTCCACATCCAACAATGTGCGATATGGCTTCAAAATTTCCGAATCTACAACTTTCCCTCCGAAAGATTCTTTCCATCCTTGATATTCCGTCAGGAACGTCTCCTTTTCCTCGTCTGTTGCAACGCATTCACGATTTCCGAGAAGTTCTTTCATCGTAATCACATCAACACCACCAAACACATCCCGCTCCACTGCTTCCCGGAACGCTGGATATTTCTCTACCATCAGAGAAATCCCGATTGGAATATTCAAAGTATAATCTTCATTGGAATAATACCACATCTCGCTCAGATTCACTTCCGACAACACCGCTATCCGCAATTCATCATCCGACATTTCTTGTGGTGTTCTTTTCTTCTCCTGACATCCCACAATACATAACAAAAGAATCAGAACGCATAACATGCATATGCTGATTTTGTGATGTTTACTCATCATAACTCCCTCTACTTTCATTCAAATCATTTAAATATTGAGGCAAACCCAACATACTCCCCTGTTCTCGCATCCATTCGAATATTCCCCGGATCAACAATCGAATCTCCACCATATTTCTTAGTTTTATATGTTGCATTTACATCAACATCCCAGTATATATTTTCTCTAAGCACAATTCTTTCTGCTTCTCCTACTTCAACATTCTGCAACTCTTCCGGTTTAATGGCATGACTCAGATCATCCGCATATACTTCATAAAAATACTCCAGCGCCAGCTCCTTCGCTCTTTCTTCTGAAATTTCCTTAAGCCTCTCATCTTCACTGAGCGTATCTTGGATATACATACTGCTGATTAACTTTCCATCGCCATCGATGCTAATAGATGCTTTGTTTCCAGTCTGTTTTTCTCCATCCAACAGCACAATCGTTACCATATAATCTCCACCATTAAAATCATTTGGTGTGATTTTATAAGACTTTCCTAATTTCCTTTCTTGTTCTGCAAAGACTCCATCAAACAGTTCTACTGCAAATTCAACCGCCTTCTCCAGCGAAAAAGATTCTGATGGCTTTTCTGGATACTCTCTTTTTCCCATATCCAACGCATCAATTCGTTCTACAAATCCATCCATATTTACATAGTAAGCATAGTTTTCATCCTTGAATAAATAGGAATTTCCGGTCAAACCGGGCAGGGAAAGACTTACCAATCCGGTGTACTCCGCGTCTTTTAAAAGATCCTGATTCTCTTTTATTGCTGAAACCGTTTTGGAACGAGCCACCACTGTTCTGTGTCGAACTATTCCAATCGTGCCAACAGCAATTATCAGAATACCAATAACAACACTTAAAACAACTCGTTTTCTTTTCATACCATCTGCTCCTTCCCATTCTAATTTTCTTTGTGTTTGTTAAAAAGAAAAGCGCATAAAACATCTTCTATCGTGTTTCATGCGCTCTATATATGTTCTATTATTCTGTCAAGATCTCGTGGTATTATATAAAGTGCATCTTTTTTGTACTTATATAATGCTCTCTTTCTTATAACTTCACTATATCATGATTTTCTACTTTTCACAACTGCTTTTCCATCTCCTTCAAGAGTTTCATCTGTGTCCTCGCCCGATCAAGATTCTGCCCCTCTCTGCTTGTATGGAAGTAGTGGTCGCCCTCCAGATAGTCCGTCAGAAATCGAATTGCACTTTCCAGTGTCATAATCTTCGCGCCCCACGGCAATGTCTCCCGCTCCAGCTTTGTGAGCGCATCGCCCGCTGCTTCCAGATAGCCTTTTGCATAGCTCTCATACAGATCCAGGCTGAAATTCACTTTCGACAAATCTGGCTCATCTTCTGCACAGTGATTCGCACCGAATCGAATGGAATCTCCAAAATCATGCGCTGCCAGTCCGGGCATGACGGTATCGAGGTCAATGATACATTGCCCTTTTCTTGTCGTCTCATCAAACAGGATATTATTCAACTTTGTGTCATTGTGGGTAACCCGCAGCGGCAGTTTTCCCTGTTCCAACAACCGTTTCAGATATCCGCAATCGTCCTTTCGTGCTTGAAGAAATTCCAGTTCTTCTTTTACGTTCTTTGCCCGATCAAAGGCATCGATTTTTGCCGCATGCTCCAGTGTCTCATAGCGCTTCGGGGTATCATGAAAATGGGGAATCGTCTCGTGCAGTGTCTCTGCCGGATAGTCTGCCAACTGCTTCTGAAACATGCCAAACGCAAAGCCGCTCTCATAAAAATCCTGCGGTGTGCACACCTGTTGGAGACAGTATGTCCGCTCCACAAAGGTATAAATCCGCCAGCACACACCCGTCGCATCCCGGTAGTACTTCGCTCCATTCTTTGTCGGAATGACCTGCATCGTGGCGCGATCCGGATTCTCTCCCCGCAGTACTGCCTGATGACGCAAGTATTCCGTCACATTCCAGATATTTTCCATCAGACCATCGGGATCGGTAAAAACTGCGGTGTTGACTGCCTGCAGGATGTAGCGTCTTTTTTCTCCGTCTGCCGTCTCCACAGTCACACAGTTCGTTGTATTGATATGTCCTTCTCCGTATGCTTTGATCTCGCAGATCGTACCGCCAAGTTCCCAGATATGGCTTATCTCCGCCGTCTGTAGTCCCGCATTTTTACTCATGAAAACCACCTGCCAACTTCCTGATTTTCTCCAGATCAATGTCCTCTGCGATCTTCTTTCCACCCTCAAACGATGGATGCAGGTGGTCGCCAATGTCATACAGCGGCAGCATCGCGATGGGATTCGCCTCATTCCGCACAGAGCGATCAAAGTCCAGCATCCCGTCTGCTTCCTCGCCAAAGCGAATCCAGTGATTGAATGCCTGCCGCATGCCTTCTGTCCGCTCCCGCCACGCGTGGGCATAATCATACGTTGGCAGAACGGTTGCCGACACGATCTTTGCGCCCTCCGCATGGGATGTTCGGATGCAGTAGCGCACTGCTTCCTGCAGTCTGCCGCATGTCACCGGCACTTCCCGCTCACTCGCATCCCGCCAGTGATTCAGGTCATTGACACCTTCCAACAAAATCACAAGATGCACCGGATTGTCGTTTCCCTTTGTCTGACCAAACACATCCTGTCGGAATCGGCGGATGCCCGCAGCTCCCTGCAGATTTTTCGGATGATCAGGATTTTCCATACCGCCTAACAGCCGATTGCCGCCGATGCCCCGGTTGATGAGAGATACCTGCCCCGGATATGCTGCATACAGCCGCTTTGCCAGCCAGCCGCTCCAGTGTCCGATGTGTGTGATAGAATCGCCAAAACAGACGATGGTGCGCACCTCGTCTGCAGTCAGCACATCCAGCTGGCAAAATCCATACATCTTCATGTCCCGGATATCGCCGGGAATCTTCGGATCATGTAAGATGCCCTGCTCTTCCAGCAGCTCACAGTCACAGAAATCTCCGCCCTCGCAGTCCTCCGCAATCGTGTATGTACGGTTGTTCGTCGTACAGGAGCAGTTCCAGGTCTGCCGCTCTTTTGTGTAAGTCGAGATTGCCAGCCACGAATCCGCTCTCGTTTCAAATGGAATCACATCGCTGTATCGCTCCTGCCCCGGCTGCAGCGTCACGCCTGCCGTCCCGTCAAATGTCACTTCCGTATGTCCATATGTTCGTCTGTCTTCCTCTGCATGCGCGATTGTCACCCGCGAGATCACCATCGGTGTCTTGCCGCTGCGGTTAGAAAAGAGCAGTCTTACAACTGCTCCTCTCACATTATTGCGCACATAAATCCGCTGTGTCTCATTTGACACAGTAAAAGGCTTTCCGATGAAATTCAGAGGGAGGAATCCCCAGCTGCTCACCCAATGCTCCATAAGTTCCACCTGCACTTTCCGAATGTTTTACTTAATGTTTATCATACCCATTCTTTCCATCTCTGTAAAGTAAAACATCCGGAACTCTCTCTGCATATACTGACAGTGAGAATCCCGGATGGAATTTTGTGTATGAGAATTGAAGAACTGCGCGAAAAAGAAGTCATCAATACCTGTACCTGCCACAAGCTGGGCTATGTGGGAGATGTGGAATTTGACCTCTGCTCCGGACAGGTGTGCGCCCTCATCATCTATCAGGAGGGTCGCTGCTGCGGTCTGTTTGGTCATGAGCGGGAATACCGCGTCTGTTTCTGCGATATCACACAGATCGGCAACGATATCATCCTCGTCACGATCAAAGAAGAAGACTGCCTCCGCCGGTGCAAGAAAAAGTTCCTCAGCTGGATGGACCGGCTCTGAGCTTAGAAGGTTACATTGCCGACTTCGGACATCTGCAGTTCCGGATTGCGCTCCTGCACCATGCCAACACTCCACGGGTTGACGAACAGCAGCAGCGGATTGCCCTTCAGATCGCGGATCCGCTTCATATCGGTGGTACCCTGAATCTTGTCGATGTTGATATCCTTCCAGTTGCTGATCCAGCGGATGTGCTCGTAAGGCAGACGCTCCAGCTTGATCTCGACGTTGTATTCATTTTTCAGACGATACTCCAGCACTTCAAACTGCAGCATACCGACAACGCCGACAATGATCTCTTCCATACCGGTGTTGTACTCCTGGAAGATCTGAATTGCACCCTCCAGAGCGATCTGGTTGATACCCTTGACGAACTGTTTTCTCTTCATCGTATCCATCTGACGCACGCGGGCAAAATGCTCCGGTGCAAATGTGGGGATACCCTCGAACTGGAATTTTTTATTCGGTGCACACAGCGTATCTCCGATGGCAAAAATACCGGGATCGAAAATACCGATGATATCGCCTGCGTATGCCTCCTCCACAATCTTACGCTCCTGCGCCATCATCTGCTGCGGCTGCGTCAGACGAATCTTTCGTCCACCCTGCACATGGTTGACTTCCATACCGGCAATAAACTTACCGGAGCAGATGCGCATGAATGCGATACGGTCGCGGTGCGCCTTGTTCATGTTCGCCTGAATCTTAAAGACAAATGCGGAGAAATCCTCAGAAAACGGATTGATCTCACCTGCATCGGACATTCTCGGCATAGGAGAATAGGTCATCTTCAGGAAATGCTGCAGAAACGTCTCAACACCAAAGTTTGTCAGCGCGGAACCGAAGAATACCGGTGACAGCTGTCCGCAGCTGACCTTCTCCATATCAAAAGGCTCGCAGGCGCCGTCCAACAGCTCGATATCCTCTGCCAGCTTTTCATGGAACTGTGCGCCAATCAGAGCATCTGCGCCTTCCAGATCTACTTCCTGTGATTCTACTTCCATCATACCGGCATGGGCTGCGGTGAAGGTCGTGATCTTCTGTGTATTGCGATCGTACACACCCTTAAAGCTCTTACCGCTGCCGATGGGCCAGTTGATCGGACAGGTCTTAATCCCCAGAACGCTCTCGATCTCATCCATCAGATCAAAAGGATCTCCAGCCTCGCGATCCATCTTATTGATAAAGGTAAAGATCGGGATGTGGCGCAGCACACAGACCTTGAACAGCTTGATGGTCTGCGCCTCGACACCCTTGGATGCATCGATTACCATGACTGCGGAATCTGCTGCCATCAGAGTACGGTAAGTATCCTCGGAGAAGTCCTGATGTCCGGGCGTATCCAGAATGTTGATGCAGTAGTCATCATACTCAAACTGCAGAACGGAAGACGTAACCGAAATACCTCTCTCCTTCTCAATTTCCATCCAGTCGGATACTGCATGGCGATCGGTCTTTCTGCCCTTTACAGAACCGGCGAGATTGATTGCACCTCCGTATAACAGCAATTTCTCAGTCAGTGTCGTCTTACCGGCATCCGGGTGAGAGATGATGGCAAATGTTCTTCTTTTCTTAATTTCCTGTTCCAGTCCAGCCATGTAATACCTTCCTTTATTGTTTCTTCTATCACTCTGTCGTTTCGTAATGTTCTCGCAAAAAACGGTTTCTTCTATATATATGCAGAAAAAACCGCATACGAGTATAGCACAACCCAGACAGGTTCCGCAAGCCCTCTCCTGCCCTCTTTTTCAGAATTTTTGTGCCTTTTTTCAGAATTCCCGGATTCTCTCATCTGTAAAGTCTGAAATTGCATAGGTCACACCGGAAAGCTGCTCCAGTTTTTCCGGAAGCGCCGCGCTGGCGACTGCAATGATCTCTCCTGCTCCCGCTGCGTGAGCCGATGCAATGCCCGTTGCCAGATCTTCATAAACTCTGCACTGTGCAGGTTCCACCCCAAGGCGCTCCATCGCCTTTTTATAAATTGCCGGATGAGGCTTGCTGGGCATCGTGCCGTCCGCACAGATGATGTCCCGTTCCCGGTCAAACCATCTGTCCAGTGCAAATCTGCGATAATAAAAATCCACATTCCGCACCTCTGCACTTGTGGCGATCATAAACGGAATCTGCTTTTCTTTCAACAGATCCAAATAGGCTGCAACACCCGGCGCTAATGTAAATTCTTTGTCTTCCTCACAAAGCTGCAGATAAAAATCTTCTTTCTCATGGGAAAGTTTGCGGTACTCCTCCATCGTCACTTCTCTGCCGAGAAAATACTCAATCGTGGAGCGGTTATCCTTGCCCGCCAGCTCGTCCCGATACTCTGCAAAAGTCAGCTCTCTGCCCGCATATTTTCTGGCAAACAGATCCCACGCCTCTGCATGCTTCGGGGTATCAAACAGCAGCGTTCCGTTAAAATCAAAAATGACTGCTTTCATCCTGATTACTCCTTGTCTGTACAAATATCGTGCAGCTCAAAAGTCAGCACCTTTTTCAGTTCTTCCAGACTTGTCTGCACCTGCATACCAATCTTGCCGCCGCTAAATAAGATCGTATCAAAATTTGCTGCACTGGCATCAATGACTGTACGGAACCGTTTCTTCATACCGATGGGAGAACAACCGCCATGCACGTAACCGGTCAGCGGAAGCAGCTCCTTCTGCGGAATCATCTCAATATTCTTTTCTCCCACACTCTTTGCCGCTTTTTTCAGATCCAGCTCCCGGCTCACCGGCACGAGAAATACATAATGATTCTTCGTCTTTCCCACCGTCACCAGTGTCTTAAATGCCATATCCGGATCCTGTCCCAGCGCTGTCGCTACTTCCATGCCGCTGACTGCACCGGTATTTTCATAATTATGAGAAACGTACTGCACCTTGCCCTTTTCCAGCAGGCGCATTACATTTGTTTTTTCTTCGCCTTTCATTGTCTAAGCTCCTTTCGTCCTGCATCGGTTTAGTATACCTTCTTTACAAAAAATGTGCAACTGCTTACAAAAAAACCTTGCATCTAAAAAGCAGGCGGTATATACTAAGTGCCGTGCGTTTTTAACCGAGTAGCTGCTGTGCAGCTTAACCTGGTTATGAACAAGCAGCGCAGCGAATTGCGAATATCCGCTTATTTAATACATAAGCTCTTTACATTTTTAAGGAGGACATCATGAAGTACATCAAACAGTTACTGATTATTCTGATCTTTTCTCTCGCTGGGGAGTTATTGCATCTGCTCCTGCCGATGCCGATCCCCGCGTCTGTTTACGGTCTTATTTTATTATTTCTGGCGCTTTGCACGAAGCTTGTGCGGCTCGACCAGATCGAATCTGTCAGCCAGTTTCTGATCGACATTATGCCGATTTTGTTCGTTGCACCGGCTGTCAACCTGTTGGATTCCTGGACCCTGATCGCTCCGGATCTGGCACCGATCTGCATCATCGTTGTGCTGTCTACCCTCGTGACTTTCTTTATCTCTGGCGCACTGACCCAGTGGCTGCTGCGCAAACATCCGATCCAGCTGGAAGGAGGAGAAGAAGATGTTTGATATTTTCGAAGAAATCCCGCTGTTTGCACTGTGTCTGACATTCGCAGCCTATCAGGTTGGACTTCTGTGCAAGAAAAAATGGAAATCCGCTGTGTTTAATCCACTGCTGATCTCCATTATTCTCGTAATTATCGTATTAAAATTGCTGGGACTGTCCAACACCGCTTATCAGGATGGATGCGTGTCCATCTCCTGGCTGCTGACTCCTTCCACGATCTGTCTGGCTGTGCCGCTTTACAAACAGCTGCAGACTTTAAAGAGCAGCCTGCCTGCGATCCTCGTCGGTGTCATCGCAGGAACCGCCACCAGCTTGATCTTTATTTTTATCCTGTGCCGTCTGTTCTCTCTGGACGTCACAATGACGGTTTCTCTGCTGCCCAAGAGCATCACCACTGCAATGGGCATTGCATTGGCTCAGATTGGTGACGGCATCGAAGCTCTGACTACCGCTGCCATCATCGTCACTGGTATCCTCGGCAGCCTCATGGGAAGCGCTCTGTGCAAGCTGTTCCGATTCAAGAATCCCATCGCACAGGGTGTTGCATTTGGTACTGCTTCCCATGTCATCGGTACTGCAAAAGCAACTGAGATTTCGGAGCTGTCCGGCGCTGTCAGCAGCCTGTCCCTCGTGGTATCCGGTATCGTGACCGCGATCGCATTCCCGCTGCTGATGCAGATCATATAAATTTTTTCAAATTATGTGCAAAAATCCGCCGCTCTCTACACACATATCGCGATGTGCTGGAAGCGACGGATTTTTTATTCCAGTTTCAGCTTTGTTTACAGCGGGAAGTAAGTGCGCAGCCACTTCTCCACATGGTTGATCCAATTCTGGATATAGGGCTTCTGCTGATCGTCGTACTGGTTCGTTGTCACATCCCCCAGGGACAGTCCATGCTGTCCGTCCGGATACAGATGTGCTTCAAACGGAACCTTTGCCCGCTGCAAAGCTGTCATGAACAGCAGCGAATTTTCTACCGGAACTGCCTCATCGGCTACGGTATGCCACAGAAATACCGGCGGTACCTGCGGTCCTACCTGCTTTTCCAGTGATAACAGATCCAGCAGCTCGTCATATCGCTCACCGCCCAGATTCTGAATGGATTCCCGATGAGCAAACTCGCCGGAGGTAATAACCGGATAGCAAAGGATCGCTCCGTTGGGCTTGATATCTTCTGCTGTCAGTCCCAGCGGTCCGTAGATCTGCTCGTTGTTCCACAAACAAGCCAGACTTGCTGCCAGATGACCGCCCGCAGAAAATCCCGTGACAAGGATCTGATCCGGATCTACATGCCACTCCTCCGCATGCGTGCGAAGGAGATGGATCGCCTGTGCCAGCTCCATCTGTGCAGACGGAAATGCATCCGGTGCCACACTGTAGCGCAGAACGAAAGCGTGATATCCCATCGCCGCGTATTTCAATGCAATCGGTTCTGCCTCACGATCGCAGGTGAAACGATACGCGCCGCCCGGACACACGATAACAGCCGGACGCTTCTGTGATGCCGGAATCAGTTCGGATGCATCCTGAAGGTACGTTGTAAGCTTTGCCTTGAAATCGGAATGCCTGATTCCTGCCTTTTCATAGGGTATGTCGAGATAAAATTCCTGATAGTTCATTTGTAAAACCCCTTTCTGTTTTTATGCGTTGCGATTTTGGAATCGACTATGTTATACTAAATCCATCAAACACATCCGCACCTGCGGATGGAATGGAGGAAGCACATGATTCTCGCGATTGACATTGGCAATACCAATATTGTCATCGGATGTATTGAAAACGAAGCAACCTGGTGCATCGAACGAATCTCCACCGACCACCAGAAGACCGCTCTGGAATATGCCGTCCTGATCCGCACGATTCTGGACATTCACCATGTAGACGCGGATGCCATTGAGGGCAGTATCCTCTCCTCGGTCGTTCCGTCCCTCTCTTTCGTTCTGAAAGAAGCCATCGGCAAGCTCCTGCCGGACAAGCGTTTCCTGACAGTCGGCCCCGGCATTAAGACCGGATTAAAAATCGGCATCGACAATCCGGCACAGCTTGGCGCAGATCTTGTTGTTGCAGCGGTCGCTGCTCTGCACGAATATCCCGGCGCTCTGATCTTAGTGGACATGGGAACTGCCACAACGATCTCCGTCATCGACAGCAAGCATGTCTTCCGCGGTGGTGCCATCATCCCCGGTCTGCGCGTCTCCATGCAGTCTCTTGTGAGCAATACTTCTCAGCTGCCGTCCATCAGTCTGACCGCCCCGAAGCATGCCATCGGTACAAACACCATCGACTGTATGCGCAGCGGCGCCATCTATGGCAATGCCGATCTTCTGGATGGAATGTTCACCCGCATGGAAAAAGAGCTTGGGGAACCGGTGACGATCATCGCGACCGGTGGTCTCGCTCAGTATGTCCTGCCGCTGTGTACCCATGAGATCGTGTACGATGACGGTCTGCTGTTAAAAGGTCTCAAGATTCTTTATGATAAGAATACTCCCGCCTGACCGTCTCTTTTCAGAAAGCCCCGCAGTCTCTCCAGTTTGGAAGATTCTGCGGAGCTTTTTTGTCATTTGCTCTATGATCACTTCTTTGTCTTGCGCTTGCGACCTCTCTTTGCGGCAGGCTTTTCCGGTACTGTTTCTGCGACAGTCTCAACGGTCTCTGTGACCTCTGCAGCCTTCGGCGCTGCGGTTACCGCCACTTCCTTCTCTGCAGGTGCCTCTGCAACCGGTGCTTCCACAACTACTGCCGGCTTCTCCGCTTTCTTTGTCGTTCTCTTACGAACGACCTTTTTCTTGAGAACTACGCAGCATCGGCTCGGCAGATACATCAGGAAGCCAACACGACCATCGGGAAGTGTCTCGGTCTGATAGGTCTGTACCATCGAAACCCGATCCTGTCCGCCGTACTTGCTGTTGTCAGAAGTCAGCAATACCTTGTATTCGCCCGGCTCGTTCACCGGAATGAAATATCCGCTGAAGGAACGATTCGGATGGAAGTTAAATGCAAATACTACATGATTACGCTCATACGCCATCATCTTATCTGCCTGATAGATCCACAGATTGTGCGGCTCTGCGGAGAACAGCTTCTGCTTCTCTGCCAGCTTCACCATATCCTTATCGAAATCGTTCAGATACTCATACTTCAGATCATGGTTATCTGCCAGACTCCACTGTCTGCGGCAATACTGATAGCTCCAGCCATTGCCCTCACGAGGGAAATCGATCCATTCCGGATGTCCGAATTCATTGCCCATGAAGTTCAGATAGCCTTCACCGCCCAGAGACATCGTCAGCAGCCGGATCATCTTATGTAATGCGATACCACGGTCGATCACCATGTTCTGAATGTTTTTCGCCATAGACCAGTACATCTCCTGATCGCACAGACGGAACATCACCGTCTTATCTCCGACCAATGCCTGATCGTGAGACTCCACATAACCAATGACCTTTTCCTTCGGTCTGCGTCCGGTCAGCTCGTACCAGATATTCCACAGATCCCACTGCTCGTCCGGCACTTCTCTCAAGATCCGGATCCACATGTCCGGCTCGCCCATCGCCAGACGGTAATCAAATCCGATACCGCCCTCAGAGATCGGGATACAAAGTCCGGGCATCGCGGATGTATCCTCGGCAATGGTGATTGCCTTTGGATTCAGCTCATGCACCAGCTCATTTGCCAGCTGCAGATAGGTCACTGCCTCTGTATCGGTGTTCAGAGAGAAATATTTGTCATAATGATCAAAGCTGCTGCCCAGTCCGTGATCGTGGTACAGCATCGAAGTAACGCCGTCGAAACGGAAGCCATCGAAGTGATACTCCTCCATCCAGAACTTCAGGTTCGAGAGCAGGAAGTGAATGACTTCGTTCTTATCATAGTTAAATACCTTTGTGTTCCATGCGGAATGATTGCCCTTCTCACCGGTATGGAAAAACTGGTAGTCGGTACCATCGAACTCGTTGATACCTTCTCTTGTGTTCTTTGCGGCATGGGAATGTACCACATCTAACAATACAGTGATGCCCATCTCATGCGCCGTGTTGATCAGAGCTTTCAGCTCGTCCGGCTTGCCATAACGGGAAGATGCTGCAAAGAAGTTCGTCACCTGATAGCCGAAGGATGCATAGTAAGGATGTTCCATCACTGCCATGATCTGAACGGTGTTATAACCCTGTGCAGCAATTCTCGGAAGCGTCTTCTCCCGGAATTCCTTGTAAGTGCCGATGCGCGGCTCTTCCTGCGCCATACCGATATGGCATTCATAAATATACAGCTGCTTTTCCGGCGTGAATCCCTCATCAGTCCAGACAAACTTCTTGCGGGGCTGATAGATCTGCGCATTCCAGCCGTAAGTCTCCGGGTCCTGTACCACATAAGTCGCATACAGCGGAATACGGTCTAACTCTTCGCCGTCATGTACCACGATTGCCATGACCTTATCGCCATTTTTCAATGCGGTTGCACCGGGAAGGAAGACTTCGAATACGCCGTTCTCCTTCTTCTCCATCGGGGTAGCATGTCTGTCCCAGTTGTTAAAATCACCGGTCAGATACATCGCATCTGCTGCCGGTGCCCACTCTCTGTAATACCAGCCGCCACGTACTTTATGAAATCCAAAATAAAGATGTCCGTTTGCAAATTCACTCAAAGGCTGCCTTGGTGCCAGCAGCTCTTTTTTCTTATGCTTATAATTTTCCATGCGGAGATCGATGTCTCCTTCGTATTGCTTCAGGAGTGTGTCAATTTCCAAAATCTTGTACTTCATCGCTGTCCCTCCCTTTCCGAAGAATACGGCTGTCATTTTTTGTGGAATAACGTCTGATTCCCCCAATATTCTTCTTTTAACATTGTAACTTTTTCACATGGTAACGTCAACCTTTTTTTCTGTTTTGCAGATTCTGATTGTTTTCCTGCACCTGCTTTTTGCCGAGCGGATACCAAATTGCCAGAACAATCGCTAATAGTGCGAATCCTCCCGCCGGAAGCAATGTGCTGATGTCATAAATGCCCCGCAAAACCGTCGGATCGGTTGCCGTTTCCGTCCGATACCCCGCCAGTGTCAGAAGCCATCCGGACAAGCCGGAGGAGGCTGCCTGTCCCAGCTTTCTCGAAAAAGAATAGATCGCATATACTGTTCCATCCTCTCTCACGCCGTTGCGCAGCTCCGCTGCATCGATCACATCGGTGATCATCGCCCAGCACACCATATTAAACATCGCCAGCCCCAGATTGCCCAAAAGTGACACAAAAATATAAACCGCTACAGACTGCGTATGCAAAAGGAATAAAAATCCATATGCAATTGCAGAAAATGCACTTGCTGCCGCACTGACTTCTTTCTTGCCAAATTTCTCACTCAGAGGCTTCACTGCCGCAGCACAGGCGAGGGACAGCACCGTGACGAGAATACTGAATACCGACTGCGCCTGCACATTAACGTAATAGTTGGGATATACATAGTTTGCCATGGACTGAATCGTGAGCTGTGACACCAGCAGCAAAATTGCCGCTGCCACCACAGACAGCAGCGCCCGATCTGTCAGCACGCTGCGCCACAGTGTCGAAAACTTTCGTTCCATCCGCTCTCCGGTGTGTTCCATCTGCACCCGTTCTGTTGTCAAATGATAGCACATCAGATAAAAAACAACAGCCAATGCCGATCCTACTCCGGCAATCACCGTGAATTTCCCGCCGTTTAACACTTGCTGCCCATTCACGGTATCATAAGCGATCAGAGGAATCCCGGCACCAAGCACCAGTCCTGCCAATGCCGCTCCGACACTGCGCCAGGTGGACAGAGACTGCCGATCCGACGGTTCCGGAGAAATGGCAGACGCCATGGAACCATAGGGAATATTGATAGACGTATAGAAGATCGATCCCCACAAAATGTACGTCACAAACAACCAGATGATCCGCATTGTCATCGGTGCCCGCGCCATACTGCTCTGATAAATCAGAAAAGAAGAAATCGCCACCGGTGCGCACATCCGTCTCAGCCACGGCTTGAACTTGCCCGCCGGTGTCTGTCTGCTGCGGTCACAAATTCTGCCCATCGCCACATCGGTGAACGCATCCAGAATCCGGGACACCGCCATTGCCAGACCGACAATTGCTCCCGGCACTTCCATCACATCTGTGTAAAACTTCATCAAAAATCCGGAAGAAAGCAAAAAGGTGAAATCATTGCCCAGATCTCCGAGCATGTATCCCACCTTATCGCTGATTCCAAAGGGCCGCATGACCCCTGTTTTATTCTCTGCCATCATGTGCATACTCCTATTCCACCTGAACTATTGTCAGGTTGCTGGTTTCAGTATGCGCACTCTGTGTCGTCTTTATGCGTTATTGTTCGCTGCTTTGCAGTCCCAGCTCTTTTACGACCTGCAGCACATATTCCCGGTCGCTGTACGGATATTTCACACCGTTCTCTTCCTGATAAGATTCATGTCCCAGTCCGAGAATCGTGATGAAATCGCCGTCCTCTGCGTTCTCAATGGCATAGCGCACCGCATCCTTTCGATTCGGGATAACCATGTAGGCGCCGTCGGTCTTATCGAGACCCACATGGATGTCTTTCAGGATGTCTTCAAAGCTCTCCCAGCGGTTGTGACCGGCTGTCACGATGGAGAAGTCTGCCAGACGTCCGCTGGCTTCGCCCATCTCGTAACGGCGGCTCTTGGAACGGTTTCCGTCTGCACCGAATACACACACAAGGCGCTTCGGATGATACTCCCGCAGCGCTTCGAGGTGATTGCGGGTGCTGTAGCCATTGTGTGCAAAATCTACACACACAGCAAAATGCTCATTGCGGAATACGATGTCAAAACGTCCCTTAATCTTCATATGGCTCAAAGCACGTTCCATCGCCTCTTTCGATGCGCCCAGATGATGTGCCACAGCCACGGCTGCCAGTGCATTCGCTGCGTTGAACTCGCCCGGCAGATTCACCGGAAGTGTCGCATGAAAAGCGCCATCCACATCAAACAGCAGTCCCGGTGTCTGATGTTCAAACGTCTTGCGGATGTTCGACAAACGATAGTCCACACCCTCGGAGGTACCGAAGCGAACGATAGGAGTATCAATCTCTTTTAACATCGTCTCCGTCCACGCATCGTCTGCATTGACAAATCCAAGGCGGCTCTGCTGCAGCAGCATGCCCTTGCAATGCAGATACTCTGCAAAATCCTTGTGCTCATTGGGTCCGATATGATCTCCGGTGGAAATATTTAAGAAAACACCACAGTCAAATGTCATGCCGCCGGTACGATACTGCATCAAGCCCTGGGAAGAGCACTCGATCACAGCCGTATCTACGCCTTCTTCTACCATCTTTGCCAGATACATCTGCATATCCTGTGCGGAAGGTGTAGTGTTCGCCAGCTCGATCACCTTGTCTCCAATAATGGCGCCATTTGTGCCGACTGTGCCAACCTTTCGTCCATCCTGACGCAAAATGTCCGCCAGCATGTGAGTCGTCGTCGTCTTGCCCTTTGATCCGGTAATGCCGATCATCGTCAAATGATCCGCCGGGTGTCCATAATACGCGGCTGCCAGAGAAGCCTCCGCCTGTCTCGTGCTTGCCACCTGCAGCACCGGAATGTCTGTGGAAAGTGCACCGCACTCTGAAAGGGGCTTTTCGATCATGATCGCTGTCGCGCCCTTGTCTGCAATGTCCTGCAGGCAATCGTGGGTGTCAAATCTCGCACCGCTGATGCATACAAACAAATCCCCTGTCTGCACCTGTCTGTTATCATAGCACAGACGCGCGATCTCCACGTCTGTTGTTCCCTGTATAAGCTGATACTCCATGCGCTCTAAAAGCTGCTGTAATTTCATAATTTCCTCACTTTAATTTCTTTGATTGGCAATCTCTGTGATTGCTCCCGGAGTTCATTATACTGTCTCAGCCTGCAAATGACAAGACCCGCATATCGT
Source organism: uncultured Cuneatibacter sp. (assembly GCA_934234215.1). Classification (GTDB taxonomy): domain Bacteria; phylum Bacillota; class Clostridia; order Lachnospirales; family Lachnospiraceae; genus CAKQHB01. Next base: position 120,329 of record CAKQHB010000005.1, read on the forward strand.
CAAATGTCGGACGATATGCGGGTTCTTCCAATCAACTTTTTTGATTTTCTTTATTTGTCACAACGATCATAATCCAGGTAAGCACCCTTCATCGGGCTGGCTGCCAGTTCACTGAACAGACGCAGAACACCTCTCTTGTACTTCGGTGCGCGAGGCTTCCAGTTCTTTCTTCTCTCTGCCAGAACTGCATCAATCTCCTCCGGAGTCTTGCGCTCGCCTGCGATACCGATGATGTTCAGCTTTCTTGCCATCACATCGATCTCGATCAGATCACCCTCTTCTACCAGAGCGATGGGGCCGCCGTCTACTGCTTCTGGACTGCAGTGTCCGATTACCGGGCCGGTAGAAGCGCCGGAGAAACGTCCATCTGTGATCAGAGCGATGCTTCTGCCCAGCTCTGCGTCACTGCTGATTGCCTCGGAAGTATAGAACATCTCCGGCATACCGCTTCCGCGAGGTCCCTCATAACGGATGAAGACTGCATCACCCTTCTGAACCTTGTGCTTCAGAACTGCATCCAGACACTCTTCCTCACTGTCAAACGGACGGGCACGCAGAACTGCCTGGAACATCTCCTTCGGACAGGCGGTGTGCTTGATAACAGCGCCTTCCGGAGCCAGATTTCCCTTCAGAATTGCGATGCTGCCGTCGGTTCCGATTGCCTTGTCATAAGGACGGATAACATCTTCTCTTGTGACATGTACGCCGTATCTTGCGTTGAAGTCTTCCATCCACTTTGCACACTTCTCGTAATAACCGTTCTTCTTCAGATCTTCCAGATTCTCACCCAGGGTCTTGCCGGTAACGGTCATCACATCCAGATGCAGATGCTCCTTAATCTCTTCCATGATCGCAGGAACACCACCGGCATAGTAGAAGACCTCTGCCGGCCACTTTCCTGCCGGACGGATATCTAACAGATAATGAGCGCCTCTGTGCAGACGGTCAAAGGTATCGCCGGTGATCTCAAATCCAAATTCATGTGCCAGTGCCGGAATGTGCAGCAGGCAGTTTGTGCTTCCGGAGATTGCTGCATGCACCATGATCGCATTTTCGAAGCTCTCCATTGTTACGATATCGCTGGGACGCATATTTTCCATCGTAGCCAGCTTTACAACCTGCTCACCGGCCTGTCTTGCGTATGCCAGCAGATCCGGACTTGTTGCCGGCATCAGTGCGCTGCCCGGCAGTGCCAGACCAAGTGCCTCTGCCATGATCTGCATGGTGGATGCGGTTCCGATAAAGGAACATGCACCGCAGCTGGGACATGCATTGCACTTTGCCCAGTTTAACTTCTCCTCGGTGATCTCACCGCGCTGATACTTTGCGCTGTACATACCAAGCTGCTCCAGTGTCAGCATCTCAGGACCTGCATTCATCGTGCCGCCCGGTACTACGATAGACGGGATATTGACACGCGCCAGACCCATCAGATTACCAGGCACACCCTTGTCACAGCTTGCCAGATAAACACCGCCGTCAAAAGGAGTTGCATTTGCATGGATCTCGATCAGGTTTGCGATCATCTCGCGGCTTGCCAGACTGTAGTTGATACCGTCTGTTCCCTGACTCTCACCATCACAGATATCGGTTGCAAAATATCTTGCGCCGTGTCCGCCTGCTTCTTCTACACCCTTGCGAACCTCTTCCACCAGAATGTTCAGATGTCCGCTGCCCGGATGGCTGTCACCATAAGTGCTCTCAATGATGATCTGCGGTTTGGACAGATCTTCCGGCTTCCAACCGGTTCCAATACGCAGCGGATCTAACTCCGGTGCCAGTTCACGCATCTTCTGACTCGTTAATTCCATAATCATTCTCCATTCCGGAGCACCTGCGCAGCCGGGCACATTCCTGCCTGCGGCTCCTCGCGGCGCTCCTGCAAATCCTGTTTTCCAGTTGCTATCTTACTACGGATTTCGCTGCTTCGCAATCCGCATTCAAATCCTTATACAAAGAAAGAAATAATCAGTGCTACGATAAATCCGGTACCGCCAACCAGTGTCTCCATGATCGTCCAGGTCTTCAAGGTGGTCTTCTCGTCCAGTCCAACGAGGGAACGAACTAACCAGAAACCGGAATCGTTGAAATGAGAGCAAACGGTTGCACCGCCTGCTACTGCTGCTACGACACAAGCCAGATACATCGGGGACAGACCTGCGATCTCCGGCATTGCTGCTACGATACCGGCAGCCATTGTCATGGCTACGGTTGCGGAACCAACACAGATACGAACCAGTGCTGCGATCAGGAATGCAACAACTACGATCGGCAGATTTGCGGATGCAACAGCATTACCGATGACATCGCCCAGTCCCGAATACTGCAGGATGTAACGCAGTACACCACCGCATGCGGTTACAAGCAGGATCAGACCTGTCGGCTCTAAGGACTTTGTCATGATCTTTTCCAGCTCCGGCAATGTATAGCCGTGGCGCGTTCCAAGCAGGAACATGGCTACCAGTGTTGCGATCAGCAGTGCTACGAAGGGCTGGCCTAAGAATGTCAGAACCTCCTGTGCCGGTGCCAGGAACGGAACCACACTTGCCAGAGACTTTAAAATAATCAGTACTAACGGAATCAAAATAATCAGTACAACAGTTGCAAAGCTCGGCAGCTTGGACTCATCGAAATCTTCCTGATTTGCAATCTGCTCCGGAACCGGAACCATATACTTCTTACCACAGATAGAACCCCACACGGGGCCAGCCACGATCATTGCAAAAATACCGCAGAAAATGCCGATCAGAATCACCCAGCCCAGGTCTACACCCAACATCGTTGCCACAAGAACTGGACCCGGTGTCGGCGGGATAAATGCGTGTCCGACTGCCAGACCAGCAAGCAGCGGAATTGCATAAAACAAAGATGATCTTCCGGTCTTCTTTGCCAGAGAAAATGCCAGTGGAATCAGAATAATCAGACCCGCATCAAAAAATACTGGCATGGATACAACAAGACCGGTAATACCAAGCGCCCATGCCGCTTTCTTGTCGCCAAATTTCTTTACCATCGTCACGGCAAGCGTCTGTGCGCCGCCGGATGCTTCCAGAATCGCACCAAACATCGAACCAAGTCCGACCAACAGGGCAATTCCCTTCAGCGTGTTGCCAATACCATCATCTACTGCTGTTACAATCTCGTCAAACGGCATGCCCGCGATCAGTCCAATTGCAATCGCGCCCAGCAGAATTGAGATCATTGCGTGGATCTTGAACTTAATGATCAGAACCAACAGCAGTGCCAGACCAACGATTGCTGCAATGATCAATCTGGTAGTGTCCAGTGCTACTACACCATCCATGTATGAAACCCTCCTCTTTTTTTCTTATGTTTTCGCGCTTTGGATGATTTCTTAATATCATCCGTCAAAAACATAAGACGTCATACGTTGTTACGCGATTATTCTATGTTTTTTACGATAGTTTGTCAATACATCTGACGTATTTTCTTTATTTCTAGCTTTTCGCACAAAAAAAGGGGCAAATCCTTGCGAATTTGCCCCCTGTTTTATTTATTTTCTACAACACTTTCGTTCAACGCTTCCCCCTGCTTTTCGAGAATCATCTGACGATTGTAATTCAAGTGCATCATCATCGCATATTTTGCGCCTGCACTGTCGCCCCGCAGGATTGCATCGGTGATTGCCCGATGGGTCTGAATCGTCTCTTTCTTCAACTGTCTGTGGGTCAGATTTACGAACGTAATAACTGCCGACTGAATGATGGGAAGCAGCTTTTCAATGACACGGTTTTTACTGCATCGCGCGATCCAGGTATGAAACTCCACATCCTTCTGCAAATGGTTTTCTCCCGCCAGATACAGCTCTTCCACCTCATCGCACAACCGTTTCAGCTCCTGCTTCTCCTCCTCTGTCGCATGCTCGCAGGCAAGGACAGCAATCTCCGGTTCCAGCATCAATCGCACATCGCACAGATCCAGCGCCAGCTCATACGGATCCGTGAAGCCTGAAAGTCCCAGAGGATCATCCTCCAGACGGTTCGTCCCGATCACAAACGTCCCGGAGCCTCTCCTCACTTCCAGCACGCCCTTGGAAACCAGACTTTTCACCACTTCCCGAATCGTACTTCTGCCGACTCCAAAGCGCTCCGCCAGCTCAAACTCATTCGGAATCTTCTCCCCGACTGCCACCGGTGTCTCCAGAATATATGTCATCAAATCCTCTTCCACCTGCGTCGCCAGCAGCTCCCGCTTCGTATGTACCGTTGTCGTCTGTTGCTTCATCATCCTTTGTGCCCCTTCCAAGTAAACATCTGATGTCTGATGTGTTTCTATGTCTAATATACGTTACAATGTATGTTCTGTCAAGTCGATGAACAGACTCAGCATGAAATGCCCTTCAAAAGAAAGTCTAAAAAGCAGTCTTCGATAACCTGCGCATTTCCGATACAAGCCTGTCCCAGCCTGCACCGGCTTTTTTCAAAATAACATTTGTTCTGAATGTGGCAAAAGAAAAATGGAGAAGCAACCGGAAGATAACATTGTGCTAATTTCCGTAATTCAAGCGTACTGCGACTGCCCAGCGCAAACTGTCTGAATCGCAGATGAGTTTTTGCGCTGGGCAGAAACGAGCAGTACAAGCTTGGATAGGAAATGCACACGTTATCAAGGGTTGCCTCTCCATTTTTCTTGTAATTATATTTTAGAATGAATTACTTTTCTTTGACAGTCGCCGTAAGTCCACTCCGATCTGCATTCTCGTCAATCAGGATCGTGTCTCCTGCTTTGAGATCTCCGCCAAGGATGACTCTCGCCGCCAGTGTCTCGACGTTTTTCTGCAGGTAACGCTTCAACGGACGAGCACCGTAAACCGGATCGTAGCCATTGTCTGCTACGAATTTCTTTGCAGCATCGGTCAGTTCAATGGAAACCTCGCGATCTTCCAGACGTTTGTTGACATCTGCCAGCATCAGATCCACGATGTTGCCGATGTTGTCTCTCGTCAGCGGCTTGAACAGAATCGTCTCATCCAGACGGTTCAGGAACTCCGGACGGAAGTGGGCACGCAGATCTGCCATTACCGCATCTTCTGCCTCTTTGCGAATGTTGCCATTCTCATCAATGCCCTCCAGCAGATAAGAGGAACCAATGTTGGAAGTCATAATCAGGATCGTATTCTTGAAGTCCACGGTCTTACCCTGAGAATCGGTGATACGACCGTCATCCAATACCTGCAGCAGTACGTTGAAGACATCCGGATGTGCCTTTTCGACTTCATCAAACAGAACGACGCAGTACGGTTTTCTGCGGACTGCCTCCGTCAACTGACCACCTTCATCGTAACCGACATATCCGGGAGGCGCTCCGATCAGACGGGACACAGAATGCTTCTCCATATACTCACTCATATCGATACGAACCATGTTCGCCTCATCGTCAAACAATGCCTCCGCCAGAGCCTTTGCCAGCTCTGTCTTACCAACACCGGTCGGTCCAAGGAACAGGAACGAACCGATGGGCTTTGTCGGGTCTTTGATACCAGCTTTGGAACGGATGATCGCTTCGGTAACTTTCTCCACGCCTTCATCCTGACCGATAACTCTCTTATGCAGCGTCTCGTCCAGATGCAGCGTCTTACTGCGCTCACTCTCCGTCAGCTTCGTAACCGGGATACCAGTCCATCTGGAAATGATCCGGCAGATCTCATCCTCGGTAACACTCTCGTGTACGAGGGACAGGTCTGCATTTCGAACCTTCTCCTCCTCTGCTGCCAACTGCTTCTGCAATGCAGGCAGCTGTCCGTACTGCAGCTCACTGGCACGATTCAGATTATAATTCTGCTGTGCGATCTGAATCTCTTTGTTCACCGACTCGATCTCTTCCCGCAGCTTGCTCAGCTTATCCACCGATGCCTTCTCGTTATCCCACTGGGCTTTTCTGGAATCGAACTCGCTCTGACGCTCTGCGATCTCCTTCTGCAGCTCCTGCAGACGATCCTGACTCAGACGATCTGTCTCTTTCTTCAGCGCAGTCTCCTCGATCTTCATCTGCATCAGCTTACGGGACAGCTCATCCAGCTCAGACGGCATAGAATCCATCTCTGTCTTGATCATCGCGCACGCTTCATCTACCAGATCGATTGCCTTATCCGGCAGGAAACGATCGGAAATATAACGATGAGACAATGTTGCTGCTGCTACCAGTGCAGAGTCTGTGATCTTAACTCCGTGGTAAACCTCATACCGCTCTTTCAGACCACGCAGGATCGAGATCGTATCCTCGACGCTGGGCTCATCTACCAGAACCGGCTGGAAACGACGCTCCAGTGCCGGATCCTTCTCAATGTATTTGCGGTACTCATCCAATGTCGTCGCACCAATACAGTGCAGCTCACCACGTGCCAGCATCGGCTTTAACATATTGCCCGCATCCATCGAGCCTTCTGCCTTACCGGCACCAACGATCAGATGCAGCTCATCAATGAACAGGATGATCTGACCTTCGCTCTTGCGAACCTCCTCGATAACCGCTTTCAGACGCTCTTCAAACTCACCACGATACTTCGCACCGGCAGTCAAAGCACCCATATCCAATGCAAAAATCTTTTTATTTTTCAGGCCTTCCGGGACATCGCCCTTGACAATACGCTGTGCCAGACCTTCTACTGCTGCGGTCTTACCAACACCAGGCTCACCGATCAGAACCGGGTTATTCTTCGTCTTACGTGACAAAATTCGGATCACATTTCGAATCTCGGCATCACGACCGATGACCGGATCCATCTTCTGCTCTCTTGCCTTCTCTACCAGATCTTCGCCGTACTTACTCAGAGACTCATAAGTTGCCTCCGGATTATCACTGGTTACACGCTGGTTTCCACGCACGGTGGAGAGCACCTGCAAAAACCGCTCTCTCGTCAGACCAAACTCACGGAAAATCTCCTTGATCGCTGCGTTGGGCTTTGCCTGCATCGCCAGAAACAGATGCTCTACCGATACATACTCATCGCCCATCGCCTTTGCTTCATCCTCGGCGTAGATCAATACCTGATTCAGCGCATTGCTAATGTAAACCTGTCCGCCGCCGGATACCTTCGTCTTCTTCTCGACCGCCTGCTTTACCCGATCGGTAAAGTACGTCAGTTGAATCTCCATCTTTGTGATCAACTGCGCCAGCAGACTGTCCTCCTGTGTCAGAAGCGCCAGCAGCAGATGCTCCTGGTCGATCTCCTGATTTCCATATTCATAAGCGAGCTTCTCGCAGTCCTGTACTGCCTGTACAGACTTCTGTGTAAACTTACTGATATTCATATCCATGCCTCCCTTCCGGAAAACGTATTCTCTTGGTTGTCTGTTCTATTTATACTATAACATTCAACCTGATGATAGAATACCACTAGTTGTTAGCACTGTCAAGAGGTGAGTGCTAATTTTTTGTGAACTTTCTGTGAACCCTAAAATGAAAAAGTAACTTCCACCTTTTGTTTATTTTTTCTTTTTCTTCTACAAAATATAATAAAAGGGGTGGAAGTTAGTCCTGCAAAAAAGCCTTATTTTAACTGGCATAATGTGAGGTGGAAATTACTTTTTCATTCAACCCAGAAAAAAAAACGCAAGCCATATTTCTATGACTTACGTCTTTTTACAAATTTTACAGGAGACCTACTCTGATTTCCTGCGGTGGCCAAGTCTGCCTTTAAAATCCTCGTAACCGAAATCAGTCAGACGTTCCATGGTTTCATCACCATGCCGCAGCCAGATATCAGGCAGGGGCATTCCGTTAAAGGTATTGTTTTT
>CAKQHB010000006.1 GCA_934234215.1 uncultured Cuneatibacter sp.
ATGGGGTCTTAGCTCAGCTGGGAGAGCATCTGCCTTACAAGCAGAGGGTCATAGGTTCGAGCCCTATAGGCCCCATCAACTAAATAAAATAATTATTATGGACGGATTCCCGAGTGGCCAAAGGGGACAGACTGTAAATCTGCTGCAACTTGCTTCGGTGGTTCGAATCCACCTCCGTCCATTTTCCATTTTTGGAAACTTAATTTCATCGCGGGGTGGAGCAGTCTGGAAGCTCGTCGGGCTCATAACCCGAAGGTCATAGGTTCAAATCCTGTCCCCGCAACGCAGGAAACATGCCCAGATAGCTCAGTTGGTAGAGCAGAGGACTGAAAATCCTCGTGTCGCTGGTTCGATTCCGGCTCTGGGCACTTTTCCTTTTAAATACACTATTATTCTTCTTAGTTCGAGAATTACTACACTTCGTAGCGATTCTCTTTTTTTGATTTATGAGGGAATGTCACATGGGAAAGATATTTTATCTGATGGGAAAGAGTGCCTGCGGAAAGGATTCCTTACACAAGGCATTACTGGCGGACCCAACGCTGGGACTGAAAAGCGCTGTTTTGTATACAACGCGCCCGATGCGGGAAAATGAAGTAGATGGTGTCGATTATTTCTTTGTGACGGAGCAGAAGGTCTCGGAACTGGAGCAGTCCGGCAGGATCATTGAGATGCGGACGTATGATACGATCTATGGTCCGTGGAAGTATCTGACTGTGGATGACGGACAATTTGATTCGGAGGATGCGGATTATCTGATGATTGGAACACTCGCTTCTTATCAGACGCTGCAGCAGTATTTCGGGAAGGAACGACTGATTCCACTGTATATCGAGGTGGAGGATGGCGAACGTCTGAGACGGGCGCTGAACCGGGAACGAAAGCAGACCGATCCCAAGTATGCGGAGATGTGCAGACGCTTTTTGGCGGATGAAGAGGACTTTTCTCCAGAAAATCTGCAGAAAGCTGGAATCACCACATCTTATAAAAACCGCCGGTTTTCGGTGTGTCTGAACACAATGAAACGGGCAATCAAAAAGCAAAAGAAGAAAAACTGAACAGAAAAACGAATGCAGAGAGTTTTGCAGCGGAAAATGCGGCAGAACTCTTTTTTCTTGCCGAAAACTATGTTAAAATAAAACGGATTCTATATTTTAGGAGGACTGGAATGGACGAGTTTCGCGAGATTATTGGAAATGACCTGATAAAAGACTTATTTCTGCGTGCGGTACGGACGTCACATGTTTCTCATGGCTATATTCTCAGCGGAGAAGACGGCATGGGAAAGAAAATGATTGCCAGATCCTTTGCAAAGCTGTTACTGTGTGAAAATCCGGAAAAGGGAGATACGCCCTGCGGTAAGTGTCACTCCTGTCTGCAGTTTGCCAGCGGGAACCATCCGGATGTGATTTATTTAAAGCATGAAAAACCGAATGTGATCGGTGTTGACGATATCCGAAAACTGAATGAGGATATTATCATCAAACCGTACAGCAGTGCGTATAAGATTTATATTGTGGATGAGGCGGAGACGATGACAGTAGCGGCGCAGAATGCGCTGTTAAAGACGTTGGAAGAGCCGCCGGCATATGCGGTGATCCTGCTGTTGACGACAAACGGAGCGAACTTTTTACAGACAATCCTCTCACGGTGCGTTATCTTGAATTTGAAGCAGATTCCGGAGGAGGAAGTGGAGCGTGTGCTGCGGGAGCAGGGCATTCCGGAGAAGCGGATTCAGCCGATTCTGAAGCTGTGCCGCGGAAACATCGGCAAGGCGAGGAAGATGGCGGAGTCTGATGATTTTGCAGAGCTGCTGCATGAGATCATGAATTTGATGCAGTCGATCCATCGGATGACATTTGAGGAGTTGATGGCGGCCGTGGGCAGACTGTCGGAGCATCGTCTGAATATCCGGGAGTGTCTGGATTTTATTCGTCTGTGGTATCGCGATGTGCTGCTGTTTAAAGTTACAAACGATATTAACGTGTTGGTATTTCAGGAGAGCTTTCGGGATATCCGGGAGGTCGCACAGAAGAGCAGTTTTGAAGGGATCGAGAATATTATGCAGGCAATCGACACTGCAACACGCCGTCTGGAGGCAAATGTTAATTTTGAACTGACGATGGAGCTGCTTCTGATGGCGGTAAGAGATAACTGAGCATTGATAGAATTGGAATGGAGAGCATTATGATAAAAGTTGTAGGCGTAAGATTTCGACAGACATGCAAAATGTACTATTTTTCACCTGGCGAATTTGAGATCAAGACAGGGGATGGTGTCATTGTCGAAACCGCTCGTGGAATTGAATATGGTACGGTCGTCATGGGTATTACCGAGATGACCGATGATAAGGTCGTTCAGCCGTTAAAGCCTGTGATCCGAATTGCGACAAAGGAAGATCAGATGGTCAGAGAGCTGAACAGCAAAAAAGAAAAAGAAGCATTTAAGATCTGCGAGGAGAAGATCGCAAGGCACGGTCTGGAAATGAAGCTCGTGGATGTGGAATATACATTTGACGGCAACAAAGTGCTGTTTTATTTTATTGCAGATGGCAGAATTGATTTCCGTGAACTGGTAAAGGATCTGGCATCGGTATTCCGCACTCGTATTGAGCTGCGTCAGATCGGTGTGCGTGATGAAACAAAGGCAAAGGGCGGCATTGGTATTTGCGGACGTGTGCTTTGTTGTCACAGCTACCTGTCTGATTTTGCACCGGTTTCGATCAAGATGGCGAAGGAGCAGAATCTGTCTCTGAATCCGTCGAAGATCTCCGGTGTGTGCGGACGTCTGATGTGCTGTCTGAAAAATGAGCAGGAAACGTATGAATATCTGAACAGTCAGCTGCCTTCGATCGGAGAGACGGTCACCACGGATGACGGTTTCCGTGGGGATGTTCAGAATGTGAATGTACTGCGTCAGTTAGTCAAGGTGCTGGTGCAGGTAGATCGGGACGAGAAGGAGCTGCGGGAGTATAAAGTTGAGCAGCTGCAGTTTCGTGGAAAGAAGAAAAAGGCACAGCCGGCAGCAGGATGTGACGGCTGTGGAGAAGGCTGTGGCGGATGCGGCAGCGCGTGTGGCACCGGACAGGCTACAGGCGGCGAGGAGACCGAAGCAAAGGCTGCGGCAGGTGAGGAGACAGCTGTAAGCGCAGCAGAGCCGGAACAGGCACCTGAGCAGGTTAAGATAGAAGAAATGGGCGCGGAAAGACCGGCGAGAGAGCTGAGAAATCCGGAAAACCGCGAGAATAGAGAAAATAGAGAGAATCGCGAAAACAGAGATCGTGGTCGTGGTCGCGGACAGCAGCAAAGACGCGAGGCACGGGGCGAGGAAAATCGCAGAACCGGCGAGAAGCGGAATTATCATGAGAATCCGAACCGCAGCCGCGGCGAGGGCAGACCGAATGGAGAGAACGGCAGCTCGGAGAGAAAACGGGACAATAACAATCGCCCGCGCAGAGACAATCGAAATTTTGAGAATCGTCGGGTGAATGGCGAACAGCGCAGCGAGAACAGACGGAATGATCGCAATTATGAGAATCGCAGCCGGGAGAATCCGAATCGGAGCGAGGCAGAGGGCAGACCGAATGAGAACCGCAGAGAGACCGGCGGCGAGCAGCGCAAAAGAAATAATAATCGCAGATATCAGGGAAACCACCGTCAGAGAAATACGGATTCCCAGCAGAATAACGAATAAAGAGTGGGGATGGACATGTCGGAAGTAATTCTGAAAGAGACGGAGCGGATCGATGATCTGCAGCGAAACGGATATCGCATCATTCAGGACACAAAGGGCTTTTGCTTTGGCATGGACGCCGTGCTGCTGTCGGGCTTTGCTGCGGTTCGAAAAGGTGAGCGGGCGCTGGATCTGGGCACCGGGACAGGCATTATTCCGATTCTGCTGCGGGGCAAGACCGCAGGCAGAGATTTTACCGGACTGGAGATTCAGGAAAAGGTCGCAGACATGGCGAGCCGCAGTGTGCGTCTGAATGGATTGGAGCAGGAGATCCAAATCGTGCAGGGGGATATCTGCACAGCTTCCGCGCGGTTTGGAGGAGCCTCTTTCGATGTGATCACCTCGAATCCGCCTTATATGGACGATCATCACGGACTGGTGAATCCCACGGAAGAAAAAGCGATTTCGAGACATGAGGTGCTTTGTACACTGGATGATCTGCTGCGGGAGACTGCGAAGATGTTAAAGTCCGGTGGACGGTTTTACCTGGTGCATCGCCCTCATCGTCTGATCGATATTTTGGCGGGGATGCGAAAATATGGTCTGGAACCGAAGCGGATGAAGATGGTACATCCCTATCGGGAGAAAGATGCTAATATGGTGCTGATCGAAGCGGTGCGCGGCGGTCGTCCTTATCTGAAGGAGGAGGCGCCGATCATCGTGTATGAGCGCCCTGGCGTCTATACGCAGGAGATTTTGGACATCTACGGATATTGAGGAAGGAGCAGCATATGAGCGGAATGTTATATCTGTGTGCGACACCGATCGGCAATCTGGAGGATATCACACTCCGGGTGCTGCGGGTTTTGCAGGAAGTCGATCTGATCGCGGCGGAGGATACCAGAAACAGCATTAAGCTGCTGAATCATTTTGAGATCAAGACGCCGATGACCAGTTATCACGAATACAACAAATACGACAAGGCAGCGTGGCTCGTGCAGCAGATGCAGGAGGGCAAAAATGTTGCCGTCATCACAGATGCCGGGACGCCGGGCATTTCTGATCCGGGTGAGGAGCTTGTGAGACAGTGTGTGGAAGCCGGGATTCCGGTGACTTCCCTGCCGGGTGCGACTGCAGTGATCACAGCGCTGACAATTTCCGGATTATCCACAAGACGGTTCTGCTTTGAGGCGTTTTTGCCGCCGGATAAGAAGGAACGGCGCAGGATTCTGGCAGAGCTAAAGGACGAAACGCGGACAACGATCCTGTACGAAGCGCCGCATCATTTGAGAGATACCCTTCAGGAACTCTACGATGCCCTTGGAGACCGCAGAATCTCTATCTGCAAGGAGTTGACTAAAAAGCATGAAACAGTGCTCTATACGACTCTACAGGGGGCAATAGCGCATTTCGAGCAGGAAGACCCGCGGGGAGAATATGTTCTTGTATTAGAAGGCCGCAGCGTGCAGGAGCTGGAGAAAGAACAGCAGCAGGCATGGGAAGCAATGACGATGGAAGAGCATGTGGCATATTATGAGGAGCAGGGGCAGAACCGCAAGGATGCCATGAAGTCTGCGGCAAAGGATCGCGGCATCAGCAAGCGGGATGTGTATCAGGCACTGCTTTCCGGAAAAGAAGAGTAAAAAAGAAAAACTTCGCTGTGTTACGGAAATCGTTCCGAACAGCGAAGTTTGTTCTTTTTCTTAGATTATGTAAGATTAAAAATCGGACAAATAGAAAATCAGTTTTTCTTTACAAGATCGAAGCCGGCACGAGAAGCCAGTTCACGGATGGAAGAACGGGATACGAGCTTGCCCTCATACTCGATCAGATCCTCGGACTCGCCGGTGAAGATATCACCGATCAGTGCTCTCTTCAGGATGATGTGATCACCATCAACGTAGATCTGAACCGGATCCTTCACAGAAAGACCGAGAGAACGGCGAATCTCGATGGGCAGTGTAATACGACCCAGTTCATCAACATGACGAATAATACCTGTATTCTTCATCAATACCTCCTATTCCCGAGTAAAATCTCTAGTGTAAACCTATGATGTAGACACAGAATTTCACCGGACGTGTAATTTTGTGTACTTGCAGTTTAACAGGGTTTTGTGCGCATGTCAATTGACTTTGACATTTTTTTTACAAGAAATTACAGGGGAATATTAACATGGAACTATCATACAATAAAATTAAGAAAAAGTACAGTTCGAGGACAAAAAAATGCTAAATGGACTTTGGGCAGGCATGATCGTGCTCGGTGTGTTGTGGGGCGCGTGGAACGGAACGATGGGAGAAGTCGGGGCGTTTGCTCTGGAGTCGGCGCAGAGTGCGGTGACACTGTGTGTGACGATGGCGGGCATTTTGGCACTGTGGAGCGGACTGATGGAAGTGGCAAAAGAAGCGGGGATACTGAACCGAATGGAAAAGGGGATGCGTCCGGCGCTTCATTTTTTATTTCCGGAGATTCCAAAAGGGCATCCGGCGCTGCAGCAGATCGCGGTAAACTTTACGGCGAATATTCTGGGTCTTGGCTGGGCGGCGACACCGGCGGGACTTGCCGCAATGCGGGAGCTGCGTGCACTGGAGCAGGAGCGGGGCAATCCGAACCCGGAGATTGCCAGCAAGGAGATGTGTACCTTTCTGATCCTGAATATTTCATCTCTGCAGCTGCTGCCGGTGAATGTCATCGTATATCGCACGCAGTACGGAAGCGTGGATCCTGCAGGAGTCATCGGACCGGGGCTTGCAGCAACCTTTGTCAGCACAGCAGCAGCGGTTTTGTTCTGTAAATGGCAAAGCATGAGAAAACAAAAATCGACAAAAAGAAAGAAAAAAGTGTCTTTATAAAGAAAAATAAGTGAAGGAGACAGGGATGGGATTTCTTGCCGGGCTTTCGGAGTGGTGTATTCCGCTGGTGTTTTTTTATGTCGTATTGACGGGGATGATGGAGCATGTGGCGGTGTACGATGTGTTTGTGAAAGGGGCGAAGGAAGGATTGAAAACGACAGTGCAGATCCTGCCGACGCTCATCGGACTAATGGCAGGAGTCGGCATCCTGCGGGCAAGCGGATTTCTGGATGCTCTGAGCGGATGGCTGGCGGTGCCGGCGACGTTTCTGCATTTTCCGAAAGAATTAGTCCCGCTGACGCTGGTACGGATGTTTTCCTCCTCGGCGGCAACGGGACTTCTTTTAGATGTGTTTCAAAACTATGGAACGGATTCGCTGATCGGCTGGACCGCCTCGATTCTGATGAGCTGTACCGAGACGATCTTTTATACGATGAGTGTTTATTTTCTGGCGGCGGGCATTCGGAAGACCCGTTTTACACTTCCCGGAGCGCTGCTTGCGACAACGGTGGGGGCAATCGCCAGTGTCATGCTGGCAATGCGAATGATCGGTTGAGAGGAATCAGCTGAGCGGATTCCAGTCTCCCAGCACGAGTTCTCTGCGGTAGTGCGCTGCCTGCTCTTCGGTCAGCGTGTCCGTCCATTCCGGACGAGCACCCTCTGCGCCGGGACCATAAGAATTGTACTCGGCATAATACAGATGATCGTGTCCACCCTGAGAAGCCCAGTCGTCCCAGCCTTCGGGACGAATGTGTTCGCCCAGCTCACAGTGCAGGAGTACGGTGCGGGCATATTCTCTCCAGGGACGACCGAGATAAACGGTGTGCTTCGGACAATTGCTGGTGAAGCGGCACTCGTTCAGCACATAGCCGTATTCCTGACCTTCCGGTGTGGAAGCGGCGGTGGCGAAGCCGTTGATGTCGTAGCCAATATCGAGGGAATGGATCTGACAATGATCGAAATACGCGGTCGCGCTTCCGAAAATAAAGTCTACCTCGCCCTCGATATAGCAGTTCCGATAATACTGTCTGCCATTTTCACGGGTAGAAAATTCTTTCGGACCGTGGAAACCGCCGGGGGAAAATTCTTTTGCCGGAAGCGGTGCGGTGAACAGCGTGTCCTGCCAGCCGAGGAAGCGGCAGTTGTCGAAAAACAGGCGATCTCCATCGGCATAGACTGCCAAGCCCTGACCGGCGCGGTTGCCGGGTCCGCAATCATTCTGGAAAGTCAGATTGCGGGCGGTGAAGTCATGGGTGTCAGTGCGGAACGTCGAGGTTCGGAAGGTGCCGCGCTTGGCGTCAGAAAGCATCTCTTTTGCACCATCGCCCCAGACGATGACGGTCTGATTGGCAGAGTCACCGGTACCTACGAGGGTAAGGTAGGGCTGTTTTACCACAATCTTTTCCCGATAAATGCCGGGAGCAATGTAGATCGTGACGGGATTGCCCCAGTTCCGGGCGGCATCGATCAGTGCTTCGCCAATCGTTATACAGCAGCAGGTTCCCTCGGACGTAAATCCGAGGGGAGAGACATAGATTTTGTTTTCAGACATGATATTCTCCATTCTGGAGCGCTTTGCGGGACACCATGTTTGTGACGCTCCGGCACAAACGGAATGTGTTACCTGATATAGTTTTTCAGCAGATAAAACGGACAAGGCCCAATGGCAAGCGCCTGTTCATGGAAGTCCAGCGCAGAAAAAGCAGAACCTTTTTCCTGTTCCACGGAATCTCGCAGCTCCTGCCATTCCAGACAGCCGATGATGTAATTCAGATAGTTGGCGGGTTCACCAACCAAAAGATCAAAAATTTCCTGTGTGGCGTCTGCAAGCTCTGCATCAGAAAAATCAAAATAGTCGGACAGGAACGAGGCCAACTCCTCCTGTGTCCAGCCTTCGTAATTTACGCCAATGTCCATCAGACCGTACAGGCAGAGTGTTGCTTCCTGATTTTTTGACATTAAATTTGCAGTGGCGGAAGAATAGCAATCCTCCCATAAATAAGACTGAAATTCCACATAGGTTGCCCAGCCTTCCACATATCCGGAACAGGATAGCAGATGGCGGATCGGTGTGGAATTGCTGCGGTTGAAGTACACCGACTGCAGCAAATGTCCGGGATAGCCCTCATGCGCCAGAGTGGAATACAGATCCGAAGCGGCTTCCCCGGCAGGATACTGCTTGCCGTTGATGTAGATCACATTGTCATCGGAATGATCCATCGGCGGCACGAGATAAAATGCAGGACTTGTGCTGTCTTCCAATGCGGTGGGAACATATTTTACATCGTAGTTGGTGCCATCCACGGAAGGGAAATCTTCCAGCGCCTTGTTTTGGAGGTCTATCAGAATCTCTTCCGGATCGGTTATAAGGTCAGAAGTGTCGTCCATATCGGCAGCGGTTTCGTCATTGTAGAGCAGGCCGATTCCCATGACATCTTTTTGTATGCGGGCATTCAGTATATCTTTTAACTCTTCCGGCGTCTTATCGGTGCCCACATCGCTGCGCAGCAGATATTCATAATATTCTTGACCGGAGGGAAGACTGCAGATACCGGTTACATCCTCATCGAGATTGTCTGCGGAATCCTTCAGTGTCGTCAATCCCTGAATGAGTGATTCATAAGCGGGAACTGCGTAATTTGTAATAGCTTCGTCGTTTTGCTTCGTGTAGTCCGCAATCTGTTCTTCGGAAAGTTCAAGAACGGCAATGCGATCCGCAAAGGTGGTGCGCATGATGTTATTTTCCGGATCATTCAGGAAATCCTGGCACTGGGAAATGACGGTATCGGCGGTGTGATCGCTCATGAAAATACCAGCGTCCGCCCGCGCCTGCTCATAATGCAGGATCGTCTCAAAATAAGCTGGAAAATCCTGGATCAGCGCCAGATAATCCTGCACATCCCGTTCAGAATAAAAAGCATATTCCGCCATCAGGATCGGGAGCGTCTGATGCTCGCCGCTGGTGGTTGTGAGCGGCTCCTGATAGAGCGTCAGATCTGCATTATCCAGCGAGGTCTCAACATAATTCAATAAAATATCGTAGGTAATCTGATTTTGAGAATCCAGTTTTGCACGGTCGATGGATTTTAACTCATCGTAAAAAGCCTGATCCTCGTCATTTTCTGCTTCTTCGTCTGCCGGTTCCCAGCTTCCGAG
The DNA here is from genome assembly GCA_934234215.1 of uncultured Cuneatibacter sp. Classification (GTDB taxonomy): domain Bacteria; phylum Bacillota; class Clostridia; order Lachnospirales; family Lachnospiraceae; genus CAKQHB01. The sequence goes on from CAKQHB010000006.1 coordinate 9,684, forward strand.
GGTGACCTCATAATCCTCAATGCCGTAAGCGGCGGGATCTGCCAGCGTATAGTGCAGGTTGATTGTGGAGGAGGTGGCAATCTCCAAAAACAGATCGCTGCAAAGCTCCTCAAAAGCGGCAACGGTTTCTTCATCTGCCGCCTGCGTTTCCGGAGCTTCTGTGGAAGGTACGATCCCTTCGGATTCCGAGGAGACGTTTGTGTTTCCGGGTTTTGCGCATCCGGCAAACAGCAGCATCACAGCGAGCAGGAGTGCAGTCAGTTTGGCGGTGGCAGCAGGTCTTTGAATGTTTGAATGCATTTCTCAGCTCCTTTCTGAAAAAATGATAAAGAAAAAGAGTGCTTTATATGCAGTATAGCATACTTTTCAGAAGAAAAAAATTGGACTTTGCCTATAAGATGTGCTATTATGGGAAAAGCAGACTGATCACAGGATCAGTGCGGGCATTTGGACGGGAATTTACGGACATTTGCTCGTAAGGTAAGGAGGAAAACATGTCTAAGAAACCCTATTATATCACAACCGCGATCGCCTATACATCCGGCAAGCCGCACATTGGAAATACCTACGAAATCGTTCTGGCGGACAGCATTGCCAGATTCAGACGAATGCAGGGATATGATGTGCGTTTCCAGACCGGTACCGACGAACACGGACAGAAAATCGAAGAAAAAGCAAATGCAGCAGGTGTTTCACCGAAGCAGTTTGTAGATGATGTATCTGGTGAGATCAAGCGGATCTGGGATCTGATGAACACATCCTACGATAAGTTTATGCGCACCACCGACGAATATCACGAAAAGCAGGTTCAGAAGATGTTCAAAAAGCTCTATGCAAAGGGCGACATCTATAAGGGCGAGTACGAAGGTATGTACTGTACCCCTTGCGAATCTTTCTTCACCGCAGCACAGTTAGTAGACGGCAAGTGCCCGGACTGCGGCAGAGAGGTACAGCCTGCAAAGGAAGAGGCATACTTCTTTAAGATGAGCAAGTATGCTCCGAAGCTGATTGAGTATATCAATACACATCCCGACTTTATTCAGCCGGAATCCAGAAAGAACGAGATGATGAACAACTTCCTGCTGCCGGGTCTGCAGGATCTGTGTGTATCCAGAACTTCTTTCAAGTGGGGCATTCCGGTCGATTTTGACCCGAAGCATGTCGTATATGTATGGATCGACGCACTGAGCAACTACATCACCGGACTGGGATTTGATCTGGACGGCAACAGCGATCCGCTGTACGAGAAGTACTGGCCCGCAGATGTACATCTGATCGGTAAGGATATCCTGCGTTTCCATACGATCTACTGGCCGATTATGCTGATGGCACTGGATCTGCCGCTGCCGAAGCAGGTATTTGGTCACCCGTGGCTGCTGCAGGGCGATGGCAAGATGAGTAAGTCCAAGGGCAACGTGCTGTATGCGGACGATCTGGTAGACGTATTTGGCGTAGATGCGGTTCGTTATTTCGTTCTGCACGAGATGCCGTTTGAGAATGACGGTGTGATCAGCTGGGAGCTGATGGTAGAGCGTATGAATTCCGATCTGGCAAACGTACTTGGCAATCTGGTAAATCGTACAATCTCCATGAGCAACAAGTACTTTGGCGGCATTGTAGAAGCAAGCGGCGTAACCGAGCCGGTTGACGAGGATCTGAAGGCAGTTGTACTGGGTGCAGTGAAGAAGACTGCTGAGAAGATGGATAAGCTGCGTGTGGCAGACGCCCTGACCGAGATCTTCACTCTGTTCAAGCGCTGCAATAAGTATATTGATGAGACGATGCCCTGGACTCTGGCAAAGAGCGATGAGACAAAGCCCCGTCTGACAGAGGTTATGTACAACCTGACTGAGAGCATCATGATCGGCGCAAGCCTGCTGGCTCCGTTTATGCCGGAAACCGCAGACAAGATCGCAGCACAGCTGAATGCACCTCTGCGTGAGATGGATGAGCTGGACACCTTCGGCAAGTATGTATCCGGAACAAAGGTTACGGAGAAGCCGGAGATTCTGTTTGCAAGAAAGGATCTGGAAGAGGTTCTGAAGAAGGCAGAAGAGATCCGTGCGGCACAGGCGGCTGTAAACGGTGCACCTGCTGAGGAAAAGAAGGAAGAGGAGCCCGTCATCGACATCGAAGCGAAGGACGAGATCACTTTTGATGATTTTGCAAAGATGCAGTTCCAGGTTGGTGAGATCATTGCCTGCGAAGCAGTACCGAAGTCCAAGAAACTGCTGTGCAGTCAGGTAAAGATCGGTAGCCAGGTAAAGCAGATCGTATCCGGCATTAAGGCACATTACAGCCCGGAGGAGATGGTCGGCAAGAAGGTTATGGTTCTGGTAAACCTGAAGCCTGCAAAGCTGGCAGGAGTTCTGTCTGAGGGAATGCTGCTGTGCGCAGAAGATGCAGATGGAAATCTGGCACTGATGACACCGGAGAAGAAAATGCCGGCAGGAGCAGAAATCGCATAAAAAAATATAATATAGTTGCACCGAGCATAAAAAGACTAAAATAACGTGAGCCGCTTTCGACTCAGTCAGTCACAGCTTTCCGCTATTTGCGATAACGCGCCCCTTCGGGGCTTGAACGGATCGCAAATGGACGCGGACGCTATGACGACTGAGAAACGAAAGCGGCTCAATGTTATTTCCGTCTTTTATGCTCTGGAGCAACATATTAGGTTAGCTGAGATGAGGAAGGGCAAGGAAGGGATGCCGCAGGCATCCCTTCGAGATTAGAATGGTATGGATTTAAAAGAGCGGGAAAAGACGAATGTCTGATCCTGTGGAATCGGACATGCCATAGACGAGGTTGTTTTCTGCGTCCAGTGCGAAGAATCCGTATGCCATATTGAGGAGTGGTGTCTGTCCTGCATTTGGTGCAGGCTGTAATGCGCCGAGCTGTCCAAAGAGTCTGGCAGACTGTGCTTCTAATTGGCTGCTGATCTGCGAAGCAGTATCTGCAAATTCATAAGAAAGGTTTGTAAAAGCAGATTGCCCAACGAGTCCTTCGATGTCTGCGCCGTTTAGTTTGGTGAGTTTGGAGAATTCACCAGTCGCATAGTCGTACTGATAAACGGGTTCTTCTTTTGTCTCTGTATCCGTGTGGCGTGGCGAGAAGAGCAGGTCGTTTGCCCGGAAACAAATCGTGCTGACACAATCATTTTCGAGTAATGCCATGTCGAATACAGATAGGTCAACTGCGTCTTTCAAATTCCATGTCTCTGCTTTGGCATCAAATTCATAAACAGCGAAAAAATAAGAGCCATAAAGAACTAGGCGTGATAAATCCTGATATCCGATTTGCAAAAACATAGGTGCGGTTTTCGCGATTTCAGAAATTTTGTCAGTATCATATTCGGATACAGAAACGGCTTCTGTGTCAGAAAGCTGCTCTGTATTTTTCTGAGAAGTGGAACAGCCAAAAAGGGACATACAAATAATCAAGCATAGTGCGATTGAAATGATGTTTTTCTTCAACTTTGTTTCCTCCTTCAAATTTTTCTGAATGCTGGATTGGATAATGTTTTTCTTCAACTTACAGATATTTCGCCAATTCCTCCAGATCTTCCTCTGTCGTGGACCAGCTGGTTGCGAATCTTACGACTGTGTGTGTTTCATCGTAGGGTTCCCAGAAGCTATAGGTGACATGTTTGCCGAGTTCCTGCAGCTTTTCGTTTTCGAAGATGAGAAACTGCTGGTTTGTGGGCGATTCGAGGTAGAAGGGGTATCCTTTTTCATGGAAGAGGGCTTTGAGCTTTTCTGCCATGCGAATCGCGTGCTCGCTGATGCGAGCATACAGATCGTCGGTAAACAGGGCATCGAACTGGATGCCAAGGAGTCTGCCTTTGGCTAACAGTGCGCCGTGCTGTTTGATCTGGGTGACGAAGTGCTTCGGTGCATTGTGTTGGGGGAAGACAACGGCTTCGCCGCACAGTGCGCCGACTTTTGTGCCGCCGATGTAAAAGACGTCGCAGAGCCGACACAGCTCCGGCAGTGTGATGTCATTTTCGGGACTGGCGAGTGCATAGCCGAGACGGGCGCCGTCGAGGAACAGCGGCATGTTGTATTTCCGGCAGACGGTATAGAGTGCATGCAGTTCGGCTTTGGAATAAAGTGTGCCGTACTCCGTAGGAAACGAGATATAAACCATGCCGGGAAATACCATGTGTTCGTGATTTTCGTCCGCATAAAAAACAGAAAGGTAAGCTTCTACATCAGCTGCGGTGATCTTGCCGTCAGAGCAGGGCAGCTCCAGCACTTTGTGACCGGTGTACTCAATGGCTCCGGCTTCGTGGACATTTACGTGACCGGTCTTTGCGGAGAGGACGCCCTCGTAGGGCTGCAGCATCGTGCTGATGATAAGCTGGTTGGTCTGTGTGCCGCCGACGAGAAAATAGACTTCCGCATCCGGGCATTGGCAGGCAGCTTTGATTTTCTGAATGGCGCTGCTGCAATACGAGTCTGTGCCGTAGCCGGACAGGGATTCGAGATTCGTTTCAACAAGTTTTTGAAGAACTGCCGGATGCGCTCCGGCGATATAATCACTGGCAAAAGAAATCATATACACTCCAATCAGGAAATTCCGGAGCGCTTCCACAGGTTTGGAGCGCTCCGTTTTTCACAATGTGAATAAAAGCGAGGCATTCAGACTGGAATTGTGGATAACCGTCAGATTTCCCAGTTCCACGGTTCCGGCTGCTGTGTCTTCGGTGTCTTTAAGGTCAGCTCCGGATTTTTGACGCTGACGCGGGTATTCGGTGCGATGGATTCCGTAATGAACGCACTGCCGCCGATGACGGAATCGTGTCCGATCACGGTCTCGCCGCCGAGCACGGAAGCATTGGAATAGATCGTCACGTTGTCTTCAATGGTAGGATGACGCTTCACGCCGGAGAGCTGCTGTCCCATACGGGTAGAAAGCGCACCGAGGGTCACGCCCTGATACAGCTTGACATGATCGCCGATGATGGTCGTCTCGCCGATGACGATACCGGTGCCGTGATCCATGAAGAAATATTCGCCAATGGTCGCACCGGCGTTGATGTCAATACCGGTCTGACTGTGGGCATATTCGGTCATGATACGGGGAATGAACGGCACCTTTTCCTGATAGAGAACGTGTGCAAAACGATACACAAAAATCGCCAGCAGTCCCGGGTAGGAGAAAATGACTTCTTCCTTGCTCTGGGCAGCGGGATCACCGTCAAATGCAGCCTGCACATCCCGTAGAAGGGTAGTCTGAATCACGGGAATCTGAGAGAGAAAGACTTCGCAGATCTTCTCGGTGCGTTCCTGCATGCAGGGATTCTGGTTGCAGGGAGATGTGGAAGCACAGTTTGTACCGGCATCGTAACAGAGTGCTGCGTAAACCTGACTGTATAATTTGTCCTTCAGGACGGTCAATGCATTGCCGACGTAATAAGAAGGATTGGAGCCGAGCAGTGTTTCCGGTCCGAAATAGCCGGGGAACACGAGACGGCGCAGTTTGTCGATGATCTCAATAATCACAGAACGGCTCGGAAAGCAAAGACCGGGCTTCGTAAAAAATATTTCTTCTGCTTCGTAGTTGCGGGCAATATCCGCAACGAGTGACGGAAGCATCTGGTCAAATGAAGATTGCATAAAAACTCCTTAAAGCATAATAGTTCTAATACTTTTATTATACTGGAAATTATGTTTTCGTCCAGTATTTCTACGCAAATTTCGGAAAAAAGAAATTTTGAAAAATGCGCTTGACAGATTTGAGAGCAGGCTGTATAATCCAATGCATACCAAAACGGTAGGATTACAGGATATTAAAAACAGGCAACAGACTTTCAATCTGGAATGCCACACCCTTTCAAAAACAGGAGGATTGAAAATGAAAGTATATCAGAACATCACAGAACTCGTTGGCGGTACCCCGTTGCTGGACATCACCGGATACCTGGGAGAGGATCTTCCCGCAAAGTTATATGCGAAGGTAGAGGCATTCAACCCGGCAGGCAGTGTTAAGGATCGTATTGCAAAGGCTATGATCGAGGATGCAGAGGCACGCGGCGTGCTGGCTCCCGGCGCAACCATCATTGAGCCGACCAGCGGTAATACCGGTATTGGTCTGGCAGCAATCGCAGCATCCAAGGGTTATAAGGTTATTCTGACCATGCCGGAGACCATGAGTGTTGAGCGTCGTAACCTGTTAAAGGCTTACGGTGCAGAGCTGGTTCTGACCGAAGGTTCCAGGGGCATGAGCGGTGCAATCGCAAAGGCAGAAGAACTGGCGAAAGAAATTCCTGGCAGCTTCTTAGCTGGTCAGTTTGTAAACCCGGCAAACCCGGATGCACATTATCAGACCACCGGTCCGGAGATCTGGAGAGATACCGATGGAACCGTTGACATCTTCTTAGCTGGTGTTGGTACCGGCGGTACTGTAACGGGTGTTGGTAAATATCTGAAGGATCAGAACCCGAACGTAGAAGTCATTGCGATGGAACCGTCAGGATCTCCTGTCCTGTCCAAGGGTACTCCCGGACCTCACAAGATTCAGGGTATCGGCGCAGGCTTCGTTCCGAAGACTCTGGATACCGAGGTTTATAATGAGGTTGTAACCGTAGATCACGAGGATGCATTTGAGACCGGTCGTATTCTGGCCAGAAAGAGCGGACTGTTAGTTGGTATTTCCTCCGGCGCAGCAGTATGGGCTGCAACTCAGGTTGCAAAGCGTCCGGAAAATGCAGGAAAGACCATCGTTGTTCTGCTGCCGGATAATGGCGATCGCTACCTGTCCACTCCGATGTTTTCTTAATTTTGACGTTCTCCTAAGTAGATAGATACCCCTCATAAAAAGATACCCCTCACTGCAGGAAAAGATGCGGTGAGGGGATCTTTTTTTGTCAATTACGAATTCATTCTGGCGAGTTACGAAATTGCTATTGAAGTGCAAAAATGTAGATGATATAGTGCGGGTCGCAAATATTAAAAATGTCAGTCAGTTATGGATGGCAGAAAATAAGAGGGAGTTGAGATTGTGAAAGCAAGAAAAAAGCAAAGGATTGTGTCCCACTTTTTTAGAGCAATGTTTAGCATCTGCATGCTCTTTTTTATTGTTGTGAGTCAAATGGCAGAATATTCTGCTTTGGCGAGCAGCGTGGGGCAATCAGGCGAAAATCCCATACATCCGAAGGCTGGTGGCGTTGGGGAGCGTCTGGATGGAGATTATGCATATATTTCAGATGCCCAAATTTTAGCGGATCCATCGACAGAGTCCGGGTATGCGATCCGGACAGGAACAGCGCCGATGGATGCAGAATCAGAGAAAGGGTTGCCCGGAAATGATACTACGGAACTGGATAATGTGGTCCGCAGCTTTGATCTGGTGAGCTACACGACGTTTTTTCGGAGCAAGATGCGGGAAGACGCCCCATATAGCGGTTATCGTACCGGAGCTCTTCATTTTGAATTTGTTATTTTCGGAACAGCGGAAGAAATTCAATATGAGACAGAATCCATGGGATGGCTTTCTGCGAAAAAGGAAATTCAATATGAGATTACAGAAGAAAGTTATGGAGGTCAGGCCTGTCAGGTATTGAGAGGCAGTTATCTGTGGGAACCGAACGATGAGAATCCAGTAGCAATTGGAGAAAGCTATCAGGAATTGACCGTGGCGCTTCGGGTTCTTGCAATGAAAAACGGGGATCGGGTTCAGCCATATTTTACATTCTGGCTGGATGGAAATGAAGTGCCGGAAGAAGGAATGGTTACCGGAAGTGAGACTGTTTGTTCTACGCATGAAGAGATTGAGTACAAAACGATACAGGCACCGGAAGTACAGGTGACAGCTGCACCGCGATATAACATTCAATTGAAAACCTGCGATAGCAGGGCACAGTATATTGATTCCTTTGATTTTTCCAGTGGAAATGAGCTGGCGCAGAATCAGGATGCCGGAACTATATATGGACGCATAAACGTTCTGGGTGTCACATTGCAGATTTATGGAAAAAGTCCACAGCATGGTCTGATGGGATGTGAGATTCCGAATGGAGATGACATTACTTTTGATCTGGAACTGAATTCGGAATATAGAGGAACGAATGGGAAATCCCATGATACGGATACAGAGTATCCGCCAATGATCTGGAGTCTGGATGCAAATAAAAAAAGTGATGCGCAGACAGATGGTCGTGAGATCGCGGGAAGCTATAAATTTGCGGCTGGCGGCGCACCAATGAATCAGGGAACCGCCTATGAAAGCTGTAAGGATGGCGGAACATGGAGTGTGATCCAGGATGGGATGACCTTACATGTTACCGTAAAAGACTATCATGTCGATTTAAACCAGCTGCCCTATGCAGACGGTAATGTAAGCGCAGTGGTATACACCTATTATGATCCGACGACAACGCAGCACTACTGGAATGTACAGGAGGCATGCTTTTCCGCAGGAGAGTGCTGGATCGTGCAGCCGTTTTATGACAAGAACGGAAATTATGTTGTGAATCAATACGGAACAGGGACCTTTACAACAACGATAACCGATCAGAATCTGAGAGTGACGGGAAGCAGTGGACAACCACTGGAGGAAACTTCGGATAATGGAAATCAGATGAAGCAGACCGATGATCACGCTGCGCTTCCGATGGCATTGGAACAGCCGGGAAGCATTGATCAGTTAATAAATTATCAGAAATATCAAACGATCGCATACGGCACTTCCCTGACAGAGGGGTGCTTTGAAAACGGTAAGGACTGGATCGTAGCAAATGGACAGTTAAATATTCAGGAAATGCTGAAGCAGAATACTGCGGAGGGAATGTATACCGGTGTGGCATACGATGATCTGATCAAGTTTGACGATCAGTTCTTTGAGCTGGAATGTGTAAAAAAGGGAAGCAGCGCCGGAATGGAGCGGATGCAGGATAAATTTCTGTACGGAGCAAAGCCGGATCGCAGTGGATGGAATCATCAGGGATTGGATCCGGATGAAGCAGGATATGATCTGGAAATGATGCAGACAACCGCGGATAATCTGATTTTCTTCACATCGTTGGAAGAATTGAAAAACAATGGATATACCTGTGTGGCGGTTTTGTGGGAGGCAAGAGGTGTTGCATCTTCCCAGTCTACGAATTGTTATATTGGATTAGAGGGACATGTAAAAGAAACAGCACAGAGCAATCAGGTTTATATGGTCACACATTGTGCAAGGGCGTGGAATAAACAGAACGTAGCACAGGATGCAGCGGACTATTTTGAAAAAGAAGTGGCAGCTCTGACGGACGAGGATTATGTTGCATATATGCAGAGCGATCAATTCCCCACCAGAGAAGGACAGAATGTTTCTTATACTGATTATCCGGAAGCATTCTGGATCAATGAATATGGTACGAGAGACGGATTAGCAAATTACCAGAAAGCAAGCTATGACGAATCCGGATATATAGATGGTTCTGCGGGAGTCAGCTATGGAGATTCCTGTCTGGTAGTGGCTTATGCGAGTAAGATATCAAAGGATACGGTGCAGCAGTCTGGTGCAAACACATCAAAACGAGCCTATGATATGGATTCCAATCAGCGGGTGGCAGATTATGTCCTGAAGCCATCGGTGGTGCGGACAGCGGGAGAAGCGCAGACAGAGGATATGAGTATCACAACGACACTGTATGTACAGGATATCCTCCCGAAGGAGCTTCATTATATCTACGGATCCGCCTATCTGGGAGGAACTTATGTGCAGCATGCCGAGGGCAAGCAGGGCATGGTGGTAGACGGACAGAAGCTGGAACCGGATATTACCGTGAGAGAGGATGGTACAACGGTTCTTTTGTGGACGCTGCGAAATGTTACGATCACAAATGAACAAGTGACATTCTTTGAGCCGATTTATTATTCCTGTGAGATCGGAACGGTCGGAGAGGAAAGTACCGACGTAAAAAATAATCAGCAATTGTTAAATCAGGCATTTGTCTGGGGCAGCAGCGAACAGAAGCGGGATTTTTCAGAAGTAAATGGAAATATGGCTACGCTGAGTATTCAGGTCAGCAAAAATAATGCGATCAGTCTTTCTAAAATCGCAGATGAGCCACTAGTAAAACCGGGAGAAAGTATTGGCGCAGTACTGAATGTGGGAAATAACGCGGATAATACGATGAATATGATCGCAATGGACAGTCTGCCTTATAACGGGGATGAACTCGGTTCTTCTTTTGATGGCGATTGTCTGGTGACAGAATTTACGATACAGACGCCGGAGCTGCTGAATCATTTGAAAATCTATTATACAAGTGATATCGCGCAGCGGGGAAAGACCAGTATGGATTATAACGATTCGGATTTCCAGAAGGAAAGCGAATGGACGTTGCTGGAGGCAGATCCTTCGTCGGGAGTGGTAATGTTGCCAGAAGACTTTTGCCCAACGGCGATTGCAGTAGTTGGTGATCTTCCGGGAAAGAAAACGTTGAAAATGCATATCACGATGACACTGCCGGAGAGTAAGTCCGGAGATAAGGTAATCAATCGACTGACACGCGGAAATCTGGAAAGCGACTCCAGAACATATATCTATGAGGAAGAGCTTCCGCCTGTAACAGGAGTTACGTTACACAGACCGGGAAAAATGTATAAGGCAGCGGGAGTAATCGGAATTTTGGTGATCTTTCTTCTCCTTAGAAGTCGCTATTTGAGAGGAAAGCGCGGATGAGGAGGGAGCTTCTATTTTTACTTTTGAAAGCAAATGTGGTAGTTACTGCATTTGTTATACTGACCGGGTTCATATTTGGATTTGACAGACAGAGTGGTGACAGCATGGACCCGGCAGTAAAAGATGGCGATGTGGCGTTCTTTTACAGACTGCAGAAAGAATACAGCAGATCCGATCTGGTGGTACTCGAAAAAGATGGCGAACATCAGGTTCGAAGAGTTCTTGCAGGTCCGGGAGATGTGGTAGACATCACTGAGGAAGGATTAAAAATAAACGGGTATCTGCAGCAGGAAGAAGAAATTTATACGGACACGACCCGGTTTGCAGATGGAATTGAGTTTCCGGTCACGGTTGGTCCGGGGGAATATTTTCTTCTGGGGGACAATAGAGAGAATGCCAGAGACAGCCGGATCTATGGGTTAGTAAAGCAGGAAGAAATCAAAGGAATTGTATTATCGTTGCTCAGAATCAGAGGGTTCTAGCGCAGACGAAAAGAAGAACTTTTGCAAAAAAAATAAGATAAAAGAAGGAGAGTGTAATTATGAAAAAGAGAATCGGAATTTTATTACTGACAGGTCTGTTTATGACCGGAGTATGCGGAGCAACTGCATATGCGGAAGGAGAAAGTGAAATTCCAAATGTGACAGAGAGTACAGATGTGGATGACGTAACGGTACCGTTTACAAAAAATCTGAAAATTGCAGAAGGTGTGACCGTACCGGATGTAACATTCACATTCGAGATTGAGCCACAGACAGAAGGCGCACCGGCAGCTTCGATGGGTGCGATTACGTATGAAAATATAGATACAACGGGAGATCTGACTGCAGAAAGTACCTATGTGATTTCAAAAGATTCTGAGATTACATTTGCACCGTTCACAAAAGCAGGTGTGTATGAGTATGAAGTAAACGAAAAACAGGGAGCAATGGAAGGAATGTCCTACGATACCGATACTTATACGCTCCGGGTATATGTCATCAACAGCGAAAACGGAGGCTTTGAGATCGAGGCTATCACTGCTGAAAAGGACGGTGTAAAACAGTCTGAGATTGTGTTTGACAATCAGTATGTTGAAAATAGAGCCCTTTGTATTCGCAAAAATACGGTAGGAAGTCAGGCGGATAAGAGCAAAGATTTCACCTTTAAAATCCAGTTTCTGAAATCCGGAACGGAAGATGTTGCTGTAGCAGAGTATATCGGAAAAATCGGAGCGGAAGAGGTAATATGCTCGATCAATACAGAAACAGAATTTCAGCTTCATGATGGAGAAGAGCTGGTCTTTGAAGCACTCCCGGTTGGAACCAGATATCTTGTAACAGAAGTAGAGGAAGAGGATAAATATACACCGGCAATCCAGGTGATTGAGAATGGGACAGAGGTGTATACCGTAACCGGTGTGGATGGAACGGATCTGTCTTCCAGCAAAGATGGTACAAGCAGTACACTGGTTGGGGAACAGGAAAATAAAGTCGTCTTCACAAATACATATGATGATACGCCGAGAACGGGATTATTTTTGCAGCGGGCTCCGTTTGTGATCCTGGTTGTGGCAGCAATTTGTGCAGTTGCAGGACTGACCGTTATAAACAGCAAAAAAAGAGGCTGATGTGAAACAAAAAATTGGAAAAAAGCTGATTCGTTTTACAGATGGACTTCTGGATATCGGTATCATAGGAGCAATCCTACTGATGCTGTGCTATGGTGGATATGTTCTGTGGGATGCGGATCAGATTGAACAGGCGGCTGCTGCGGAGAAGTTTCAAATTTATCATCCGGAGTCTGGTCTGACCGGTGATTCGGAAAGTTCATTTGAGCGTTTGCGAGAAAAAAATCCGGAGGTGATCGGCTGGATCACCATTCCGGATACGCAGATCGATTATCCGTTTGTTCAGGCCGAAAATAACTCCAAATATCTGAGAACGGATGTAAATGGAGAGTTTGCATTAGCCGGGAGTATTTTTCTGGATTATCGAAATGCCGCAGACTTTTCCGATGTAAATAGTGTGATCTACGGACACCACGTACAGGATGAAGCCATGTTTGGGGATCTGCGTCTGTTTGAAGACGAAGACTTTTTTCAGACGCATCGGGAAGCAGACGTGTATTTTGACGGACAATGGCATACATTGGAGCTGTTTTCCTTCTGTGAAGTGGATGCATACGAGAAAACAATTTATGAAATCAGGAGATTGCCGGAACAACAGGCGGATTACCTGAAGAGTCTGGAGCAGATCAGTCTGTATTTTCGCAAATTGGAGATACAGAAGGGTGAGCACTTTGTTTCATTATCGACCTGTATTACCGGAAAAGGAATGGAAGGAAGATATGTTCTGACCGGTCGGCTTCTCAACCGGTCAGTTATGGAACAGGGAACATGACGCTCAAAATATAAGAATGATTTTCTGCCTGGATGGACAGGCTTCCGTGATATTTTTCGACAATGGAACGGATGCTTTTACTGCCGTATCCATGAAGTGCTTTATCCTTCTTGGAGGTCACAGGAAGACCATTTTCAAAATGCGGAATGTCCATGCAATAATTCTGTATAGTAATGAAACAAAGTTTCTGGTGACGGCGGATATTGACAGATAGGATCCGCTTTTCCGGGTCCTTAATCTGTTTCAGATGCTCGAGAGCATTATCCAAGGCATTTCCAAACAGTACATACAGATCAAAATCGCTTAGAAAGAACAGGCCAGAACCGTTTGCCATGCAGGTCCATTGAATCTGATCATTGCGGCAGCGGCGCCATGTATCGCTTAAGATAGCATCTAACGTCGCATTTCCGGTATTCATGGAAGCATCATAATCGGAGATCGAAGTTTCCAGTTCAGAGAGAAGTGCCTGACTTTCCAATGTGTTCGTATTGATACGGAGCGCTTCTATTAAGTGTTTCATATCATGACACTGATGACGGATGTAGTCGGAGGACTGTTCAAAGCGCTGGAATTGCTGATGCTCCTGTCTGCGAAGATGGGCTTCCAGCTCCGCTTCCCTGCGATATTTCCTGCTTTGGAAGAGAAGACCCTGCGCAAGAAGAATACTGACAGTCAAAAGCATGTCATATAATAACAGGAAACGGAATAGCTCCTGTGCATTTGCGTGTTGAACAGCAGAGGAGATTGTTCCCATAGTGCGACTGCAGCAGAGCATCAGGAGCAGATAGAAAATTGCCGGAAACGGTACAGAACTGTGTGCGGCGTATACAAAAACGTTCTTTGTGAGAAAAAAGTAAAAGAACAGATTACAAAGCAGGAATAGTAGTAATTCCAGCCATAAAGTATCCGGTAAAATGGACTGTGCACCGCGATGAGCAGCATCGGGACGGAAGAATACGAATAAAGTATAGGCAAAGTCCTGGATCAGATAGGCGCAGGAGGCATAAAAGGATGCTGTTGAAAGGGAAATCTTCAGACAAAGAAGAAAAAATCCTGTGAGCGGCAGAACATAGAGCAGGATATTTCCGAGGGATTGCAAAGATGTCAGCAACAAAAGAGAGGATGTCAGGGACTCGCCAGATAACACCAGGAAATGAACGGTTGCATGCTGATAAAATATGATCAGAGGAGCATACAAAAGTCCGAAAAGGATTCCAAGAATAAGACGCAGCGGAAAAAAATCCCGCTTTTGAAAGGGAATCATAAAAACAGAAGCTGTGATCATGCAGCACTGAGGTGCATTTAGATCAAAAACGTTTGAAAGAAAATATGAGAATGTCATATTGCGGCATGCCTCCAATAAGCAGATAATTTTTCTAAAAAAGGTTTGTTGTAGGTACGGCTTAACGGGAGTGAAGTATCTTTGTCGAGAGATACTTCATTTTTTTCATATCCTGTGACAAAAGACAGATTGACGAGATAACCACTATGACAGCGGGCAAAGTGGGAAGAATGCAGCTCTTTTTCCAGCTTTCCGAGGGAAGAAAAGCTGGTAGAAGAAAAGATATCGGAAATGGTATGATAGGTCAGGGTATGATTAAATACTTCTACATAACGCAGCTCATTTAAATTCAGGCGGATTTTGCTGTTTTGTGTACTGATAACAAGATACTGGGATTCTCTGGATTTTAAGAGATTTTGTACCTGCTGCAATTTCATAGAAAAAGCGTAATAGTTCACGGGTTTCAGGATATAGTCAAAAGCCTGTACCGAGTAGCCTTCGATGGCATACTGAGCCATTTGGGTAATAAATATAATCAGTACGTCTGATTTCGCAGCACGGATTTTGCGGGCAACATCTACCCCATTGATTCCCGGTAGCTCGATATCCAGTAAGACCAGATCCCAGTCCAGGCAAGAACGCTGCAAAAAAGCGGTACCGCTGGAAAAATATTCACAACGAATTTCTGTGTTGTTCTCCAGAGAGAAGCGGTCTAAAAGAGTCTGGAGTTGTTCGGCACAGGTAAGGGTATCTTCTATCAGTGCGATTCGCATAGTGTCTCCTCCTCTTTGGAAAATAGAGCAAGTGTCTTCCGGGCAGATAATGGCGGTGAATAATAGTATCCCTGAATCAGATCCACATGCCATTGCAGCATATAATCTGCTTCCTCTTTTGTTTCGATACCTTCCGCGACAACCTGATATCCCATGGCTTTTAGAGTTACCACCATATTGTGATAAAAAGTTCTGGAGGTTTCATCCTCGCAAATGTGGTAGAGAAGGGAACGGTCCATTTTGATTACAGAAAATGGCAGGCGAAGGATATTGCTTAAATTCGCATAACCGGAGCCAAAATCGTCCAAACAGAGCCCAATACCGGCACTCGTGAACTTTTGGATGCACTGCATTACCTCTTTTGTGTGACGGGTCGCAGAGGTTTCTGTAATTTCAAATTGAAAACAGGAGGATGGAACTCCACTGGAACGGATAATGTGGATCAACTGATCACAGTAATCCGGTTTTAGTAATTCATTTGGCGTGAGATTCACTTTTATCGTGTGAATCTGCTGCATTACCACTGGGTTTTGCTGTAGAAAAAGACAGATTTTCTTTAACTGCAGGGGCATGAGCTGAAAGATCAGGTTGTTTTTACATGCGATCTGGTTGATAAAAAGCTCCGGTGAGATCCAGCCATATTTGGGATGCTTTAATCGGCTCAGTGCTTCCAGCGTAGTAAAGCTCTGCTGGGATACAGAGTAAATTGGTTGAAACCAAACCTCAAAAAGATCGTTTTGTACGGCATCCAAAAGAAACTGTTCCACGTCCTGCTCATAGAAAAACTGCTGATAGGTGTCCTCATTGACCTTGTGAAAACAGGTTTCATCGGGCTGTCCGGTATGGAACAATAGAAAATCCATAAAAGAGGACAAAGTCTGGACATTTGGAAGCTTCTGAAGTGATCCGACATCATAGATAAGAGCAGGGCAGGAGACGTTGGATTCCTCTATACGATAAGAGTCTGTGCAGAACTGCTCTAACTGTACACGGAGTGCAGCAGCTTCTTCTTTGGAACAGGTACAGAGCACGAAACGACTGAAGCTCAGTCGAAAGACCCGGTGATGCGGAGTGATCTGCCAGAGATTTTCAGCAATATCAGAAATCAATGTCCGGAAAATATGAACTGCGTGAGTATTATAAATCCGTTCCAGTGCAAAAAAATCAAGCAGGATCACATTGGTATCCGGTCTTTTTTGAAACTGCTCTGCAATCCAGTATTGAAAATAATCAACATTGAATACACCAGCGGTAAAGTCCTGATAAGAGGCAGAACTCTGTAAGGTCAGGTGAAGAACCGTAATAGCCAAAGCAGCAGTAAAACCAACAAAAAGCTGAATCCGCAATATATGCTGAAAGACCATACCAGTGAGCAAAAGCAAAGAAATTTCAACTAAAGGCAGAAAACGATTTCGTAACTGTTTGCGATAAAAGAGGGTAAGCAGGATATTACATCCATACCAGATCATAAGACCATAGATAAAACAGGGATAGCCCTTTCCAACATGCCAGAATCCATCTGCGCCTGCATATGCAAGAAGTCCGGTAAACGGGTTGAGCAATGCAACAACAGCGCCAACTCCCAAGGGAATTGACGCAATTCGAAGCAGAATATTATTTTTATGCGGCAAAGTAAGACAGATCAGACAGAACATAGAGTATGGAAGGGAAACCTGGCAGATGTACAGAACGGTTGTTGCGATCAGGTTAAGGGGATGGGCGGCTGCGTTCTGTGTAAGGAAAAACGTGATCGTAATGCCGCAGACGCAATGCAGGATTGCGATAAAAATAATAAGCAGAAACATCTTACTGCGATCATCGTCTAATTTTGGCTGATAGATGAAATGTATCAGTTCTACAAAAAGCAGACAAAGAGCTGCCCAAAGATAGTAATCATGAAAAGCCATGGTGACATTCTCCTGTTTGTAAAAGTGATATGAAAAAAGGTTATTCTTCAAAGAATTATAGCATGAGAGGGCTGGAAGATGCAACGGAGGAGGGAAAAGAAAAGCGCTATTTTCCGAAAAAACGGGTGGTGCATGGGCATTATGCCCGCGGTAGCCGCGGGAAAGTTTTTACAAAACCGCCTTTGAAAATGATTTTAAAATCATGGTAAAATATGTATATAGATGGAAGAATACGCACAAGGAGGAAAAGGCTGCATCAGGCAGTGGCATTGAGCTGAGAGAAACCCGTTGACAGGCGCAATTTAATTTGATACGATGTATCGAGCAACTGAATATTCCATGAGGGAGTAGTTAGCACGAGTGTGTGGTTTGTCAACATTCTGATTATAATGAAAACGTATAGTCTGGCAAATCTTAAATAATGAGACTCATGTATATCGATGAGTAGTGTGTGATGCACTGTTGATCGATATACATGAGTCTTTTTTACTCTGTAGGAAAATTGCTTCGCAGGCATCGCGCTGCGGCGGAAGAGAATTTGTCGCTTTGCGAGGATTGCACTGCAGCAAAAAGAAGTTTTGCGGCTAACGAAACGAGTATGGAGCGTAGAAAGGGGGATAGCATAGATTTACAGGATTCACGATACGATAGGTATGGCAGGAATGAAAAAATCGGAAACGAAATGAGGTATTAGACAATGTTATTATTTTTGAAAGTATTTATCACGGAATTTATCGCAGAGATGGGTGATAAAACGCAGCTCATGCTGATTGCTCTTACTTCAAAGTATAAGTTAAGAGACATTATTTTAGGAACTGCAGCAGCGATCTTAGTACTGAACGGACTGGCAGTTCTGGTAGGCGGACTTGTGAGTGAGTTCATTCCGGAGTGGCTGATCAAGACCATCGCTGCGCTCGCATTCCTTTATTTTGCGGCATCCACGATTGCCAGAGATGATGACGACGAGGAGGAAGAAGGCGGCAAGACAAAGATTAAATTTGCACCGCTTGCTGTCTTCTGTACCTTCTTCCTTGCAGAGCTTGGCGATAAGACACAGCTGACCGCTATTACATTTGGTGCAAATGAAGGTATGAGCTCCGCATTTCTCGTATGGATCGGATGTTCTTTGGGACTTTTTGCAGCAGATATGATCGGAATGGTGATCGGCTATCTGCTAAAGAGCAATAGCCCGGAAGGATTGCTGAACACACTTGCATTCGTAATCTTCTCGATCTTCGGTGTGTACACACTGTATCAGGGACTGAAATTAATCAGTGCAGATGTCTGTCCATTCCCCGTGCTGCCGATTTTGATTGTTGCAACGGCAGCGTTTGCGGGGCTGTGTGTCTGTCTTTTCCTTAAGAGAGAGAAGAAGAAAAAAGTGTGATTTTTTGTTTGAGATAAGTTGAAACAGCCGAGCGCCGCATAAAAGCGGCATGCTCCCGTAAATTTATGTGTTCTTGTAACTTCATAGCTGGGCTGTAGGGAAAAGATCCATGTTCCGCCTTTTTTCTGCTTCGCCTGTTGTTTTCCTTTGCCACACGCGGCTAACTCGTCCGTTGGACTCAGACAGAGCCGCTTTCGTGGCAGGAAACCACAGGCTACGCGACGAAAAAGAGGCAAGTCACACGGCTTCTTTTCCCTATAGCCCGGCTATTCTTATGAATACACAAATTTTGTTGGAGTAGCCTGCTCAGATTGCCTTTCGAGAGGTATTCGTGAGCGGTCACTTTGACACGAAAAGGGATAGCAGTTGCAGCGAAAAGAAAAGCATTGACGAAGCAGAAAGAATCTTTCAGTTGCATCTGATATCCCTCTCGTGCTAAAGTAACCATATCAAAAGTAGCAAAGATTTGGAGTGACGCATATGGCAGAAGAATTACACCAGGCATTGCAGAACATCCTGCGTGCCGAGACGAAGAAGATTATCCTGAGCAACGCCCAGAAGGAGGCTGAATACCGAAGGATCGAGATCGCGCAGAAGAAGTCCGATTATCAGATCAGTAAATATACAGAGAAGCAGGTTTTTCACGAAAATTGCACGCTGGCGCAGGTGCAGGCTTTTTGTGAGAAGGCTCTGGAGGGGGATTTCCGACAGGCGAATATTTGGGATGATGCATTTGAGCATCAGGTGCGCATCAGCAAGAAGGGCGCGTGCAGTGTGAGCCGGAGACGGCTGCAGGAGGCGGTGAAGCTGTCTTCCGAGCACAACCGCAAGAAGAATTACAAGCTGCAGGAGGGTGAGTCGATCCCGCCGCTTGTGGACATGGGCATCTTTACGAAGGAAGGACGCATCGTGCAATCCATGCAGGACAAGTTCCGCCAGATCAACAAGTTTATTGAGATTCTGGAGGATGCCATCAGCCGTTATCCGCAGAAGGAATGGAATATCATTGATTTTGGATGCGGAAAGTCTTACCTGACGTTTATCGTGTACTATTATCTGCATGAAAAAAAAGGATTGCCGATTCGGATGACCGGTCTGGATCTGAAAGCGGATGTCATCGCAAAGTGCAATGCCGCAGCGAAAAAGTATGGCTACGAGGATCTGAAATTCGAGGTGGGGGATATCAATGGCTATCAGTCCGATATGCCCATCGACATGGTGATCTCGCTGCATGCCTGTGACACAGCGACAGACTTTGCATTGTTTAATGCGATCAGTTGGGATGCAAAGGTGATTTTGTCGGTCCCGTGCTGTCAGCATGAGCTGTGCGGACAGCTGGAGAGTGAGACGCTGCCGCTGGTACAGCGCTATGGCATCGTAAAAGAACGGACCGCGGCGTTGTTTACCGATGCGATCCGTGGAAATCTGATTGAAGCCTGCGGCTACAAGGTGCAGCTGTTGGAGTTTGTGGATCTGTCCCACACACCGAAGAATATTTTGATTCGGGCGACGAAAGCGCCGGTGGCAGATGCACACAAAAAGAAAATGCTAGAAGAGGTTCGTCAGATGTGCGACTGCTTCGGATTTGATCCGATGCTGCGAAAGCTTCTGCGGGGCGCGGGGCGCATCAGCGAATAACAATGCAATTTTTGCCGGTGCGTTTCGCTTCATAGAGGAGCGCATCGGCAGCACTTAAATAGTCGTCAAAAGATTTGCCCTCCGGCGGCAGATAGGCAGCGCCGGCAGAGATCGTCACGATCTGAGATACGGAAGAATACAGATGTGGAAGCGCTGTTTCTTCCAGTCGGGCATAGAGCTGAAGGAAAACGGCATTTAGATTTTCCGGTGTCATGCCCACTGCCAAAAACATAAATTCATCGCCGCCGTACCGCCCAAACTGCAGGCGGCTTGTTGCAAAGTCCAAAAACAGATCGGTCAGCTGTCGGAGCACTTCATCACCGGCTAGGTGTCCGTAATTATCGTTATATTCTTTGAAATGGTCTACATCTAACAAACCGACCGCCAGCGGTAGGTTGTGATTGATCGCAAGCAGCTGATTTTCCTGAAACAGCACCTGAAAATATCTGCGGTTCCACAGGCCGGTCAGCGTATCCTTGTTTGCAATCATCATCCATTTTTGCGCGTCGTGGAACTGCCGATTGCGCTCTGCGAGGTGATGGATCGATTCACAGTTTGCCTGACGGGAGCTGGATTCGTTTTTCTCAAGAAGTGCGATGAGCTGATCTCCGGCGGCGCGGATCTTTTTTGGATCGGTTTCCGCGGAAGTCTTCCAGCGCAGCTTCAGAACTGCGATCTGGCAGGCAGGAGAGCAGTTGCTATTTTGAATCTGATTCCACAGCGGATCTAATTTTCGAGAAAATTTCAGATCATAATGTTCAAAAATAAATTCTCCGAGACGGACAACAGAAGGGGCATTTTCTGCCCGAAGAGGAGAACTCGTAAAAGCTTCGCACAGTGCATCGAGACAATCAGATACTTTGTCAAATGCACCGGTCAGCAGCAGATATTTTGTTTTTACAATATAGTATGTCGTCATATCCCAGGAAGAATCGTTTTGCTCTGTAAGCAGCTCGTCCGCTTTGTGAATGCAGGCAAGCGCTTCATCGGACTGACCGAGAGACAGCAGGACGGATGCAGTCAGCAGTCGGTTACTGATCTGGCAATGAAGCTGAAAGAACGGAAAATCGTCAGAAAAACTTAATTCCTCCCAGCTTTCTTTTAACTGATCCAGTGCGTAGGGATAATCCTGCAGTGTATTATAAACATCGGCAAGATTATGTCTGGCGATGCCGCAGTAGATGTGAAAATGGTGCTCTTCGGCAAAGCGAAGCGCCTTTAAATAATAATCGGTGCAGGTCTCGTAAGCGGCGTTCTGATGATAAAGATTGCCAAGAACGATGCAGGCGGAGATGTAGAGTTTTGGGGAATCCGAATGTTCAAGATAGAGCATCGCAAGCTTCAATTCTGTGATCGCAGCTTCAAACTGGAGCTGTAAAAATGCCAGCTCACCGAGATAGTGGTGGCAGGCGCCCAGCAGCGTGACGTTATGGTGAGTTTCCGCGTACCGGGAAAGTTCGACACAATAAGTATGCGCCCGTTCCGTATCCGACAGGCGGCTCAGACGCAGCCAGTTTACTTTTTCTGCAATTTCAGGTTCCAGATCCTCAGTCCAGTTTTTCATAATTTCAAGATGCCCCCAACACAGCAAAGAAAATGTCCTTCCCGCCAGTTTATTTTGGCTTGATTATAACAGATGAAGCGAAACTCTGCAACGAAGAAATCGGCAAAAGCTGGAAAATCCCGTAAATATAACCGCAAAAAACGATAAAAATTGACGAGTGTGTGCAGGACAGGTAAAATAGAAGCATTGAATGAAATGGGGTGAAGCAGGTGAATCGAATGGATCGCATTCCAAAAGAGTTTTACAAACTTTTCGCAAGTAAATATATGAATTATTACATCCGTTTTCTGGTGGCGTTATACGAGGAGAGCAGCAATTCCTACTCCGTGCTGGGATTGACGGAGGAAGAGGGGCGGACGATCATCAATGAACAGCTGGCGAAGACGACAATCGACTGGAGCGAAGAGCGGCTGGATGAAGAGGGCAGTCTGCTGACGCGAGCGAACATGGCGGGCGTGTGTCTGAACCATTTTGAAGACTGGGGCTGGCTGCAAAAAGAATACGATGAAAAGCTCAACTCTTATGTGATCTCGTTCCCGGATTACAGCCAGTTGTTCGTGGAGCTGTTTCAGAAATTGTACAGCGAGGAGGACAGCGGCGAGAGGGAGAGCGTGCTGGCGGTGTACAGCTATCTGTTTACTTACAACGCCGACCGGGAGAAAAATCCGGAGATTTTGAAGAGCGCGTGGAAGACATCCCGCAATCTGGTGCAGATGCTGGCATCCATGCAGGAGGGCATGCGCAGTTATTTTGACGAGCTGTCGAGACAGCGGGAATTCCGCGGCATTCAGGAAGTGCTGGTGCGGGAGATCAATAACAGCGACAGCAAGAAATATGCGATTTTGACGACCACGGACAGCTTTTATCGCTACAAGGAGGCGGTGAAAGAATTGATCGATCAGAACCTTGTGGAAAATGATCGCAGAAAACAGGAATTTGAGGAAAAGGCAGCAGAGCTGGTGCCGGAATCCCTGGAGGCGGTGCGCAATCAGCGGAACATGGATCGCTGCACGGAAGCGATGGAGCTGCTGGTGCAGATTGAGCGGGAGTTTGACCGTGTGGAGCGCCGTTATAATAAATTGATTGAGCAGAAGACGGTATTTGCCAGCCGTGCGGCGGCCCGCATTCGCTATATTTTGCAGGAAGGCAGTATGGAAGAAGACCAGACCATCATACTGGTCAATCTGCTGGCGCGAAGCGACAAGCGAGAGGAGATTGCAGAAGAATTGGCGGAGCGAATGCGCATCAGCACGCCGTATAGTGTCATTACGGAGAAGAGTCTGTATCAGCACAAGGAGCAGAGCGGCAGAGAATTTCAGCCGGCTGCGGTGGCGGGAGATACTGCGGCTTCCGGAAAGGAAGATCTGGGCGATTTCGTATTGAAACCGTTGTATACCCGAAAAGAGATTCGGGATTTCCGAAAGAAGAATGAGAAAAATGGCGTCTTTCATGTGGATGCGGACAGCATCGCATCGGTAGAAGATCTGGAAAAGCTGTTCTTTGTCTGGCAGGAAGCGACGGAGCGGGCAGAGGAAGCAGCTTCGCAGAAGATTACGGTAGAGGAGGAGCAGCGGACAGCGTCCGGACTGACATTCTCGGCATTGACGATCGAAGGGGGAAAGGAAGAATGGTAGGTTATCTGGAAAATCTTTCTGTCACAGAGGCAGAAAATGTCCGAAAAGCGATTCGCGCACTGTTTCGGCAGACTTGTATTTTGCAGACAAAATATGATCCGGCGACACTGACACCGCGGGACAATCCGATGTTTGAGCTGTGCATGAAGCACAGAGGATTTATTGAGGATTATCTGTCGGTGCTGGACTGTGAATTGAAGTACGATGCGCAGGAGCATGTCTTTCGAATCGTTGGTGAGGGAGTGAAGACGGAGCGTTTGAGTCTGACGACAACGCTGATCGTATTATTAGTAAAACTGATCTACCGGGATAAAATTCTCGGAGAGGGCTTGCAGGCACCGATCACGACATTGGAGGAGATGCGTCGGTATGGCAGAGAGACGAATCTGCTGCCGGACAAGCTGACCGCGGGCGAATGGAAGACCGCGTTGTATCTTATGCGTGTGCATCAGATGATCGACGTTCCGGGCGAGG
The DNA here is from genome assembly GCA_934234215.1 of uncultured Cuneatibacter sp. GTDB lineage: Bacteria > Bacillota > Clostridia > Lachnospirales > Lachnospiraceae > CAKQHB01. The sequence goes on from CAKQHB010000006.1 coordinate 33,401, forward strand.
TAAAGGATGTGGAAGACACGACACCGATTTATCTGTACAGCACGATCAATCTGTATTGTTCCTCGGTGGATATCAATGAATTGGCAGAGCAGTATCGCGAGGATGCAGCGCAGCTGCAGGAGACCGGAGAGGAGGAGAACCGTGAAGCAGTCGAAGAAGATTTTTACGAGAATGCTGATCAATAACTGGGGCGGCATCAGTCACAAAGTGCTGGAATTTCATGAATATGTGAATCTGTTCAGCGGAAAGAGCGGTTCCGGAAAATCAACGGTCATGGATGCAATCCAGGTCATCCTGTACGGCAGTACAAACAGCAATTTTCTGAACAAAGCGGCGGACGATGCGAAAAACCGCCGAAGTGTCCTGAGTTATCTGCGTGGTGCGCAGAAGGACGGCAGCTACAACCGTGACGGGCAGGATTTCTGTGCACAGATCGTATTGGAGATTTTGGACACCGGTACAAAGGCATATACTTGCTTTGGTATGGCGTTTGAGGTAGGAAAAAATGACGCGGACATCCGCAATTATAAGATGTTCAGTCATTCCGGACGATTGCCGGAGGATGAATATCTCGTGGACCGCGTGCCGTATTCCATCGCGCAGCTGCGGACATTGATCGAAAAGAGAAAATTGTCCGGCGACAATCGGGGCAGAGGCGATGTGAACCGCATTTACCCGTCCAGAGAAGCGTATTTGAACACGTTGTATGATGTTATTTTGGGATACATCGAGTCCGGACGTTTGATGACGATGGAAAAGAGCGCCATCGCGTTGCGGATGACGAATGGTACGAGCCAGTTCATAAGGGATTACATGTTCCCGAAGAGCAAGGAAGATACGATCACCGCCATCAGTGACCAGCTGGGGGCATACCGCGAGATCAAGGAAAAAGTCGAGGATCTGGAGCATCGCATTACACTGCTGCAGGATATACAGAGCAGCCATGTACGTTTGCAGACAACGCAGGCAGACATTCTGAAAAATGATGCGATCGTCCAATATCTGGACATTCGCAATACAAAGGATCATCTGGAGGGACGGGAGCAGGAGCTGCAAAATATTGAGGAGCAGCGGAGTCGTCTGCAGGCGGAGAAGGAGCAGCTCAGCATCGAGCAGGAGGCAGATCAGAACGCCCGTATCGAAGTGGAAGCGAACTTAAAGGGCGGCGATTACGGTCAGAAAAAGCAGGAGCTGGAGAGCTGCCGCAGAGTCGGAGAATTGTTAGCAGGCAACAGCCGTCAGTGGCGCATGCTGCTTGCTGGTCTGAAAAAATGGGATGAGGACGAGATCGTAACGTCTTATGTGAGCAACCGTGCGCTGCAGCTCATCACAAGGTTTCAGGAAGGCGAGGTCACGGAGAGTGGCTGCGAGGAATTGCAGAGTCGCCTGAAGGAAGCGAGAGAGCAGGTGGAGGAAGCGCTGCAGGAAGAGGAGACGCGCCGGAGAGAGACTGCTGCAGAACTGAAGGAGAAGCAGGAGATTGCGGAAGATCTGAAAAACGACCGCAAGCCATACAGTGCGGAGCTAAAGCAGGTGCGCAGTCTGCTGGAGCAGGAGCTGAAAGCAAAGTATGGCAGGAAAGCTGCGGTATATGTATTTGCGGACCTGTTTGATATCACCGGTGAAGAGTGGAAGGACGCCATCGAAGGTCGCATGGGTCGTCTGAAATACAGCCTTGTAACGGAGCCGACATATGCGCTGGAGGCAGCGCGATTGTTCCGCCGCATCAAAAAAGAGGAGATTGACCTGATCAATACTGCCGCTATCGAGCGGGATCAGCCCCAGGCGGAAGAAGGCACATTGTATGAAGAAGTCAAAGCGGCGCAGCCTTTTGTGGATCTATGCCTGAAACGGTATTTGGGACGAATCAAAAAGTGTCATACCGTGGAAGAATTGAATGAAGTGCGGGATGGCGTGACGCCAGACTGTTATTCTTACAGCAACTATCTGTTCCGTCATCTGCGGGAGAAGGATTATACCGTTCGCGCCTGCATCGGAACGAAGGTTTCCAAGGCGAGATTGCAGGAGTTAGAGGAAGAGATCACCGTCTTACAGGAAGATCTGAGAGAGCGCATTGCGACGATCAGCAGTTTGCGGGCAGCGCAGAGCTTTGAACAGTTGAATCAGGAACCGGAGCAGATCTTGCAGCTTGCCGGCGCAGCAAAAGAGCTGGAGCGCAATTATGTACAGCAGACAGAGCTGGAAAAGGAGCTTCGCAAGCTGGAGGACGGTACGCTGGTTGCCGGTTGGAAGAAGCTGCAGAAGGAACTGAGTGAGCGGATGACGGAGCGTCAGGATGTCCTTCGAATCACGGATAAAAAGATTCTGGAGCAGACGGAAGCAAAGGGGAAAGTTGAGGGTATGATTTCCAGTCTGAAAAATTCGCTGGAAGAGCAGGAGAAGAAATATACCCCGTCTACTGAGTTGGAAGCACAGGCGGAGGAAGAGATCGCGCAGTCTTCCTGGAGCCGTTGCAAGAACAGCCGTGTGCAGCTGCAGGAAAGATTGAATACGCAGTTGGAAGCAGCTGAAGCGGAAAGAGCACAGGCACGGTCTGCATTTAACCGAGAGTATCCGGCATTTGGTTTCACCGGTCTGGAAAAAGAAAATGATGTGTATACAAAAGAGCTGGAGCATTGTCTCAATGATTTCGAGCCACAGTATAAGGCGGATTTCCAGAAGCAGTGCGATCAGGTCTACCACAGTCTGCGGGACAATGTCATTGCAACGATCCACGGCGATATCCGTGCGGCAAATCGTCAGGCGCGAGACATCAATCGTCTGTTGTCGAAGATCAAGTTTTCCGACAGTATCTATCAGATCGAGATTCTTCCGGCGCAGAACGCAAACGGGCAGTTTTATGACATGCTGATGGCGGAGGAGCTGGACAGCAAGGTGATCGATAATGCGGGCATTGATGGGCAGATCAGTCTGGGCGACGACCTGTTCTATCAGAAATATGAGCAGAAGATCGCGCAGCTGACGGAGAAGTTTATGCCGCCCCGCGAGGAAGACGCAGCGCAGCTCAAGCAGCGTCGTCAGGAAATGGAGCAGTATGCCGATTACCGCAATTATCTGACGTTCAGCATGTATGAGAAGGTGACGGATGAGAACGGTGTGACCCGCAAAAATCCCGTTGACGACATGGCTGGCAGAGATTCCGGCGGTGAAGGTCAGAACCCGAAATACGTTGCGTTGCTGGCAGGATTTGCGATGCTTTATATGCAGCAGAGCAATCGCGATTCCAAGATGAAGCTGGTACTGCTGGATGAAGCATTTTCGAAGATGGACAAGGAGCGAAGCGAAGTGTGTCTGCACTATGCGCGCGAGCTGGATCTGCAGCTCATCGTCTGCGTGCCGGATGAACGTCTGCAGTCGCTGATCCGCAATGTGGACAGCGTGTACGGCTTCCGCCGGTTCCAGAATCAGATCACGATGATGCATATTGACAAAGGACAATATCTGAGTATGGTAGAGGGCGAGGATGCATGAGCAAAAAGAAGCAGAATGAGCCGGAAGCTGTGACGTTGGCACAGTGGATCATCCAAAAAGAAAACACGCAGAAATACCGCGCCGGGGAAGCATCGGGAAAACGACACCCGAAGGTAGATCAGGCGATGATCAATGCCATTGGTGGAATGCCCACGTTGTTAGAACAGGCGAGAGCGCTAAAGAGTGAGGGTCTGATTAAATTCGAAGAGCGCAACCTGAATACGGATATAAAAGAGATTCATTATTCACTGGAGGTCGTTCCAAAGCTGTGCGAGCGGGAAGGCATTGAAGATGCGCGTGCGAGGCAGCTGCGGTTGATTGAGCGGATCGAAAAGCGGCAGAGCGAAGTTGCCGATGTGGCATGGATGCAGCCGTACTATGCAGATATGCTGGACAGCTTAAAACAGGGAAAAGTATGCGCAGAAGCGGAAAAGACCGGAAAGATAGATTGTCTGAATGAGATCGCCCACTTGCAGGAGCCGATGTGGATTCGCACGTTCAGCGCGACAAAGCTGGGTGGTTCCAAGATATTTGAAAATCAATACAAGGAAATTGCGGTGGGATTCCTGAAAAAATATTCACCGTTCTGCGAAGAAGAAATGAACGATGATCAGGCACTGGCGCAGCACAATCTGCTTTCCTACAGTCAGACGTTGCAATGGAAAGGACCGCTGCACATTCAGGTCGAAGAAGCGCCGGAAATCGACGGCGCAGCATTTCCTTACGGCATGATTCTCAATGCGCAGACGTTGGAGCATTGTCGGGTGACAAGTCTGGCTGGAATTCGGAGAATTCTTTTGATTGAGAATCAGGCGAATTACGAAGATCAGAAATTTCGGGACGATACGCTGTATGTGTTCTGTCATGGATTCTTTTCGCCGAAGGAAGTGCTGCTTTTACAGCAGGTAGAGGCACTGGTAGAAGAAAGAACAAAAACAGAACACTGGGGCGACATGGATTGCGGTGGAATCCGGATTTTCTTATATAACAAAAACAGAATATTTCCGAAGCTGACACCTTATCGGATGAATGTGGAGGAATATGAGCGCGCGCTGGAATTGGGACATGGAATTCCAATCGGGGAGAAAGCGCGAGGCATTTTGAAAGCGACGGATGCAGGAGAACTGGAAGAATTGAAAACGGCAATTTTGCAGCGCGGACTTGTGATCGAACAGGAGGTACAGATCCCATCTGCATGAGAAAAGCGGTTCGTGCTGCAAAATATCTTGCAGGGAAAGACGGCTTTTAAGTAACAGGAGGAAAAGACATCTATGGAAGTACAGAAGAGAGAAATCGAAGAAGCAGGATGGATTTTGGAGGAAATCCTGCCGGGGCATCATTTTACGGAGGAAGAGCAGGAGAAGCTGCAGAGCTGGTATGGGGAAATCCGGTCAATAGCAGCGGAGCAAAGACCGTTTCAGTATGTGCATCTGAATCGCGTGCTGGAATTTATGGGAGAGTCGTCCGGAAAACGATCGAATTACCGTAGAATCCTTGCCGTCTATCTGGGCGATTTTTGTCTGGAAACCGGGATTGTCACAAAATCCGAGAGTGTTAATGTCCTGCTGTACGATCTGCAGCGTACAAAAATCGTCCTGAGGATGTACGAGCAGCTGCGGGAAATGGGGCTGAAACAGGCGGAGATCACGGGATTTTTTGAGGCGGCGAGAAGAGCTGATTCCGGCGTGTCTCAGGTTAGCTCTGCGACATGTGATTCTAAGAGTGAAGCGGTTCCTACAATGTCGGAGTCGTCTCCGAATCTGTCTGCTTATGTGGAGCAGGAGCTGGCACCGATCCTCGCGGAGCTGAAAAAGGGCTACGACACGACCGTTGTAAGCATGAACGAAGTGCTGCAGCAGCAGTCCGCCATGATCCAGCAGCAGTCCTCCCTTATGAAACAGATACTGAGCAAAAACAACAATCAGACCATTTCACAGCATTTCATTGACGAAAAGAAGCAGCTGGAAGAGCAGTGTGAGAGTCTGCTGAGCCAGATCGAAAAACTGAAAACAGAGAAAGCGGAATTGAGCGAACTGGCAGAGAAACGAGAGCAGGAAGCATGGCAGCTGCGGGCAGAGCTGGTGACGGCACAGCGCAATCGGTCGGAGCTGGAGCGGGAGCTGGCGAAAGCACAGGAAGAGATCACAGTGCTGGAGACAAAGCTGGAGGAGAATACGAACAGGAAGGGATTTTCGGCATTTTTACGCAAATAGAGTTTGTTGACAGCGGACATAATCGCAAGTATAATGAACTAACTATATTTGGAAACGGAAAGGAGATTATCATGAAAAAGATTGAGACGGTTCAAGACTTTAAACAATTTTTGAATCAGAATCGTGATAAGCTTCTTGAACATGTGGTAAAAATCGAGGAACTTCCACCGGATGATGAGTGGGTTCAGGACGATGAGTGGGATGAAATATACAGACAAGAGATGGTGAAGAATGGGAAAGTATGAGATTGGGGAAGTCTGGTGGGTACATTTTCCCTTTAGCGATGAGGACAAGGAAAAGCGCAGACCAGCGATCGTAATTGATGATGATACGATTGCGATTTTGGCAATGTATGTCACTAGCAAAAACAAAACAGAAAATCCATATAGCATTGAAATTGAAGATTGGAAAGAAGCAGGACTTGCGAAGCCCTCTTGGACAAGAATTGACAGAATTGTAGAGATTCAAGAATGGTATATGGACCGAAAAATCGGCGAACTTACAGAATATGATTTGAATAAAATCATGCAGTTGGTTGCGGAAATTACAACAGGAACATTGCATGAGTTTTCTTTGATTGCAATTACAAATCCAGAGGAAAAGTATTTACTGAAGTATGATGAACGCTGGAAGTGTTGGCTTTTCCCTTATGTGAGAAGTGAAGACAATAATTTGGAAAATGTAGAAGCATACATAGAAGAACTTTTGAAAATAGAACTTCCGGTAGAATATGTGGCAGTGGCGAAGCACTGTAAATATTCTGTGAGTGATGAAGTATATAAAATCTACAATCATAAACTTTATCAGGCAAAAATGCGTACCATTCCAGAGAGTATGCAGCAGGACGAGACATTTCGAATTGGTGAAAAGCAGTATCGATGGATGTCGATTGAGGAAATGAAGCAAGATGATTGTATTATGAAAGAAAATGATGATGTAGTGGCATTTGTGAAAGTAAAATGCCACTAAAAAGAAGGAAAGAAGTTGTTACACAATGAGGAATCTCCTCCATTTGTGTGTAGCTTCTTTTCTTCTTACAGGAGAAAAGTAAATATAGAAAGATAACGCTTGATTTCAAATTAAAATTGTGCTACAAATTTGTTAGCAAATGCTAATATATGTGCGCGAAGGCGCATCAGAATGAGGAGAACTTATGTTAGTACAATTTCAGGATGTCGTAAAGACGTATGGATCCGGGGAAGCTTTGCAAAAAGCGGTGGATCATGTGAGCTTTGAGATCAACGAGGGCGAGTTTGTTGTTATTTTGGGACAGTCTGGTGCCGGAAAATCCACGGTGCTGAATATGCTGGGCGGCATGGATCAGCCGACAGAGGGAAAGGTTTTGGTGGACGGAAAAGAAGTGTCCGCAATGAATGACAGGCAGCTGGGTGCATACCGCGCGGATGTGATCGGATTTATTTTTCAGTTCTACAATCTGCTGCCGAGTCTGACGGCATATGAAAATATTGCATTGACGAAGAGTATTGTAAAGAATGCGCGGGATGCGGAGGAATTGCTGCATCTGGTTGGACTGGATCATTGCCGGGATAAGTTTCCGGCGCAGATGTCCGGCGGTGAGCAGCAGCGTGTCTCGATTGCGAGAGCATTGGCGAAAAATCCGAAAATCCTTCTGGGAGATGAGCCGACGGGCGCTCTGGACAGTGAGACGGGTATTGTTGTGCTGGAATTGCTGCAGGAGCTGTGCCGCAAGGAGAAGAAGACGGTCATTCTTGTTACACACAATGCAGACATCGCAAAGTGTGCGGATCGTGTCATTCGCATGAAGAACGGAAAGATTCGGGAGATTCGGACGAATGAACATCCACTTCCTGTAAAGGAGGTTGAGTGGTAATGTTAGTTCGCAAAATGCTGCGGGAGATGCGGTCGAACTGGGGACAGTTTCTCTCGATCTTTTTGCTGGCGTTTCTGGCGTTGGCAATGTTTTGTACATTTGAAGGACATGTAATCGGACAGCACAAAGCGCGGGCACAGTTCCACAAGGACATCAACCTCGCAACGCTGTGGATGTACGGCGAAGGCTTTACGGATGAGGATCTGGAGCATGTGCGGGAGCTGGATTTTGTAGATTCTGCGCAGCTGCGGATGTCTGTGACCGGATCAGCGCCGGATTGCGGCGGAGCGCAGGTGGATCTGTATCTGGAGCGAGAAGACATCGTAAATCAGCCGTATCTGATCGAGGGTGCAGAGTTTGATCCGGCAGATACGAGTGGAATTTGGCTCACAAACGCCTTCGCGAAATTGTGGAATATTAACGTAGGCGATGACTTTACTGTGGAATATAATGGAGTCACTTTCACAAGAGAGGTCAAGGGACTGATCGAGAGTGCAGAATACGAATATCGTCAGGCAGACGGCGATGCGGATGTATATTTGGATCACATCGCGTTTGTGTACATGTCCTATGATGCATTTCCGATTCGGGATTATGTGACACATCTGATCGAGCAGGGTAAGATCACGGCGAAGAAAGTGGCGGAAGAGACGACCGCGCTGGACGAACAGTTAGACAAATTGAGCGCACAGGGCATTACGGTGGACGATATTACACAGGATATGCTCCTCAATGTGGTCGATAAAATGTCAGACGAAAAGCTGGCGAAGATCATGCCTTACACGCAGATGATCCTTCGGACGAATGACGGCAAGGCGTTGTCACATGAGGAAGAAATCGCAAAAGCCATTGACAATCACTACGCGGCGATGGTGGATGAAGATTCGATTCCGGGGTTGGCGAGATTGGACAGTGAGCTGGATCAGCATGAGTCCTTTTCTTATCTGTTTGTAATCATCTTTGTGGGAATCGCAATTCTGGTGATTGCGACATCCATGAGCCGTATTGTCGAAAAGCAGAGAACACAGATCGGAACCATGAATGCGCTCGGTATGAAAAAGAGCAAGATTATGATGCATTATCTGAACTACAGTCTGTGGGTCGCACTGCTGGGAAGTATCGTCGGTATCGTCGTGGGAATGGTATGGTCGGCGCCGATCATGGTGGAGATCTTTGCACAGTATTATATCGTGCCGGGATTGCATGCCGGATTTGACATCAGCTATGTACTGATCGCGCTTGCGGTTGTGCTGGTGTGCGTATTGGCAGCTTATTTCAGTTGTCGGAAGATTCTGCGGATCCGTCCGGCGGAAGCGCTCAGACCGGCGGCACCGAAGCAGGGTAAAAGCTGTATTTTTGAAAAGCTGCCGTTCTGGAAACACCTTGGTTTCAATGCACAGTACAATCTGCGCGACATTTCCAGAGGAAAGCTCCGGGCATTTATGTGCGTGATCGGAACCGCAATCGGAATGCTGCTCATGGTTTATGGCATCGCGTGCAATACGTTGCTGGATCAGATGGAAGCACTGAATTTTGAGAAGGTTCAGCCGGCAAATTATGAGTTGAAATTATCGGCGGACGCAAAGCTGGAAGACATGGATGCCATCGCGGAGGAAACCGATGGCGAGCTGGTGATGACCGATCAGATTGAACTGGCGAAGAAAGAGAATGCAACGTCCGATCAGAAAAAGAAAGAGACGATCACCGTGCTGGAAGGAAAGGGATTGTATAATGTAGTCGATACCCAGCAGTCTGTCATTACCATCGAGCCGGGAAAAGTCGGTCTGAGCCGCAAGATGTCAGAAGAGTTGGACCTGCAGGCAGGCGATATGTTCTACTGGCATATTTATACAGAGAACACATGGCATGAAGCAACGGTTGGCTACATCTACCAGAGTGCGGAAACACAGGGAATCGTATACCTGAGAGAAGACCTGGAAGCAGAGAATGTGGACTTTACACCGTCCATGCTTCTGAGCAATGAAGATCTGAGCGCCTACGAAGAGAGGGCAGATGTGACCGGCATGAACAGCCGTCAGGAAATGATCGATGCCTATGAGACGAGTATGGAAATCGTGCAGGTTATGGTATTTATGATGGTGGGATTCTCCGTGATCCTGATTGTGGTGGTACTGTATAACTCCGGAAATCTGTCGTTCTACGAGCGGGAGAAGGAATTTGCAACGCTGAAGGTGCTGGGCTTCCAGTCCGGACAGATCCGCAAGATCCTCAGTGTGCAGAACCTCTGGCTGTCGTTAATTGGAATCATCCTCGGCGCACCGTTTGGACGGATAACCTTTAACGCCATGATGAACAGCAACGGAGACAACTTTGACTACAATCTGATCATTCCGGCAGGCTGCTACATCATCTCCGGAATCCTCGTGCTGGGAGTGTCCGTGCTGGTGAGCTATCTGTTCGCAAAGCGGATCCGGAAGCTGGATATGGTGGAGGTATTGAAGGGAGCGGAGTAAACGCCGCTATACATATAAAAGTCAAAAAGGACTGCCCGGCATAACGTGTGTATTTTCCTGCAATCTTTTTATAGCTGCGAATCGCCGTAGGCACGTTTTCGCGAATGGCGATTCGCAGTGACGTAAAGAACACAGGAAAACGCACACGTTATAAAGCAGGCAGTTCTCTTAAATACTGAAAGCACTCTTCTGGCTGATGCAGAATCCCGTGCTTTTCGCAAGTCTCATGAAAAATCGAAAAGAGTCGGTTGCGTGTACATAGAAATCTCCTTCTGGAAGTGAATGTGTTTGACACGAGACTTCCGATTCAATAATGTTAGGATTAACTAAGTTTTTGATCTTTATACAGTATAGCAACATTATTATCAATAATCTGTGGCTATGGCAACAAAATAAAAATATTATTGAAAGTTTAAAAGTGAGAAAAAGTGTGGTTTTCTGGGAAATGATTGTACTAAGAAGAAAAGTAGGATAAAATAATACAGTGCAACATTAGTGTACTAAAAAATAGAGAAGAAGGGTGCGGAATCATATGCTGAATATTTTTTATGGAGATATGAAAGAAGCGGTATACAATACAGCGGCTTATTTTAAATATGATTACGAGGACGAATGGATTGTAGATCCGTTTGTAAAAGAAATGATTCAGGATATAGACAAATCGACGGTGTTAGATAGTGGTGTGATCGATAGTCCGATTTTGGGAAAGATTCCGCCCACCGGATTATCGGGCGGTGTAAAAACACTGATTCTGGTTAAGTTTGAGAAAGAGAAAATTTTTAATGCGTCAACTTGCGGCGATAACTGTGCAAAATGGCTTTTGAAAATTGCGGAGCTAGAAGATCGAACAATCAATCTCAGACATCTGATGAAATTCGGAACGGAGCCGTTTACAGTTCGGATTCTGAATACGAATCAGATTGTACATTCTATGGAGGAATTGGTGCCAATCGCAGGGGAGTTTGTTTGACAGGAGGAGCCGCATAATGAAGGGAAAATATCGAGTTGTTGTTTCGACAAAGCGTTTAAAATATGATTTTGAACTTCGCCGCAATCTGACAATCATCCGTGGAGACAGTGCGACAGGAAAAACAACGCTTGTAGATATGATTCGGGAGTATGTAAATAATCCATCGGGAACTCCTGTGGAATTACAGTGTGATAAAAAATGCTATGTGCTGGAAGGTGCACTGTGGAAGGAATTACTTGGCGGAATTTCGGATAGCATTATTTTTATTGATGAAGGAAATGAGTTCGTAAAGACAACAGAATTTGCAGAGGCAATCCAGGCAACGGATAACTATTATGTGATTGTGACACGAGAAGGACTGCCAGCATTGCCTTATAGTGTGGAAGAAATTTACGGGATTCGGACATCTGGAAAATATGGCGCGTTGAAGCAGTGCTATCAAGAGTTTTATCATCTGTACGGTGCGGAAACTTACGGAAAAGAAGTGAATCCGAAACTGATCCTTACAGAGGACAGTAATTCCGGATATCAATTTTTTGATTCTGTATGCAGAGAAAACGGTCTAAAATGTGAGCCAATGAATGGAAAGTCAAATGTTTTTCATTTCCTGAATCTGCATAAGGACGAAAAAGTATTGGTAATAGCAGATGGGGCAGCATTTGGATCAGAGATGGACAAGGTAGTGCAGCTTATTTCCGGAAGAAAAAATGCAGCATTGTATCTTCCAGAGTCATTCGAGTGGTTGATTTTGTCAGCAGGAGTACTGAAAAGCAGCTCTGTAGATAAAATAATAGAAAATCCATCAGAGTATGTGGAAAGCAAAGACTATTTTAGCTGGGAACGCTTTTTTACAGCTGTTTTAATCGAGGAGACGAAAGATACTTATTTGGCATATGCAAAGAGGAAGCTGAATCCGGCGTATTTAAATGAGGCGATTAAAGACTTAATTTTAGATAGAATGAAGAAAGAGTAAAAGTTGAAGTGACATTCGCAACGGAATGCCACTTCTTTTTTTAACCCAATTTTATTTTCCAAGATTACTACTGCCCTTAACTCTCAGTCTCGCAATCGCACGCGCCAGATTTGTCTGCGCGGTACGGTATTCGCGGATGCTTTGCTTTTGCAGCAGTGCTTCTCTGGCGGCATCGGCCGCCTCTTTTGCGCGGTTGGCGTCGATCTCTTCGGGACGCTCAGCGCTGTCTACGAGGACGAGGACTTCGTTATTCTCGATTTTGATCAGTCCGGAGGAAACTGCGGCGATTTTGGTTTCTTCCCCTGGAATGCGGTAGGACATGGTGCCGGGGACGATGGCGCTGATGACGTTGCTGTGCCCGGCGAGGATGCCGTACTGCCCGCGAGGGGTGGGGATGACGAGTGACTCGCACTCGCCATCATAAAATGTGTGGGAAGCCGCTAAGATGTGGACACGAAATGTACTCATGGTCGATTGCCTCCTCTTATGCTTCTGCCTTCAGTTCTTCGGCACGGCGCTTAACATCGTCAATGGTGCCGACATTGTAGAAGGCTGCTTCCGGATAGTCGTCCATGTCGCCGTCCAGAATCGCGCGGAAGCCGCGGATGGTCTCACTGAGCGGCACATAAATGCCGGGGATGCCGGTGAATTTCTCGGCAACGTGGGTCGGCTGTGCGAGGAAACGCTGGATCTTTCTTGCACGCATAACGACCTGCTTATCTTCCTCACTCAGCTCGTCCATACCAAGGATGGCAATGATATCCTGCAGTTCATTGTATTTCTGAAGGACTTCCTGTACGCGTCTGGCGACATCATAATGTTCCTGACCGACGATGTCAGCTTCCAGAATTCTGGAAGTAGAGGCAAGAGGATCAACAGCCGGATAGATACCCTGCTCTGCGATCTTACGACTCAGGACGGTGGTGGCATCCAAATGAGTAAAGGTCGTTGCCGGAGCGGGGTCTGTCAGGTCATCGGCAGGAACATAGACTGCCTGTACGGAGGTTACGGAACCGCTCTTTGTGGAAGTGATACGTTCCTGCAGAGCGCCCATTTCCTCTGCCAGTGTCGGCTGATAACCAACGGCAGAGGGCATACGTCCAAGCAGGGTAGAAACTTCGCTGCCCGCCTGAACGAAACGGAATATATTATCAATAAACAACAGGACATCCTTATGTTGTACGTCACGGAAATACTCTGCCATCGTCAGACCAGACAGAGCAACACGCATACGGACACCGGGAGATTCATTCATCTGTCCGAATACCAGAGCGGTCTTATCAGAAACGCCGCTTTCCCGCATTTCATTCCAAAGGTCATTACCTTCACGGCTACGCTCACCGACACCGGTGAAGACAGAGTAGCCGCCGTGCTCCATTGCAACGTTGTGGATCAGTTCCTGGATCAGAACGGTTTTGCCGACACCGGCGCCTCCGAACAGACCGATCTTGCCGCCCTTTGGATACGGCTCCAGCAGATCAATGACCTTGATACCGGTTTCCAGAATCTCTGCAACGGGCTGCTGCTCCGCAAATCCGGGAGCTTTTCGATGAATGCCCCAATGCTCGGTATCTTCAGGAAGGGCGCCTTCTCCATCAATGGGCGTGCCCAGAACATTAAACATACGACCGAGGGTGTGATCGCCCACCGGCACCTGAATACCTTCGCCGTTTGCTGCGACTTCCATGCCGCGGGCGAGATTTTCACTTGCTCCCAGTAAAATACAGCGCACCTTGTCTTTTCCGATGTGCTGTGCAACTTCCATAATTCTTGTTTCGCCCTTTACCGATACGCTCAGGGCTTCTTTGATCTTCGGCAGATGTCCGGCTGCGAACTGACAGTCGATAACGGGTCCGGATACTGCCGTGATTTTTCCGTAAATCTTCTCATGGGTACTCACAGGGCACACACCTCCTCATTTTCTTTTTTCTTTAATTTCCGCTTCTGCGCCTTTGCACCGGAAGAAATCTCGGTGATTTCCTGCGTGATGGCGGATTGTCTCAAACGGTTGTATTCCACGGAAAGCTCTGCAAGGATCTTGTCTGCATTCTGACCGGCGGAATTCATGGCAGACATACGGGCGTTCTGCTCACTGCAAAAACTATCGACCAGCGCACTGTAGATGTAACCGGAGACATAACTCGGAATGATATTATCCAGAACAACATTGATAGACGGTGTAAATTCAAACGGTGTTTTAACGGCTTTTTCCGTCTGATTTGAAGCAAAAACTTTTCGATGGAACGGCAGCAGACGCTCTAACTTCGCTTCTTCGGACATTCCATTTTTCATATCGGTATAGAGAACGTAGATTTTCTGCACCTTACCGCGGTCATAAAGCTCCAGCAGCTGTGTACTGATCTCGCGGGCACGCTGCATTGTCGGGTTCTGCGCGGTGTACAGAAAGCTGCGCTCTACCGGGATTTTATGACGGGCAAAATATTGACGACCGTATTCTCCGACAACAAATAATTTTGTGTCCGGATGCACAGAGAGCATATGCTCCGCCTCTTTGATGACATTCTGATTGTACATGCCGGCAAGCCCTTTGTCCGCTGTGATGACGAGGCACGCATAAGTGCCATTCAGTGCCGGCTCGCCGTCTCCGGGGTAAAAATAACGGCTCTGAACATCTCCGACGGTGCGGAAGATTCGCTTGATTTCAGTCTTCAATGCTTCAAAATACGGCCGTGTCTGATCCAGCTCCGCCTTTGCCTTGCGCATCTTGGTGGAAGAGATCAGATACATGGCATTTGTGATTTTCTGTGTATCACGCACACTCTTGATACGGTCCTTTAATTCCTTTGTGTTTGCCATATCGCAGTGCCTCAGCTTTCTGATTTCTGAACAAATTTCACAGCATAGTCTAACAATGTCTTACGGTCTTCTTCGGTGGTTTCACCGGTCTGATCGATTTTCTGACACAGCTCCGAAAGATCGGCAGCAGCGGCGTCCAGAAGAGCACGGCTTGTCTGCTGGATCTTATCGACCGGAACATCGAGGAATGCATGTCCCAATGCGGCGGTCAGAAGCAGAACCTGCTCATGCTGTTTGTAAGGATGATACTGCTGCTGACGAAGCAGACGCATCAATCCCTGTCCATAACGCAGCTGTCTTTTCGTTGTCTCATCCAGGTCACTGGAGAACTGCATGAAGACTTCCATTTCACGATACTGCGCCAGATCCAGACGGATCGCACCGGCAGCTTTTTTCATTGCCTTTGTCTGAGCCGCACCGCCGACACGGGAAACGGACAGTCCGACGTTGACAGCGGGACGCTGACCGGAGTGGAACAGATCGCTTTCCAGAAAGATCTGACCATCGGTAATGGAAATGATGTTTGTCGGAATGTAAGCGGAAACATCGCCCGCCTGTGTTTCAACAATGGGAAGTGCGGTCATGCTGCCGCCGCCAAGGACATCTGACAAATGTGCAGAACGCTCCAGCAGACGGGAGTGCAGGTAGAAGACATCACCGGGATAAGCTTCACGACCCGGAGAACGCTCCAACAGAAGGCTCAGGGTACGATAAGCGATTGCATGCTTGGACAGATCATCGTAAACGATCAGAACGTCCTTGCCTTTGTTCATAAAATATTCACCCACTGCGCATCCGGCGTAAGGAGCGATATACTGTAAGGTTGCGGAATCACTTGCAGTGGCATTGATGACGATGGTGTAATCCATAGCACCACGGCGACGCAGATTTTCTACCAGCTGTGCGACAGAAGAAACCTTCTGTCCGATAGCAACGTAGATACAGATCGTATCCTTGCCCTTCTGGTTCAGGATCGTATCCAGCGCAATGGCAGTTTTACCGGTCTGACGGTCGCCAATGATCAGCTCACGCTGGCCGCGGCCGATGGGGAACATGGAGTCGATTGCCAGAAGACCGGTTTCCATCGGCTTGTTGACCGGTTGACGGTCGATAATGCCGGGAGCGGGATTTTCAACGGGATAGTAGTCATCTGCAGGAATATCGCCTGCATCGTCCACCGGCTCGCCCAGTGCATTGATGACACGGCCGAGCAGAGCATCACTGACGGGGATACCAGCCATTTTCTTTGTACGCTGTACGGTGCTGCCTTCTACGATCTCACTTTCATCACCAAAGATAACGCAGCCGATCTCATCTTCCTGCAGATCCAGAACCATTCCCTTGATGCCGCATTCAAATAACAAGATCTCGCCATATTCGGCTTCGCCCAGACCGCTGACGGTGGCGATACCATCTCCGACGGTCAGGACAGTGCCGACTTCATCTGCGTGTGGAACCGGCTCAAAATCGTCGATGGTCTGACGGATCATCGACATGACATCGCTGTGAGAGCGGATGGCTTCGGAAATCTGCTCCTTCAGCTGTTTGCTCTTACCGGCGCTGCTCCAATCGTAGATCTGATCGAGATTCCATTTGTAGACGGCAGTGCCGACTTCGATGCGGAAACCATCTTTGACACTGTCATCCTGCTTCCAGGTCAGACCAACATTTTTCTGATATTTCTTTTCCAGAAAAGCAGTCAGACGCGTCTTCTGCTCTTCAGTAGGTTCGGTTTTGCTGTAAAGGTAGGCTTCGACTTCAATCTTTCTGATTTCATGATCTGTCATGGTCAATCCTCCTTTTCTGCTTTGTCTAAGAAGTCATCGAGGGAATCGGTTCCGTTTGCGGTGAGCAATTTGTCAACGGCATCGGATACCATCGCTTCGATCTCTTTATTTGCAGAAGCAAGAATTTTCTGCTTTTCGGCAGCGGCTTCTTTTTCTGCTTTTTCAAGAATGGCACGACGCTCTTCCTTTGCCTGAGCAAGAAGCTCTTTTTCGGTCTTCTTTGCAGAATCAGCAGCCTGCTTTTTCATGCTGCTGATTTCCACTTCCGCAGCTTCCAGACGATCCTGATACTGCTTCTTTGTGGCTTCTGCGTCCTCATTTTTCTTGTTTGCGGCAGCATCGAGATCTGCGTAATAGGCATTTCGTTTTTCCATAAATGCTTTGACCGGCTTATATAACAACAGATACAGTCCACCGGCAAGGATCAGGAAATTGAACAAATGCAACAGGATCTGCTGCCAGTCAATATTTAACGGTACGTTCATGGTAGTCTCCTTACAGTACGAAGATGATCAGAATTGCAATAATCAGGGCATAGATGATCGCAGTCTCGATGAAGACCAGACCCAGCATCAGGTTAGTACGGATCTTACCTTCTGCTTCGGGCTGACGGGAAATGCCTTCTGAGGACTTTGCGATCGCAATACCCATACCGATACCGGCGAATGCAGCAGCCAGGCCAACGCAAAGACCGGCGGCAAGTGCCTTGAAGCCGGTGGAGTTATCAGCGGCAGCTGCAACAGCGGTGGTTGCAGCCTCTGCGGTAGTTGTATCAGAAGCAGCGAATGCGGTTATGCTGCAGAATGTGCAGATCAGTAATGCAAGGGTAATCATGGCGATCAGTCTTTTCTTGTTGTTCTTCATAGCTTTTTCCTCCAAATAAATTTAGTTGTTTGATGTAGCCAGTTTCTTTTTCTTTTGTTTCTTTTTGGCAGGTTCGGTCACTTCACCATAGAACAGTGCGGTCAGCATGGTCAGAACGTATGTCTGGATCAATGCGTGCAGCAATGTGAACATGACACCAACTGCGACAGGCAGTACAAAACTCAGGCTGATGTAGTAATAAACCAGCTCTGTGACCAGCAGTCCGCTCAGCAGTGCGCCGAACAGACGGAAGCTCATGGAAATCGGTAACGAGAAATCTTTTAAGGTCAGTGCGATTCCCTTTACACCGTTTCCTGCAATACCACCGGACATGATGATCAGATAAGACAGGCAGCCAAGTGCAATGGCTGCGTTGATGTCAGACAGGGGTGCGGGCAGTGTAATTGAGGATCCTGTGGTTGTAACAGCCTGAAGCCCGAACAGTTCAAACAGGGTTCCAATAAATATGTAAACGCCCGCCGCAAAAATGTAAGCTCCCAAAAAGGAATTTCTGCGGGGACTGTTGCTTTTGGCGAGGTTATCGAAAAATCCGACAAGCTGCTCCAAAACAAGCTGAAACTTTCCCGGAACCATCTTGAATCGTGGGATGACAAAGATCCGGACGATCGCTGCAAAGATCAGCAGACCAGCGGAGACGGCCATTGCGGAGATCAGCGCCGGGTTAACATCTTTGAGACCAAACAGGCTGATTTTGTTGCTTCCGTGGAGTACCGCATCCCGCATGACAACTTTGATGGATTCTGATTCACCGCTTCCGCCGATTGCAAAAGCGCCGATCAGAGTAAGTGCCATCAGAGCGATCCAGACGGTTAAAAAAATCGTGCGTTTTTTCTTACTCATATACAAGCTCCTTTCTGTAAAATGCTTGGGAAGATCGGAAAAAACTTGACTTCCCAAGGTGGATATATTATACTTCCAGCAATTTTAAGAGTAAAATACATATTAGATATATAAAACTATGTTAATTTGATATGGCAAAGGAGGCGAAAACGTGTATATTAGTTATGATTACTACAAGGCTTTTTATTATGTCGCAAAGTATGGAAGCCTGTCTCAGGCTGCGAAATTGTTGTTGAGCAATCAGCCCAATCTGACCCGCACAATCAAAAATCTGGAGAGTGAGCTGGGATGTCCGTTGTTTTTACGGACGAATCGAGGCATGAAGCTGACACCGGAGGGTGAGCGGTTATATCACCATATCAAGATTGCCTGCGAGCACATTGAGATGGGTGAGACGGAGCTCAATGCCAGCAAAAATCTGGAGTCTGGAAGTATTTATATCGCTGTCAGTGAGGTAGCGCTGCGGTGCCTGCTGCTTCCAATACTGAAAGAATATCGAAAATTACACCCCGGCATTCAGATCCGTGTTGGTAATGATTCCACACCTCAGGCAATCACAGAGCTGCGAAATGGTACAGCGGATATTGCCTTCGTGACGACACCGATCACGACTCATCCGAATACGGTCGTGGAGACGGTTGTTCGGTCAGTGCGGGAAGTCGCAGTATGTGCACCATCTTTTAAAAATTTGTTGAATCGCCCAGTTTCGTTCAGTGAATTAGGGGATCATCCGATCATTTCACTGCGGGAGGGGACAACGACCCGTTTATTTTACTCGCAGGTATTTGCCAACTACGGCGTGCCGCTGCGTCCGGCAGTGGAAGCGGTGACATCGGATCAGATCCTGCCTCTGGTGGAAGCAGATCTGGGTATCGGATTTGTGCCGGAGGAATTCCTGGACAGAGGATATCAGGTGGAAGTGATCGATCTTTTGGAAGAAATTCCCCAGAGAGACATCGTGATGATCAAGAAAAAGGGACAATCTCTCAGCATTGCGGCAAAGGAATTGGAAAGAATGGTACTTCAATCTTTTCATTTTCCGAAGGGTGTATTATAATTAGGAACATCTGCTGTAGCCTGAGGGGAAAACGGTTGCAGCAAACATAGAAAATACGAGGAAAATTATATGGAAAACCAAGAAATAACGGCGAAAAAGCCAATCAACCCAATGATTATTTTGGCGGCAATCCTTGTGATCGCGGCGATCGCAACGTACATTGTTCCGGCGGGATCATTTGACCGAATTCCAAACGAAGCGACAGGCTATGATGTGATCGATGTCAATTCCTTTCACTACATTGAGTCAAATCCGGTCGGAGTGTTCGATGTCTTCAAGTCTTTTACGCTGGGATTGCAGCAGGCAGCGTACGTCATCTTCTTTTTGATGATCATCGGCGGCACGTTTCAGATTGTAGAAGCAACAGGAGCGCTGAAGGCAGGTCTGTCGAATCTTGTCATCAAGATGAAAGGCAGAGAGCTGCTGCTGATTCCGGTGTGTGTGTTTGTATTTGGACTGGTATCCGCAACGGCAGCGTGCTGTGAAGAATATCTGGCATTTTTGCCGCTGATGTATGTCGTGTGTGTGGCAGCGGGATTCGACTCGCTGACGGCAGTTTCTGTACTGTTTTGTTCCTCTGCCATTGGCTATGCCAGCGGTATGACAAATGCATTTACAGTTGGTGTTGCACAGAGTATCGCAGGATTGCAGCTGTTTTCAGGACTGCCGATGCGTATTGCTGTGTATGTGGTGCTGGCAACCGCAACCTCCATCTTTTTGATGCTGCATGTCCGCAAAATCCGCAAGCATCCGGAAAAAAATACAATGGCGGAAGTGGACCATTTGTACGCAGAAAAGCTGAATCTGGATGAGATCCAGAAAATGACCGTCAGACAGAAGCTGGTGCTGATCGTTTTTGCACTGGGCTTTGTGACGGTTGCATTTTGTGTCATCAAGCTGGGATTTTATATTGATGAAATGTCTGCAATTTTTTTGATCGTGGCAATTCTGATCGGTATCATCGCAAAAATGAATATCAACGACTTTGCAGATCAGTTTGTGGAAGGCTGCAAGGGATTGCTGTGGGCAGGACTTATCATCGGTATGTGTAATTCTGTCACACTGATCATGACAGACGCACATATCCTGGATACGCTCATTCATGCAATGGGCAATGTATTGCAGGGATTATCCGCAAAAGTAAGCGCCTGCGGTATGTTCGTGCTGCAGGATCTCCTGAACTTCCTCGTGCCGTCCGGGTCCGGACAGGCAGCGATCACGATGCCGTTCATGGCGCCGCTGTCGGACCTGCTTGGCATTTCGAGACAGACCTCTGTGCTGGCATTCCAGTTCGGAGATGCGTTCACAAATGTTATTACGCCGACCAGTGGAGAATTGATGGCAGCGCTGGCAATCTGCCATATTCCGTATAAAAAGTGGTTTAAATTCCTGGCGCCGCTGTGGGGAATCTGGGCGGTGATCGCGTGCGGATTTTTAATTTTCGCGGTTAGTATCGGATATGTATAATGTTCTGCATAACATGTGCATTTCCTACACTTCCCAGTTGCTTTAATTGCCGCAGTTTGAATGAAATGCTCGCAATAACATTCAAACCGCTGGCAGCGCAATACGACATAGATTCATAGAAATGGAGTTGTTATGTTTCACAATGATCAGACGGAGGCGCCGCTGTTTTATTTTTCACAGTTGGCGGAGATTCCACGGGATTCTGGCAAAGAGAAGGCGGTCAGTGATTTTTTGCTGAATTGGGCGCGGGAGCGAGGGCTGGATGCGTATCAGGATGCGGTGTGGAATTTGATTATTAAGAAGCCGGGTTCTGCGGGCAGAGAGTCGGAGGAGCCGGTGATTTTGCAGGCGCATCTGGACATGGTGTGCGAGAAGGATTCGACGAGCACGCATAATTTTGAGACGGATCCGATTCCGCTTCGGATGGAAGGGGATTGGCTGACGTCGGCCGCCGGGACGACGCTTGGCTCAGATGACGGCATCGGTGTGGCATATATTATGGCGGTGCTGGCAGATGAAACGCTGTCGCATCCGCCGATTGAAGCGTTGCTGACGGTGCAGGAGGAATCCACATTTGCGGGTGCCGCCAATGTGGATTGGAGTCGGCTTTTGGGGAAAAGGCTCATCAATCTGGATCAGTCTGTGGAAAACGAGGTGCTGTGCGGTGCCTGCGGCGGAACGGGCATGCAGATGCGAGTGCCGCTTGTGCAGGAGCCGATTCCAGCCGGTTTTCAGACGATGAAAGTGACAATCTCCGGTCTGGAAGGCGGTCATTCCGGTGAGGATATTCACCGGGGGCGCGGCAGTGCGATTGCGCTGTTGGCGCGAGGATTGCAGAGCTGCAAAGAAAATTTACATGGATTGCGGATCGTGGAGTTCACCGGCGGAACATCGAGACTGGCAATTTCGAGAGAAGCCGGCACGGTGTTTGCGATTGCGGAAACAGATGTAGAAGCCTGCGAACAACTGTGGAGCGAGCTGGAGCAGCAGTGGAAAAAAGAATACGAAACGACTGCAAAGTGGCTGCATGTACAAGTACAGACAGGTACAAAGGAGT
The DNA here is from genome assembly GCA_934234215.1 of uncultured Cuneatibacter sp. Lineage (GTDB taxonomy): Bacteria > Bacillota > Clostridia > Lachnospirales > Lachnospiraceae > CAKQHB01. The sequence goes on from CAKQHB010000006.1 coordinate 55,285, forward strand.
CGGATTGCTGTGAGGCAGAAAAGTGGAATTACGTAGAAGCTGTGACTGGCGAAGTAAGCAGAGTCGGTGATGCAGAAATTTGCTACACGACGGAGTCCAGTGAGAAGGTTCTGGCGGCGCTGACTTTATTCCCGGATGGAATCCAGCAGATGAATGGAACATTTCCGGGAACGGTGGAAAGCTCCAACAATCTGGGCATTGTGCGGACAGAAGAGACGGAGCTGGTATTGACAGCGGAAGCGCGTGGCGCGTATGCCTCCACCATCGAAGCAATTCGACAGAAGGTACTGTGTCTGGCAGATTTGCTCGGCGGAACGTGCGAGTTTTTTGCAGCATATGTGCCGTGGGAATATCGGAGCGATTCGCCCTTGCGGAGGCTGGCGATGGGCACCTATCGGGAAGCATTTCGAACGGAATTGAAGCCGGTCGTGGTGCATGCGGGCATTGAATGTGGATTCTTCCTGCAGGCGAAGCCGGAGTTGGATGCCATTTCTATTGGACCGACAGCGCAGTATTTTCATTCTCCGAAGGAGCGTCTGCAGGTATCGTCTACCCTGCGGGAATGGATGTTTTTGAAGGAATTGTTAGAGCGGATATAGTGTTAAAATGCGGGGGTATCCGTTGAAATCGAGAGTGTGTCGCGGCCAATAGAGCAGGGCAGAAACAGGATCTTCACACCAGCTTTTACAGCATCGTTCCATGCAGCGCCAAATTCCGGCTGGGTGGAAATATTCGCGCGAACCTCGGTAATGCCGGGCATTTGGATGACAAAGGCGACTGCGCACTGATAACCGGCAGACTGCGCCTGTGTCAGCTCGCGCAAATGCTTCACACCGCGAATGGTGGGCGCATCGGGAAAATAGCCAATGCCATCCACTTCCAGTGTGCAGCCTTTGACTTCTAACAAATATTTTTGATCGCCGCGTTCCATATAAAAGTCAACGCGGGAATTTCCGTAAGTATATTCTGGCTTGAGGAGATCAAAATGCTGTGTCTCCAGCCATTCTTTTACGACATAATTTGGAGCCTGACTGTCGATATTGACCCAGCCAAGCCCTTCTTTCAAGACAGCGACAAGATCATACAGCGTCTTGCGATTCGGATTGTCGGATCGTTCGAGACGAACCAAAGCACCGGGCAGCAGCAATTCTTTGCAGCGTCCGGTGTTTTTGACATGCACGGTATGTGTAACGCCATCGATTTGAACGTGTGCAACAAAACGATTCGGGCGGTCGAGAAACCGCCCTTCGGTGATATTCTGATAGTTCATAGGTTACTTCGCAAATGTGATGGACGCATTTTTGTCTTCGTAATCAAACCGTCCATCATTTTTCTCCTCCAAGGCTTTGATCATATGGTAGGTAAATTCGTTGTACGGCGTGGGGATGCCCAGCTCTTTGCCCATGCGCATCAATGCGCCGGAGAACATGTCGATCTCCGTGTGGCGACCAGCATCGAGATCCTGCAGCGTGGAATAGCGGGCAGTGGGCGGTACGGCGCAGCCATGTCCAGACTCGGCATCTGCTTTGTTCAGATCAATGCCTTTTGCAGCGGCAATGGCTTCCAGTTCTGCGCGAAGTCCTTCGCGAATGGCGGCCATATGTGTGCTGTCCTGATAGCAGCCGACACCAGCACCGAGGATTGCCTGAGGCAGATTGTTGCATACATTCAGACGGAACTTGCTCCAGATTTCCTCGCGAATAAATTCGGTGCAGCGATAGTGCAAACCAGTGCTATCAAAAAGAGCACGGATTGCCTGCACACGCTCACTGTCAAATGGAGCGGAAAGTTCACCAAAGATCATGCCAATCGTGGATTCCGGATTGAAGCGGCAGCCGTCTGCTGTGCGGCGGGAAGCCACTTTGATAAGAGAATGAAGAACATGCTCGGAACCGACTGCATCGGAAATCAGGTCTTCACTGTCCACGCCGTTCATGAGACTCATGACGGTCGTGTGCGGTCCGACAACGGCGCGAATCGTGTCCATTGCGCCAGCGAGAGAACCGTATTTTAATGCAACGATGAGCAGGTCCACATCGTGAGCTTCTTGCGGTGACCAGACAGCCGGATGATAAACAGTATCGTTAATGGTGCAGCCATGCTGCTGCAAACGTGCGGCACGATCGCCTTCCGCAACGACACCGAAGCGGATATCATTTCGCTGGGACAGTCCCCAGATGAGGTAGGAGCCGACAGCACCGGCACCGAGAAGAGCAACGGATTTTATTTGCATGAGATACTCCAATCTACGAAACAGAAAAATAGCGCAGTTTCGTGCGTAAGAAAGAATAAAAGTTAAAAAAGAATAGCAACAGTATAACTATAGCATAACTGGAACCGAATGTGTCTGCAAAAATATTTTGTTCGCGGTGCAATGGACAGCGCGGTAAAATAATGCTTGACGAAAGAGGGCATCGGCAGAATAATAAGAAAAGATAGCAGAGGAGGGTCATAGTGTGAAAAAGCCACTGATGCGCTTTTTTTCACCCATCCAGTTTGTGCCGGAGCGTCACAAACATGGTGTTTATGGCAGACAGAAACTCGTATGCACGACTTTCTGTCGCCCCGTCGCGCAAGGCGCTCCGGAATGGAGATTACTATGGACTTTCAGTATGAGACATTAGAAAAGAATTTTGATGCGCTGTTTTCGCGCACCGGCAGAACACTGCGGATGCAGACGCAGTCCCCGGAGGTATTTGCCGCGTGGCAGCAGGAGGCTTTTCAGAAGCTAAAAGAGCTGTTGGCAGATGAGGTATTTGTGCGGACACCGATGGATCCGGTGCTGCTCTCAGAACGGGATTGCGGCGCGTATGTGGAGAAAATTTACCGTCTGACGACGGAACCGGAGACTTATATGCCGACGGCAGTATTGGAGCCGAAACAGCCCGCAGAGGGCGCAGGAACGGTATTATTTTTGCCTGCACATGGCGCAGGTATGCTGTCTTATCTGGAGCACCCGGATTATCCGCAGCTGATCGCAGGATCGCACCAGAGCCGCATCGAGGCGTGGAAAGCTGGCGGGGAGACACCGAAGACCGGCAGTCTCGTGCGACAGCTGGCAGAGGCGGGCATCCGCGTTGTAATTCCGGAGCCGCGGGGCATCGGCTTGCGCAGAGAGAAACGCAATCAGGGCTGGAGCGCAGATGTGGCATTCACATGCAGTCACAATGAGCAGGGTCGTGTGGCAATCGCAATGGGAACAAGCATCGCGGCGATGAATGCGTATGATTTTTCGGTGGCATTGGAGTTCGCAAAGAAAGACATGCACGAAGGAGAAAAACTGATTGCAGGAGGACATTCCGGCGGCGGTATGATGGCGCTGTATCTGGCGGCACTGCACCCGGAAATCGATGCCTGCTTTACAAGCGGCTATTTTTACGGTGTAAAAGAATCGCTGTTGAACATGCCGGAAAACTGCACCTGCAACTATGTGCCGGGACTGTGGCGCTGGTTTGATATGTGCGATGTAGCAGCAATCTGTGCGCCGCACCCGATTTTTATCGAGAGCGGCAAGGTGGATCATCTGAATGGCGCATCCGGTCTGGGCAATGTCACACCGCAGGTGGAACAGCTGCGGGAAGCATACGCCTGTGAGGGCGCAGCGGAGCAGGTGACACACCATATTTATTCCGGAGGACATGGCGCGGGATTGACGGATCTGGCGTGCCTGGAGTGGGTGAAAGCATTATTTGGAATGAAAAATAAATAATTTGCTGATGACGTAATTCAATACGATCACAACGACCTGTGCAACGACTTTCACCGGGATTTCCGGAAATTGCAGCCAGGTGATAAAGATGCCAAGAAGGAGTTCTTCGATGAGCAGTGTCACGATTCTTCCGGAGAAGAAGGACGCAAGCTGCTGGAAGAACTCTTTTTTGGTTGCAGTCGGAGCCTGAAAGACCCAGATGCGGTTTGTGTAAAAAGCGAACAGTACCGTGAGGATCCAGGAAATGACATTGCCGAGGAGCGGATCGAGATGAAATACATTTGACAGCAGTGCAAAGACCGCGATGTTCAGGACGAATGCCAGTCCGCCAAAAAACAGGTATAACAGTGCCTCTTTCTGTTTCCGGTAAAGGGGCTGGAATACACGCAGCCCCGGCAGTTCCATGATACGGTCAAAAATATCTTTCTTTTGTTCAGTCATGAAGCTCTTCTTCCTTTTCGTGAAGTTCATTGCGCATTGCATGGTACAGATTTAACTCAAAATCCTGCCGGTTTTTCTGACCGATCGTATTCAAAATCAGACCGGAGAAAAAAGCCTGCAGTGCAGCAATCGCGGCAAAGCCACAGATGATGAGCGTTGGAAAATTCGGAACGAGTCCGGTGTGCACATAGGTCGTGAGCACAGGAATGAAAAATCCGCAGGCAAGCAGCATCAAAATTGCAGCAAAGAATCCAAAAAACGGCAGCGGACGGTAGTTGCGGAACAGCCGCAGTATGGTGCGCAATACTTTAAAACCATCGGAATAGGTGTTCAATTTGGACTCACTGCCATCCGGACGGTCGTGGTAATCAATGACAACGGTATCTAAAAACATGTTTTTGTCGATCGCATGAATACTCATCTCGGTCTCAATCTCAAAGCCGCGGGACAAGACTGGAAATGTCTTTACAAAGCGATAGGAAAAGGCACGATACCCGGTCATGATGTCCTGAATGTGGTTGTGGAACAAAAAGTTGATGGATTTACGCACAAGGTCATTGCCGAAATTGTGGAAAGGACGCTTGTTCTCTTCAAAATAAGTGGAAGACAGGCGATCGCCAATGACCATATCCACATGTTTTTGCAGGACGCGGTCTGCCATTTCGCGGGCAGAGGATGCGGGATAGGTGTCATCTCCATCTACCATGAGATAGCAGTGGGCATCGATTTCGGCGAACATACGGCGGATAACATTTCCCTTGCCCTGCTGATACTCGTAGCGAACGATAGCGCCGGCTTTTCGAGCAATGTCGTCTGTGTGATCGGTGGAATTGTTATCATAAACGTAGATCGTAGCTTCCGGCAGTTCCCGTCGAAAGTCCGTGACGACTTTTTCAATGGTGGGAGCTTCGTTGTAGCAGGGAATTAAAACAGCGATTTTATCCATAAAGAGTACCTCTTTTCTGCAGTTCTTAAAATTATTTTATCGAATCCTATAAATGTAATATTGTTCGGATTGTGCTTCCAGTATCAGCTGATCACCGGTTTTTTCTAATGCTTCGTTCAGATCCTGTCCGGCTAGAATATAAGAGACATTCAATGCTTTCAGATCGCTTATAGTCAGAGATACCGTAAATGCGTCCGGAGATTTCAGCTCAAAAGCAGGAGATCCTTCGTCTAAAATAGAAATCTGGATGTGCGCATAACGATTGTAAGTTTCGTCATTTGAGCCATCCGGATCTAATATGCGCCAGCGCTCCAACAGCGGATAGACATTTGTGGAGTTGATCGTGCGTGCACCTGCCATCATGCAGAAGTTTGCAGCAGGCCACTGGACTTCCGATGCCCACAGCGCGGTGGGATCTTTTTGCTGCACTTCCCGAATCGTCTGGTATAAAGGAATTTGCGTTACGGTGTCCGTTCCGCGACGAATCGGATTGACGAGCGATCCACCTATGAGCAGCACGAGGATTGTGACACCGCATAAAATATAGTGCATCCAGTCTCTCCGATAGTGGAGGAACAGGAAGAAGATTAAGCCAAAGAGAATACCAGCCAGCGGTAAAAGTGTCGGCGCTGTCACAAAGTAATACGGCTTTGTAAGCGGCTGATAACAGCAAAGCAGGACTGCGAGCAATGCAGCAAGCACAGCCGCAATCGGTGCTTTCAGTCGAATCGAAGAGCAGGTGATCGAACGGAACAGCAGCATAAGGTGCGCAAATCCGGCAACCTGCGCAACACGAATGCTCGGAGCAAAGCTCATGAGTGTAATCTTTGCAAGGAACTTCGGGAAGCCGACGAGAGTCCACAGATCAAGAAAGATGCAAATGGCCAGCAGGATAAACAGCAGCGGATCGCGGTCTTTCCTGCGGAACAGCGCAGGCAGTGAAAACACATAGCATAGCGGATACAGGTCGATCACATAAGCATTTTCACACACATTTTCCAACAAATCGGTATTCTTGATCGGCAGCCAGATGGAAGAGATGTACCGGAACAAATGGGAAAAGGCACCTTCTCCGCCGGGTGCGGAACGCTTTCCGGGGTAAGCGGTGTTCATGAGTGTGCGAACCGTGTCTTTGGACATCCAGAAGATGTAAGCAAGCACACCGCAGAAAAATAACACACAAACGATAGAGGCGGCAATCTGAAGCCGGTTGAATGTTGCCTGTTTCCATTCCCGAACGAGCATAAAAATCGCAAGCCCAAGTACCAGATAAGCGAGTGGCACCTGCCATGCCGGGTACAGTGTCAAAATATATCCTCCGGCGCAGATGCAGATGCCGGAAAGGGAAAGCAGCTTTTTCACAGTGCCAGTCTCTTTCATATAAAGCCGCAGCAGTACAACAGAATATTGCATGTAGATCAACATTTCCATCAATCCGTTTATGGCATACCACCACTGCACGATTGGTGCAAACAGGACCATACAGGCATAGACAAGACTGAAGGGGCGGTTGTCTTTTGTGAGAATACGCCCCATTTCAAACGAAGCGAGAAACAGTGCAATGGCACGTCCGCACCAGTAAAATGCCAGTCCCATGCCCTGCGGCAAAAACAGATATCCCCAGTGAAACGGGCGGAAGATCACGGCGAGATTTCGTACCGGTTGTCCATATTCCAGAAAGACATCTGTAGAAGCACCGCGCACGACGCTGCTGTAATAAGAAAACGGTCGTACCGGATCGAGATATTGGGACAATGCCATGGGAGTTGAGACTGCCCATTCATCGGAGCGGATCTCACGGCTGATGCCGAAGAGAAGCCCCTGATTCGCATCGCCTGTGCTAAGCCACTGCCAGTAGCCGATGGAGGAACCGTTCAACTGCAGAAGAACGCAGAGAACAAACACGGCAAATGCGATGGGATAACGGTAAGTAAAAAGAAACGCAGTCGTGCGCTTAAAATCAGAGAATAGAAAAAACAGACAGACAAAAAGTACAAAGAAAATCAGGAGAAGAGAGTGTGAGTGAAAAGCCTGTTTCGTCTGCTTGAAGATTTCCCAGACAGGTTGCTCTGTCAGCCAGACCTGTGCACACACAAGCTCATTGTAAAAGGCAAAAAGGTAACTCAAAACAAAGGCGGACAAAAATGCCAGCCCGGCAGAACCTAACTTTTTCACTTTCATACCAACCCCAATTCCGGAGCGCAGCGGCTCCCGTTCATTACCTTCATTGTACTGGATGGAACATATTCTGACAAGTTTTTTATTGGATTTTATAAATGTAATAACATCGGTCTGCGCCGCCGGTGCGTACATGCGCGAAAAGAATAAGAAGAATACAAACCGCCGTGTCTTTATGGTCTTATTATGGCTGGAGAAAGGAAGGATTGACAAGGGAGACAGGGAGACTTATGATGGGGTGGCGGCGGAGCCGCAGAAAATGGAGAAAAGAATGGTAAAGATAGATTTGATCACGGGCTTTCTTGGCTCCGGTAAGACGACATTTTTGAAGCAATATGCGCAGTATCTGCTGCGACAGGGACAAAATATCGGTATCCTCGAAAATGATTTCGGAGCTGTGAATGTGGATATGATGCTGCTGCAGGATCTGGAGGGCGAAAAGTGCGAGCTGGAGATGATCTCCGGCGGCTGCGATGCAGAGACGCACAGACGTCGTTTCCGGACGAAGCTGATCGCGATGGGTATGTGCGGTTACGACCGGGTACTGGTGGAGCCGTCCGGCATTTACGATGTGGATGAGTTTTTTGATGTGCTGCGGGACGAACCGTTGGATCAGTGGTATGAGATTGGTTCAGTCATTGCCATTGTGGACGCGGGACTGGATCCGGAGTTGTCGGATGAGGCGAATTATTTGCTGGCTTCCGAGGCGGCAAATGCAGGCAGCATCGTGCTGAGTCATGCAGATGAAGTGAGCACAGAGCAGATTGAGGAAACGATCGCGCACCTGAATGCAGCGCTGAAACAGGTAAAGTGCAGCAGACAGGTCGGAGAGGAAGTTCTGCGGAAAAGCGGTGCGCAGCTGACAGATGCGGACTTTGAACAGATATTGAAAAATGGCTACCGCACAGAGAATTATCAGAAGATGGATCTGGCGGAGGGCGGCTTCCAGTCGGTGTATCTGCTGGATCAGAAGTTGGATCGAGACAAGATTCAGAACATTATTCAGAAGATATTTGAGACGTCGGAGTGCGGAAAGATTTTTCGAATCAAGGGCTTTGTACAGGAAAACGGTCAGTGGTACGAAGTCAATGGAACACGGCACGAGACAAAAATTGATGTGATCGGCGCAGGTCAGGATGTGGCGATCGTCATTGGCGAAAGGCTGGATGAGGGAAAGATTCAGAGTATTTTCGCAGAAAAATAAACAAATCAATGTAGGGGTAATATTGGAATGAAAACAACTACAAATTCGATGACAGAAGGCTCTCTTGCAAAGCAGATTCTGCTTGTCAGCCTGCCGCTGATGCTTTCGAACTTACTGCAGGTACTGTTTAACATGTCGGACGTGGCGGTGGTTGGACGGTTTGCCGGATCAACTGCGCTTGGCTCCGTGGGTTCTACCAGTATATTTGTTACGCTGTTTACCGGATTTCTGATTGGCCTGAGTAACGGAATCAATGTGCTTGTGGCGCGGTTTTACGGAGCCCGTCAGGAAAAAGAAGTCCACAAGACGGTACATTCTGCACTGATCGTCAGCCTGATCGCAGGTGTGATACTGCTTTTGATCGGATTGCTTGGTTCACCGGCATTGCTGGAATTGCTGAACACAAAAGAAGACTTGCTGCCGGGTGCGATTTTATATCTTCGAATTTATTTCCTCGGAATGCCGGCACTGGCGCTGTACAACTTCGGTAATGCAGTCTTCAGCGCCATCGGAGAGACGAAGAAGCCGTTGACCTTTTTGGCGATTGCGGGTGGTGTAAATATTGCACTGAATCTGTTCTTCGTCATCGTCTGCCAGCTGGGAGTTGTCGGTGTCGCACTGGCATCAGCGATCTCACAATGCCTGTCTGCTTTTTTGATCTTGAGAGCGCTGACAAAAGTGCAGGATTGCTATGCGCTTCACGCAAAAGAAATTCGTCTGGATGGCAAGATCACAAAGAATATCCTGATGCTCGGACTTCCCGCCGGATTTCAAAATGCAATCTTTGCGATTGCCAATCTGTTCATTCAGGCAGGTGTCAACTCCTTCGATTCTCTGATGGTAAAGGGCAACTCCGCTGCAACGAACGCAGACGCTTTGATATACGATGCAATGGCAGCATTTTATATGGCGTGCGCCAGCTTCATGAGCCAGAACTACGGCGCGGGCAAGCCCGACCGTGTGAAGAAAAGCTACTTCATCAGTCTTGCGTATTCCTTTGGAATCGGTGCTGTGTTAGGCGGACTGCTGTTTGTGTTTGGACGTCAGTTTCTCGCACTGTTTACGACCGAAGCCGCTGTTATTGACGCCGGTATGAAGCGAATTCTGGTGATGGCTCCGTCGTACTGTATCTCGGCATTTATGGACTGTACGATTGCCGCAGCCCGTGGTTTGGGCAAAACCATTGGCGCAACCGTCATCGTGATCATGGGATCCTGTGTATTCCGTGTTATCTGGGTATATACCATCTTTGCACAGATCCATACTATTCCGGCATTGTACCTGCTGTATCCATGCTCGTGGACCATTACTGCCATTGCGGAAATGATCTATTTCGTGCGAGGGTATAAGCATGCGATGAAATTGATAGGGCATCCATGACAAAAAATATATTGTGAGAGAAAATGACAGGGTTATAATAATAGGACGAAAAACATGTAGGCTCAGCGACTGCACAGGCAGAAAATCGCATCACTCTTCCGCCAGATCGGCAATCAGCTTGGCGTTGCTGACTGCCAGTGCAAGCTGAAGCTTGTTTTTCAGCCCTGTTTTTTGCAGCATGTTTGCCACATGGAATTTGACCGTTGACATTTCGCAGCCCATCTCTGCCGCGATTCGCGTGTAGGACCAGCCTCGCATCAGATGCCGCAGAACCTTCAGCTCCGTCTTTGTAAATTCCGTACTTTTTGCCATGCCGATCTCAACTGCCGGAGGTGAGTCCGGAAAGATATGCGCACCTTCCATCGTCTGCCGGACAACATCCATCAAACGCTTCTGCGAAGAATCCTTATACCACAGGCTGTCGCTTCCGGCCCTCTTTGCCTCATCCAGAACAGCACCGTCGATCAGCGAGGTCACAACAATAATTTTACACTTCGGCTGTATAGCTTTGATCTGGCGAACGGCAGTCAAGCCGTTCTCGCGGTTCTCTGTTTGCACATCCATCAAAATCAGATCAAAAGAACTTGTCCGGCAGATATCAACTGCCTGCTTTGCACCGGGGATGGACGCCGTAACCCGGTATCCATCCTCAGCACAGAAATAGGTTTCCAGCAGACTGCGGATCATAGTCTGGTCTTCAACGATCATCACTCTCATGTGTTGCTTCCTCCTGTTCCGGCAGACTGAGCATCAGCTTAAAGCGGGGGATGCTCAAAACCTCCATTTTGCCGCCTGCCTCTTCTATACGTTGACGCAGCATGGAAAGGCCTCCACCTTCTGTAATCTTTTCCTTGGGCGCCGTACCGTTATTGGTCAGGGAAACCTCTACACAGTCCGGCTTCTGCCAAAAGTGCACATACAATTCTGTTCCATTTGCGTGACGGACACAGTTCGCCGCGCATTCACAGATCGCCAGTGCGCTCAGTGCGCGCATCCACTGCCATTGCGGCTCATTCCCTGTCAGCAAGACTCTAACGCCCAGTTCCTCCGCTCGTTTTTTCGCTGCCGCCAGTGGTTCGGATTGTGCTGTTATCTGGTTGGAATGATACAGCACGGAAATTGACTGCTCCCACAGCGCCGCGTTTGCATGAATTTCCTTCAGATCCGTGTGCTGGAGCAGCACACGGCGCGCTGCGAGAATACTGTGCCCAATGTCATCGTGCACACGCAGCTTCATCGCCAGCGTCTCTTCCTCTCGGATAATCTCCGGTATTTGTGCAAGCAGCAGCTGAAGCTGCGTATTTGCCTCCTCAAGCTTCGCGTTTTCCGCTTTCAGCTGGTCCTGTTCCCGGATCTGCTCCGTAACGTCTGCGGCAGTGATCTGCGTATAGCGGCCCCCCGCTTTTGTTGTGATCTGCTCCTGCGTAAAACGCAGCGCCTTCCCATCCGGAAAGAGGTAGATCCGAAGGTGCAGATCCAGACAGTACACATTTTCGGGTGGGGACTGCAGGGCGCTTTGCATCTCTGCAAGCGACTGTATGCCGCCTTTTCGCAGCCAGTTTACAATAGTAAGCATCCGGTGGTTGATGAGCCGCACCATGCCGTATTTATCGAAGAAGCAGACCGCGATGGGCAGACTATCGAAGCTTTCTTTAATCCTATCCATATGCTTTTACCCCCTCGTTCTTTCCAGCCTCAGTGTCACATATTGCAGTCCATCCTCATCCTGCTCCCATTCCAGACCTGGAAACCGCGCGCGCAGCCTGCAGAGAGGCTCTTCCGCTGAAACACAGAGAGCAACCTCCACCTGCGCGCCAACCTCAATGGAGATCAGCAACGCATGCAACGATTCCAGCTCCGTCTCCACGACTGCCTCGAACAGGTCGTAGACCTGCGTTGCCTGCTCGACGGTAAGCTGACCGTCCCCCTTGACAATCGTCTTGCATTCGGCACCATAGATATTGATATTTTCGGAAGATTCATTGAGGCACAGCCGAAGCTCCTGCACGCTGATTGCACCGTGCAGAACGCCGACAAAAATCAGGTTGTTTCTGCGCTTGATGTAGGTCCCGATAATGATGACCTGCCCGAGCAGGCGCCTGGCTCTGTCCGGGTCTTCTGTCCTCTGCAGTTCTGCCAGCAGATCCCGCAGCATCGTGATCTGACGGGCAGTCTGTGCCTCCATCATGTCATATAGGCGGTTTTCCTCCGTCAACTTCAGCCATTTTGCGTGCTGTGCATTCTCCTCTTCCAGAACGTCGCCGGTATCACGCAGCTCATCCCTTGTCAGCTCCAGCTCCTTTTGGATTTGATTCAGTGTAGAAATGTCCTCCTTCCAGAACACCCAGCCGCGGCGCAGCTTGTGCCGCTTCAAAAGCGTATCGTCATCCAGATGAACGGTATCCTGCTGCATATGCCGCAGCTCATCCGGCAACAAAGCCCCCTGCATGGCCTCAGACACATATTGGGGGCAAAATGCAGGATCCGTAATCTGGACAGGCAAACTCGTCGCCTCAAAAAGCTCGTTGTATCCGATGTTGGACTGGATCAGCCTGCATTGAATGCAGCATTCAAAGATGCTTGCAAAGATCAGGCACTGCGACACCGTCATATCGCCCGCAAGCACCCAAACCCAATGGACTTTTTTGATATATGCATAAACATAGAGCAGAGAAAATGCAAGAGGAACCAATGGCAGCCAGCGAATTCTCCTGCTGTGCGGGATGCGGCAATTTTTTATCATCGAAAGCAACGTGCTCCCCGCGCACAGAACCTCCCAACCCAGCACGAAGAAATAGCCGATCTCATACTGATACGCCTGATCCGATAAAACGCCCGATGGGAAGGAAAACACCTGCTGGTGCAGATCATTGGTCAGAACGAGCAAAAGCAGCAGCAGCGTCGGAAGATACAGAAGCTTTGTCCACCACGGAAGCCGAAAGTCCTCACTTTTGCCCAGGGATTGGGAAACAAAGACGGACAGTATGGGGATGAGCAGCATCGGGAGATAGTAGAAATACCACAGCCAGCGCGCTGCATCCATATTATCAATGGAAAATTTGATTGAGCGCAGCAGGATCCACAGCACCATCAGAGCCGAGATCACCAACAGATAGCGCCGCACCTGCACCTGCACGATACGAATCCAAAGGGAATAGCCCCATACACTGAACAAAAATACATAGATCCCGCTTCGCAGATAGCTGACGACCGGAGAATGAAGAATATACCGGCTTGCATATCGGAGCCATATGGCAAATGCAATGAGCACCAGCGCAATTAAGGCATACAAAAGTCTCTTTTTTTTTGCTTTGCTCATGCCGCATACCTCCCAATTCTGCATGTTTGTATGAATAGTATATCACGCGGATAGAAAAAAGCAACACGTTGTGCCATTTGCCGGAAAATCGAGCCAAATTATGGTCTTTGAACAAAAAATAATTACAAACCCTATCCAATTGGAGGGGGCAGAAGGGAGTGATAACGGTTAAAATAGACATAGATGAAATATAGTATCGGTACACTTTGGAAAGGAGTGATTATTTTGCAGATCGTAATAGAGAAAATTCCGGAGAATTTGCAGGAATTTGAAAGCCTTGCCGCCAAAGGAGGACAGCCGGAGCATATCTGCGCACTGTTTTTATGCGCACTGGCACTGTTCAGCAAAGACAAGGATGCAGGAACCGCTGCGATGGACATTCTGCGCGGTCCGAAACCCATGTCACCGTATGACTGCCAGTTCCTGCGCGACCGTCTGCGTGGCAAAACATATCTGCCGCTGGCGTATTTTGAAGGTGCGACGCCGGAAAACGGCTATACGCCGTGTGCGCCATACCGTCTTGACGTACTGGCAGACCCCAGACCGCAGGATATAGAACCGGGCTATCTGCGCGTATTCCTTAAAACGACAGGCGCAGATTCGCCGCGACCCATGAAACTGCGGCAGAAGCCCTCAACCGGCGAGTGGTTCCTCTGGGAATATTCCAGCATTCTCAGCGGCATCCGCATCCCGGCGGCAGAAGACCCCTGGGCATAACTTTTTTGGAAAAGGGAGGTACATACTATGGGACTTATCAAAGCAGTGCTCGGCGCAGCCGATGGCGTGATGGCCGATCAGTGGAAAGAGTATTTTTATTGTGAGGCGAATCCGGAGACAACGCTGGCCATCAAAGGTCAGCATCGCGTGTCGGGCAGAAGCAGCAACCATAAGGGCAGCGAGAACATCATTTCCAATGGCTCCGTTGTCGCGGTGGCTGATGGTCAGTGTATGATCATTGTTGATCAGGGCAAGGTCACGGAATTGTGCGCCGAGCCGGGTGAATTTGTATATGACAGCTCGACAGAGCCGACGATCTTCTCCGGTGAGCTGGGAACCAGTATCATCGACACGTTTAAGAACATTGGAAAGCGCTTCACATTCGGCGGCGAGCCGCCCAAGGATCAGCGCGTGTACTATTTTAATACCAAGGAGCTCATTGGCAATAAGTTTGGCACGCCGTCACCGGTTCCGTTCCGTGTTGTTGACGAGCGAGCCGGTATTGACATCGACATTGCCATTCGCTGCTTCGGTGAATACAGCTATCGCATTTGCGATCCTATCTTGTTCTACACGAACGTCTGCGGCAACGTTGGAGAGGAATATACCCGCGATCGGCTGGATGGTCAGCTGAAGACCGAGCTTCTGACCGCGCTCCAGCCTGCATTTGCCAAAATTTCAGACATGGGCATCCGCTATTCTGCGCTTCCCGGTCATACAATGGAGCTGGCTGAGGCATTGAATGAAGTCCTTTCCGGAAAATGGCGCAACCTGCGTGGGCTTGAGATCGTTTCCTTCGGCATTTCGTCAGTCAAGGCGAGCGAGGAAAATGAACAGATGATCATGGAGCTGCAGCGCAACGCGGCGTTCATGGACCCGACGAGAGCTGCAGCGCACCTCGTTGGTGCACAGGCTTCCGCGATGCAATCTGCGGCGGCTAATCAGAGCGCAGGTCCTGCGATGGCATTTATGGGCATGAATATGGCAGGACAGATGGGCGGTATGAACGCTCAGAGTCTCTATCAAATGGGTGCGCAGCAGGCAGCGCAGCAGCAGGCAGCGCAGCCCGCGCCGGCGGCACCTGCCGGATGGACGTGCACCTGCGGCCAGACAGGTATCACCGGCAACTTCTGTCCGAACTGCGGCAGCAAAAAACCGGAACCCGAGCCGGCGGCAGGAAGCTGGAAATGCCCGAAGTGCGGTGCGACGGTGAGCGGAAAATTCTGCCCTGAATGCGGCACAAAGAAGCCGGAAGCGCAGGCAGACGGTTGGACGTGCAGCTGCGGTGCAGTAAACAAGGGAAAGTTCTGTGCTGAGTGCGGCAAACCGAAGCCAGCCGGTGTTCCGCAGTACAAGTGCGACAAATGCGGCTGGGAGCCGGCTGATCCGGCACATCCGCCGAAATTCTGCCCCGAGTGCGGCGATCCGTTTGACGACGGTGATTTGACGTGAGGAAAGCATTGAAAATTATTTTGATCAGCGTCTCTGTGATCGCATTTATTACACTGGCAGGTGGTTTTCTGTACTGGTTTTTTATCGGAAGCCGGATCAAAGATGGAGGCAGGATGGAAAACCCGGATGCATACAAAGCAGAAAAGGTGTTGGTGGAATTTGAGTGGCGACAGAATCACAGCAATTTTTACAGCAGCTTTTCACTGAAATTTTACAAGGAGAACGAGGAACCTTTGCTGACTGGCTGGTTTCCAAGCCAATCCGGCAGTGATGAGGTAATAAAAAACAGGACAGATGCGTTTTCTAACCCGGTTCCCTGGCAGCTCACGTGGGTACAGTGGTTTGAGCTTCAGAATGTGCTGGCAGAGTCGGAGCTTCCGGCATACAGAAAACCGTCTTCTGACAGCTATGATGAAGTTGACAGCGAGATCCGGGTCGTCTGGCGCACCGATGACGGAGATGAGACCCAAAAGCTCAGCGGCCGTCATGCAGAAGCGCTGGAGACCTTGGTGCTGGATATTGCTGAGGAAGCATATGCAGCGTCAAAGCCTGAACGGAAGTAGTATGTAGTGTGCGAAACAATAAAAACAAACAATAAAAACAAACAACAAGGAGGAACTATTATGAATGGACACAAGTTTTTGAAGGTTACTGGAATTTTGATGATCATTGCTGCTGTTTTTTCCATCATTGCAGGTGTGCTTGTCGGTGGACTGGGTGCGCTGGCGGCAGGGATGGGTGCGGCCTCCGGCCTGACTTTTCCCTACTGGGCGGCGCTGTTCCTGACACTGGTTGGAGGAATCTGCCAGATGATCGCCGGAGTTAAGGGTGTCAAGCACAGCAAGTCTAGCGAACAAGCTGGCAAGCTCATTACATGGGGTGCAATCGTGGCTATATTCAGCGTTTTGAGCATCGTGATGAATCTTGTCAACGGCGGTGAGTTTAATATCATGAGCGTTCTTACGGGTGTGGCCGTTCCGGCCTTATACATCTACGGCGCCGTACTCAATTCCAGAGCAGACGCATAGAACAATGCATAGTTCAAGAAGTAGACATAAAGGAGCTTAATACATATGGGACTGTTCGATAAGAAATATTGCGATATTTGTGGGGAAAAGATCGGTTTACTTGGCAACCGCAAGCTGGAAAACGGAAATCTCTGCAAAAACTGTGCCAAAAAGCTTTCCCCGTGGTTCTCTGACCGACGCAGCAGCACTGTCGAGGAAATCAAGGCACAGCTTGATTACAGGGAAGCAAATCAAGAAAAGGTAGAGGCATTCCATACGACCAGAACGCTCGGCACGGACACAAAGGTGCTTCTTGACGAGGACGCGAAAAAATTCATGGTGACGCGGGCCAGAAATTTCGTGGAGGCAAACCCGGATGTCCTGGACTTTGCAGACGTGACCGGCTGCAATCTCGATATTGACGAGAGCCGTTCGGAGCTCAAGCGTGAAGATAAGGACGGCAAGGAGGTCAGCTACAATCCGCCGCGCTATGAATACTCTTATGATTTCTATATCACGATATTCGTCAATAACCCTTATTTTGACGAAATACGCTTCCAACTCAATTCCGGTTCCGTGGACATTACGCCGCCTGCAGCGCGTCCGGGCATGACAGCCCAGTGCAATCCGGAAACCAATGTTGAGTACCGCAATTACAAAAAGCTTGGTGAGGAGATCCGGCAGGTTTTGACGCAAGTTCGCAAGGATGAGCGCGAAAAAATCGAGCAGGCAGCCGCGCCTAAGGCGGCAGTCACCTGTCCCTACTGCGGTGCGACGACTACACCGGATGCAAGCGGTTGCTGTGAATACTGCGGCGGCGCGGTGAACAGCTGATCCATCCATCAAACGATATAAAGAAAGAAGGTAAAAAAATGAGAAAGTATGCAGCATTATTCCTGATCATGGTTACGCTTCTGACGCTTGCCGCCTGTGGCAGCAAGGATGCACTGGCTGGCACATGGTCTGCAGAGCTTGGCGCAGACGGTGTGATCACATGGACATTCAATGGGAAAGGCAAATGCACCATGGAGAATGCGTACATGGAGCAGGATGGCACATATACCATTGACGGTGACCAGCTTACGGTGAAGCTGGAGGCATGGAGTGAGCCGTCTACTTATACATTCTCAGTGGATGGCGACAGCCTTACCATGAATGAGAACTCCGGTTACGGTATCAGCGGCGTTTTTGCAAAAAAATAAGCCGCATAAGAGGACAACGCTTATATGCACTTGTATTTTTCATCAGAATTGCATTTTATTTTCCGGTGATCAGTAGATTTGTGCATTCCTAAAGGATATGGGGAGGGAATTATGAAACAGACGAAGACGAAGCTTCTCTGCCTGCTTCTTGCTGCGTTGATGTTGTTCAGCCTTACTGCCTGCGGCAAGGATAAGACAGCAGACTCCAATTTGATCAAGCTCGGTGATTATGAGCTGCTCTACAAGGGCGCGTGCATCATGGAAGATTCGGACGGAAATGATGCAATCGTTCTGACGCTGGACTTCACAAACAACAGCAAGGAAAACGCCTCCTATCTCTGGAGTATAGATGAAACCGTTATGCAGAACGGCGTAGAGCTGGAGGTCGCATCGATTATTACAGATTACGACACTTTTGAAACTGCAATTGACAACCAGTTCACAGATATTGCACCGGGTACGACGCTCGAGGTGCGGACAGCTTATGTGCTGAACGATGCGTCCGGCACGGTGGAGGCAACCTTTGAACAGATGTTTGGAAAGAAGAACGGCAAGATTACTATCGACCCATCCTCGCTTAAGCGTGAGACTCCCGCAGCTGATACGACCGGCAGTGAACCGACCGTTGACAGCACGCTGACCTCCGATCCGGCCGAGAATGGTGATGCACTGCTTGACTGGTGGAACGGCGAATGGTACGGCTGGTGGAAGATGAGCGGTTGCTACGGCGACTATGAGAGCATGGAAGGAAGCTGGTGGGATGTCTGCGGCGATATTGACATTAGTACGGACTACACTGGCACGATCACGCTTTGGGACGAGGATTACACAAGGTCCGAGCCAATGGCCTCCGCACAGGTCAGTCTGAGCGAGATCGGCACCGGCACATACGGCACAGTGATGTCCGAGGGCGGCTGGTTCACAAACGTACCGCTGGAGCATGCCGACTGGATCGTTGACCCGGGTCTTTTGGACTATGATGACATGATCTGGATCAGCGGCGACTATGAAGACGGTGATGACGAGTTCCACTACGACATCTATCTGCGTCCGTGGGGTCTCTACTGGGACGACATGGAGGAGGATGCATATCCTTATAGCTATACCGACTGGTATCTGCCGCTGATTGATGCAGGCAAGTCTATGCCGGACGTCATTGGAGAAGGAACTGTTCCGACAGAGAGTGCTGCGTTCACCTCGACGGACGCTGCGGCATCCGGTGGAGACGGCATTGTGACTGAGGAGCAGGTGCAGAAGGGCTACGTCTGGATGAACGAGGTTAACAAGAATATTTTTGATGCAACTTACGATGATATTGTTGCCTATTTCGGTGTGGATGGCGAGTTCGTCAAGGAAGAGTACAGCGACCATATGAAGTCGAACTACCGCTACTACAAGTGGATCTCAAGTGAAGACAGCTCACATTTTATCTACGTCAATTTCCGTGAAAAGACACCGGATGTTTATACCGTAAGCGGCTACAATACAAGCGGCTTCTCCGGCAATGAGGCTATCTCGAAGTATCTTGACACCGTAAAGGCAGAAGCAGCCGAAGCGAACAAGGCAATGTCTGCAAACGCCGAGATGAAGGAATTCTCCGTGGAGGTTACCCAGTTTGCGCACGATGATGTGAAGGTCAAGATCATGACGAAGATCCCGGTATCCGGCTGGTCATTCGATGATGGAAAGCACTGTCTGGTGGAAAACGACGATCCCACAGCGTTTGGTGCGGGCGCTATCCAGTTTGAGGTAAGAGAGAACGTTGAAAAATTTGATTTCTACAAGGACGACTTCGAAAACTATCAGGATATCGAAGACCGCGTGATCGGTGGTATCACCTTCCACGGCCGCACCTACAGAAACATCGGCTATGATTGGATTCAGTATATTGCGCAGCTTGACGATGGCCGCGCCCTTTCCATTGGCCTTCGGAATATGGACTGCGTTCCGGGAACGATGCCAGACATCATTCTAAGCAACATGACGTTCCAATAAGAGCATCGTACTTCTGAAAATCTTTATAAAACCGGCTCCCGCCCCAATTTGGAGCGGGAGAAACCGGTTTTTTGTGAAAAAACGGAGGTGATGCTGTGAAATGCAAAATATTCCTCGCTATAGCGAGCCTGTGGATGGGGCTGCTGGATCTCACCGCCTGCAGCAGAGTCAATGAATGTACCTATCAGTACCCCGAGACGGCAGTTCTCTTCGATGACTTCCACATTAAAAAAACTGTTTACCGTCCGGATGTCATGAAGCTCTATTATCGCGGCGGACAGCTCAAGGACAATCCCATCCGCTGCTATGACGCGAATTTTGAAGATCTGGGTGATCAGTTTGAATATTCATTTCAAAATGGAGTTCTGACCGTTCAGGCAGATTTTGCGGAACGCATCAGCGGGCTGATGATCGAGGACAGAGAACACGACGTTGTCTATCATCTGCGCTATCTGGATTCCTCGCAGTTCGCATGGTTGGCAGATGTGTTCTGGTACGATGAGGGCTGGTGCGAAATGGGAGATCGCGAATTGTATTACAGTGAGGCTGAGCTGCAAGCGGAAGCCGACAAAAAAAATGAAGACCAGAAGGCGGCACAGGAGACTTTTGCGTTGCTGGAGGGTACATGGATCACGGAGGATAGCCTGCAGAAATACGAGTTTGTCGCAAACGAGGACGAATGCGGCATGGATTGTTGCAACATGTGGTGGAACAGTGAGACACAGAGGTGGGACAGTTGGAGCTTTTTTGCGGAGACAGCGTTCCAAACGAAGGGGGCTGATGCCTTACTTGAGTTTGACGTTGATTGCGACGAAATCGCAGAAAAGGCCGAAAGGCTGATCGCCATCACGCTTGTCAACAGAGACCATGCAGCGGCGAATATGTGCATCTTATACGATCCGGACGAAAATGTCATAAAGGATACGGACGCGATCTATTACAAGCAGTGAGCCTGTGAGACACGTCCGAAAAAACACGATCAGAACTGTGCTCGGCGCTTCAAGCTGCCCTTGCGGGCGGTAACGCCGGTCTGGGAAATGAGGAACTTAGATGGCAACACAAATTACAAATTATCAATGTCCTGCCTGTACAGGACCGCTCCATTTTGTAGGAGAATCCGGCAAGCTGGAGTGCGACTACTGCGGCTCAAGCTTCGATGTCGCAGAAATTGAAGCACTCTACGCGGAAAAAGAATCGAAGGCAGCGGAAGCAGCGAAGAAACAGGAAGAAACAGAAGTGGCTCAAAAAGCTGCCGAAGCGGAAGAACAACAGACTGCTGCGGACGACACTGACTGGGATACTTCCGGCTTGAGTGAGGACTGGGGAGCAGACGCAGGCAGTATGAAGGCTTACTGCTGCCCGTCGTGCGGCGCAGAACTGCTCTGCGACGCGACGACCGCAGCCACCTCCTGCCCATATTGCGGAAATCCGTCAGTGATCCCGGGACAGTTCACCGGTACCTTGAAGCCAGACTTTGTGCTTCCTTTTAAGTTGAGCAAGGAGGATGCCATCAAGGCGCTGAAGAGGCACTATCTCAAGAAGCCTTTGCTGCCGTCAACATTCTCCAAAGCCAACCATCTGGAGGAAATCAAGGGTGTGTATGTACCCTTCTGGATGTACGACGGCGAGGCCAGTGGAAGCGTGCAGTTCCATGCCACGCAGGTACATACCTACACCTCGGGAGACTATGAGATCACAGAAACCCGTCACTATGATGTGGGTCGTGCCGGTTCCGTTGGTTTTGAAAAAATCCCGGTGGATGCATCGAGCAAGATGCCGGATGATTACATGGATTCTATCGAACCGTATGACTATGCAGAGCTCAAGCCATTTTCCACGGCGTTTCTGCCCGGATTTCTGGCGGACAAATATGATGTAAGCATTGAAGACAGCCGGGAGCGGGCGGACAAACGCTGTGCAGGTTCGTTGCTGTCGGCGCTGGAGAATACGGTGTCAGGTTACACCACCTGCAATGAAACGAGCCGCGACATCCACTTGAAGCGTGGTAAGGTGCATTATGCGTTGCTGCCGGTCTGGATCCTGAATACAAAATGGGAGGGCAAGGACTTCCTCTTTACTATGAACGGTCAGACGGGTAAGCTGGTAGGAAATCTTCCCGTCAGTACGAAACGGGTCATCGGTCTGTTCGCGGCGATTGCGGCGCCACTCATTGCCATTAGTGTGACTGCGGTGCTGCTTATGGTACGCTAGGGAGGGGTGAGATATGAAAAAAACAATACGCTGTCTCCTGTTGGCGTTTATGCTTACGCTTGTATTCTGTGTGAGTGTAGCTGCGGCTGAACAGACAGGTGCACAGCTTTCTTATGTAACGGACTCGGCCGAACTTCTCAGCGAAAGCGAAAATATGCGGCTGGAAAAGATGGCGGAAAGCGTCTCCAAAAAATACGGCGTCGGCATTTACATCGTAACCGTGGAGGATTATCGGGAATTCCATTCTGAAGGCGTCTATAAGGCGACTTACACCATCTACCATCAGTACACCATGGGCGAAGGACCGAACCGCGATGGGATCATGCTTCTGCTCAGCATGGATGATCGTGACTGGGCGATGTTCTGCTACGGTTCACGCTGTGAGTACGCGTTCAACAGCTATGGCCAGCAGAAGCTGGAAAAGGTATTTCTGGATAATTTTGGGGACAATGACTGGTACGGCGGCTTCGAGGACTATATCAAGGAATGCAACAGCTATCTGGAAAAGGCTGCAGCTGGAAAGCCTGTCCGCGCCAGCGCACTGATTCCATGCCTTATTGTGACAGGATTGTCCCTGCTTGTTGCAGCGGTCATTGTTACCGTGATATGGGAGAAGATGAATTCTGTGTCTAAAAAGGTGACAGCTAACGCCTATATTTCTGAAGCACTTCAACTGACGGAGCAAACGGATCGTTTTACCCATAAGACAACGTCCCGCCGGAAGATCGAGCGCAGCTCGTCCGGCGGTGGAAGCAGCCACAGCGAATCCGGCGGCGGCGGTTCCGGTCGAAGCGGAAAATTCTGACCTAAAAGGAATGGCTGGGAAAAGGGTGTATTTCATATACAACAAAACAAGGGCGGAAGCACTGCAATAGCAATGCTTCCGCCCTTTGTCCGGCAGAAAGACGGGAAAAAGATTATTTGTCGTATTTGTAGAAACCTTCTCCGGATGCCATACCAAGCTTTCCTTCGTCAATGTATTTCTGCAGGATTGCTTCCATTGCCTTAAAATTGTACGGCATCATCATCTTTTTGAGCAGGGGCGAGAACAGTCCCGGCACATGCTGATACTGATGGACAATGTTGTACGCGGTCGTCAGACCAACGGTATCGAAGATCTGGAACGGTCCCTTCGGAGCGCCGGTTCCGCGGGTCCATGCAATGTCGATGCTCTTCGGATCGGAAACACCTGCGGCATACAGATCCAGTCCGCTTAACAGGAACGGTACGAGCATGGAGTTTAACAGATAGCCGCTTTTTTCTTTCAGAACGGGCAGTCCCAGCATGCGAATGTCGTTTGCAAACTGCATGATCTCATCAAAATATTTTTTATCAGTCTGGCTCTGAGACATAATTTCAACCACATTGTTCTTCCAAATGGAGTTTGCGAAATGCAGAGACAGATAACGATCCGGTCTGCCGGTGTATTTTGCAAAAGTAGAAGGAAGCAGCGTGGAAGAGTTGGTTACGATGACCGTTTTTGCCGGAAGCAGCGGAGCTAATTTCTTATAGAAAGCGATTTTGTCATCGGTGTTTTCTGCCATAGATTCAATAACCAGATCTGCGTCAGCAACGGCTTTCTTCATGTCAAGCTCCAGCTTGATAGATGCGTGAGCCTGATCGGCTTTTTTCAGACAGACTTCTTTATCGAAAGATTCTTCGTCGGCAATGCCGGGACACCAGGGACCCTCGCCGGAAGCCATTTTTTCGATGGCGTCATGATAAGTTTCTTTCAGGTGATCCAGCTTCGGCTGGGTACGTCCGATGGAACCTTCGCTGCGGAGCCAGATCGTAACATTGAATCCGCAATAAGCTGCCTGATATGCAATCTGGCTGCCGAGAACGCCGCCGCCTGCGATCACAACATTCGAATATTTCATAGTGTAAACCTCCCGTAAAAAATGAACGATAAACTATTGTTAATATTATAACACATAGGATGGAAAAAAGATATAGGCAGAGGGGATATGTTTGAACAAATTTTATTAAACCACCGGTTTAATGACAGAAAAGCATGGGTATGCTATGATAGGCACTGTCAAAAGAAAACATTGTCAAGCATACATTCCGAAGGGAGGATATCGGAATAACCCGGTGAAGAGGAGTTGCTCACTCTGCCGGGGCATTTCGAAAAGTGCTCGGGTCAAACGAAGGAAGGATACTTCCGGATAGGCGGCCGCGTCAAAGGCAGTAATGCCTAGACGAAGAGGTGTAACTCCCAAAGTAAAGGAATGGCGTTTGCTGCAGTGCAGTATAGTCCAGATCGCGTATCGGTGGAGCAATAGAAGGCACTTGAACAGAGCTGCCCGAATCTGAGTTAGGTGTTGGCTGGTAACCAGCGCAAACCTTAGAATTACCAACAATCCACTTTGCCGTGAAGCGGAGAAATCCGTGTATAAGATATGTGATGGGGTCTCTTAGTAGCCCAAGGCAATCCAAAAAGTAACCGGAATGGTGAAATGATATTTGGAAAATAATGCTGAATGAGCATGGGTGAAAAGTACGGGTAACCAGTCCCGTCCTGGCTTGGCGCAAGCAGGGGAAAGATGTATAGAAGTAGCTAGCTATGCACAGCCTTTCTCTTCCAGGTAGGATAAAAATGCTGAAGCTGCAGCAGGTAGGTTGAAGGACCATTTCGGTGTCTTCCCTTTGGAATGGATGCGAGAGAATGCCATCTGAAAAATCTGCTTTACTTCGAAACAAAGTGTGTTATAATGAAATACTCGCCAAAAACACAGGAGCTGTATTGGCGGATACATTTCAGAAATTGGGTGAAAAAAATAGCACCGGTAAGAGAGGAAAGGAGACGGAAAGATGGAACGTCCACATTTTGACATTGTGGCCAGCGGAGCGCGGATGAGACAGATCCGCAGACAGAGAAACATCTCTGTCAAGCAGGTCATGGAATACATGGGTTTTGAATCCATGCAGGCAGTATACAAATGGGAAGCCGGGAAGTGCTTTCCGCAGGCAGATAACCTGATCGCACTTGCCATGCTGTATCAGGTAAATCCAATCGAGCTGTTGGTGAAGGAAGAGGACGAGATGTCCTCTTCTTGTTTTTTATATAGAAAAAAGATTCAGCAAAAGAGCTGCCCTTCTTTTACAAAACGTGCCTATTTTTCTATGCAGCTTGTACCACTTTTATTCTTCAATGCGCGAAACTCGCCTGACGGCTCAAACAGTCGCGCATTTTCAGAAGTGGTACGCACTGCATCACGAAAAAGTACGGCAATGTTATTGTAAAAGAAGGGCAGCTCTTTTGGAATCAGCTTTTTCGCATAAAATGCAGAAGAGGACATCTCGCCCACGGAGTTAGACAGGGCGGGGAGTTTTCTTAAAAACTTTGCGGGGATTTTGTTGTCTTGCGCGATGTTCATTTTGCTATAGTTTGCGGAAAATTTGAAAAAAGAAGTAGACGGACATCCACGATAACATTGCCGTGTTTTTCGTGATGCGGACGGGCTCACTTCCTCAATACGCGTCTGCCTGAACCGAAGGTGAGTTACGCGTATTGAGGAATAAAAGTGAGACTGGCTGCATAGAAAAATAGGCACGTTATCGTGGATGTCCGTCTACTTCTTTTGAGACTGATTTTTTGAAAATCACCGCGCACTTAATTCATCAATCAATTCAATCGACTCCCGAATCATCCCATCGCAGTGTTCTTTTTTGACACCGCCCTTCTGGGCATTCGCACGCAGCAGGTCTACACAGTTTGTCAGACCATCGTGGTTGTCAGCAATGCGTTTGCGAAATTCTGCAAGGACAGAAGGGGAGGTGATTCCCTTTGCGCCGAGGATCATGAGTCCGGCGGTGATTGCACCGCAGGTGCTTCCGCACTTCATACCGCCGCCAAAGTTTGCAGCGAGGGCAGCTGCGATATCTTCCTCTAAGCCAAGCTCAGCCGCATAAGTACGCAGAATGGTTTCTGCACAGTTGTTTACCATAGGAACTTCCTGACGAAGTGCCATTGCTTTTTCGATATGTTGATTCATGTGTTAATCTCCACTTCTCATTTGTGTCATCCGATACGGGTCCAGCACTTTCTCCAGCTCGTGTTTGTTCATGAGTTTCTGCTCCAGTACGAGGGAGCGGACGGATCTGCCGGTACGGACAGCATTTTTTGCGATCGCGGCAGCGGCTTTGTATCCAATGTACGGGCAAAGGGCGGTCGCGATCCCGGCGCTGCTTTCCATGAGGTCTTTGCAGTGATTGCGGTTTGCAGTGATGCCGGTGATGCAGTTATCAATCAGTGTAGCACAGGCATTTGTCAATGTCGAGATGGAATCGAACAAATTGCAGAAGACTACCGGTTCGAATGCGTTCAGCTCCAGCTGTCCGGCTTCGGCTGCCATTGTGATCGTGGCATCGTGTCCAACAATGTGAAATGCGACCTGACTGACAACTTCCGGAATGACCGGATTTACTTTGCCGGGCATAATGGAGGAACCATTCTGCTTTGCGGGCAGATTGATCTCACCGAATCCGGTTTTCGGACCGGAGGAGAGCAGGCGAAGGTCGTTGCACATTTTGGAGAGATCCACGGCGCAGGTTTTGACAACGCCGGAGATTGCAACAAAGCCATCGAGATTTTCAGTTGCGTCAAAAAGGTCGGCTGCCTGCTGCAGCGGATATCCGGTCAGTTCCCGCAGATTCGGAACAATCCTGCTGAAATAGGACGGGGAGACATTGATCGCAGTGCCGACAGCAGTTCCGCCGAGGTTGACGGTGTACATTTCTTCACGGGAGTGCTCGATGCGCTTGCGGTCGCGGGCAACCATCGAAGCGTAGCCGTGGAACACCTGACCGAGACGAACGGGAACGGCATCCTGCAGCTGGGTACGTCCCATGGTGATAACGTCATCAAATTCCGATGCTTTGGCGGAAAGGGCATCTTCGAGGCGCTGCAATTCGCGGATCAGCGGCTCCAGCAGATCCAGAACGGTCAGCTTTCCGGCGGTAGGAATGACATCGTTTGTGGACTGTGCCATATTTACATGATCGTTGGGATGCACGAGACGATAGCTGCCTTTGGTGTCGCCCAAAAGTTCCCCGGCTCTGTTTGCCAGCACTTCGTTCATGTTCATATTGGCGCTTGTTCCGGCACCGCCCTGAATGGCATCCACGATGAACTGATCCGCCCATTTGCCGTCCAGCACTTCATCGCAGGCCTGTAAAATTGCGTCAGAAATGTCTTTCTTCAAAAGACCGGCATTGTAATTGGTGATAGCAGCCGCTTTTTTGACCTGTGCAAGATTGCGCAGAAAAGTCGGATGCAGCTTTGTTCCGGTAATCGGAAAATTCATTTTTGCGCGCAGCGCCTGCACCCCATAGTAGGCGTCTGCGGGAACTTCCATGGTACCAATTGAATCAGATTCCAGTCGTGTCGTTTTCATAATTTTGTCCTCTTCTCTATTCTGCCATTTCATCAGTGAAAGCACCTCGAAATGAAACTTAAAATCAAAATTTCGCTACCAGCAAATTAACATTTTTGGGACGAAAAGTAAATATGATAAAGTGAAGTCCATGATTTGATAGAAAAATTGGATATATGAGCTTAATAAAATAAACAGAAGCCGAATTTCACTTTATTTTATTAAGCAGATTCTTGACCGGAGTGGAGCAATTCGTTTATAGTAGAGGAACAGAAACGAGGAAGAGAATGGAGGAAGGAGTTTTGGAACACAAGCTGGATAATATTGATCGAAAGATCATCGAACTGCTGCAGAAAAATGCGCGAATGCCGATTAAGGAAATTGCAAAGGAAGTATTTTTGTCATCTCCGGCAGTGTCGGCGCGAATCGAGCGACTGGAGGAGAGCGGCGTCATCACCGGTTATCACGCAATCGTGAATCCGCTGCTGTTAGGTTATCACATTCGAGCATTTATCAATCTGGAAGTGGAGCCGGGACAGAAGAAAGAATTTTATCCTTTTATTAAGACAGTCCCCAATGTGATTGAGTGTAATTGTGTGACCGGGGATTACTCGATGTTGATTGAGGTGGCATATCAGTCCACAATGGAGCTGGATCATTTTATCAATGTGCTGCAGCAGTATGGACGGACGAAAACGCTGGTTGTTTTCTCGACCTCTGTGGAGCATCGAGAGCTGCCAATCACTTAAAAACTCTGTTACAGGATGAGAGTTTTGAAGCAAAGCAAAACGCTTCGGGAAGGAGTATCGTGTGGAAAATGGATTGCTTTCCATCGGGAAAATGGCAGAAATGAACCATCTGACTGTGGCAACGCTGCGGTTGTATGATGAGATGGGACTGCTGGTGCCTCGTTTTACCGATCCGGACACGGGATATCGGTATTATGACATTGCGCAAAACGCCAGATTGGATATGATTGCGTATATGAAAGAGCTGGGCATGAGCCTGGCGGAGATTCGGGATGTGCTGCAAAAAGAGGATATCACGCTGGTTGAGACGATTCTCGTCAAAAAGAATGAGCAGCTGCATGAACAGATGCGCTTGCTGCGTGCGAGACACAATGCAGTGGAGCGGGCAATCGCGTCCATTGAGCGTTATCGAAAGTCGCCCAGGCGCGGTACAACCGCGCTGGAATATATTGATCGGCGGTATATTTGGGGACAGCCCTGCTGCGGGAATTTCTACGAAAAAGATATTCTGGCGTATGAAAAAGAATTGCTGGCGCTGCGGAAAGCGCTTGTGGAACAGGGGTTTTCGCAGGTGCATTCTTATAACATCGGAACGTCAATCCGAAAAGAAGATTTTGAGCAGGGAAGGTTTTTGCCGCAGGAGACCTTTGTGTTTGTGGATCATCGGGACAAGGAGCTTTTTTCGGGGGTAAAAGTGCTGGACAGCGGCATGTTTGCGTGTGTATATCTCGACCGCTATGAGGACGAGCTGGAATATGCGGAGAAGCTGCTGAAATACTGCGAGGAGCAGGGATGGACGATCTGTGGAGATTATATTTGCGAAGTTTTGACAGAATTTAATGTATTTGACAGCGAGCGGCGGAATATGTACCTGCGTTTGCAGGTCCCGGTACAGTTCTGATATTTTTTTCACAAAAAGCTTGACTCTCATGTGGTATCAGGGTTTATGATAAAAGCATCAAGGGAACAAAAGATGCGAGGTCAAAAAACATCCTATATTTTTATTTTAGAGAGTTGGAGCAGGGCGCTCCGGATTGGAGGATTTTTTATGGAAAAGGTAAAAGTTGTACAGTATGGCTGTGGTAAAATGAGTAAGTACATCCTGCGTTACCTGCATGAGCATGGCGCACAGATCGTTGGCGCAATTGATGTAAATCCTGCAGTTGTTGGTCAGGATGTAGGCGATTTCGCAGAGCTGGGCATTAAGACCGGTGTTCTGATCTCCAACGATGCAGACAAGGTTCTGGATGAGTGCGATGCCGATGTTGCTATCGTAACCCTGTTCAGCTTTATTGATGATATTTACGATCATGTAGAAAAGTGTGTAGAGCGCGGTATCAATGTTATCACAACTTGCGAAGAAGCAATCTACCCGTGGACGACATCTGCGGCAGAGATCAATCGTCTGGACGCTCTGGCAAAAGAGACCGGCTGCACCATCACCGGCAGCGGTATGCAGGATATTTTCTGGATCAATATGGTTGCGCTGGTTGCCGGCGGCTGTCACAAGATTACAAAAATCAAAGGCGCTTACAGCTACAATGTAGATGAATATGGTCTGGCGCTGGCAGAGGCGCATGGCTGTGATCTGACACCGGAAGAGTTCGAGCAGAAGATCGCACATCCGGCAGAGTTTGAGCCGTCCTACGCATGGAATGCAAGTGAAGCCATCTGCAATAAGCTGGGTCTGACGATCAAATCCATCACTCAGAAGCATGTACCTTGCATCATCGACCACGATATTTATTCTGAGACATTGGGCAAGACCATCGAAGCTGGTCGCTGCATCGGAATGTCCGCAGTTGTAACGATCGAAACGATGCAGGGCATTACCGTTGAGGAAGAGACCATTGGTAAAGTATATGGACCGGAAGACGGCGATCTGTGTGATTGGAAGATCTCCGGCGAACCGGACACCGAGTTCCATGTAGTAAAGCCCGCAACTGTAGAGCATACCTGCGCAACTGTTGTAAACCGTCTGCCTGCACTGCTTCGCGCACCGGCCGGATATGTAACTGCAGATCAGTTAGAGCCGAACGAATATCTGACTTATCCGATGGAATATTACTGCTAAATAATTAACGAAACTTGGAGCTGCATGCAATGGAGTGTGCAGCTCCTTTTTCTTTGCTTTACAGGATTCCATTTTCAGAGCGAAAATCTCTTTACTCAAACGGCGGAAGGTAGTAAACTAATGATGTCTAAAATTGAAACGAAAAGGAATACACATATGAGAGTAGGATTTGATAATCAAAAGTACCTGAAAATGCAGTCTGAGCACATCATGGAGCGCATTGCAAAGTTTGATAACAAGCTTTATCTGGAGTTTGGCGGCAAGCTGTTTGATGATTTCCACGCATCCAGAGTTTTACCCGGATTTGCCCCGGACAGCAAGTTCCAGATGCTGATGCAGTTGGCTCCGCAGGCGGAGATTGTGATGGTTGTGAGCGCGGCTGATATCGAGAAGAATAAGATCCGCGGCGATCTTGGCATCACTTATGACAACGACGTATTGCGTCTGATCGGGGAATTCCAGTCCAGAGGCCTGTATGTGGGCAGTGTTGTCCTGACAAAGTTTGCAGGTCAGCCCAGCGCGGTTGCTTATAAGAAAAAGCTGGAGAACAAGGGCATCAAGGTTTACCAGCATTATGTGATTCCCGGATATCCGATGAATGTACCGCTGATCGTCAGTGAAGAGGGCTATGGAAAGAACGATTACATTGAGACAACGAGACCGTTAGTTGTTGTTACAGCTCCGGGTCCCGGAAGCGGAAAGATGAGCACCTGTCTGTCTCAGCTGTATCATGAGCATAAGCGTGGCGTTCGTGCCGGTTATGCAAAGTATGAGACATTCCCGATCTGGAATCTGCCGTTGAAGCATCCGGTCAATCTGGCATACGAAGCAGCTACCGCAGATCTGAATGACGTCAATATGATCGATCCGTTCCATATGGAAGCTTACGGTGAGACAACGGTAAATTACAACCGTGATGTCGAGATTTTCCCGGTCGTAAATGCGATGTTCGAGATGATCTATGGCGAGAGCCCGTACAAGTCTCCTACCGATATGGGTGTCAATATGGCAGGAAATTGCATTATTGACGATGAAGCGTGCCGCGAGGCTTCCAGACAGGAGATCATCCGCAGATATTATCAGGCAATTGCTGGTGTTGCAGATGGTACTCGCACCGAGGAAGAGGCATTTAAGATCGAACTGCTGATGCGTCATGAGAATCTGACTGCTATGGATCGTGCTGCCGTTGCGGCTGCTAGAAAGAGAGAGGAAGAGACTGGCGCACCTGCTGTTGCACTGGAGCTGCCGGATGGCCGCATGGTAACCGGTAAGACCGGCGAATTGTTAGGACCGAGTGCTGCAGTTCTGCTGAATGCGATCAAGGAGCTGGCAGGAATCCCTCACGAAAAAGAGATCCTGTCCCCGACCGCCATCGAGCCGATCCAGACATTAAAGACAAAATACCTTGGCAGCAAGAACCCGCTGCTGCATACGGATGAAGTGCTGATTGCATTGTCTGCGACTGCTTCCGAAAATGAGGACGCAGCGTTGGCATTGAAGCAGCTTCCGAAGCTAAAGGGATCTCAGGTTCATTCCAGTGTCATGCTGACCGCAGTGGACAAGGGCACATTCCACAAGTTAGAGTGCGATGTGACCTGCGAGCCGAGATAAAGGAGCTTCGCATATGGTACGCGAAATTATGCATGATATCTTCTTTTTAAATCAAAAATCAGAACCGGCGCTTCCCGCGGACAAGCAGGTGGCGCTGGATCTGTTGGATACGCTGAAAGCGCACGAGGAAGAGTGCGTGGGGATGGCTGCGAACATGATCGGTGTCCGCAAAAACATCATTGCAGTCAACATCGGCTTTGCAAATCTGGCGATGTTCAACCCGGTCATCCTCAAAAAGAGCGGAGCATTTGAGACCGAAGAGGGGTGTCTCTCTCTGAGTGGTGTGCGAAAAACAACGCGTTATCAGGAAATCGAAGTAGAATATCAGGATCTGAATTTTATCAAAAAGCGTCAGAAATTCACCGGCTGGACGGCACAGATCATCCAACATGAGTGTGACCATCTGCAGGGAATTTTGATTTGACGATTGTGACAGGGAAGGTGAAACTATGATTTTGATGTTGCTGGGAGCTTGTTTCGTGCCGATTTTGATGTTAGTGACCGGAATCGTATTTCAAAAGCATGCGCCAAAAGAGATCAATGGATTCATCGGCTATCGCACGCGCAGATCCATGCAGAGTCAGGAAGCGTGGGACTACGCAAACAAGCGAATGGGTGAGATTTGGCTGGCACTTGGTGTGATTTTGCTGGTTGTGTCGATTCCACTCACACTGTTGTTTGCAGAAAATGGACTGACGATTGCGATGATTGCACAGGTTGTGGCATTGATCGTGTCGATCATTCCGGTAGAAGTGGAATTAAAAGCAAAGTTTGATGCATAAAGGAGGCTTCGAGATGGGATTTACGAGTAACTCAGATGAAATCACAAGACAGTATTTTGACTCGATGTTGTTGGAATCCCGCCTGCTGGACTCCGACTTGCCGTCCACCGAGACGACGATCTGGGGACAGACGTTTTCCTCTCCGATCACAACGGCAGCGCTGTCGCATTTACACAGAGTATGTGAAAATGGCATGGTAGAATTTGCACAGGGTGCGAAAAATGCAGATGTTTTACACATGGCTGGCATGGGCAGCGATGAAGAATTAGAAGCGATCCTGCAGACCGGAGCAAAGACGGTAAAAGTCATCAAACCTCTGGAAGATGAGGACGAGATCTTTCGGAAAATCGAGCATGCGGTGTCTCACGGGGCATTTGCAGTGGGAATGGACATTGACCACTGTGTAAATGGAACCGGCGGATACGATGTCGTACACGGTCTGAAAATGCACACAAAGACGACCGCGCAGCTGGCATCGTATGTGGATGCGGCGAAAGTTCCGTTTGTCGTAAAAGGAGTCCTTTCTCCGTATGATGCGGAAAAATGTGTAGAAGCCGGTGCAAAAGGTATCATCGTATCCCACCATCACGGCATCATGCCCGCAGCAATTCCGCCGGTCATGATCCTGCCGGAGATTGTAAAAGCAGTAGACGGTGCCTTGACGATCTTTGTAGACTGCGGCATCACGAGTGGACTGGATGCGTTCAAGGCATTGGCGTGCGGCGCAGACGCAGTATGCGTTGGTCGTGAACTCATGACAGCACTGAAAGACGGAAACGCTGGTGTCACAAAGCGGATTCATGCGATGAATGAGGAGCTGCGAAGCATCATGGCGAGAACGGGTGCACATTCCGTGGAAGAAATCGATCCGTCTGTTGTACATTTCCGCACGTTCTAAAAATAAAAGAATACATATGTGTAAAAAAGCAGGGCAGATCAGAATGCTGTGGATTTTCGGAATCCATTTGCATTGATCTGCCCTGCTTTTCTACGCTATTTTCTACATTCTGTGTAACAAAGTGGAAAAGAAGCGTGTAACAGCTTTGCTTTGTGAATTTTCCACCGGTTCCCCCTCAAAAAGTCGAGATATTCATCTTTTGTCCACTTTGTGTGTAATGGAAATCCCACCAGCTTCATGAAAAACGCTTTGACCTTTCCACGCAGAGAATTTTGTGCGTGGGTAAAAGTCGGTGCGATCAAGATGCCGTCATTCTTTAAAACACGGCGGATCTCCGCCAGCACCAGCTCCGGCTGCGGGACGATGTGCAGCGCATTGGAGACAATCACGACATCAAACGCCTCGTCTGAGTAGGGGAGGTGAAACATATCCTGCACGGAAAAATGCACTTTTGTGGAGAGACAATCCTTCTTCGCCTGAGCGATCATCTCCGGCGAAGCGTCTGTCGCTTCGATCATGCGGGCAGAATTTAACAGGTGCTTGGCGACCAGTCCTGTGCCTGTCGCCAGTTCGAGGACAACGCGATCCTTTACAATAGGCTGCATCAAATCATACATCGTTTCATACGCAGCGGCATCCTTCCGCATAAAGCGGTCGTAGAGGACGGCGGTGCGATCCCAGAAAGTTTTCTTTGTCATCTTTGTTTCTGTCATGGAGGGCTCCAATCTTCAAAAGTTAGCGAGTGCTAATAAGATGGGATTATTATAACGCATACTGGGGGAAAATCAAGTAGCCACAGGAGGGTATTATCACACGATGAAAACCAGATATCCGCAGAAAAGGCGCTCCCAGATCACGCGCTGCGCTTCCTGTTTCATCTGTGTGCTTTTTTACGCCTCTGTACGAAAACTCGCAGTGCAAAAATTCATAATGAATTTTCGCACTTGCTCAAACAGTTCGTACAGAGCCGAAAGCGACACAGATTTCACGACGGAGCTCCGCGATGTGATCTGGGAGTGCTCTTTTCCGTGGAAAAATGAGATTTTCGCGGGAGCAAATGAAAAGAGAATACAATCCCCTTTACGGGGTTAAGTAACAGGTGTGGAATGAAGTCACAGACAGCTCGCTGGACGGGTTGCCTGCCCCTCTACGGTCTTATGTGACAGCGGAGCGCAAAGCCCCGCAGGAAGCCACACAGCCCGCAGGGTTACCCCTCTACGGGGTTATGTGACAGCGGAGCGACAAGCCCTGCAGGAAGCCGCACAGCCCGTCAGGGTTACCCCTCTGTGGTATATATAGCAACAAAATAATTTTAGAGAAGAAAGTCTGCCGCGTTTGGCAGGCTTTTTTCTGTGGAATTATTTCCACAAAAAATAAGAGAAAGGAATTCACGGGAGCAGTAACTACATGTTTTTAAGAAGGAGGACGAGATGTTAGAGGAAAAATTTGCAGATCAAATGTGGTTGGGAGAACTTGTAACCAGGATTGAGAAAGAGGAACAGGAGATGTGTATACGAGATTGCGAAAAGGAGGAGATGGTTTTACAGATGTATGATGCATTAAAAAGATCCGTAGAAAAAGCAACTGTTTCATATGAGTTGAATGTCCCGTTTAAAAGTATGGGTTACGTTTCACTTGTAGGAAAAAGTGTAGATGTTTTTGAACCAGAAATATTCGCGTGTGCAACAAAATTGGCGGATAACGTGGAGATGTATCCGAAAACAGATGGAACCGTGCAGATCAATTTTAGTTTTCATGGGCTGATGAAAAGAGGAGGATGCAGAAGATGAGAGGCTTAACGTGTTTTGATGTAGTAGAAATGGTGATGGAAGATGCGACAGTGCAATTTACACCGCTGACAGTGGATGTAGATCGATTAGCTGAACTAAAAGATTTGTGTGAAAGGATGGATCAGTTGACAGCAGAACTTCAAGCAGAATCTTTTGGAGTTGAGATTGACGAAGTGACAACAGAAATAGCAATGTCAATTAGTTGCGAGGAGTTTGAAATGGAGAAAACATCTGCAATATTAAGTTCGATTTTAAAGCAAGTGCAGGAGTTTCAGGTAAGAGCAAAAAATCCGGAACAACTTTGCTTGGAATTTAGGGTAAAAGGAATCTGGGGACACGAATCATAAAAAGAAAAAGGAGAACAGAGATGGCAGTTTTTGATTGGAATCACGATGGAAAAAAGGACATTCAGGACGACTTTTTAGAACACAACATTTATAACAGCAGTGGCGGGGGCGGTGGCAAGCCGGAAGGACCTTGGGTGTATTACTTGTACATATTTTTCATGTTTATTTTACCGGCTTTAATGAATAGTTGCTATCATTGACCAATTAAAAAAGACAAAAGGCATTGCCTCTGATTACAGGGGCAGTGCCAAAATAGGAGGATTGGGAGAATGTTATTATACGAGAAAAGACATTGGTATGTAGAAAGATTTGCTCTGATTGGAATTTTAGACGAGGCATTTGATTTATACATGGAAATAGAAAAATTGGCAGGAGAGATCTTTTTCAGAGAGAAAGAAAAAGGAAAAGAGGTTTGGCTCAGCGAGGTTCAAGGATATTATGAAAAGCTAGTAATGGAATTCATTGTGAGTCATAAAGATGTGTTTTTACTGGAAAATAAAGTGGTTGATTCAAAATGGATTGAAAGATTTTTTAGTGGTTTCAAGGCGATAGATGAAGAATTTGGAAAAGGATTTCATGTAACTTTTAAAGCGATAGATTTTGCATATTTTCTTTGGCAAATTGTTCGTGTTGCAGTGAATATAGCGTGTGTGCAGGATAAGACACGAGATTGGCAGACGATTGACACCGAAGTAAATAAAAAAATTCGTATGCTGGCAGAGAAGCAGCGGGAAAAGAAGCGCGGCGTGGAGTTTGAATGGGAGAACCCTGCAATAGCAGAAGATAAAAAGAAAGAAGTTTGGGTTTACGGAAATACGGAAAATTTGTCATGTGTAAAGGAACGTCATCCAGTGGAAAGTCGCACATTGTATACGCCATTGGTAGGTAGAGTTGGTTATGTGAAGTTGCCGGTGCGATACTGTAAGAAGTGTGATAAATATTTTGTGAGTGAACAAACAATTGCTGCCTTTGAAATGGTGTATGGAAAATTGATTCTGCGGAAACGGAGAGAGAAAAATGATCATGTTAATTTTTCGAATTTTAATATCGAGTCAGAATTACACAGTTTTGGATATAACGTCAGGGAAAATGGAATGACGGAAAAAGAGCGGCATGCCTTCTTAGCCTCTTTGCTGGCAAATCATATTATGACAGAACAGGAAATTTGCAGAGATATTGAGAATGCAATTCGTATAGCAGAGAGTAATTATAAAATGCAGGCAGCGGTTATAAGGTGGGAGCGAGATTTATTCTTTGTTAGAGGATTCTGTATGAAAGAACCAACCGGAACAGGTGAATTAAAATACAAGAAATATTAAAAAATATTGAAAAGGGAATTGTGGAAGAACGATTTCTCGTCGCAAAAAAGCTTGTGACCAGTAACATCGCAAAGCTTCGTCGCAGAATCTGTGCAGCTTTCGTCTCTGTATGAGTTCTTCATGAGCATCATCATAAAAACGGAGGAGGCATTTGACAAGACAGTTTCCTATATGGGCATCTGTGGCAGTGGTATGTTAGTTATCATTGCGTACAATTTAATCGGCTGTATTTTCCGCGGACTGGGCGATTCCCGGACGCCGCTGGTGACGGTTGCAA
Source organism: uncultured Cuneatibacter sp. (assembly GCA_934234215.1). Lineage (GTDB taxonomy): Bacteria > Bacillota > Clostridia > Lachnospirales > Lachnospiraceae > CAKQHB01. The sequence goes on from CAKQHB010000006.1 coordinate 92,271, forward strand.
TCGCATGTGTCTGTAATATTGCGGGAGATCTGCTGTTGTGTGCTGTGTGCTGTGTTCAAAATGGGAACGAGCGGCGCACCGATCGCATTGCAGAATCTGCTGGTGGGCGTGACCTTTTTGATCATTCTGGCAATCGTAAACGGACTGGGTGTTCACCGCGATCTTCTTATGTTATACTGGATTCTATAACGAAATCGGCATGACGAAATTCGTCATGGTGTAGGGCATCATCGGCGCGTTCGGCGTGCGCGTGCCGGTGTCGTATCTGATGAGCAGACAGGCGGCTCCATCGCTGTTCCGGATCGGACTGGCAATGCCGCTGTCCTCCATCGTGCAGCTGGTTCTGTGCGTGGGATGTATGGTGTGGTTAAAAAAGAGGAAGAAAGTTTAAAAATATGTATAGCAAGACAATTCAGGAATTTTTGACGGATGTGCGGGAGGACTTCGAAAATGCCGTGATCCGCGTGTTAGAGATGGCGCAGGATGGGCAGGAGGACCCGGCGGAAAAACAGTCGTGGTTGGAATCTCTGCCTGCGGTGGCGGAGGTGCTGGAGCTGCTGCCGGAGCAGACAAAAGAACAGTGTGAGATTGTGCTGGAAGCGAAGTTCGCCACAGAGGAAAAGCGTTCGGATGTGGTGCTTGTGGGAACAAACGGCACACGAAAGACGATGGTAATCATCGAAAACAAACGATGGGCAGGGCTGCAGGAATACGAGCCGCTGGGAGATTGCAGCGTGTGGGATCCATATCACGGAAAACTGATCGACCATCCGTCGCTGCAGGTGAACCATTATCGAAAAACGCTGGAATATACGAATCAATATGTGCAGGAAAATTGGGTGCGGATCTACGCAATGGTATTCCTGCAAAATGCGATTTTGGAAGACAAAACATTTGGCTGCGGACCGTTTGATCCGAAGTATCAAAGCTATTTTAAGAGTGCCCCTCTTTTTACCGGGGAAGAGAAAGAACGGATGGCGGCATATCTGGCAGGAAAGCTGACCGGAGGTATTCGGGGTATGGCAGAACAGGTGTATACAAGTCCGGTCCGGTATAGCACAGCGTATCGGCAGATTGTAAAAAATGTGTTCGGAAATCGGGAGAAGCTGCGCGAAATTCTGGACGAAGAGCAGATCGTTTTGTTTGACGAGATTGCGAATGAGTTAAATCACGGTCAGGAACAGAAAATCTTTTTGATCGAGGGCAGCGCGGGAACTGGAAAGACGTTTCTGGCAGTGGCATTGCTGGCGTATCTGTATCAAAATACGGAGCTGCCGAATTTGAAAGTGCGTTATGTCGAAAAGAACCGTGATCCTCGCAAATTGCTGCACAGTGAGTGGCATGTTCCGGAGCAGGCGATGATGGCGACGACTTCCATGATCAATCGGAGCGTGAAGTACGATTGCCTGATTTGCGATGAAGCGCATCGCATGATGGAGCAGGTCTTTGTCGGAAAGGATGATGGCAATTTTATTGAGCGGTTTTTGGAGCTTTGCAGAGTTGCGGTCTTTTTCTGCGATGAAAAACAGAGTGTGCATGTGCGGGATTATGTGACGAAGGAGCGGATTCGGGAAATCGCGAAGACAAAGGGAATCCAGCAGGAACAGATTTTGGAGCGAAACATCGGATGCCAGCATCGGTGCCAGAGCGCCTCGAATTTTTTGAACTTTGTGGATACTATGTTGGATTCGACGGAACAGATGAAGCGTCCAAAGCGAAAACTGCGAGAGTCGGATGAATATGCCGTAGCATTGGTGCATTCGCCAGAAGAATTGTTTGAGGTGATTCGGGAAAAGAATGCGAATCGCGGCGATGCGGATTCCAGCAGAGTCGTGGCGGGAAAAGGCAGATCTTACGGTGAGGATTGGATCTGGGTGTATTCCAATCTGGATTATGATGGGGAGAAAACGATCGCGCCGCTGCGGGATTCCGATGAGAAGCTATACACATGGAATTTCGGAAATTATGGGGCAAAGCGCACTTTTGCGACAGATGAAAAGTCGGTCGATCTGGTGGGGTGCATTGATACGAGTCAGGGCATTGGATTTGAATATGTGGGGGTGATCCTGGCGCCGGATCTGATCTACAACCGGGAGACAAAGCAGGTGGAGGTCTGCGTGGACGGACATCATCAGACAGACCCGCATACAGGTGGAAAAGCGATGGCTTATCTGGATCGGCAGAGGATTGAGCGTGTGATCAAAAATACATACCGCGTGCTGCTGACCCGTGGCGAAAGAGGCTGTTATCTCTATTGCTGTGACGAAGCACTGGAAGAATATTTTGCGCAGTTCATTTGCTTCCGGGGAGAGGCAGAGCCGGAGGCGGAAGAGCGAAAAGAAGGCGTTGTGAGTTACATCGCGCCGGAACGGAAATATGCGTATATTGAGAGCGACGGGGAGAGCTACATCGTTTCCGGTGGAACGATTCGGAACATGTGGAATGTGGAAGATATTCTTGTGAAGGGAACGCCGGTCAGCTTCACCGTATACAATGGAACGCGGAAGAAGTATGCGAACAGTATCATGAAAACTGCCCTCAAATTTAAATAAATGTAATTATCAATGCTTATAATATAAAAATAATGTAATATCTGATGCTTGTAGAGCGAGTGGTTTTGCGATAAAATAATACAAAATCATTCGCTTTTGTATAACTTTAAAAAATCTGATATGTATTTTATAAAGTAATATAACAAAATAAAAGACATAAAGAATCCCTTTGGGATTCACGGGAGAAATGGTGTAGTAAAAAGAAAAGCCAAAAGGGCTGAAGGATGAAAAGGAGACTATGCCATGAAACGTGAGACTTATGAATATTATACCGCAAAGATTTTGAAGCAGCTGATGATGGGCTATGGAGAGACGATGCAGGACAATCCTGCGGTTGGATTTACGAAGCGTGTGAAGGCTGGTGTGTATGACCACCTGTCGGATGAGGATTATGAGGATACGCTGTCTTTCTATGAGGATGCGTCGGAGTTCTGGAATAAGCGGCCGCAGGCGACGCCGGAACGACTGATCTCGAACATTCTGCAGAAAGCCCAGCCGTCGGAGACGATCCGCAACAAGATGGCAGCTTTGATCGCAGACAGCTATGCGCAGTCCGTTGGCGATTTCAAGAAGACAAAGAAGGGTGGACAAAGCGATGTGGAAGCGGCTGTGGATGCAGCAGATTGCAGTGCACCTTCGAAAGAGGCAGAACCGGAGGAAGAGATCTCCTGGGATCCGGACGAAATGATTCTGGAGGAAGAGATGGACGAAGAAGAGGCTGCTTTGGATGCGCTGATGAAGATGAGTCCGAAAGAAATCGCGGACTATCTGAGCGAGCATATTTACGGACAGAAAGACGCGATAAAGGCGGCTTCTATGCTGCTGTACAACCACGTGCGGGGACGCAAGCGGAATGTGCTGTTCATGGGTCCGACCGGCTGCGGCAAGACAGAAATCTGGCGCACGCTGGGGAAGCTGTATGCGAATATCCGCATCATTGACAGCACGCAGATCACGAAGGAAGGCTGGTCCGGCAGCTTCAAGCTGGCGAACATTTTCGATGGGCTGAGTCAGGAAAATGCGGAGCATGCCATCATTGTCTTTGATGAATTCGACAAGTTCTGTGAGCCGCTGTACAATTCCCACGGAAATGACTACAGCCTGAGCAGTCAGAATGAATTGCTGAAATTCATTGAGGGAACGGAAGTGGACTGCCCTGCAACGAAGGAAACAGCCGGAAGAAAGGTCTGCACCGATCAGGTCAGCTTTGTATTCTGCGGCAGCTTTGAGACGCTGACGGAGGTGAAAACGGACACGACGAGAGCAACCTCGCTGGGCTTTGGCGCAAACATTGATCAGACCGATGCTTATGAGACGTATGCGCAGAAGATCACGCAGGAGGATCTTGCGATGTACGGAAATGTCCGTAAGGAGATCTGCGGCCGTATCAGCCGGATTGTGCAGCTATCCGGAATGACAGCAAGGGACTATGACAACATTCTGGACAATCCGTCCCTGTCGCCGCTGCGCACGCTGGAAAAGGAGTACGGTGTGAGCCTGTCTCTGGAAAAAGAGACCCGCAGACAGATGACCAGAGAGGCAGAGGAGAACCACATGGGTGTTCGCTATCTGCAGAGCCGGATCCAGCAGCTGCTGGACGATGCGCTGTTTGAAGATCAGAAACAGCAGGAGTACGTTCTGTGCCAGAGGGACTAAAGATCCCTTTGGCCTGAAAGGAGAAGGAAAATGCCGAAGAACACTTCATTCGAACAATTTCGAGAGCAATATGGAATCGAATCCGAAATAGAAAGCTTTGCACCGGCAAAGATTTCAAACGTGCTGGTGCCGCACATTTCCACAGGAATTCCGCAGCTGGATATGTTGCTGGGGGGCGGGCTTTCCGCCGGTACGATCATGCTGGGCGGACATTCCGGCATGGGAAAATCGACGCTGGCATTGCAGATCGCGCAAAACATTTCCGCACAGGGAATCCCGGTATTCTATTATTCGTTGGAAATGTCAAAGGCGGGAATCGCGGCGAAAGCATTGGCGAGACAGATCTTCCGACAGACAGGCGGCACGATGTCTATTGCATCCAGCGACCTGCTGTACGAGGGCAGTGTGTCTGGATTTGGCGAAGCAGTGTGGAAAGAAATTGAGGCAGCGAGATCAGACGTTGCAAAAGAATGTCGGGAGCTGTTCGTGATCGAGAATCGAAAAAAAGCGCCGATCAGCGGATACCGAATTTATCAGGACGGGGTAAAATATGCAGAAAAAGCGCATGCGGTTGTATTTGTGGACTATTTGCAGGTGTTGGATCTGGAAGAGGCGGAAAATGCAGCGAGAGGTGGTATCGTTGATCCGAGAAGTGCGATCGAGCGCAATCTGCGCTGGCTGCGGCAGCTGGTGGATGAGATGCAGATCCCCGTTGTCATCATCAACTCTCTGAACCGCGGCAGCTACGGCAAGAGCGTGGGTGCGTCCGCATTCAAGGAATCCGGTGCGATCGAGTATTCCGCCGATGTGGTGCTGGCGATGCAGTTTGGGATTTTCAGCGGTCAGGAAGATCTGAAAAATGGAGAACTGCTGGCAGATCGGGAAAAATCGAAAAATCCCCGTGTTGTGGATGTGATCGCGTTGAAGCAGCGGTATGGATGCAGCGGAGAGGATGCGATAGTGCGGTTTCATTATTATGCAGGAAGCGACTGTTTTCAGGCAATCGCAAATCAGGCGCCGCTTGCAGCTCCGGCAAAAAAAAGACGGAGAAAGAGCGCAGAAAAAGAAACGGTTTCGGCAGCGCAACCGGCAGAGCCGAATCCGGATTATGATACCGATTGGATGAAGGAGTGCGAGTGACAGAAAGGAGGAACATGCAGACTTCCGGAATCTTCTACATGAATAACTGCAAGTTAATGCAGGAGCTTTACAAAAAAGAAATACCGGCGAAGCAAAAGCAGACGGTCAAGGTCGGGGAAGACTGTACGATCCAGTTCGCAGTGAAAGAGCCGTTTTCCATGACGTACTTCGAAAAAATCGTATGCGATGCCGTCTACTCTATCTGGCAGGCGGAGCGCTATCGCAGTATGATAGAGGGAAAGAATCGAGAGAGCGCCATGATCACACCGACCGAGATTCTGGCGTGGATGACAGGAAAGCCGGACATTCGTGTGAATAAGGTGTCGCGGGAAGGAACAGCGAGGTCCGAACGGATCTGTAAGCTGTTAGAACGGCTCGGTCAGACCGACATTGCAATCTGGTGGGGAGAGGAGCTCAGGCAAAGACAGATCCTGGGCGTTGCCCCGGTGCTGGCAGGAAAGTTTCTGCCGCTGGTGCGGGACGGCAAAAAAGAGCGGTTTCAGTTGAGTCTGAAATATGGACTTCCCGTGTATGAATATGCATCCGCAATTCATCAGATGGTGCGAATCCCCCTGACATTGCTTGCATGCGGCGATCGAAAGCGGGAGGACGGAAGTGTGATCCATGGTGTGACACTGCGCAATACGGATGCGGTCATTCAGCTGAAGCACATCCTGCTGCAGCGCATAGAGCTGCTGCGCAACCCGAACAATTCCTTTACCAATCGAAAGCTCCGGTACGAATATGATTCTCATATCGTGTCCGGCAGAAAAGACGGGATCCTTCCGCTGATGGGAGAGAGCGGTGATTGCGGAACGCAGGCAAGCTGGCTGCACCGCAAACAGAACTTGCATAAACAGGTATGTACGATTCTGGACTACTACGTCCGGATCGGATATCTGACCGAATACACAGACGCAGGAAAAAAAGAAGGAAACAAACGGCGGTCCGGTATCGTAGGAGTCGATCTGACCGGCGAGATTCGAAATCCGGATATTTTCCGGTGAAAAACAGGAGGAGAAAAAATGGAGCAGAAGACCCTTACAAAAACCGATTATATGAAAAGGATTGCATGGAAAATCAAAGGCTATCACAGACATCTGGGAAAAAACTATCACAGCACCGAACATGTGCAGCGCTGGATCGAACAGTTTCCGGAGGAAGAGCAGGAGATCGTTCTGAGAGGAACCGATCTGTTGCTTTCGAAGAACTATGTGGATGAGAAGAGAATGGAGAAAATGTTTGAAGCTCTGTGGAAAGCAGATAAAGAAGTCATGGGAGACAACCCGCTGCACACACTGAACCACACACAGTTCCTGGACATTCAGTCGAAAGGAAACAGCCAGAAGCGCCTTGTGGAGCAGGTGGAAAAATACTACAAAGAAAAGAAGGGTGCCCTCATCAATAAAAACAATCATAAGAAAGTAGAGCGATACATCTATCTCGATGACTGTGTGTACACCGGTTATACGGTGCTGAAAGACATTACGAACTGGATCGAGAATGGAAATCCCAATCCCGGTGCAGAGCTGGATATCATTACATGGGGTGTTTATACCGGTATGCACGACTATATACAGGAACAACTGGACTGCATCTGCCAGCAGAAAAACATCAGGGCGTTCTTTTACTTTGTAGACAGTTATCGCAACAGCATTGGAAGGGATCCGCAGCCCTATGATATCCTGTGGCCGCAGAAAGTCGAGGGTGATCCCTATGTGGATGCGTACATCCGGCAGATGGAAGAGAAGAAAAAGACACTGGGAAGAGGCGGCATCAGCTTCCGCAAAGAATGGCATGGAGAAGAATCCCCTCTGTTCGTGTCCACGGAAGAGCGCGTGATCTTCGAAAAAGCATTGCTGAAAAAGGGCGCTTACATCTGCTCCCTGCCGAAAAATCCAAACGAGAAGATGAAGCCGATGGGATACGCAGGCGGCATCTCGCTGGGATTCGGAGCATTCTTTGCGACGGACTATAACATCTCCAATAACTGCCCGCTGGCGTTCTGGTGGGGAAGCACCGATCCGAGGGAGCAGGGCGTGCTGAGGCAGTGGTATCCGCTGCTGGAGCGGGAGGTGAATCAGACGGTGTAAAGAGAAGCGCCGCGTTATTGTACGAGTAACAAAAGAACAACCGAAGTGGACACGCTCCGTTTGTTCTTTTGCTACTCGCTACAGATTCGCGGCATCCACATAGATTGCGAAAAATGTCTGCTCTACTTCATTAAGAGGGAAAACTATGGGTTGCGCAGGGACAGAAGGTCGCCTATAATGGAAGCATCAAAATTTCCCAGGGGGGATAAAAAAGCATGAAAAAGTTACAGATTTTTCTGGCAGCAGCATTGGCAGGTGCACTTGTTCTGACGGTGGGCTGCGGAGCGAAGAAGGACAACGAAGTGGTGGTGTATACCGCGGTGGATGAAGTGTTCGCTGAGGATGTGATCCATGATTTTGAGCAGGAGACGGGGATTAAAGTAAACGTGGTTTATGATACAGAGGCCAACAAAACAACAGGCCTTGTGAACCGCATTCTTGCAGAGAAGGATCATCCGGTGTGCGACGTGTTTTGGAATAATGAATTTATCCAGACGATCGCACTGGAGAAGCAGGGCGTTCTGGAGTCTTACGAGTCTCCGTCCGCAGCGGATATTCCGGATTATTATAAATCCGGCACGAATGAGTGGACAGCAGTGGGCGGCAGAGCCAGAGTCTTTCTGGTAAATAACGACCTTTTGGATCCTGCAGATTTTCCGACGTCGGTAATGGATTTTGTCAGCGGAAAATATGCAGGAGAGGAACTGGCGATCGCATATCCGATGTTTGGCACGACGAAGACCATGGCGGCAGCCCTGTACGCGCAGTGGGGCGAGGAGGCAGGCCGGGAATATTTTCAGAAGATCGTGGATCTGGATGTGAATGTGGTAGATGGCAATTCTGTCACAAAGGATATGGCAGCCAGCGGTCAGGCAGCGATTGGATTTACGGATTCGGATGATGCGAGAGAAGCCATCGAGGACGGTGCAAATGTGACGATGGTCTATCCGGATCAGGAGGAAGGTGACATGGGAACTCTGCTGACACCTGCAACGGCAGCCATGATCAAAAATGCGCCGAACGAAGAAAATGCAAAGAAGTTTATTGACTATGTGCTGTCTGAGGAGACGGAGCGAAAGCTGGTGGAAGATGGCTTTTTCGACGTTTCAATTCGAGATACGGAAAAAGCAGATGGAATCAAGGGTATGACGATTTCGCTGGAAAAGATTTATGAGTATCTGGACATTTCGACAAATGACATGGAAGAACTGTTCTCAACAGCCGACTAAGGGATTATGCAACGAACAAAAACAGAAAAGAGACAAGCTGTCTGCATTGTGCTGTATTTTATCCTGCTGGCAATCCCGTTTTTGGGAGCGGTGCTTCAGCAAAATGGCGAGGTGTCGTTCTCGTTTGGTGCAAGGCAGCTGGGACTGCTTGGAAACAGTCTGAAGCTTGGAATTTCGGTGGCAGCACTGTCGTTGCTCCTGGGCTTTTTCGGAGCATTGTTTTTGTGTAATTCCCGAAAAATACAGGGATACAAAAAGTATTACTTTGTATTATTACTACCGATTCCCTTTTATATTTATGCACTGAGCTGGATGTATCTGATCAAGATGCTGGCAAAGATCTGGCCAGCGTTACTGGCATATTCCGTAAAAGGGCTTGGAGCGTGTATTTTTGTGGAAGTGCTGGCATATTATCCGCTGGCATTGCTGCTCTTTCTCATCGGAATGGAGCAGATCAGCCCGGATCTTTTGCGCATGGCATCGGTATACGGAACGGACAATCGCACGGTAAGGCGGATCGTGTTGGAGACAGTGTTGCCCTACGGCGCGGCGGCTGGCGGACTGATCTGCACCCTGTCGATGACAGAATTTTCAGTGCCGTCAATGTTTCAGTATACAACATACGCATTGGATATTTTCTCGGTGTACAGCCGGACTGGCAGTGCGTTGACAGCCTATTGCAGATGTGTACCGCTGCTTGTGCTGCTCGTTTTGCCGGTGCTGTGGATCGTGCGGAATATGCGGCAGTTTAGCGTGACGGCAAGTTATAAAGACCGCTGCTATTTAAAAGTTCGCGGCGGTATGCGTGTGTGCAGCGTTGTGGCATTTGGAATCTCAATTTTGCAGATCCTGATTCCGCTCATTGTATTTATCATCACAGCGGGAGGTTTTGGAGCAATCGCGGCGTCCTTTGGAATGATCGCAGAGGAGCTGCAAACTTCTTTTTGGACATCCGTCTGGAGCGGCGTATTGTGTCTGCTGATCTCCATTGTTCCGGCAGAAGTATTTTGCAGAAACATCGGGAAGAAGTGGTCGTGCATTTTTTTGCTGACGATGGTGATTCCCGGAACGATTCAGGCAATGGGATTTTTGAAGATTGTGAATCTGCTGAACCTGCTGGCATTGGAGCGCAGTGTGCTGCTGACATCGCTGGGCTGTGCGTTGAAGCTGACACCATTTCTTGTGATCTGGCTATGCGCAGCGCGGATGCGGGTCAATCAAAAAGAACTGGAAATGGCGGATATTCTGGCGGCAAGACGGCGGGATTACTGGAACGTGTGGCTGCATACAAGAGCACCCGGTTATGTGGTGGGATTTGCACTGGCATTTTTCATGACATTTGCGGAGGAAGGCATTCCGCTGATCCTGATGGCGCCGGGCAAAGAGACAATCACGGTCAAAATTTATAACTATCTGCATTACGGCGCTTCGGAATATGTATCTGCATTTTCTGTTGTGATCCTCGTATTTATTTTGTCGGTGGAAGTGCTGATCTTGCTGGCGATTCGATGGAACAGGAGAGCTCGAAAAAGATGATTGCAGTAAAAAATGTAGGGAAAGCTTATGGTGCGAATACGGTGTTTGCGGACGTTTCTTTTACGGTGGAAGATCAAAAAGGCATGTTTCTGACCGGGGCGAGTGGCTGCGGAAAGACAACACTGCTGCGGTTGATCGCAGGATTTGATCTGGATTATACCGGAGAAATCAGGATCGATGGACGGACAATGACGGAGAAAATCCAGCCGCGGGAGAGAAACATTGCGGTCGTTTTTCAGGAACCGACACTGTGGAACCATATGACGATCCGTAAAAACCTTGTGTACGGGATGAAACAAAAAGACGACGAAGCGGTACAGAAGATTGCAGAAAAGCTGGAGATCGCGGAGCTTTTGGACCGCTATCCGGAAGAGATCTCCGGCGGCCAGGCAAAGCGAGCCTCTCTGGCGCGGGCGCTTCTGGCAGACAAAAAGTATCTGCTGTTGGACGAGCCGCTGTCCAATGTGGATCGTAAGACGAAAGATATTATTCTGGATTTCTTATCGGAAGAAGTGATCGGCAAAAAGAGTGTGATTTATGTCACTCATGACGCGGAAGAAATGAACCGCATGAAATTGGATGTATTAGAATTATGAGACAGACAGGACAGAAGCGGCTGAATCTTTTGGCAGATCTTGTTTTTGTGATCATCGTGCTCGTACTGATCGGAGGGAGCAGATGGTTTCTGGAAAAGTCGTCGGATGCTTCGGATTCCGAGACGGAACAGCTGCAGGATTTTTTGATTTTGGAACCGAACGAAGAGATCTCGGCATTGTATGCGGACGAGCAGGGACAGGTCTATGTGGGAACGAACCACGGAATCCATATTTATGATGCTTCCTCGAAAGAAATCATTTCGAAAATCGACAACATCCGTATGGTGTATACCGCAAGCATTATCGGAGACGGTAAGGGCGGCGTGTGGGTCGGGCACGAGGGAGGACTGACGCATATCCGGAAAGGCGGCGAGCAGGAGTTATTTGCGTATCCGGAGCTTCCGGAGGGGCGTGTCAATGCCATCGCAGAGCGGGATGGAAGGATTTATTGCGGCACTTACAATGGCGCTGCGGTATTGACTGAGACAGACGGAGTGTGGAGTGTGTCGGAGCAGCTGAATCAGGCGAGTGGACTTTTGTGTGATTCCGTGAATGTGATCCTGCCGGTGGAGCACGGGCTTTTGCTTGGCTCTTATCTGGCATCCGACGGCGGTGTGACGGTTTTGGCGGATGATGGAAGGATTTCGTATCTCAATGCATCTTCCGGATTACCCCACCCATATGTGACATCGGCGTTGCATCTGGAAAACGGCACGGTACTGCTTGGCATGGGCTATATGCGGGACGGCGCACTGGCAGAGCTGATCCCGGAGGGAGATTCGTACCGGATCGGACATGTTTATACAAAAGCAGACGGTTTGCCTGGCGAGAAAGTGCGGTTTTTATTCGAAGATGACGATTCAATCTGGATCACAACGGAATACGATGGTGTGGTGATCCGGGATAAACAGACAGAGCAGACGAAATATCTGACGGAAGAATCCGGATTGTCGGACAATGAGATCAAGTGCATCACGAAAGCAGAGGGCTGTTATTGGCTCGGCGGAAAATATGGGTTGACGGTTGTACCGGAATCCGTGCGTAACTGACGGAGGAAAGCACTCCGGAAGGGAGGGAGTATGAAAAAAGAAAAACCTGCGATCCGAAAAGAAGTTTCTTTTCGGGAATATATCCTCGTTTTTAAGTATTTTATGAAGCAGACGCGGTGCCCGCATGTCACCGGTTTTGTGAATCATCCGCTGCTTTCCGCAAATCTGAATGACAGCGAGATCGAAGCGCTGGCGCAATCTGCCAGAAAGCACGGCATGCTCGTCCAAAATGGCGATTCGTTTGAACTCGATCATACGATTGCGGCATTTTTGAATCTGTGGGTGCACAGCACGCAGGTCGTAATGTTGAAAAAGCCGTCTTATGAGACGGACAAAGCCATCGCATTTGCGAGAGCGGACGACCTGTATCTGGCGGCAGTGCAGAGCATTTCCAGGGATCAGGTGACCCTGTTGGCGGATTCCGATCCGGAGATTTTATATGAATATCTGAGAAAAGACATTGAGAAAAAGGATGCAGATCGGAAGTTCAAATTAAAGACTGCAAACCGCACGCTGCAGGACAATGGACGGGATGTGCAGCTGCAGGTTCAGCCGGTGAACCGCATTTTTTTACAGTGCATTGAGAATCAAACCGGCAAAAAGGTGGAAGCGGATACACTGATCCACGTGGGAAAAGAAAATCTGGAAGAGATCCGGCTGAACGACCGGGGCGAGATTGCAGATATTGACCGGAGAAAGAGCGATGGTCTGAAAAAGGTGGTTGTTGCTTATCTCAAACGGAATTGTCCCCAAGAGCCGCAAAATCCGAATTTAGACAACCGAGATTCCAGAAAAAACGATCCGGAGTTTTATACCAAGTACAGCTTTGTCAATCTGACAAAGAGCGAGGAATTTCCGAAGGACTTTTTCGGACTGTTGAAAATGCAGTTTGTCAGCTTTTTCCGAAGCCTTACGGACTGGAAGAAGCTTCTGAAGCGTGTGCTGGGAATTCTGGTTCTGGCAGCGGCGGCGCTGGTGTGGAATTTGTATGCGCTGTGCTATCTGAATGATACGTTTGACATCAGCCGCAGAGCGGTGTTTGGAAAAGCGACGGCATATTTGCTGGCAGGAGTGGCAAACAGAGATTCGATTATAGGTCTGCCGCCGGTTGCGGAGTGGGTCAATACAATCTCGCTCACGGCGGGACTGTATTTTCTGGCGGCGATCGCCGTTCGAGCGCTGGTACAGGATCTGCTGCCGGGCAGAATCAAGAAGACATTTTTGCATTTTAAGACATTTCGCGCGGGGCTGAAAAATTACTGCGCGGCCGCACGCAAGCCGATGAGCGCTTATGTGTGGAGCGGACTGGCGATCGCGGCGGTGCTGAACATCCTGGTCTTTAACCCCTTTGCAGTCTGTCTGCTGGGCGTGATGCTGCTTCTTTCGTGCATGAAGCAGGAGGATGGCGGCATCGTTCCGCTTTTGATGATCGTAAGCTCCAGTCTGCGCTATCGGCGTGTCATGAAAGGAAAGGCGAAAGCGCCGCGTTTCGGGGAATATGAATTAAAGTTGTTTGGCCTGGGCATTGGATTGCTGATCTGCACGGTCTGCAATGCGGCGTTGTGGTTTGTTCTGAACTTTAATTTCTGGGTACGTCTTGTCATTATGGCTGCGCTGATTCTGTTTGCAGCAATCAAACAGGGCATCGTGAAGGTGAATAAGCCGACCGCCACTGCACTGATCGTTCTGTCGATCCTGGCGGTACAGCTCGCAATCGTTCTGAGCGGCGCTGCGATTCCGGTATTGGCGGACGATGGCGGATGGACGGAATCCGGCGGCACGATTGCCGGACTGATGCAAAATATGGGATGGGAGACAATCTTCGGATTCTCTCTGACATTGGCTGCTGCAGTGGCAGTGGGCTGTGTGACGTTTGGGTTTGGTGGCGCAGTTGTGGCAGGAGCCGCGTTGGCGACATTTGGCGGAGCCGCAGCAGGCGCAACCTTTACCGAGACAGGCAGAAAGGCTGCTTACGACTTTATGTGGGGCAAATACAGCCCTTATGGCGGCAATTCCAGACTTGCCGGTGTGCTGAAGATGGGCGTGTCTTTCGTGCCGGTCTTTGGAAATGCCTTTGGTGTGATTACCGGTGTCCGGGACTGCTCTTATGATGTCCGGGAAGGCGACTGGGGTGCGCTGGCATTTGACAGCTTTGGACTGGTGATGGATGTTCATGGACTTGCGGGAGACCTGAACAAGATGCTGTCGCATGCAGACGATGTGACGGAGCTGGCGGGCGAGCTGGGCAAAAATTCCGATGACATTGTGGAAACAGCAGGCGATCACGCGGAGGAGCTGGCAGGCGCTGCAGGTCGAAATGCAGACGATGTCTCTCTGGGATTTGTTTCGAAAAATGCAGATGACGCAGCAGAAGCAGCGGGCGGAAAGGTGAAAAATTATGTGCCGGGCGCAGGAGAAGAGACGAATGTGATCCGCGATGGCAGTCAGCTGATGGAGGATGGCAAGTTAAAGCCCAACGTGACGTATCAGACCGGAGAACACGAATACCTGTACAGCACAAATGAGCGCGGCAATATCTGCTGGGCAAGAACCGGTGACGGAGGTTTGCAGTTAAAGACTCATAAAGGTCGTCTGCATCACAATCCAAATTCCCCGGGAAAATTGCCGGGAGATCAGGCAGGTCATGTGATTGGCGACCGGTTCGGAGGCTCTCCGGAGCTGGATAATATCCTGTCACAGCTGGGCAAGACCAATCAGGGATCCTACAAGCAGCTGGAAAATCAGTGGGCGAAGGCTCTGGAAAACGGTCAAAATGTGCAGGTAGACATTCGTACTTATTATCATCCGGACGGCGTTCGACCGAAATCTTATTATATTCGTTACTGGATCGACGGTGAGTTCTCATTTGTGAGAATCGGCAATTAAAGGAGGCATGCCATGAAAACAGGATTTGAAGATACATTTATGGACATTCAGGCAGGGCTGATCGCACTGTGTATGGAAGTGACTGACGGGCAGGTCGAGAAAGTGTATGCCTACGCTTCAATTCAAAAAGACAGCCAGATGTTCAACGCTTTTTTTGAAAAAAGTGGAAAGCTCGTGACATTAAAGCAGATGGGGATCACGCCGGACCTGGCAATGCAGTTTCTGGAAGTCGGAACGGAAGATCTGGACAAGATACGGGAGCTGTGCATCGAAAATGAGATGTCGGTTCCAACGGAAATGAAGATGTACTATGACGTAAAAAGCAACCAGTATCATGCGGACTATCGGTACGAAAACAATGGAGAGGATGCCGGGGAAGGGTTTCAGAAATGGATCGAAGAGTTCAGAGCGAAAAGAGGGGAGTGAGGAAGGCAAATGCAAACATCACAAGACCGCTGGTTCCTGCTGGGCGACCTGCACGGAGATGCAGCGCCGATCGATCTATTTTACTGGGACAATCGTGACCGGTTAAATTTGGATGACGGAAACAATCACATCATTCTGCTGGGTGATGTGGGGGCAAATTTCGGGCTGAAAGGGCTGAGGGATCAGCGATTCAAAAAAGCACTTTCGCAGTATCCGTTCACATACATTTGTCTGCGGGGCAATCATGAATCTCGCGTACAAAATGTTATAAATGGAAATCCCCGCGGCTGGAAGCAGGAGCACAAATATGGCGGCACGATCTACGTCGAGAAGAAATATCCGAAGATTGAGTACCTTTCCGATGTACCTGCTGTGTATGAGTTTGCCGGATACAAAACGCTCTCGATTCCCGGCGCGTACAGTGTCGATAAGTGGTATCGCCTGAGTCACAAATGGACGTGGTTTGCGGACGAGCAGTTGACAGAGGAAGAGATGGAGCTGGGGCGTGTCCTGAAGAAAACAGAAGCGCCGTTTGATCTCGTAATCTCACATACCTGTCCGTGGTTTTATATGCCGACAGATCTCTTTCTGCCCGGGCTGGATCAGAGTACTGTGGACAACACGATGGAGCGGTATCTCGGAGAACTGGAGTACGATCTGGATTACAAGAGATGGGCGTGGGGACATTATCACGCGGATCGGCTGTATCCGTGGGTGGATGGGAAAGAAAAACTCATGCTGTTCAACGAAAAGGTAGTGGATCTGAGGAAGTTCATGGAGATGAGGGAGACGGGAACGCTGAGAGAGATATTGGCGTGAAAATGAATTGTTTTTGAATATAGTTTCAGAAGAACAGGATATTTTTGTAAAGAGGTAGATGTAATGTTCTTTAAAAAGAAAAAGCCAGTATTATCATATGACAAAGAAAACAAGCGACCTGTTATTCGGTCGAGTATTTGTACAGGAGAGCAGGTAGCTGGTTTTAAGGATATTCACAGTGGTAAAATGGAAGAAGTTATGTTGATTAAGAGTCCTGCGGATGTAGAGGCTTTTAAGCAGAAATACGGAATAATAGAAGAAATTCTGAAGGAATACTGAGTGATGAAACGGGAGGAATCATGAAATGGTAAAATCAGCGAATTTTGAAAAGTCTGCCGCAGCGGCAAATTATTTCGTAAATAATATTTTGGACAAGATCATCTATGTGGAGGAGAATGAGTCTCTGGAGGAAATGCTGCAGAAGAATCTTTCCAGTGGCAGAGCGAATGTTGGAAATGAGAGTGACAGATTGATTTCCGGAGCTTTTCTGGAGTGGTTTTTGAATGTTTTTCCGTATTTGTATTATGGTCTGATCGAAAGCCCGGAGGTGACGGCAAATATCACAGAGATCCTGTCAAATAGAATGTATGACTATTCCGCAGGCAGCGGCGCCTGCCGGCAGGAAATTGTGGGAATATTCGACAAAGATGTGTACGCAGTTGATTTCGATGTGTATCGCGAAGAAGCATTTGCAGATCTTTGTGGAAAATTGTCCGCGCGCAAAAAGGCGCTGGAGCCGGTTGCAGGTCTGCTTGATGAGTGCCGCAAGAAACTGGGAGATAAGCAGCGCTTTGAGATTGGCTCGATCGTGTGCAATTTTATGAACGTACTTCGGATGTTGATGCATGATGAAACAATCGTAGAGATTGTCAATGAGCTAGTGAAATTTATGCGGATCCAGGTGGCGGCTCGCACGGTTCCGGCAACGCAATTAGGATGTCTGGCAGAGGAAAGTGGAATGTCTGTTGGAGAGTATCTGGAGAAAATCGCGGAAGAAGAGGCCTGGGCAAAATAATTTGCGAAAACAGACCGACTATTTTCGGACAGAGTATGGTATACTGAGAGAACTACACAAAACAGGGGAGTAGCGTGAAGCACTTCGGAATAGGAGAATTTACACATGAAAATTGCAGTACCTTTTGAAAACGGAGAGATTTTTTCTCACTTTGGAAAGACAAAGGCATTCAAAGTATATGACGTAGAAAACGGAAGCATCACTGGATGCGAATTGGTAGATGCAGCTGGCGAAGGTCACAGCGCACTGGCTGGACAGCTGGCAGAGATGGGCGTTCAGGCAGTAATCTGCGGTGGTATCGGAGCAGGCGCACAGTCCGCATTGACAGAAGCCGGAATTGAAATTTGCTCCGGTGCAGAGGGCGATGCAGACGAGGCAGTTGCAAGCTATCTGAAGGGTGAGCTGATTTCTGCCGGTGCAAATTGCGACCATCATGAGGAGGGTCACAGCTGCGGAAATTGCGTAGAGAGCTGCGGCGATGAGGAGAACGAAGGGGAATCCTCCTGCGGTGGCAGTTGCGGAAGCTGCGGTGGCTGTGGAAGCCGCCAGCCTGCATTTGATGGACCGAATGTCGGAAAAATCTGCCGCACCCATTATCGCGGTACGTTTGATGATGGTACACAGTTTGATTCCTCTTATGACCGTGGTGAGCCGCTGGAATTTGTGTGCGGCGCAGGACAGATGATCCTCGGCTTCGACAAGGCAGTTGCTGCCATGGAAGTCGGTCAGAAGGTTCAGGTACATCTGATGCCGGAGGAAGCTTACGGTGAGAAAAATCCGGAAGCGATCATCACACTGGAGATTGCAAGCCTGCCCGGTTCCGAAAACCTGACTGTCGGACAGCAGGTATACCTGACAAACCAGTTTGGACAGCAGTTCCCGGTAGTTGTGACTGAAAAGGACGAGAAGATGATCACGCTGGATGCCAATCATGAAATGGCAGGAAAAGAGCTGAACTTCGAGATCGAGCTGGTGGAAGTGAAGGGCTGAGAAAAAGAATAAAGTAGAGGGCGGCACTCCTGTTGCAAGGGGTGTCGTTTTTTTGTACAAAAAAGGAGATGGCGCTAACCATCCCCGACTCTGATAAATCAGAGGGACCTTGTCGGTCAAAATATTTCGTATAACAAACAAGAATTTGTATGCTTGCGGATAAGCCATATGGTATACTAAATAGTAACAAAATAGTCAACCCAAGGAGCAAAGGATTCTAAGCAACCACGTGCCTACTCCCCTTCGGGAACCCAGCTTTCATCCGTTACAAGTTGACTGTAGTTAATAATAGCATAATTCAATAGGATGTCAAGATTTCGAAGTGAATGGCACAATATTTATGTGAGAAAAAGGTGTTGTGTATTGAAAAGTCAATAATATGTATTGTTATGTGATATTTGGAGAGGGCGATTAGAAGTGAAATTATAGGAAGGAAATCAGCGGGGCTTTTGTCATCAATACTGGCAGGAAAAGAAGGAGCTGTTGAAGGAGAGATGTGGAATCGGGTGGAAGAGTCCAGAGGAGTTGAATCCGAAGGTTCGATTTGATTAAGTTTAGGATAAAGAAAAAATGATACAGGATGAGCGAAAATAATAAGAATTATGTGAAAGTGAGGCGATGAGTATGCTAACGAACACACCAGAGTATCTCTCTGTTATTGAAAATATCAAGCAAGAGATTAAAGTTGCACAATATCGTGCAACAATTCATGCGAATTCGGATTTACTACTTCTTTATTATGATATTGGAGCAGTCATTAATGAATACAAAATGTGGGGAAACAAATTTATTGATAATCTTTCCTATGATATTCAGATAGCTTTTCCGGAGAGAAAAGGGTTTTCTGTCCGGAATCTGAGATATATGGCGAAGTTTGCTGCCCGTTTTTCTGATAGAAAAATTGTGCAAGAGGTGCTTGCACAAATTACATGGTATCATAATATTGCTTTGATGGATAAGGTCAAAACTGCGGAAGAGCATATCTGGTATGCAAATGCAACTGTGCAGAACGGTTGGTCTAGAAATGTTCTTGTCCATCAGATTGAAAGCAAATTATATCAGCGACAGGTTATAGCGAATAAGGTCACAAATTTTGAACATCGTCTGCCGTCGCCACAGAGTGAACTTGCAATGCAGACAATGAAAGATCCCTATGTGTTTGATTTTATTCCATTTCGGGAAGATATGCTTGAACGGGATATTGAGCAGGCACTAGTTCGAGATGTCACGAAACTTCTTTTGGAACTGGGAACAGGCTTCGCATTTTTAGGAAATCAGTACCATTTGAATGTAGGTGGTGATGATTTTTATATTGATTTACTGTTTTATAATTTAAATCTGCGTTGCTATGTGGTTATTGAACTGAAAACTGGTGATTTTAAGCCAGAGTATGCCGGGCAGCTGAACTTTTATCTGTCTGCGGTGGATGGTATTTTGAAGAAAGAGCAGGACAATCCTTCTATTGGGTTGCTTTTATGTAAAAGCAAAAATAATGTGGTTGCAGAATACTCTCTCAAAGATATTTCAAAGCCAATTGGTGTGAGCGAATACAAAATAACCAGCAGTTTGCCAGATGATTTGGAAAAACAATTGCCGTCAGTCGAAGATATTCAGAAACGGATTAAATAAATGAGGTAAAATTTGTAAAACAGTGTTAGAATTTCATTAACTTTATATCACGGTATAATATACTTGCTTTCGGAGGAATGCAATATGAATTTGCTATTTAGATTTTTACTTACTGGGACAGAGATAGGGAATTAAGAACAGAGTGCGTTCATTTTTTCTTGGGTAAAAAAATTGTGTGCAAGGATGCGGCAATACGAAATTTTGCTGCAAGTCTTGGAGGAGAAATACTTCAATTCGCAATGGAAGGTGTTGAGAGCGGGTTATATAAACGTGAACCGTATAAAAGACTATGGATATGGGGAATTCCAAGTGTTATAAAGTTTAAATGCAAACTAAAGAATATACATGAGCACAGTCGAACGGCTGTTATTGCGGAAGCGGTGAAATATATTATTATTAAACAGATATTAAATTGTCCATATGAGTTTGATTTTACAGGAATGACGATGGGGCAGTACCACCAGAAGACATTATTAGCATAGAGGAAATCAAGGATTTTATTAAACTTCAAGAGAAGTATGAAGATGATGGATTTTATGATGAACTAAAAATGCAGGCAAACTAAAGTACAATAATGGGAATGGGAGTAATTATGAATCAGAATACAATCGAACGAATCCGGAAATTTACTGAAGACCGCGACTGGGATCAGTTTCATTCCCCTGCGAATCTGGCAAAGTCTATTGTGATTGAAGCGGCGGAATTGCTGGAATGTTTCCAGTGGTCGGATGAAGAATTTGACTTGCAGCATGTGAAGGAAGAGCTTGCGGATGTCATGGTGTACAGTCAGAATCTGTTGGACAAGCTGGGGCTGGATGCGGATGAAATTGTGAATATGAAGATGACGCAGAATGAGAAGAAATACCCGGTGGAAAAGGCGAAGGGGAATGCGAAGAAGTACGATGAGCTGTAAAGCGATTTAGACATAAAAAAGAAACGAGCATCCTTTTCGAGTCCGAGGACTGTACTCAGTAACAAAACCCATTTCTTGGATTTATGATATTCGATAGAGAGAAACGTGTCAAGTAAAAAAACGTCTTTTCGATCAGATAGATATCAATTTACAGTTGTAATGCCAAACTTGAATTACAATGCATTACAGAGTGGCACTCAAGGTGGCACTCAAGATGGCACTCAAGATGATTTGTCAATGAAAATTAAAAGCTTAATTCAAAAAGATAATAAAATTAGTACAGAGAAAATGTCAATGGTATTAGGCACCAGTATAAGAACTATAAAACGTCGGATTAAAGAAATGCAGGATGTTTGCTTTGTCGGACATGGCTTTCATGGACACTGGGAAATTACAGAGAGAGAGAAGACAGAGCAAGAAAGCTCTGTGGAACCGATTTACAGGAGATAACCGTGGAATATTTTTACTACAATCACATGACCAAACAGCAGCAGGCTGCTTATCACAATATCCTCACCGGCATAAAGAATCTGTCGGATGAGTTCCAGATTCCAGCGCTTCCCGCTGAAGAGCTTGCAAATGTATTTTTCCAGATGCGACTGGATCATCCGGAGGTGTTTTGGACAACTGGTTTTCGATATCGGTATTATAAGGACTCTTCGAATTTGATTTTTGTGCCGGAATATCTTTTTGACAAGAATAAGATCCGGGAGCATCAGAAGGCAATGACGGCAAGAGTGGAAAAGCTCGCCCGTCCGGCGGCGAAGATGTCAGAGTTGGAAAAAGAGAAGTACGTGCATGATTTTATTTGCGAGAATGTCCGTTATGACAAGCTGAAAAAGGCGTATTCTCATGAGATCATCGGTCCGCTGGGACAGGGCGTCGGCGTTTGCGAGGGGATTGCAAAGACGGTGAAAGTGCTTTTGGATGTGCTGGGTGTGTGGAATATGATCGCACTATGCGGAAATAACCCGGAGAAGGGCATTCCGTATCGTCATACGTGGAATATTGTGAAGGTAAATGGCACATATTATCATTTGGATGCCACGTTCGACAATAGCTTGCGGAAAAATCACGAGGATTCGGAGATTCGGTATGATTATTTTAATCTGGATGATCAGCAGATTTTCCGGGATCATGAGCCGCTGATCGCACCGGCGCCGCATTGCACGGATCATGATCACTTTTATTACAAAGAAAAGAAGCTTTCGTTCACAAAACAGGAAGATGTGTACAAGCGTTCGCTGCAGGCGGCGAAGAAGGGGAAAGTGCTGATATTTCATTGGCGGGGCGGCTATCTGACCAAGGAGGTGCTGGGCGATTTACTGGAGCTGATCCGCAAAGCAGGTGCAGAGAAACAAAAAACAGCGATAGTCAGTATCAACTGGCCACAGGCGGTGCTGCGCGTGCAATATACGGATGCGGAAGAGCAGGAGAGCGTGACGATGGAAGAGGCGATGTAACCGGTACCGCTGGAAAGGCACATGTCTTTCCAGCGTCATAATAGGGCGCTCGCACAAAATCTGCGTGCGTCAAGTCTGGTTTGAGATTCAGGCTTCCCTGTCGTTCAGATAGTCTGCAAGGCTGTAATACAGCTCTCCCTTTCTTCCGCGTGTCTGTTTTGCAGCCGTCATGGAATTTAGGATCGCTTCCTGTTCGGCTTCTGCTGCAGCGAGAAAAGCCCGGTTGATCACATGCTCCGGAATTGCTGATAGCTGGAGCAGTTCCTCCTCGCAACCGGACGGAATCCGATTAGCTGTTGTAAAGCCGATCATGACTTCTCCGCTTCCATGTCCTGTATAACCGCCGGTTCGTGCAATGCCAACCCCTGTTCTTTTCAGAATCCGTTTGAGCTGACGGCTTGTCAATGGGAGATCAGTAGCCAGAATGCTCATGATGGAACCTTTGTCTTCTTCAGATGCAGCCATATCATTCTTTTCTTGCTTCCATTCCAGAATTTTTGGACCAACAGCTTCTCCGTTCAGTATAAAATCTTCGGTTGCACCAAAGTTTGACTGAACCAGAACGCCGATGGTGTATTCCCTTTCACCAATACAGATTACACGGGATGCGGACCCGATCCCGCCCTTCATGCCGTAGCAGATGGTGCCGGCACCGGCGCCTACATCCCCTTCTTCGAACTCCTCGGCAGCAGCTGCAAAAGCCTGTCGCACTTCTTTTTCGCCAACTGCACGTTTCTGGATCTGGTTGATCCGGCAATCATTGCACTCGCCAACGACGGGATTGATGCTCATGGGTTCCAGCCCATCGTTCTGGCACTGTTCGATCACGATACCGGCAAGTGCATCCCAAACCTTTCCGACATTTAACGTATTTGTAAGGGCGATCGGTGTTTCAAGGGTTCCGAGCTCTTCTACCTGTACCAGACCGGCACTTTTTCCAAATCCATTGTGGACATAGGCTGCCGCCGTATAGTGATTTGCAAATGCATTGTCCGGTCCGGGGATGATCACGGTCACACCGGTATGATTTTCTTCTGTGTTCACAGTACAGTGCCCTACCAGCACACCGGGTACATCCGTAATCACATTTCGTTTTCCTGTTTTCACTCTTCCGGGTACAATTCCAAAGTCTCGAATCCGTTTTTTCTCCATGTTGTTTTCCTCCCTGGATTTTGGCGGCTATTTCTAATGATTGTAGCATAGTTTTTGAAAAATAAAAACAGGGCGTGGGAAATTAGTGGTTAATGAGAAGTATAGGAATTGATGAATGATAGCACAACCAATTTTGGGTAAAATATTATTATCAAAAGAAATACTTATATCTGAACAAGCTCATGACCGTTTGACTGAGATGAATATAAAAAGTTTCTTGGGGCCGCAGGAGACGAATTGGATAGGTTAATACAGGAAAATCAAGATGTTTTGCACAGATTAAAGGAGCGTAATTAAATGGATGGTGTCTTTGCTTTCCGGGATTTTCGGGTAAATGACGGTATGCTGAAGCTGAAAAGAACAAAATTCGATACAACCAGAAAAAATCAATGAAAATTGTCAGGAGTTGCGGTTTATAATCGCAACTCCTATTGATTTTTCAATGAGACGGCGGTATTATGGAATCATGGAGGTGGTTCCTATGATAAACAGACCGCTCTACGTTGATAAGATTATGGCATACACCGACACACCTTTTGTAAAAGTGTTGACGGGTGTTCGCCGCTGCGGAAAATCCACAGT
>CAKQHB010000007.1 GCA_934234215.1 uncultured Cuneatibacter sp.
GGCTTTGACAAAGAAGATGTTTTCAAGAAAATGGATGCCATTGCCAATGCCGTATCAGACAGCTGTGAACCGGCAATCATCCCGATAAAAGAATTGTTGTTTGAAGGAAGCAATCGTTACTACGATCAGGCTTTATGTACTGGGTTAAATATTACAGATGAAGATATGGACGCTCTTTGCAAAGCTATGAAGGAGCAGACTGTCAGAAATGCCCGTACAGAGGAACAGAAGGCAGCGATTAAAGATGTAGGCAGACAGCAGTTGCGCTCCTGGGGCGTTTTAATTGAGCGTGATGGAAAGGATTAGGATTATCCATCCAATGCGTTTGCTATTTTGACTGGCAACGGAGGACTTCATGTTGCAACGCAATGTGGCGTGTTCAAAGGTACAACGAAAGCGGTATTTGTTGATCGTAGAGAATACACAGGTCCGATTTGGGAGCAGATAGACGAAGCATTTCAGTTTGTTCTGAGAAATATTCATTTGGGTGCTACTATTGTGGGAATTTACCGTCAGGATGTTTATGAGATTCCACCGGATGCCATTCGTGAGTTGATTATCAATGCTATGGTACATCGTAGAGCCAGAGCTGTCTTGCTGAATATGGTTAAGGACGGTTATTTGAGAAAAGAGGGTGCGGCACGAAGTACTATTTATGTAAAAAATACGGAAGGGGGATAATGCAACATGGCTCGTAGTGTTCACAAAATTTTCACAAATAATTAGCACTCGCCTCTTGATAACGGAAGTCGATTTTTGTCCTGTCTTGTGTATCCCGGAAGTGTCTGTTTTATAGGCTTTCCGGGGTATCAGTCATTTTGTCTGGTATTGTAAAGCAGTGTCAGGTTTATCGTAAATTTGTGGTCAAAAAATGATGAGAAGTGGAGAGTGCTAATAAAATGAAATTAACGTATACGAATGTAAATGGATACCTGATTCCGAACATTACTTATAAATCCAGTGAACAGATGGAGCGGCTTGGCAAGTATGGATTCTTACGCAGAGAATATCTGAAGAATCATAAAAATTCTCTGTATCAGGTCATGCTTCTGCAGGACAGCATTGGAGAGCATCTTCTGGAAGTAGATAAGGCAGCCAGAAAATGGGAAGAAGTGATTCTGAAACAGTTGGAAGAAAAAGAACTACTGCCGGATAAAAAAGCAGATCAAATGGCATGGGTAAGAGCAGATAATCAGCACAGAGCGATTGCGGAGGATAGAATTTTGCTTCAGGAAACATCACCAGAGGCACGAGCATGGTATGCAAAAGAGGCACAGGAGCAAGCATGGTCGGTTCGGACTTTGCAACGGAATATTTCTTCACAGTATTATTACCGAATGCTCATGTCTCAAAATGCAGAACCTGTAGAAAAAGAAATGAAAGAACTGACTGCTTCTTATCAGGCTGATAAGCTGGAATTTATCAAAAATCCAGTAATAGCAGAATTTCTTGGACTATCTTCTAATACAGATTTTACAGAAAGCGAACAATGAAAAACAACAATAATGAAACAGTTATGGTGATCGGGATTGATCATGGTTATGGAAACATGAAAACAGCCACCAGAACAGCTTCGAGAAGAGATTGAAATTCAGAAGAGATTTTATTATTTACAGAAAGAAGAAGACAAAGAAAATAAAAATTTTTAAAATATGAGTAGAGAAAGGCGTGAGT
This sequence comes from uncultured Cuneatibacter sp., assembly GCA_934234215.1. Taxonomy (GTDB): domain Bacteria; phylum Bacillota; class Clostridia; order Lachnospirales; family Lachnospiraceae; genus CAKQHB01. The sequence continues at coordinate 1,675 of CAKQHB010000007.1, forward strand.
CATAGAAATGTGGCTTGCGTCTTTTTTTGTCTGGAAAGGAGGTGATATAGAAAGGCACAAGTCTTTCGTGTAGAGCGAAACAAGAAATTTATCCTGATAAAGAAAGAGAATTATAGAGAACATTCGATTCTACACCGTATGGACTTCGAATTGCAATGGGAAACTTAGATGAAGATGAGATGGTCCCTGTAAATATGTATGGCTTGTAGAGTTCACAAAAAGTTCACAAAAAATTAGCACTCACCACTTGACAGTGCTAATAATAAGTGTTATAGTACAGCTAGAACAAAGGAAAGGGGATCGGATGGAAGAAATGAGAGAACATCCAGACCAGATTCCCCTCACCGGTTCCGAAAAAACAAGGTAAAGGAGAGATGACTTATGTTAATGCCTAGTATTTTTGGAGAGAATTTGTTTGATGACTTTTTTGATAGTTTTCCGTTTTACGATGATAGAGAAGTGAGAAACACCGAGAAGAAGCTGTATGGTAAGCATGCAGGCAACTTGATGAAGACCGATATTAAGGAGTCCGATGAAGGCTACAAGCTGGTGATCGATCTGCCGGGCTTCACGAAGGATGAGGTTCAGGTTACTCTGAACGATGGTTATCTGACCATCAGCGCAGAGAAGGGTCTGGACAAGGACGAACAGGAGAAGGATACTGGTCGTTACATCCGCAGAGAGCGTTACAGTGGAGCTTGTTCGAGAAGCTTCTATGTTGGTGAGGCTGTCACCGAGGAAGATATCAAGGCGAACTTCCAGCATGGTATTCTGACACTGAACGTCCCGAAGAAGGATGCAAAGGCAGTCAATGCGAAGAGGACCATCGCCATTGAGGGATGATGAACAGGTGATTCCGTTCGAGGCTCTTTGAGGTCTCGGATGCAGAGTTACTTTCCTATAAATAAAATGTTTGAATGGAAGTGCAAAAGGCACTTCAGAATGGAGGATGTTATGTTAATGCCCAGCGTATTTGGAGAAAACTTATTTGATGACTTTTTTAATGGATTTCCGTTCTATGATGACAGAGAAGTGAGAAACACCGAGAAGAAGCTGTATGGCAAACATGCAGGTAACGTCATGAAGACCGATATCAAGGAGTCCGATGAGGGCTATAAGCTGATGATCGATCTGCCGGGCTTCACGAAGGATGAGGTTCAGGTTACTCTGAAAGATGGTTATCTGACCATCAGCGCAGAGAAGGGTCTGGACAAGGACGAACAGGAGAAGGATACTGGTCGTTACATCCGCAGAGAGCGTTACAGCGGAGCTTGTTCGAGAAGCTTCTATGTTGGCGAGGCTGTCACCGAGGAAGACATTAAGGCAAACTTCCAGCATGGTATCCTGACTTTGGATGTTCCGAAGAAGGAACCGGTAAAACCGGAAGCAAAGCGTATCACCATTGAAGGCTGATCGCGCATGAGATTGCCGGGAGTCAAGAAATTGGCTCCCGGTTTTTTGTTGCCCCGTGGGATGCGCACTCGCGCGAAGAGAAAATATGTCGCAAGCGACCGCGCTCGGCGCGAGAATGTGCCAAGGCACAATCTTTTCTATCGCAGGTTGACTTCCGAGACGTTCTGGCTTATGATAGAGATTCAGAGAAAATATGTCGGAGGGCTATAGAAGCACTCCGGAATGGGAGATTTTATGAAAAGAAAACTTGCGATTGCACTGAGTGCAGTAATGATGCTTGGTCTGGTAGCATGTGGAGATAAGAAGGTTGGCGATGGTAATGTGGAGACGAAGACTCCCGGCACGGAGGTAAGTGACACAGAATCTGGGACAGACACAGAAGCAGAGGATGGTGTGATCACTGCGACCGATGGCTACGGCGAGGGCAGACAGGGCGATATCATGAGAACGTATTTCTTTGATTACACCATCAATGATTCTTATACCTGCGCAGATCTGAACAACTACGTTCCGGCAGATGGCAAGCAGCTGCTTGTTGTAAATATCACGGTTAAGAACACTTCCCGTGCGAGTCTGGAGATGTATGACAGGGACTTTCAGGCACAGTGGAGCGGCGAAGGTGATGACGATTATTCCTGGCCGATCACAGTAGCGGCAGAGGAAGCACAGGCAACAGAAGATCAGTTCCCTGGCACTTACGAACTGGCAGTTGATGAGTCTCGCACCGGTACGCTGGTATATGAGGTGCCGATGGGCGAACGGGATTTTTCTATTTCTTATAAGGAATTGTTTGATAACGATACAGAAGGAGATACCTTCTTCGTATACTTCACTGCAAAGGAGCAATAATAATTTTATGAATCCAATGACGATGATGAAGCTGATGTCCGCCAAGGCAGCTTTCGAAAAGACCCATCCGAAGTTTGTAGCATTTCTGAATAATGCGATGGCACGTTCGATGGAAGAAGGCACGATTATTGAGCTGACGATGACGAGACCGGGAGAAGCACCGGTGACAACGAATATCAAAGTACAGAAGTCAGATCTGGAGCTCGTGGAGAGCTTGCGGGATCTGGCGAAGACAGAAAAGTAAAAAAGTAAACCAAGAATCCCACTCTTGTCTGAAAGAAATAGACAAGGGTGGGATTTTTTGTTATACTATCTTCAGAATAGCGTTCGCTTTTTAAAAACCGAACGCGCAGGATCGAGGTTTTTATGGAAAAGAACAGTCTGTTTCATCCGCAGGTGCGTTTGCGGATCGCGGGGGAGATCCCCTTTATGGGACCGGGACCGTATGAGCTGCTGCTGCAGGTTGCCCAACTTCACTCGTTGCAGAAAGCATGTCAGGAGATGGATCTGTCGTACAGCAAAGGGCGGCGGCTGATTGCGGATCTGGAGCAGGAGCTGGGAGAGCCGGTGCTGGAACGTCGGATTGGCGGAGATGGCGGCGGAGGATCGGCATTGACAGAGATCGGGGCAGAGATCGCCCTGCAATATGGAAAGATGGCAGATGCTATGCAGCAGACGGCGGAGCAGCTGTACGAGGGATATTTTGGAGAGTTGGAAGAGAGGTTGAAGAACAGATGAAGCTCATTCGGACAGAGGATGCGGTGGGACATGTGTTGTGCCACGACATGACGCAGATCATTAAGGATGTGAAGAAGGGACCGGTATTCCGCAAGGGACATATTGTGACGGAAGAAGACATTCCGGTGTTGCTGTCCATCGGCAAGGAGAATCTGTATGTGTGGGAAAAGCAGGAGGGCATGCTGCATGAGGATGAAGCGGCAGCGATCCTGCGGGATCTGTGCATGGGAGCGAATATGCATCCCAGTGATCCCAGCGAGGGCAAGATCGAGCTGATCGCAGATTGTGATGGCGTATTGAAGGTAGATTCTGCCGGACTGCGCAGAGTCAATTCACTGGGCGAGATGATGATCGCCACAAGACATGGCAATTTCCCGGTGAAAAAAGGAGATAAACTGGCAGGCACTCGCATTATCCCCCTTGTGATCGAGCAGGAGAAGATGGATCGTGCAAAGGAAGCAGCAGGAAAGACACCGTTGCTGCAGGTGCTTCCCTATCAGAAGCGCAAGGCAGGCATTGTGACGACAGGCAGCGAGGTTTACTATCATCGTATTGAGGATACGTTCACGCCGGTATTGATTGAAAAGCTGCAGGCGTATGGTGTGGAGATCGGCGGTCATGAAGTCTGTAACGATGACCACGAGATGATCACAGCAGCGATCAAAAAGCTGCTGGCTGAGGGCTGCAATCTGATCCTTTGTACGGGCGGCATGAGCGTTGATCCGGATGACCGAACCCCTCTTGCAATCAAGAACACCGGGGCAAATATCATCAGCTACGGTGCACCGGTGCTGCCGGGTGCGATGTTCTTATTATCCTATTATGAGGAAGCAATTCCGATCCTCGGACTTCCGGGGTGTGTAATGTATGCAAAGAAGACGATTTTTGATCTGGTGCTGCCGCGACTGCTTTGCGGAGAATTGCTGACAGCGAAGGATCTGAGTGTGTTGGGAGAAGGCGGATTGTGTCTGAACTGTCCGGTCTGTACATTCCCGAACTGCGGCTTCGGAAAGGCATCGCTGTGAGAGATTCCTATGGAAGAGACATCAACTATCTGCGGATTTCGCTGACAGATCGGTGCAATCTGCGGTGCCGGTACTGCATGCCGGAGGATCTGTCGCTGCTGCCGATGTCGAAGATTTTGACCTACGAAGAAATATTACTCATCTGTGAGCAGGCAGTGGCGCTCGGTATCACGCGATTTAAAGTGACCGGAGGAGAGCCGTTGGTGCGAAAAGGCTGTGCCTCGTTTTGCAGAAGCCTCAGACAATTGCCCGGTGTAGAGCAGGTGACATTGACGACAAATGGAGTATTGCTGGAGGAAAATCTTCTGGCGCTTGTGGAAGCTGGTGTGGCTGCCATCAATATCAGTCTTGACACGCTGCAGCCGGAGCGATTTGAGCAGATTACCGGACGACCGTATCTGGAGCAGGTGCTGCGGGGAATCCGTGCAAGTGCGGCTGTTACGGAGATTCGTACAAAATTAAATGTCGTCCTGCAGAAAGGCTGGAATGAAGACGAATGTCAGACGCTGGCGGAATTGGCGAGAAAGCATCCGCTGGATGTGCGTTTTATTGAGATGATGCCGATTGGATTCGGGAAGGAGACTGAGGGCATTTCCAACGAAGAAGTGCTGAGAAGACTTCGGGAGACATATGGTACCGTGACACCGGATGATGCGATTCACGGAAATGGACCGGCGGTGTATTACCGGATACCGGGATTTGCCGGAAGCATCGGGCTGATCAGTGCAATGCATGGTAAGTTTTGCGGCAGCTGCAACCGCATTCGCATGACATCCACTGGAGAAGTAAAAGCCTGTCTGTGTTATGAGGACAGCCATTCTGTACGGGAAGCAGCGCGGGCCGGAGACAGAGCGGCGGTGCGGCGCATTTTGGAGGATGTCATCTCATCCAAACCGGCGGAGCATTGTTTTGAGGAGTGGAGTCAGATCACGGAGAAGAAAAAGATGTCAAAAATCGGTGGATAAAGGAGAGACGATGGGTACGATACGGGCAATTTGTATCAGTGAAAGGCGGGGAACCGCAAAGAAGGAAATTTCGGAAGTGACGCTGGTGCCGGACTGGGGGCTGGAAGGCGATGCCCATGGTGGAAAATGGCACAGGCAGGTGAGCCTGCTTTCCGTAGAAAAAATAGAAGCTTTTCGGGCGCGGGGAGCGCAGGTGGACTTCGGAGCATTTGGAGAGAATCTGGTGATCGAAGGCTTTGACCTGAGTAAGCTGCCTGTGGGTACTCGATTTCAGATCGGAGAGGCAGAGCTGGAGCTGACTCAGATTGGTAAGGAATGTCACAGTCATTGTGCCATCTTTCATGCAGTTGGTGATTGCATCATGCCGCGGGAAGGCGTCTTTTGTGAAGTGAAGAAAGGGGGACACATCAAAGTGGGAGACACGATCACGATGCTCTCCCCCGCAGCGGACAGACCGTACACAGCGGCAGTCATCACGCTCAGCGACAAGGGCGCAGCCGGACAGCGGGAAGATAAGAGCGGTCCGAAGGCAGTGGAGATGCTGACGGCGGCTGGATACGAAGTGAAAGAGACGCTGCTGCTGCCGGACGAGCAGAAAAAGTTAGAAGAACAGCTCATTCGTCTGGCGGATCAGCGACAGATCAGTGTGATTTTTACAACCGGAGGAACCGGTTTTTCAATGAGGGATACGACACCGGAGGCGACCATTGCGGTATGCGACCGCATGGCAACCGGCATTGCCGAGGCGATTCGCGCATACTCCATGGAGATCACGAAGCGCGCGATGTTCAGCCGTGCCGTATCGGGGATTCGTAAACAGACGTTGATCGTAAATTTGCCCGGAAGTCCAAAAGCAGTTGCGGAGGCACTGGAATTTCTGCTGCCGCAGCTGGAACATGGACTGGGCGTTTTGCGGGGGTCCAGCACAGAGTGTGCGAGACAGTAGTGTGAAAAAAGCCGCTGATGTGCTCTTTTTTCACCCATCCAGTTTGTGCCGGAGCGTCACAAACTTGGTTTTATGGCAGACAGAAAATCGTATGCACGATTTTCCGTTGCCTCGTCGCGTAAAACGCTCCGAAAAGAAGAAGGAGGGTGTTTATGTTATGAAGAAACGACTTATCACGATGGTATTGGCAGGGATGACGCTGGTGGCAGGACTTGCAGGCTGCAGTTCGTCGGACATCTACTACGATCCGGTGAAGGATACACTGGAGGAAGCGGAAGTACAGGTATTTCTGGATGATGGTCTGAGCAAGGTCATGGAGAAGCTGGCGGAGGATTTTAACAAAGAGCATCCGAATGTAACGATCACATACACCGCAGACAGTTCCGCAAATCTGGTGAGTCAGATTGAGGAAGGTTCTGCCTGTGATCTGTTTTTCAGTTTGACAGAGGAAGATATGGATCAGCTGGAAGAGGATGGAATGCTGGTGGATGGGACGCGCGCGGATGTTGTGAATAATAAACTGGCGTTGGCTTGCCGGTATGAGGCTTATTATGAAGATGTAAAGCGACTGGCAGATGTCAATGCAGAGAGAGTAGATAGTATGGCACTGGCAAATGGAAATGTGCCAGTTGGTAAAGTCACTCGTCAGGCACTGGTGAATATCGGCATATTGCCGGAGACAGAGGATGTTTCCCAGATCACAAAAGAGGAGGTATCCGAAGCATTGGGACATCTGAAGATGACGGAAGAGGACTCTGCCAGCGGGGTAGTGGAAGCCATAGCAGGACGTTCTGTCAGCATGGGAACTATTTATGAGTCAGACATTTATGGATATGAGGGAGAACTTCGAATCATCGACCGGGTTTCCCGGGATGTGACGGGAGATCTCTTGCATCCTATTGCCCGCGTGGTAAATAAGGACGCGGATGATGCGGAAAATGCAGCGGCGGATGCTTTTCTGGAATATGTATGTTCCGATAAAGCAAAAAAGGTATTTAAAAAGTATCATTTTGATACGGATTTAAGTAAGTAATCATTACAAAGAGGAGAGAAGCATGAAAAAGAGGGTCATCGCAATGGTGCTGGCGGGAATGCTGCTGACAGGTGCAGCAGGCTGCGGCAACAAAGCAGCGGGCACCAACGAGACAAAGGGTGAGACTGAGGCAGCAGCAAGCAGCGAGGCAGTTAGCAGCGAGGCTGCTGACAGTGAAGCAGCGGAAGATGATCTGGGCGAGACCGAGATTCAGGCATTTATTGCAGCAAGCTTGAGCAAGGTCATGCAGGATCTGGCAGATCAGTTTGGCGAAGAGCATCCTGATGTGAAGATCACATTCAACGCAGACAGCTCCGGAAAGCTGATGACCCAGATCGAGGAAGGTTACAACTGTGACCTGTTCTTCAGTGCAGCACAGAAGCAGATGAATCAGCTGGAAGAGGATGGACTGCTGATCGATGGCACTCGTGCAGATGTTGTCAACAATCAGGTCGTTGTAGTAACACAGAAAGACAGTCATACGAAGGTAACTGGTCTGGAAAATCTGAATGAGGCAAAGAACATCGCGCTGGCAGACGGCAGCGTTCCGGTAGGAAAATATACCCGTCAGGCACTGGTGAAGCTGGGCATTCTGCCGGAGGCAGAGGATGTTTCCAAGATCACCACACAGGAAGTATCCGAAGCTCTGGGCGGTGCCAGCATCAGTGAGCAGGAAAATGTCAGTAAGGTGCTTCTGGCAGTGGTAGAACGTTCCTGCGAAGTTGGTACAACTTACTATTCCGATACCTATGGTTATGAGGATGAACTGACCATTCTGGAAAAAGTGCCGTATGAGCAGACCGGCAATGTAATTTACCCCATCGCCCGTGTCGTAAATAAGGACGCAGACGATGCAGAAAACGCAGCAGCAGACGCATTCTTAGAGTTTGTACTGTCTGATGATGCAAAGAAGGTATTTGAATCTTACTATTTTGATACAAACGTAGACTGATTTTTTACGGAACAGAAAGGAGGCAGGCAATGTTGGAAGTATTGCAGGAGCTGGATTGGTCGCCACTCTATATCTCCATCAAGACCGGCGTGGTTGCGACTATTTTTTCGTTCTTTCTGGGCATCTTTGCAGCGCGAAGAGTGCTGAAAGCAGGGCAAAAGGCGAAAGCGGTCATTGACGGAATCCTGACGCTTCCGATGGTGCTGCCTCCTACAGTAGCAGGCTTTTTTCTGCTGCTTTTGTTTAGCAAACGCCGTCCCATCGGCATGTTTCTTGACACGCAGTTAAATATTCAGGTTGTGCAGAGCTGGCTGGGATGCGTCATTGCGGCAACGGTCATTGCATTTCCCCTGATGTATCGCAATGCCCGCGCGGCATTTGAACAGGTGGATGTGAATCTGATCTACGCAGGCCGGACGCTGGGTATGAGCGAGTGGAAGATTTTCTGGAAAGTCGTGATCCCGGCGGCGGGACCGGGCATTTTGTCCGGCACGATCCTGACCTTTGCGAGAGCGATGGGCGAGTACGGTGCGACGTCCATGCTGGCGGGAAATATTCCCGGAAAAACCGGAACGATCTCGCAGAAAATTGCGATGGTCATTCAGGACGGCGATTATCAGACGGCAGGAATTTGGGTGGTTGTTGTATTTGTGATCGCATTTGTGGCAATCTTTTTGATGAATGTATTGTCCGGAAAGAGAATGAAACAGGTACGGCGCTGGTAACAGATGTTTGTGGAGGAACGACAGATGAGCGGGTTCAGTCATTTTAATGCGGCAGGGGAAGCTGTCATGGTAGATGTCACGGAAAAGCAGGAGACTGAGAGGGAAGCGATCGCGAGAGGTCGCATCCGTATGTCTGCGGAGTGCGCATCGAAGGTACGGGAAGGCTCCATGGGAAAGGGCGATGTGCTGGGAGTTGCCCGGATTGCCGGAATTATGGGCGCAAAAAAGACGTCGGAATTGATTCCGCTGTGTCACATTCTGGCATTGACGAAAGTGGAAGTGGAATTTTCGTGGGTGTCGGATACGGTGCTGGAAGCAAGATGTACCGCAAAAACCACCGGTCGTACCGGTGTGGAGATGGAAGCGCTGACTGGTGTGAATGTTGCACTGTTGACGGTGTATGACATGTGCAAGGCTGTGGACAAAGGCATGGAAATCAGTGATATTTGTTTATTACGAAAGTCCGGCGGCAAGAGTGGACTGTGGGAAAAATGCTAAATGAGGCAGAGATGGGAATACAGGTTGAGATCGAGAAGAAACTGAATAGCTTTACACTGCACACGCACTTTGCCAGTGAGAGCCGCAGAATCGGTATTCTTGGCGCCTCCGGATGCGGCAAGAGCATGACGCTAAAGAGCATCGCCGGAATCGAGAGACCGGATCGCGGTCGGATCTGTGTGGACGGCAACGTTCTGTATGACGGCGAACAGAAGATTTTTGTGCGTCCGCAGAAGCGCCGCGTGGGATATCTGTTCCAAAATTATGCATTGTTTCCGACGATGACTGTGGCAGAAAATATCACGGCAGGTCTGCATGCATCCCGCGCGGAAAAGCAGCGGATCGTGCAGGAGATGTCGGAGCGTTTTCAACTGCAGGGATTGGAAAAGCGGCTGCCCCAGGATCTGTCTGGCGGACAGCAGCAGCGTGTTGCACTGGCGCGGATTCTGGCGTATGAGCCGGATGTGATCTTGCTGGACGAGCCGTTTTCGGCGCTGGATGGATTTTTAAAAGACCATCTGCAGAAGGAAATGCAGGAACTGCTGCAGGATTATACCGGCACGGTCATTCTCGTGTCTCACAGCCGGGAGGAGATTTATCGGTTCAGCGAAGAACTGCTCGTGCTGGATCAGGGAAAAGACGTTTGCTTCGGAAAAACACAGGACATCTTTGCAGATCCGGGGTGGCAGGCAGCGGCGCGTCTGACCGGATGCCGCAACATCACGCGTGCGGTGCGGAAAGATGTACATACACTGGAGCTGCCGGAGTGGGAGATGGTGCTGCATTTGCAGAGGGATATTCCGGAGGATATCTGCGCAGTGGGTGTGCGGGAGCATGCATTTCGACCGGTGTGGAATTTTGTGGATGGTGAGAATGCTTGTGGGCAACTGGCATTTGAGCTGGAGAGTACCGCAAAACTGCCGGAGGAGCTGCACTGCTTTGTGCAAACAAAGGGCAACCCGGTGAGCTATGTGGCGACCGGTGAAGTGTGCGGAAAGCTGGAGTCCGGCGTGCTTCCGCAGGCTTTGGCGATCCCGGAGGAAGCGGTCTTATTATTAAAAGAATAAAAGAAAATGGGTTTGTACTGGAAAAAGTACTTGCCCTTTTTTTATTCGTTGGATACAATAGCGATGGTTGACGCGGAATCCGCGTGCGCCTCTGTATTTTATTTGGATAAAAACAGAAGGATGCAGCCGATCCGAGAGTCGCCGAAAAAAACTACATATTGTTTCATGAAAGGAAGGAAACACAATGAAAAAGAAGCTGATGAGCGTCCTTTTAGTGTTTGTGTTATCAACACTCACTATTGCACTGAGCGCATGCGCAGGCAGTAAGGCAGATGGAGATTCTTCTACAGGTTCCAAGGAGACTGTCGATGCAGCAGAGAGTACAGATGCTGCAGCAGAAGATGACGACAAGATCACCGTTGGCATTGCCCAAGATATCGAGGACAGCATGGATCCGCATAAGGCGGTTGCGTCCGGTACAAAAGAGGTACTGTTCAACATTTACGAAGGTCTGGTAAAGCCGGACAGCGAAGGAAACCTGAATCCTGCTGTTGCCAGCGATTACGAGATCACAGAGGAAGGTATGACCTATACATTTACATTGCGGGACGGTGTAAAGTTCCACGATGGCAGTCTGGTTACGGTAGAAGACGTGAAATATTCGATTGAACGCTGCGCCGATACCAGTAACGGAGGAACACCCCTGGTAGCGGCGTTTTCTAGTATAGAATCCGTCGAGACTCCGGATGATTCCACCATCGTGATCCATCTGACGGAGCCGAATACCGATTTTCTGACATACCTGACCGTTGCAATTATTCCGGCATCTAACGCAGATCCGGATACAAATCCCATCGGAACCGGTCCTTATGCGTATGTTTCCCGTTCTCCGCAGGAGAAGATCGTTCTGAAGAAGTTCGATGAATACTGGGGGGAGCCGGCACATATCACAAATGTTGTTTATAAGGTTTGTGCAAATCCGGATTCCCTGAGCGTGGAGTTAAACTCCGGCAGCATTGATATGTTTGTACGTCTGACGACGGCACAGGCAGCACAGTTAGATGACCAGTTCGATGTACTGGAGGGTACGATGAATCTGGTACAGGCATTGTATCTGAACAATGATTGTGAGTATTTCAGGGATGCGCGTGTGCGTCAGGCACTGTGCTACGCAGTAAATCGTCAGGAGATGTTAGATCTGGCATCCGATGGTAAGGGAACGATCGTTGGTTCCAGTATGTACCCGGCCTTCGGCAAGTACTACATGGAGGAGCTGAGCGATTACTATGAGCAGGACATCGAGAAGGCGAAGGAGCTGTTAGCAGAGGCTGGATATCCCGATGGATTCAGCTTCACAATTCAGGTTCCGTCCAACTATCAGCCGCACATTGATACCGCACAGGTTCTCGCTGAGCAGTTAAAGGCAATCGGTGTGAATGCTGAGATCCAGCTGATCGAGTGGGAGAGCTGGCTGTCCGATGTTTATGCGGGTCGCAACTACGAAGCAACAGTCGTTGGTCTGGATGCATCTGCACTGACGGCAAGAGCGATGCTGGAGCGCTTTACCTCCACTTCTTCTAAGAATTTCACAAATTACAGCAACGAAGCCTATGACGAAGCATTTGCAAAGGCAGTTGCATCCACCGATGAGGACGAGCAGACCGCAGATTACAAGGAATGCGAAAAGATCCTGACCGAAGATGCCGCAAATGTTTACATTCAGGATATGGTATCTCTCGTTGCACTGAATAAAAAGTTTGCAGGATATGAGTTTTATCCGCTGTATGTTCAGGATATGGCAAAGATCTACCGCGTAGAAGACTGAGCATATTGCGTTGAGAAAGGAACGGAGAACTGATGAAAGGAATCTTGCGAAAACTGGCTGTCATGCTTGTGACGGTTCTGGTGGTATCGTTTCTGGTCTTTCTGGCATTTGATGTGATTCCGGGTGATCCGGCACAGGCAAAGCTGGGAACACAGGCGACACCGGAGGCCGTGGAAGCGCTGCGGGAGGAGATGGGGCTGAACCGTCCCTTCCTCGTCCGCTACGGCGAATGGGTGTCCGGACTGGCGCGGGGCGATCTTGGAACGTCCTACAGCTACAGCATGTCGGTGAGCCAGATGATCGGAGAAAAGATTCCAATCACACTGACGATGATGGGATTTTCATTTTTGATGATGGTCGTCTTTTCGGTATTGCTTGGCATTTATACTGCCAGACATGCCGGGGGATGGCTGGATCGGATCATTCTCATCGTCAATCAGATTGTGATGGCAGTTCCTCCGTTCTTTTCTGGTATTCTGATCTCCCTCGTGCTGGGACTGATCCTCAAATGGTTCACGCCGGGCGGATATATTTCATGGAAAGAAAACATGGGCGGATTTTTGTGGTATATGGCCTTTCCGTCTGTCGCTATCGCACTTCCGAAATGTGCGATGGCAGTGAAGCTGCTGCGCTCCTCTCTGTTAGAAGAGTTGAAGAAAGAGTACATTCGTACCGCGTTAAGCCGCGGCAACAGTATGCGCAGCGCTCTGTATTTCCATGCTTTGAAAAATGCGATGATGCCGGTGCTGACATTCTGGGGCATGGCGCTTGCGGATATGCTGGCGGGCAGTATCATCGTGGAGCAGGTGTTTAGCATTCCGGGTATCGGACGTATCCTGCTGACGAGCATCAGCAACCGCGACTATCCTGTTGTGGAAGCGATCATTGTGCTGATCGCAGTGTGGGTCGTGCTGATCAATACCCTTGTGGATGTAATTTACCGGGTGATCGATCCCCGGATTCAGGAATAAACAGAAGGAGGTACCAGCGATGAAGAAGAAAAAGAACTGGAATCTGATTCTCGGCAGTATCATCACGGCGCTGATGCTCCTTCTGATCGTAATCGGATTTTTCTGGACACCTTACGATCCGGATGCGATGAATGGAGCGGCAAAGATGGCGGGAGTATCCCTGCAGCATCCGCTGGGCTGTGACCAGTTCGGCAGAGATGTTCTGAGCCGTGTCATGAAAGGCTGCGGCACGACATTGTATGTGGCAGTGGGCACCATTGCGATCAGCGTTGTCTGCGGTATTCTGTTGGGCGCGTTCACCGGTTATTACGGCGGTGTGCTGGATGAGATCCTGATGCGGATCAACGATACGATTTTTGCATTTCCCAGTATTTTGCTGGCGCTTGTGTTTATCAGTCTGTTCGGACCGGGCACAAGACAGAGCATTCTGGCGCTGGGCATTGCCTTTATTCCGAGCTTTTCCCGTATCGTGCGCAGCGAGTTTCTGCGGTATCGCGGAAGCGATTATGTGCGCAGCGCAAAGCTGGCGGGAGCCGGTGATCTGCGAATTATTTTCGTACACATTTTGCCGAACACAAGACAGGTGTTACTGTCTTCGATCCTGATCGGATTCAACAATGCGGTGCTGGCGGAATCCAGCATGAGTTACCTGGGAATCGGTGTACAGCCGCCTCAGGCGAGTCTTGGACGGATGCTGTCGGAGGCGCAGACGTATTTGCTGAGCAAGCCATCCATGGCACTGTTTCCCGGTCTGGCGCTGGTGCTGCTGGTATTGGGATTTGCACTGCTGGGAGAAGGCATTTCCGGCGGAAAGGGGCGTCATGCTGCTTGAAGTAAATCATCTGAAAATTGAATTTCACGATCACGAACAGCCGGAGACGGTTGTGGATGATGTTTCTTTTGGACTGGAGGAAGGCGAGATTCTGGGCATTGTGGGAGAATCCGGCTCCGGAAAGTCGATGACGGCGATGGCGATCGCCGGACTGTTGCCGCGGCACAGACAGAAGCAGAGCGGTTCGATCCTGTTTGACAGGACGGATATGGCGAATGGCAGCCGCGCGGAGCTTCGCAAAATTCAGGGAAACGAGATCGGCATCATCTTTCAGGAGCCGATGACTTCTCTGAACCCGTTGAAAAAGATCGGCTGGCAGGTGGAAGAAAGTCTCAGGCTTCATACCGATCTAAACAAAAAAGAGCGAAAAAAGCGGGCACTGCAGGCACTTGCAGACGCGGAGCTGCCAAATCCGGAGGAGGTGTATCACCTGTATCCCCACAATCTGTCCGGCGGAATGCGGCAGAGAGTGATGATCGCAGCGGCGATCGTGTGCAATCCCCGGTTACTGATCGCGGATGAGCCGACGACCGCGCTGGATGTAACAATTCAGGCGCAGATCGTAAAGCTGCTGCGGCGCATCAGCAAGGAGTATGGCATGTCAGTCCTGTTTATTTCCCATGATCTGAGTCTAATCCGACAGCTGTGCAACCGCGTGCTTGTTATGCAGCATGGTAAAGTCGTGGAGATGGGAGAAGTGGAAGCAATCTTTTCCGATCCACAGGAGCCGTATACGAAGAAGCTGATCGCAGCGATTCCGAAGGTACCGGAAAGACGGTCGGTGCAGAATGGAGAGTAATATGTCAGAGTCCGAGATTATTCTGAGAGCAGAGCATCTGAATAGTTATTACGAGCAGACGGCTGGCGGCAATCGCCTGTTCGGCGGAAAGAAATACAAAAAGCAGATCCTGAAGGATGTGACCTTCGAAGTGAGACGGGGAGAAATCCTCGGTCTTGTGGGGGAGAGCGGCTGTGGCAAGACGACGCTTGCCGGTTCGATCCTTGGGTTTCAGAAGCATCTGGAAGGAACCGTAACGCGAAATTGCAAGCACATCCAGATGGTATTTCAGGATCCGTATAGCTCGTTAAATCCTGCCCGCACCATCGGCTGGAGCATGGAAGAGCCGTTGAAGAATAACACAAAGCTGTCTGCAGCAGAGCGAAAGCAGCGGGTTGCGGAGATGCTCACAAATGTGGAACTGGATCCGGCACTTGCGGAGCGCTATCCGGAACAACTGTCCGGCGGTCAGAGACAGCGGGTGTGCATCGGCATTGCGCTGATGCTTTCCCCGGAATTTCTGATTGCAGATGAGCCGGTGTCCGCCCTGGATGTGACGATTCAGGCGCAGATTCTGGAACTGCTGAAGAAGCTAAAGCAGGAGATGAATCTGTCAATTCTGTTTATTTCCCATGATCTGAGAGTCGTCTATGAGATGTGCGACCGCATCCTCATCATGAAGGACGGTGCGATTCAGGAAGAGGGAACACCGGAAGAAGTGTATTTTTCGCCAAAGAGCGATTATACAAAGCTGCTGTTGGATTCTGCCGGATTGGGAGATCGCTATGAATGAGAAAAGAACAGCTCCGGAAAAGATTCGTGTCCGGGGTGCGCGAGTTCATAATTTAAAGAATATAAATGTGGACGTTCCGCTGAATCAGATTGTCGGCGTTGCCGGTGTGTCCGGTTCCGGAAAGTCCTCTTTGGCACTTGGTGTGCTGTATGCAGAAGGCTCCAGACGGTATCTGGAGTCTTTGTCTACTTATACGCGCAGACGTATGACAGGTGCAGCGAAAGCGCAGGTGGACGAAGTACTGTATGTGCCTGCCGCGCTGGCGCTGCATCAGCGACCGGCAGTTCCGGGCATCCGCAGTACATTTGGTACTGGCACCGAGCTGCTGAACAGTCTGCGTCTCATGTATTCCAGACTGGCAAATCATCGCTGCCCCAATGGACATTATGTGCCGCCAACGCTGGCGGTAGCGGCAGAGCAGCCGTTTTACTGTCCGGAATGCGGAGCGCGGGTCCAGCCGCCCAGCGCAGAGCAGCTGGCATTTAACAGCGAGGGCGCCTGTCCGAAATGCAGTGGAACCGGTATCGTCCGGGCAGTGGATCTGGACAGCATTGTGCCGGACGAATCCCTGAGCATTGACGAGGGCGCAGTGCGTCCGTGGCAGACCCTGATGTGGTCGCTGATGAAAGACATTGCCAGAGATCTCGGTGTGCGGACGGATGTGCCGTTCCGGGAGTTGACGGAAAAAGAGCGGGACATCGTATTCCACGGTCCAGCGATCAAGAAACATATGCTGTATCAGAATCAAAAAAGCGGCGCTGCGGGCGAGATGGATTTTACGTATTTCAACGCGGTGTACACCGTGGAAAATGCTCTGTCAAAAGTCAAAGACGAGAAGGGCATGAAGCGGGTGGAAAAATTCCTGAAAGAAGAAGTTTGTCCGGAATGCGGCGGCAGCCGTCTGTCGGAGGCTGCAAGAGCGCCCAGGCTGCGCGGCATCGGACTGGATGAAGCGTGCAAAATGACATTGCTGGAGCTGATAGATTGGGTGAATGGTATGCCGTCCTCATTGCCGGAGGAGATGCGCTCAATGGCAGAAAATATTTGCGAAGCGTTCCAGAGTGCGGCGCGGAGACTGCTGGAGCTGGGGCTTGGTTATCTGACGCTGGATCGCGCGGCTTCAACGCTTTCTACCGGTGAGCGGCAGCGTATGCAGCTGGCGAGGGCAGTCCGCAATCGCACGACCGGCGTATTGTATGTGTTGGACGAGCCATCCATCGGACTGCACCCGTCAAACATTGTGGGACTGAATGCGGTTATGCACGACCTTGTGGCAGACGGAAATTCTGTATTATTGGTGGATCACGACACGCAGATCCTGTCGGAAGCGGACTGGGTTATCGAGATGGGTCCGGAAGCCGGTGCAAAGGGCGGTTATGTCATTGCGGAGGGTTCTGTGGAAGATTTGGAACAGAACAGTGCTTCCATGATCGGACCGTTCTTATCCGGCGCAGCCAGGACGCAGGTGCGGAAACGGACATCGGAGTCCGAAATGTTTGACATCGGCACGATCCGTCTGAAAACCGGGCAGATCCACACGGTGAAGCCATTGGAAATCGAGATCCCGAAAGGTCGCCTGACCGTCGTGACCGGTGTGTCCGGTTCCGGCAAGACGACATTGATTTTGGAAAGTCTGATTCCGGGATTGGAGGCGGCAATTCACGGAACAAAGCTGCCGGAGCATGTAAAAGAAGTGCAGGCAGAGGGCATCGCCCATGTGAAGCTTATTGACGCAACGCCCATTGGCATCAACGTGCGCTCCACCGTGGCGACCTATGCGAATGTCCACGATGAGCTGCGAAAAGTATTTGCCCGCACTGCGGATGCAAAAGATCACGGTTACAAAGCCGGAGACTTTTCTTATAATACCGGCAGTCTGCGCTGCCCGGTGTGCGATGGCACTGGACAGATCAGTTTGGACGTCCAGTTCCTGCCGGATGTGGAGATTCCCTGTCCGGAATGCGGCGGCTCCCGTTACAGCAAGGCCGCATCGGAAGTGTTCTACGCAAACAAAGCAGGCGAGCGCAGTTCGCTGCCGCAGCTTATGGAGATGGATGTGAACACGGCATTGACTGCCTGCGCGGGATTGAAGACCGTGAGCCAGCGCCTCAGCGTGCTGAAGGATCTGGGGCTGGGTTATCTGACACTGGGCGAGGAGACACCGAGTTTGTCCGGCGGCGAAGCACAGCGATTGAAACTTGCGAGCGAGATGGGCAAAGGACAGTCCGACGCGGTATTCATCTTCGATGAGCCGACCATCGGTCTGCACCCGCTGGATGTCCAGACGTTGCTGCAGGTGTTCCAGACACTTGTGGGAAATGGCGCAACCGTGCTGGTCATCGAGCATGATCTCGATGTCATGCGCAATGCGGACTACATCATCGATATGGGGCCGGGCGGCGGAGAAGCCGGAGGCAGAGTCGTTGCCGCCGGAACGCCGGAGCAGATCCGGGCAAATAAGGAGAGCGTGACGGGAAGATTTCTGTAAGACAAGTTGAAAAAATACTACTTGCTTTTTTACAGGCATATCCGGTATACTGAACGCAACTAAAAAACGTAGCCGGCTGAAAAGCGTGAAATCGGAGGAAGTGCTATCCTCGCGGTTTCACGCTTTTTTGATTTATAGGAAGTTGCATTGCGTTTCCTATAAATCAAAAAAGCGGCGGTGCACTGAGACAGCTGGCACTGCTTGTGCCGGGATTGTGGCTTCTGATTCACACAGTTGGCATCGACTGGGCATGGTTTGCATTCTGGATTGCGGAGATTGCAGCGTGGCTTTATAGTTATAGTATGGCGCACAGATTAGAGAAGAGAGTCGTGGAGGTGAATTGACATCGGATGAGTCAGCTAATATAATTCTAATGTAATCCGAAGTTAAGGCAGAGATGTTTGAGACAGAGTGAGGAGGTCGAACCATTGAAGGCAGTAATCTCGATTGGAAATCAGGATTTTGTATCGATCCGAAAAAATCATTGCTTTTATATCGATAAAACGGACTTTCTCCGGGAGTGGTGGGAGAATCAGGATAGTGTAACGCTGATCACACGCCCCAGAAGATTCGGCAAGACCCTGAATATGAGCATGACGGAGTATTTCTTTTCCGTAAAGTATGCGGAGTGCAGGCAGTATTTTGAGGACTTGAATGTCTGGAAGAGCGAAAGCATGCGCAAAATTCAGGGAACATATCCGGTCATTGCGCTGAGTTTTGCGGACATCAAGGCGACCACATACGAAGCTGCGAGAAGAGGAATTATCCGCAAGATTGTGAGACTGTACAGTGCATTTGATTTTATCCGAAACAGTGATCTGCTGAATGAAAAAGATACTGCATTTTTTGATTCTGTCGAGGAAACGATGACAGATGATGCGGCAGCGGTTGCCATCAACTATATGTCGGATTATCTGAGTCGGTATTATGGCAAAAAGGTGATTATTCTGCTGGATGAGTACGACACACCGCTACAGGAAGCGTATGTTTATGGATATTGGGAAGAACTGACGGCTTTTATCCGGAGTATGTTCAATTCGACATTCAAGACAAATCCATACATGGAGCGCGGGTTGCTGACCGGAATTACCCGCGTGAGCAAAGAATCCATTTTTTCGGATCTGAACAATCTGGAAGTCGTGACGACGACTTCTGAAAAATACAGTACCTCGTTTGGATTCACGGAAGAGGAAGTTTTTCATGCGCTGGAGAGCGCCGGACTGTCGGAAGAGAAGGAGCATGTCCGGTTCTGGTACGATGGTTTTTCCTTTGGAGACAGGCGTGACATTTACAATCCGTGGTCGATTACAAAGTATCTGGACACCGGAGAATATGGAACGTACTGGGCGGATACCAGTGGAAATGCGTTGGTTTCGACGTTGATCCGACAAAGCTCGGTCAAAATAAAGTCTGAAATGGAAGATCTTCTGAAAGGCGGTGCAATTTGCACAGAACTGGATGAACAGGTTATTTTTGAACAGCTGGGAAAGAAGCGAGGTGCCATCTGGAGTCTGCTGCTTGCCAGTGGATATCTGAAGGTTGACCGATGTGTGAGGGACAACCGTTCGGGAAAGCGTCAGTATGATCTGAAAATCACAAACCACGAAACGATGCTGATGTTTGAAAATATGATAGAAGGCTGGTTTGCGGAGGAAGATTCGGCATATGGAAACTTCAAAGAAGCGTTGCTTGCCGGAGATTTGGATTATATGAACCAGTATATGAATCAGGTGGCATTGCAGACATTCAGCAGTTTTGATGTGGGGAACAAGCCTTCTGAAAATCTGGAACCAGAGCGATTTTATCATGGATTCGTGCTGGGCTTGATCGTAGATTTAGAGGGAAAGTATCACATCTCTTCGAATCGGGAGAGCGGTTTTGGACGCTATGATGTGATTTTGGAACCGTTGCAGGAGCGCTACGATGCAATCGTGCTGGGGTTTAAAGTACAAAATCCGGCGAAAGAAGAATCGCTGGAGAAAACAGTGGAAAATGCGCTTCGCCAGATCAAAGAGAAAAACTATGATATGGAATTGCTGGTGCGAGGAATTGCAAAAGAACGGATTCGGCATTATGGATTCGCCTTTTGTGGAAAAAAGGTACTGATCGGATCGGATCAAGTGGATTAAGAAAATGCGGGAGTTGTGAGTGGCATGTATTTTGAATATGGCGAGTCGGAGATTTCCTATCTGCGGAAAAAGGACAAGCGGCTCTGCGAGGTGATCGATCGAGTGGGGCATATCGACCGCGTGGTGGATACGGATTTGTTTTCTTCGGTTGTCCATCACATTGTCGGACAGCAGATTTCCACAAAAGCGCAAGCGACGATCTGGAAGCGGATGCAGGATGCGCTCGGTGAAGTGAATGCAGAGACAATCCTTGCAGCAGGTGTGCCAAAGCTGCAATCGCTGGGCATGTCATTCCGCAAGGCGGAGTACATTACGGACTTTGCGGAAAAAGTGCACACCGGTGCATTTAATCTGGATGCTGTGGAACATATGAGCGACGAAGATGCAATTCAAGAACTCAGCAGTTTGAAAGGAATTGGCGTGTGGACGGCAGAGATGATTTTGCTGTTTTGTATGCAGCGCCCGGATATTTTCAGCTACGATGATCTGGCAATCAAGCGCGGATTGCAGCGAATTTATCATCATAAGAAGATTGACCGGAAATTGTTTGAGCGGTATCGCAAGCGGTTTTCGCCCTATTGCAGTGTGGCGAGTCTGTACCTGTGGGCGGCAGCCGGAGGGCAGATGCCGGAGAAGACAGCAAAGACAAAGAAGAGCCGAGAGAAATCTTTAGAAAAATCTTTAGTCAAGAGGAAAACTGCGATGAAAAAGAACTCGGAAGATAGAATTACATACCTTCACCACTATGATTCTCCGCTGGGTGAGATCGTGATGGCAAGCGACGGCGAAGCGCTGAATGGACTGTGGTTTATCGGACAGAAGTATTTTGAGCAGACCTTGACCGGCAAGACAGAAGAAAAAGACTTGCCGGTATTTGCGGAGACAGATAACTGGTTGGACATTTATTTTTCTGGAAAGGAGCCGGATTTTCTTCCGCCGATTGCGATGCCTGCACAGGCGAGTGAATTTCAGAAGGATGTGTGGGCAATTTTGCAGGAAATTCCCTACGGAGAGCTGACGACATACGGTGAGATCGCGGCGAAGATTGCAGAGAAGCAGGGGCGGGAGTCCATGTCCGCGCAGGCAGTTGGCGGCGCTGTGGGACACAATCCGTTTTCGATCCTTGTGCCGTGTCATCGAGTCGTTGGACGAGATCGGAGTCTGACGGGATATGCAGGAGGCGTGGAGAAAAAAGTGCGCCTGCTGGAGCTGGAAGGACATCGTATGGATGCGGCAGGAAAAGTAGAAAGATCAGACAAAATAATTTCATGAGTAATTTGATTCAGACGGATGATGTTTTCAAAGACATGTGTGGAATTATCGAGGCTTCACCGAAAGTGGAGTTTATCTCCAACAGGAAGAGCAGTCTGTATAAATTTTCTGTGATTTCCACATAATAACTCCAAAACGAAACATGCGGTACACAATTTGTACGCATGGAAATACGGACAATCCGAATATGAATTTGGAGGAAATGTGTGATGAAAGCCACTGGAATAACGCGCCGCGTCGATGACCTCGGAAGAATCGTGATCCCAAAGGAGATCCGTCGGACACTGCATTTGCTGGAAGGAACCCCGATGGAGATTTTTACAGATCGGGAGGGGGCGATCGTCCTGAAAAAATATTCGCCGATGGCGGAGATCGGGACATTTGCCAGACAATATTGCGAGGCGCTGGGGCAGGTATTCTCCTGCCTGATCGTGATTGCAGACCGGGATCAGATCGTGGCGGCAGCGGGTCCGGAGCGAAAAAAATTTCTTGGACAGGGCATCAGCAATGATCTGGAGGAGCGGATCGTAAATCGGGACATGGCGAAGCTACCGGAGGGAAGCGAAAAAGCGGTTCCTCTGTGTGAGGGCGATGTATCGGCTTACGTCGGTCAAATGATTTGTCCGATCATCAGTCAGGGGGACGCGATCGGAGCGGTCGTGCTGGCATCCCAGTCGGCGGGAGCGCCTATTGGCGAAGCAGAACAGAAAGCCGCCATTTGCGCTGCGAACTTTTTGGGACGCCAGATGGAAGCATAAGACAGGAAAAGCGGGCGGAAAGTGTGAAATTACTTGACAAAAGGCACTTAGACGTATATAAATAAACAGAAAGACTTTTCGGGGCGGGAAAAGCCCGGAAAAATAAGACCGATAGAAGGTTTAGGAGGAAAATTGTAATGAATAAGAAAGAATTAGTAGCAGCTCTGGCTGAGAAGAGCGAAGTAACAAAGAAGGACGCAGAGAAGATTCTGGACGCTTTCGTAGAAGTAGTTGGTTCCGAGCTGGCAAAGGGCGAGAAGATCCAGATGGTAGGCTTTGGTACTTTCGAAGTTGCTCAGAGAGAGGCTAGAACCGCTCGCAATCCGAGAACTGGCGAGACTATGGAAGTTAAGGCATCCAAGAGCCCGAAGTTCAAGGCTGGTAAGGCATTAAAGGATACTGTAAATCAGTAATCGAAGGTTGAGAAAATGAGACTGGATAAATTCTTAAAGGTTTCCCGCCTGATCAAGCGCCGCACCGTTGCAAATGAAGCCTGCGATGCAGGACGTGTTCTGGTAAATGGCAAGGTTGCAAAAGCATCCGTGGATGTCAAAGTTGGAGATGAAATTGAGATCGGATTTGGAACGAGATCCGTCAAGGTGCGTGTACTGGATGTGCAGGATACTGTCAAGAAAGAAGCAGCAAAAGAGCTGATCGAATACATCTGATCTAAGAAATGCAGTCATAGATGAAAAGACCTCCCCATATACTCTTTCTGTAGAAAGGGATATGCGGGAGGTTTTCTTATTCATGGAGGAAATTCGGACATCTCCGGGAGGTCACAGACTGGTATTGTATGATCGGAAAAACGGGCAGATCACGGGAGTGCGGGATGTAGCCTCCTTTGATCCGCAGGAGATCGTGCTGCAGACGGAGCTGGGACGGCTGACGATCCGGGGAAAAGAGCTGCATGTGGGGCGTCTCAATCTGGAAAAAGGCGAGGTAGATCTGGACGGTCAGATTGACAGCATGATCTATACCGGCAAAGAAGAAGCGCCGGAGGGCGAAAGCTTTCTGAAACGGCTGCTGCGGTGATGCAGGGCTGGTTTGGACAGGCGTGGGTGCGGGAGGCTGACCTGTTCGTTCAGACCTTTTTGCTGGGAATGGCACTGCGCAGCGTGTATGACGTCTTTCGGGTGCGCCGCCGGATCAGCAGACGTACCCGTGGCTGGCGGCTCTACGAAGCAGCAGAAGACATTTTTTATTGGATGATGTGCGGCGTTGTTTTCTTTGCGGTGCTGTTAGAAATCAACGAGGGAATCCTGCGGGGATTCCTGTATGCGGCGCTGGCAGGTGGGATGCTGCTGTGGCATTTCGGACCGAGTGATCTGGTCGTCGTATTTGTCTGTAAAATCCAAAAAAAAATCACAGAAATCGTGAAAAAACCAGTCCTTTTCCTGTGGAAGCAGTTGCAAAAGAAACGCATGTCGATTAAAATAAAAAGAAATGAGCATCGAAAGCCGAGAATCAAAAAAAGGGAAGAAAGGAGGTCGAGCTCTCATGGCAAAAAAGAAGAGAAGAAAGAGACGGCAGGAACTGACCGGCAGAATCACATTTCTGGCAATGCTCGTGATCGTCTGTGTGCTGGGAGCAGCCGTTCTGTGGAAGAGCAGGGATCTCCGGGCGAAGGACACCGAATACGCCGCCAGAGAGCAGCGCCTGACCGAACAGGTCGCTGACGAGGAATCGCGAACCGATGAGCTGGAAGAGAAGAAGATCTACGTCCAGTCCAAGGAGTACATTGAGAAAATCGCGAAAGAGAAGCTGAGTCTGGTGTATCCGGATGAGATTTTGTTTAAGAGTGATGGGGATTAAAGAGAGCCGGAGCCGCAGGCAGCGCATGATGCATGTCTGTGCTCCGGTTTCTGCTGCCTCTGCGCTTCTTTTATCCGCCATTCGCGGCGAACTCACCCTGCGGGCTCAAACAGCGCCGCTCGGTGGCGGTCAGCGCATCGACAGCAACGAAATACTCGCAAGGACATGCAGCATTGTGCTGCCTGCGGCTCCGGTCGCGAGGAATCGCTGCGGCTACTTGTACGAGAATAGGGAACGTACTGGGCATCAAATGAACGAGAATATGAAAAAGGTGAACGATGAGTAACAGGCTGGTAAAAAATACAAAGAAAAATACCGAAGAGGGAAGAGAAGGGATTGCATTTTACAACGCTGTTGGAAAGGTGTTTGTGGTTTGCGGAATCGTCTCTTTCGTATTAATGGGATTTGTGGCTCTTATGCCGCAGGATTATGAAAAGTACAACATCCCGCTGGCATTTGGAATCTGGACAGCAATCTCGGTATTTCTGATCGCACTGGGAATCCTGCCGCAGATTCTCGGAAAAAAGAGCAGGCGATTCCGGAAATGGGCGGAAAAAGACTTCGCATCCTTCGAGCAACACATGATAAAACAGGCAGAAAAAGAACTTGAAAGAGAAGACAGAAAACAGCTCAAAAAGCAAAAGAAATAATAGTAGAAATTTGAAGGGAGACGCGGAAAACGCGCCTCCTTTTTTACTTTATAGGAAATTGCGTCGCATTTCCTATAAAGTAAAAAAAGCGCTCCGCGTGGATCGCACTGCGGCGGAAAAGAAATTTGTCGCTTCGCGACCCGCCGCAGGCGGAGAATCCTGCATTGCAGGATTCTATTTTCAGATGGAAGTAGAAAACATATGATCCAGCACTACCCTTTTTAGCGGGACGAAAGCACGGAATGAGAGAAAAATCTTTGGCAGGCGAGAAGACGAAATAGAAGCGTACGTGTTAGTTGCGATGTTTTCGTCGTTTTGCAGGCGCTGATGAGCCACCGAGCGGCGCTGTTTTTACTGGGACTTAGAAAGAAATTGTTGTATAAGGTGGTTTGCTTCGGGAGCTGGCATTGTCAGGGTTTTCGTCGTGAGCGCTGTACAGTGCCCGCAAGAAACGGACTGTTTGAGCGCAGCGAGTTTCCGTTTCTTGTGGAAATGCACTGCACAGTGGCGAACAGAAAACACGACACGCCAGCAAAGCAGCACAAACCATCACGAATACATTTTCATTCTCGCCCCCGTGCGATGAACCCCGCCATTCGACACCACCCTTCGCGTCCTTTTTTACGTCTCCTCTGCTAGGATAAAGGGTAGCAAATCAGGAGTGGAGTCCGGAGAGGGGATGCAGATGCAGATTTTGTCAGGAGTGCTGGCTGCGATTGTGGCGATGCTGATCGTGTGGAATTGGAAGAAACGCCGCAGGACAAGTGTACGGCTATCGGGCGCGGAGCTGGCGGGCGACTGGCTCGGTGGTCGTTTTGAGGAAATGGGAAACAGTTTTCAGTTGCTTGGTGAGCTTCTGGCGAAGGAGCCGGACAGTATGCGGGAGGAGCTGGAGAGTCGTTTCTGGAAAAGACAGCTGGCGGAGAGCAGACAGGCTGTGGCGGAACAGTATTTGGAATTGTCGCGGCGCATGGAAGACTGGAAACAGGAGTTAGCTTGTACGCAGGATGTGACCGCAGAGTGGAGAAAAAAGCGTAAAGGGATTTTGCGGACAATGGGGCTGGAGCTATATCAGGTGCTATTGTTTCAGCAGGGGCGTCAGAAAGAGGTCTGCATGACGATTCGGACAGAAGGCAGGCTGGTGAACAGCAGAGAGCTGGCAGAGGCTGTGGACGGGCTTGGAGGCGTGCATTGGCATCTGACACCGGGAGAGCCGACGATCTTGACCGGAAAGATGCATCAGGTGCTTTTGGAGGCGGAGCCGGGATTGACGATGCATTTCGGAGTGACGAGACAGACGCGACATGGAGAAGCGGTTTCCGGGGACGGATTTACACAGCAGAGACTGCCGCGAGGACGGATCGTGATGGCGCTTTGCGATGGCATGGGTTCCGGACCGGTGGCATTTCGGGAGAGCGGAGAAGCATTGGAGCTGTTGGAGCATTTGCTGGATGCGGGCTATTCGGCGGAGAGCGCGGCACGGCTGGTACATACGTCCTTGTTGTTGGGAGAGAGCAGAGAGCGGCATCCGGTGGCGCTGGATGTGTGCGAGCTGGACCTGTACCAGCGGACGGGACATTTGACGAAGCTGGGCGGCGTGTGCAGCTTCCTGAAACGGGACGGACAGGTGCAGCGGCTGGAAGCGGAGGCACTTCCGGCGGGAGCGCTTGTGGAGAGTGATCCGGGGGAATGCTTTTTTCATTTTCGGGAAGGAGATCTGCTCGTGATGGTGACGGACGGCGTGTTGGATGCCTTTCCGGGACTTCAAAAAGAAGAGCACTTTGCATTGCTGCTGTCGATGGCAGAGGAAACGGATGCGATGCAGCTGGCAAGCTGGTTGTCGGAACAGATCAAAAAGAAATCAGCGGAAGCATCGGATGACCGGACGATTCTGGTGGCGTGTGCAGGCGGAAGCGGGCGAGAATCGGGGAAAAAGAGCTGATTTGTATCCTGCGTGCGGCTTGAAAAGATAGGGAAAAACCGGTATCATAAAAGAAAGTATGTGAAATTGACTGTGAAATGGAAACGCAGGGGAATAGAATAGAAAAGATAGAAGTGGGAACGAACAGAATGGTAAATTTGGAACAACGGATCTCGCAGTGGCTGGAGCATTGGCAGATCGGCACAGCGCCGAAAGAGAAAATAGAGCAAAAGACCGGCATTGTTGTGGGACTGTCCGGCGGTGCGGATTCAGTGAGTTTGCTGTTACTGCTGCAGAGCGCGGCGCAGGAACGGGGGCTGGAACTGACGGCAGTGCATGTGCATCACGGTATCCGAGGAGCGGAGGCAGACCGGGA
Organism: uncultured Cuneatibacter sp.; assembly: GCA_934234215.1. Taxonomy (GTDB): domain Bacteria; phylum Bacillota; class Clostridia; order Lachnospirales; family Lachnospiraceae; genus CAKQHB01. The sequence goes on from CAKQHB010000007.1 coordinate 28,434, forward strand.
CGCGGCATTTGCGAAGCAGCTGTGCGAGCAGTATGGAATCTCATTTCGCTGCGAACGAGTGGATATTCCGGCGCTGGCAGCGGCGCAGGGCTGGACGCTGGAGGAGGCAGGTCGAAAGGAGCGCTATCGCATTTTTGAGGAGATCCGGCAAGAGGTAGGTGCGTCGTGGATCGCTGTGGCGCATCAGAAGCAGGATCAGGCGGAGACGATGCTGTTTCATCTTGTTCGCGGCAGCAGTCTGCGGGGGATGGGCGGCATTCGTCCGGTGAGCGGACGGATCATTCGTCCATTGTTGGATACAGATCGGACAGAATTGGAGCAATGGCTTCAGGACAAGGGAATCGCTTGGTGCGAGGATTCCACAAACCGGGAGCTGGATGCGTCGCGAAATGTTCTGCGTCTGTCGATCATTCCCCAGCTGCGGCAGCTGCAGCCGGATCTGGAAGGCGTTTTGAGCCAGGAGGCAGCGCTGTTTGCGGAGGCGGCGGATTATCTGAGCGGTCAGGCGGAAGCGGAATTTCAGGCGCAGCAATCGCAGACAGCAACCGCAGAGCAGCCACGGGAACAGCAATCACAGGCAGCGACCGCAGAGCGCGCCGGTCAAAAATCAGTGATTTCCCTGTCAGTAAGCCGGTTGCGACAGCTTCACCCGGCGCTGCGCAGAGAAGTGCTGTACCGGGCGCTGTGGGAGGCGGCTGGCGCAAAGAAAGACCTGACGGCACACCATGTGGAGCTTTTGCTGGGGCTTTGCAGCCTCCAGAGCGGCAGACGACTGATGCTGCCCTATGAAGTTGAGGTGGAGCGGGAGTATGATCGGTTGTATTTCAAACGTCAAACGTCCGAAGAAGAGAATCCGGACAGATGTGAGAGGAAAATTCGGGCGGACATTCGCATTTTGGATGGCGCAGAAGCCCGAAAAATTGCGGAAAATGACTGTACGAAATGCTTTGACTATGCTAATATAGAAGAGATTCCCATGTTTCGGCATAAACGTCCGGGAGACCGGATCATCCTGTATGCTGATGGGAGAAGAAAAAAATTGCAGGATTTTCTGACAGACCGGAAGATCCCGGCGAGAAAGCGGGATCAGCTGCTTGTCCTCGCATCCGGATCGGACGTTCTCTGGATTCCCGGTATCCGCAGAAGCGCGGGGCATCGAGTGGGAGAGCAGACGGAGCAGGCGGTAGTTGTGCGCATGTCAGAAGAGGAGAAAGAAAAATTGGAGGAACTATGGCGATGAAAGAGTCGATTCGAGTATTATTGTCCGAAGAAGAGATCGAGAAGCGTGTTACCGAGCTTGGCAGACAGATCAGCGCAGATTACGCAGGCAAGAGCGTACACCTGATCTGCATCCTGAAGGGCGGCGTAATGTTCACCTGTGAGCTGGCAAAGCGTCTGAGCGTGCCGGTCAGCATGGATTTCATGTCTGTCAGCAGCTACGGCGGTGACACAAAGTCCAGCGGCGTTGTCCGCATTGTAAAGGATCTGGATGAGCCGTTGGAGGGCAAGGATGTCCTGATCGTGGAGGATATCATTGACAGCGGACGTACCCTGAGCTATCTGATCGAGATTTTAGGAAAGCGCAACCCGGCAAGCATTCACCTTTGCACATTGCTTGATAAGCCGGAGCGCCGTGTGAAGAAGCAGGTAAAGGTAGACTATTCCGGTTTCGTGATTCCGGATGAGTTCGTAGTCGGATATGGTCTGGATTACGATCAGAAATACCGGAATCTGCCGTATATCGGAGTTGTAGAGTTCTCCGAAGAGGAGGAGACCGTTGAATAATCGAACAAAAACACGTTCCTGGGCATTTCCGCTGATCGTAGTGGCAGTTGTCCTGGTGTTATATTATGTTTGGATCGGCACATCCACACAGACCTCGACGAGCTGGAACCAGTTCCAGAAGGCAGTGGAGTCCGGCGCGATCGCGAGTGTGACCATCGAGCAGAACAAAGAAGTTCCCACGGGACGTCTGCGCTTTGCTTATAACGGCGAGACCCTTGTGGTAAATGTTTCGGATGTCAACGAAGCGCAGCAATATCTGGAGGATAACTCCGTGGCATATGTCGTCGGAGATATCCCGTCGGATAATGTCTTCCTGAACACGATGCTGCCGATGCTGATCGTGGCAGTCATGGTGCTGCTGATCTGTTTCCTGTTTGTAGGACCGATCCTTTCCGGAAATGCCGGAGGTGGCGGCGGCAGCAACCAGATGTCCAACTTTGGCAGAAGCCGCGCCCAGATGATCATGCCGGGCAAGAAGGGCATTAACTTCGATCTGGTAGCCGGTCTGGAAGAGGAAAAAGAAGAGCTGGAGGAAGTCGTTGATTTCCTGAAAGACCCGCAGAAGTACACAAACATGGGAGCGCGTATCCCGAAGGGTATTTTGCTTGTGGGATCTCCCGGTACTGGTAAGACGCTGTTGGCAAAGGCTGTTGCCGGAGAGGCGAATGTTCCGTTTTTCAGCATTTCCGGTTCTGATTTCGTAGAGATGTTTGTCGGTGTCGGTGCTGCCCGTGTGAGAGATCTGTTTGCAAGTGCAAAGCAGCACGCGCCGTGTATTATTTTTATTGATGAGATCGATGCCGTTGCAAGACGTCGTGGTACCGGTATGGGCGGCGGACATGACGAGCGTGAGCAGACGCTGAACCAGATGCTGGTAGAGATGGATGGTTTCCAGATCAATGAAGGGATCATCGTCATGGCAGCGACAAACCGTGTGGACATCCTCGATCCCGCAATCCTGCGTCCCGGTCGTTTCGATCGAAAAGTAGGCGTTGGTCGTCCCGATGTAAAGGGACGCCGTGAGATCCTGAATGTGCATGTCAAGAACAAGCCTCTGGGCGATGATGTAGATCTGGATCGCGTGGCAAAGACGACATCCGGATTTACCGGTGCAGATCTGGAGAATCTGGTCAATGAAGCTGCGATCCGCGCAGCAAAGAGTGGTCGTCCGTATATTTGTCAGGAGGACATTGACAGCTCCTTCGTAAAGGTCGGCATTGGCGCTGAGAAGCGCTCCAAGCTGATCTCTGACCGAGAGAAAAAGATCACCGCATACCATGAGTCCGGACATGCGATCCTGTTCCATCTGCTTCCGGATGTAGGACCGGTACACACGATCTCCATCATTCCGACCGGCATGGGAGCCGCAGGCTACACGATGCCGCTTCCGGGGGATGATGAGATGTTCCGTACCAAGAAGCGGATGTTAGAGGACATTACCGTTTCACTGGGCGGCCGGATTGCCGAGGAGCTGGTCTTCGGAGATGTGACGACCGGAGCTTCTCAGGACATCAAGCAGGCGACGGCGACGGCTCGTGCGATGGTGACTCAGTACGGTATGAGTAAAGAACTGGGCATGATCCAGTACGGCTCCGATGACGATGAAGTATTCATCGGAAGAGATCTGGCGCATACCCGCAGTTACAGCGAAGGCGTGGCAGAAAAGATTGATGAAGAAGTAAAGGCGATCATCGACCGTTGCTACACGGAAGGGAAAGCCCTGATTGAGGCTCACAGACAGGTGCTGGAGGACTGCGCACAGCTGTTGATTGAGCGTGAAAAAATCGGTACGGAAGAGTTCGAAGCCTTGTTTCGGGGTGAAAAAGTAGAGGGGTGAGCAAGTTGCACAAAAAGTCATATGCATTTTTGTAAACTTTGTGCAGACTTTTTTTGTGATATTTGCTATATTAATAATCGTAAACCCCCCCAATACATTTTATAGTTTTTTTGCTACACCCCATAAGAAACGAAATACCTTCTCCGAAAAAGGGCTGCTGAACGAAAGGCAGCCCTTTTTCTTTTTGCTTTATAGGAAATTGCGTCGCATTTCCTATAAAGCAAAATGCGCTCCGCATGGATCGCACTTAAATTTATATTTCAAAAAAGGCGGGAAAGCAAGAGCATGAAGACAGAAGCGTTATTCAGCGATGAAACGGGCAGATATCGGATTCCGTCGGAGCCGGGAGCATACGAGGAAGTGACGATCCGATTCCGCACGGCGAAGGGGGATGTTTCCTGTGTATATCTGATTCATGGAAACGCAGAGTGGAAGATGGAGCTGGCTGAGTCGGATGACTGGTTTGATTATTACCAGTGTACGATTCGCGTGGGAAATAGCCCGTATTCCTATTATTTTGAAGTGAGCAGCGGTCTGGAACTGCTGTATTATGATAAGACCGGATGTGTGAGCCGCAGCGAGCAGCAGCACATGTTCCGGATCTCACCCGGATTTTCCACACCGGAGTGGTCCAGAGGTGCGCTGATGTATCAGATCTTCCCGGATCGTTTTTGTAATGGAGATCCGGCGAATGATATACTGACCGGCGAGTATCGCTATATCAATGCGCCGGTGGAGCATGTGGAGGACTGGAACAGTCTGCCGCAGGCGATGGACGTGGGCAGATTTTACGGCGGCGATCTGCAGGGCGTCCGCAAAAAGCTGGACTATCTGCAGTCACTGGGCGTGGAAGTGCTGTATTTCAATCCGCTGTTTGTGTCGCCGTCCAATCACAAGTATGACAGTCAGGATTATGATTATATCGACCCGCATCTGACCGTGCTGCCGCGGGATGAGGGCGCAGTGCTGCCGCCGGATGCAGCGGACAACAGCAAGGCAGAGCGTTACGTCTGTCGTGTGACGAGCCGCGAAAATCTGGAAGCCAGCAATGCCTGGTTTATTGATTTTGTGAAAGAAATCCACAAGCGAGGGATGCGTATTATTCTGGATGGCGTGTTCAATCACTGCGGATCGTTCCACAAATGGATGGATCGGGAGAAAATTTACGAAAAAGGCGAGGGCTATGCGCCGGGCGCGTATGCCAGCGAGAAGAGCCCGTACCACGGATATTTCCGCTTTGCGAAGGACACAGAGAAGGACTGGCCGGACAATGGCTCCTATGAAGGCTGGTGGGGACACGATACGCTGCCAAAGCTGAATTATGAGGGAGATCCCGGGCTGTACGAGGAAATCCTGCGGATCGGCCGCAAATGGGTGTCTCCGCCGTACTGCGTGGATGGGTGGCGTCTGGATGTGGCAGCGGATCTCGGTCACAGTCTGGATATGAACCACCAGTTCTGGAGAGATTTCCGCAGAGCGGTGAAAGAAGTGAATCCCGATGCGCTGATTCTGGCAGAGCATTACGGCGATCCGTCCGCATGGCTGCGGGGCGGCGAGTGGGACAGCGTCATGAATTACGATGCGTTCATGGAGCCGGTGACATGGTTTTTGACCGGTATGGAAAAGCACAGCGATGAGCGCAACGATGGTCTGTACGGCAACGGCGAATGGTTCTTCCGCGCAATGGCGGAGAACATGAGCAAGTTTTGTCCGTCCTCGCTGTACAGCGCGATGAATGAATTGTCGAATCACGATCATTCCCGTTTCCTGACCCGCACAAACCGCACGGTCGGCAGAGTTGCAACCGCAGGTGCGGCAGCGGCAGATCAGGGCATCAGCAAAGGCATGTTCCGCGAAGCCGTTGTCATGCAGATGACATGGCCGGGCGCACCGACGATCTACTATGGCGACGAGGCAGGCATGACCGGCTGGACAGACCCGGACAATCGCCGCACTTACCCTTGGGGCAGAGAAGATCTGGAGCTGATCGAGTTCCACAAATATATGGCGGGCTTCCGCAGACGGATTCCGGCGCTGCGCACCGGCTCAATTAAAAAGCTGAATGCGGGCATTCATCTGGCTTGCTACGGTCGTTTTCAGGAAGACTCGCAGGCAGTCATCGTCATCAACAACAGCCCGGAACCCCGCACGATCCAGATTCCGGTGTGGCAGATCGGCGTGACCGGCGATGCCATGCGTCAGGTATTGGCGACATCCGAGCAGGGCTACAACGTAGGCAGTGTGGAGAGAACCGTCCGGGACGGCATGATGGAAGTCACTGTCGGACCGGTGTCCGCGGCGATGTATGCGAATGTGAAGAAGGAAGATTGAAAATAAAAATAGAGAGAATTGTACGGAGTGCTTTTTAAGCAGAGGTACAATTCTCTTTATTTTTTCATTTTCCAGCCATATTATCTGCATACTCTTTTAGATATTTCAGAAACATCATTTCCGTGTCATCATAGGCACCTTCGTTTTCCCCTCGCTCTAGTTCTTTGTCTCCGTATTTTTCTACAATGCCTTCATCCAAAACCAGTTTCAGACACGGGCAGTATTGAGAAACGTACATCATCCCTTCTCGTCTGCTGTTATATCCATAGGTGTCAAGCGCAAGGGGATATTTAATAACCAGTTCCAAGAGCTCTTCGTCTGTAACATCTTGTACAACATATTCCGGGATATAAGTGACAGCGATCATCCCGGTGTGCCCCAATTGTCCCCACAAGTTCGGATCAGACTCTGGCGTAATGGGGTATTCATATTTTCCCGTTTCCGGGTCTCGCTTCCACTCGATTCCGTACTGTTCACAAACGTCCTCATATTCGTCAACATTCCACTAATTATAAATATCTTCACTCACAGGAAGTGTTCTCTTTTTGGAAGAACAGCCCGTGAATACAAGACTTAGAAATAGCATCGCAAGTACAAGGCTTTTGCTCATTCTCATCGTGTCAGACCTCCTTTTTACGGGATATAAAAATCATCGTACCGGGTACGGTATTTTTGACATATACAGAGTGAAAAACTTTTCGTATAATAACAATATACAGAATACAAACGATGGGAGGATACTTCATGGATACTTCCAAAAGAAAATTCATTCTAATTACCGTATTGATTATCAGCGCCATCTGCATTGTGTTTCTTTACTTCTATCATAACAGAAGTAGTCTGATAAATGTGAAAAAAATCAGTTATCCCGAAGAAAAGATTCTCGATGTGGCAAGCGTTTCGTCGGAATCCATTCACATCGGTTTCAATGATCAAAAAACGCTTGTTTTGTATGGGAAAGATTTTGTCGCAACGTATCTATTTGATGTGGAGAAAGAACATTGGGAATTTCAAAACTCACTTGATTTATCTCCATTGAATATCACATTGACTGACGGTGAATCATCCGACAATGCTTGGTTTGATTCTGATCGTGTGTTATTATCGCCTGTTTCCAAAGAGCTTTCAGCAAAGAAGGATATTTCCGAAGAGAAAGTTACAATGTATGATTATGAATTTTCCACTGGTCTATTGAAAAAATGGAGAAATGGAGCCGACAGTCGCTGGTCTACTCCCGGCACCATTTTTAGTGCTTCGGGTGTAAGTGAAAGAGATCGAAGCGACGTATATGATTTTGTCCGCACTGCACTGAATTTGCAGTCTGCGCAGCTTTTCGGTGAAATTCATTCCCTAAGTGGGAATCGTACTGTATGGAATACATCCATTACAAATATGGAATTAGGCTTCCTGGCATTGGATGCTGAGGGAAGCCTTGTCTATGGAATGTCTGATAATAAGGGAACCGATGTAAGATTATTTGATATTTTTGAACGTTGATTAAAAAACGGTTAAACCGCAGCCATGATCTCCTCGCAGATCTGCTCTGCGGTTTTTCCATCCGTAGAGATCACCACATCCGCTGCTGCTTCGTAGTGTGGGCGGCGAATCTCCATCAATTCAGCAATTCCGGCGACATTGTGTCGTCCTTTCAGCATCGGGCGGTTTTCATCGTGACCGATGCGAGCGTAGATTGTCTCCGGTGTAGCGGTGAGGAGAACCGTTGTGCCGCCCTGTCGCATGAGTTCGACATTTTCCTGTCGCATAGCGACACCGCCGCCGCAGGAAATAACTTGATTCTCACCGGCAGCAAGGCTGCGAAGAAAGTCGGTCTCCATCTGGCGAAAGTATGCTTCGCCGTATTTCTCAAAAATCTGCGGGATAGACATGCCTGCCTGACGGACAAGCTCCTGATCCATCTCAATGCGATCAAAATTCCATTTCTTTTTCAGCGTGTCGGCAATCGTACTCTTGCCGCAGCCCATAAAACCAATTAAAAATAAATTTTTCATATGAATCTCCAAATGTAAACTATCTGCTATTCTACTACAAAAGGCACAGTCAGGGCAACAAGAAAATTCATTAGAAAACAGTTCAAAAAAACAAATATATACATATATTTCTCGGCGTAAAACAGATATAATGAAGGCAAGAAAGAACGCAGCATTCGGAGGGGGAATAGTGTGAAAAAAGCCGCCGATGCGATCTTTTTTCACCCATCAAGTTTGTGCCGGAGCGTCACAAACTTGGTATTTATGGCAGACAGAAACTCGTATACACGACTTTCTGTCGCCACGTTGCGCAAAGCGCTCCGGAAAGGGGATACGATGAAGAAAAGATGTTTTGCAGTTGTAATTTGTTTGATTCTTTTCGTTGGAAGTATGAGCGGTTGTCAACCCAAAACACCGGAGAAGACGGTCACGATTTCCGCGGATTATCCAGAATATGATTCGGTGGAAGCATTGACAGATCGCGCAGACCTCATTGTACAGGGAACCGTGAAGGAGATGCAATATAAGCAAATTGATATTTCATTGGGGAAAGGCAGAGATGATTCTCTATCCCCGTACACGGTATACACCGTAGCTGTTGATGAAGTTTTTAAGAGTGATGGGAATGTCGGAGAAACGATAGAAGTGAAAGTTCCCGGCGGAATATTCGATGGCGTTGCGTATGTAATAGAAGGAGTGGACTCTCCACTCTTAGAAAAAGACCAGTCTTATGTATTGTTTTTGGCAACGTATGAAAATCTTCCGGCAAGCTTACTGAACTTGACACAGGCGGCGTATGAAATAGGGGAAGATGGGAAACTTGCAGGAGTAGAAAGTGACAGTTCGATTCGATTGGATTTTAGTATTGAGGATTTGCGGAGTACAGTAAGAAAATAATACATTTCATAAAACAAATTTAGCGGAAAATAGTTCGGAATAATGAATGAATTCGGCGGAAAAATGTTTGCATTTTTCCGCCGAACGTATATATTTTTCTGAAAAAACAAGCTATACTAGAGATAGAAATAAAAGAGATATGTCATACAGAAGGGAGGATCCTATGGGAGATATGATTTCGGCAAAAGATGCGGCAGCATCGTGGGGAATCACGACGAGAGCGGTAACGACTCTTTGTAAGGCAGGCAAAATCCCCGGTGCAAAGAAAGAAAATCGCACTTGGAAATTGCCTGCGGATGCGGAAAGACCAGTCGATCATCGATTTAAAGAAAAAACGTCTGGGATGGCTACAAGGGCGAGAAAAGTAAAATTACCGCTTCCAATTGGAGTTTCAGATTATTGTGAAGCATCGGAAGAGTATTATTATGTGGATAAGACATTGATGATTCGCGATCTTCTGGATGAGCGTTCGAAAGTAGCGTTGTTTACAAGACCGCGGCGATTTGGAAAAACGCTGAACATGGATATGCTTCGCACATTTTTTGAAAAGAGTGAGAAAGATACCTCTATCTATTTTAAAAATAAAAAGATTTGGAAGAGTGGTAAGGCGTATCAAGAGCATCAGGGAAAGTATCCAGTGATTTTTCTGACGTTTAAGGATGTGAAATGGGATAATTGGATAGATACTTATGAGCACATTGGGCGGTTGATTGGAGAAGAGTTTCGACGTCATAGCTGTCTGCAAGATAGTGAGCAGTGCGATGAGTATGAGAAACGGTACTACAATCGAATTGTTTCTGGTGAAGCGGGAATGATGGATTATGTTTCGTCCCTAAAAGAACTATCGAAAATGTTGTGCAAACATTATGGAGAGCCGTCGATTATCATTATTGACGAGTATGATACGCCAATTCAGCAGGGACATCTTCGTGGTTTTTACGATGAAGTTGTATCGTTTATGCGAAATTTCTTTTCCAGTGGACTGAAAGACAATAAAAATCTGACATATGGCTTTTTGACAGGAATATTGCGTGTTGCAAAAGAAAGTATTTTCAGCGGTCTGAATAATTTGATGGTAAATTCTGTGCTGGATAAAAAGTACAGTGAATATTTTGGATTTACAAAAGCAGAAGTTGCAGAGATGGCAAACTATTATGGGGCATCTGACAAAATGCAGGAGCTGTGTGACTGGTACGATGGATACCGGTTCGGAGATACAGAGATTTTTAATCCGTGGTCGGTTATCAACTATTTTAGCAATGGTTGTGAACCGAGAGCGTATTGGTTGTCTACGAGCAACAATGATATTATTGGCGAAATACTGGGGCAGGCAGACCAGACGATTTGCGAGCAGTTGGTGGCACTGCTGCAGGGAGAAGCGATTTTCACTTGCATTGATACGAGTGTAATTTATCCGCAAATTCAGAAAAAACCAGCATCCATTTACAGCTTTTTGCTGGTGTGTGGCTATTTAAAGGTAGTTGAACAGAGTGAACCATCTGGAACAGGCATGATGTGTCGTGTGGCATTGCCGAACAAGGAGATTTTAGGTGCATATCAGGGAGCGATATTTAACATAGTATCAGAATTAGATCCGCAGGCGGTTAATTTATGGATGCAAGATGCAGCTTCTACAAGAGATATGGAACTATTTTGGAAGCGGCTGGTCCAGTATTGGATTCAGCTGAAAACATCGTCAGAAAAAGAACCCCTTGCGATTTCCACCCCAACCCAGTAGAATAGAACACAGGAAATGTTTTCCGGAGACAGGCTCCGGATGAGCAAAAATTCAAAAGGGGATTTGTGTGAAAAAAATTGCTGATGCGATCTTTTTTCACCCATCAAGTTTGTGTCGGAGCGTCCCAAACTTGTCTTATGGCAGACAGAAAATCGTATGCACGATTTTCCGTCGCCCGTCGCGCAGGGCGCTCCGGAAAGGGGTTACATGAAAGTACAGAATCCAGTTTTATGCGGTTTTAACCCGGACCCGTCTCTGCTGCGGGTAGGGGAAGATTATTACATTGCGACGTCCACGTTTGAGTGGTTTCCGGGCGTGTGCATCCACCATTCCAAGGATCTGGTGAATTGGGAGATCGCGGATTATGCGCTGAAGGATGACACGGTGTTGGATATGACGGGATTGGATGGCGCATGCGGCATCTGGGCGCCGAATCTCACGTGGTCGAATGGCAAGTTTTATCTGGCATACACGATCGTGTATACGAATCGTTCCAGACATAAGGATACTTGGAATTATGTGATCACCGCGCCCAGCGTACACGGTCCGTGGTCGAAGCCGGTGCTGTTAAATAAGTCGGGATTTGATCCATCGGTGTTCCACGATGATGACGGCAGAAAGTATTTTGTGAATATGACATTGGACTACCGCGATGGAACAGAGCGTTTCAGCGGTATTGATGTGCAGGAGTTTGACGAGGAGAAGGGATGCCTGATCGGAGAGCCGGTGCGTGTGTTTAAGGGCACGGGACGCGGCACGACAGAGGGTCCGAATATCTTCAAAAAAGACGGCTGGTATTATCTGTGCTGCGCAGAGGGCGGCACGGAGTTTGGTCACTGCGCGGTGATCGTGCGTTCGAAATCTGTCTGGGGTCCGTATGAGGACAATCCGAACAATCCGGTGCTGACTTCTGCGGACAATGCGGATTGCCGTTTGAAGAGAGCCGGACATGCTCAGATCGTGGATTCTCCGGACGGAACACAGTGGTACATGGCACATCTTTGCTCCAGACCGCTGCAAGATTGCAGCATCCTCGGCAGAGAGACCGCGATTCAAAATGTAGTATGGACAGACGACGGTTGGGTACGTCTGCGGGACAGCGACTGCGCAGCGCCTTCGGATACGTTCGAAGTGCCGTATGACGTAGAGATCGCATCGAAAGCGCCGGTTCGCACGGACTTTTCGAAGCTGACGGACATTCCGCTGGAGTACATGACACTGCGCCGCAGCGCGGGCAGACAGGGCGTGCGCATTGAGGATGGCGTGCTGCGTCTGACCGGCGGCAACTCGCTGTATTCCAAGTACAATCAGGCATTTCTGGCGCGGAAACAGCAGGCGTTTGATGTGGACTTTGTGACGGCGATGAAGTTTGAGCCGCGTCATCTGAACCACATTGCCGGTGTGCAGGCTTATTATAATTATGACAACTATTTCAATCTGCGCATGACGCGGGACGAGCAGGGCAAGGTTCTGGACGTTGCAACGCTGGTAAATGGCGCACTTTCCGACAGTGAGTGGGTACATATTCCGGAGGAGACGGAGATTGTATATCTGAAACTGGAGATTCGTCACGAGGAGATCCGCTTCTATTATTCTCTGGACAATGCACAGTGGCAGCAGATTGGTCCGGTGGGCGATATGAAGAATATTTCCGATGAGCACGTAGAGGGCAATGGCTTCACGGGATCATTTGTCGGTGTCAGCTGTCAGGACATTCAGGGAGACGGCGTGACTGCGGACTTCCTGTGGATCGATTATCAGGAATATCCCAGCGAGGACTGAGCCATGAAAAAGACAGAACGGGATGGATTGTATTTTCTGGAACAGGACGGTCCGGAGCTGGGCTGGAGCGAGGCGTCCGGCGTGGAGCTGATCGAGCAGGACGGTCAGTATTTCAAAGATCTGGAGCGGACGGGCACATTGTTGCCTTATGAGGACTGGCGGCTGTCCGCAAAGGAGCGGGCGAAGGATCTGGCGTCCCGTATGACAATTGAGGAGATTGCGGGACTGATGCTGTACTCGCCGCATCAGATGGTGCCGCCGCGAAAGGGAATGCCTTTTACGGGGACATTTGGCGGAAAAGAATTTGAGGAGTCCGGCTGTGCGCCATGGGCAATCTCAGACGAACAAAAAGAATTTTTGCAGAAGGAGCATATCCGTCACATTCTGCTGATGCGGACGGAAAATGTAAAAACGTCTGCAAAGTGGAGCAATGGACTGCAGCAGATAGCGGAGTCATTGCCCCACGGCATTCCGGTGAATCTTTCTTCCGATCCGAGAAGCGGTGCGCGGGGCGCAAAGGCAGAGTTCAAGAGCAGCGGCAGTGATGTGAGCAAATGGCCGGAGGGCATTGGCTTTGCAGCTTGCTTTGATCCGGGCGTTGTGCGACAGTTTGCGGAGGATGCGTCAAAAGAATACCGCGCAATGGGCATCACAACGGCATTGGGACCGCAGATCGACCTTGCGACAGAGCCGCGCTGGATGCGGTTTTGCGACACGTTGGGTGTGCAGGTGGATCAGGTCAAAGCATTGACGAAAGCCTATTGTGACGGCATGCAGACGACAGAGGGCGCTGCGGACGGCTGGGGCAAAGACAGCGTGAACACGATGGTAAAGCACTGGCCGGGCGGCGGCACCGGAGAAGGCGGCCGAGACGCTCACTATGCCTTTGGCAAATATGCGGTGTATCCGGGCGGACAGTTCGGGGAGCATGTGAAGCCGTTCACGGAGGCGGCATTTGCGCTGGATGGCGCAACCAAGCAGGCTTCTGCAGTCATGCCTTATTACACAGTTTCGTGGAACATTGACACAAAGAACGGTCAAAATGTGGGAAACTCCTACAGCGACTACATCATCGGAGATCTGCTGCGGGGCAAGTACGGCTACGATGGCATTGTATGCACAGACTGGGGCATCACGCAGGATCCGGCGGAGACGGTGAATGAGTTTGGCAGCCGCTGTTATGGTGCGGAGCAGCTTTCCGAAGCGGAGCGGCATCTGCGGGCAATCGAAGCTGGTGTGGATCAGTTCGGCGGAAACAGCGAAGCAGCGCCAATTATCGAGGCATATCGCATCGGCTGTGAGCGCCACGGCGAGGCAGCGATGCGGGCACGGATGGAACAGTCCGCGGCGAGACTGCTTGTAAATCTGTTTCATTTGGGATTGTTCGAAAATCCGTATCTCGATCCGGAGCAGTCCGCGCAGATCGCAGGCTGTGAGGAATTTTGCAGACACGGCTACGAAGCGCAGAAGCAGTCTGTTGTCTTGTTGAAAAACAAAGGCGTGCTTCCGCTGAAAAAAGGCATCCGCGTGTATGTACCGGAGCGCAGCGTCGGTGCATCAATCGGCTTTTTCCGAAATGAAGTACCGGCGTACACGGAAGACCCGGTGGCGGGCAGTGTGCTGGATGATTTCGCAGTGCGGGTATCCGATCCTGCAGAGGCGGATGTGGCTCTCGTTTTTGTGGAGAGTCCGCAGTGCAATCCGTATCAGCCGGAGGATCTGCAGCAGGGCGGAAATGGCTATTTCCCTGTTACGCTGCAATATCGCCCTTACACAGCTCGAACTGCGCGAAAGCAGAGTCTGGCAGGCGGTGATTTCCGAGAAAGCTCGGACGACCGCAGCTATTGGAATAAGACAAACACGGCGTACAACGAGCAGGATCTGGATCTGATCCTGGAGTGCCGCAGACAGATGCCGGGCAAGCCGGTGATCGTCGTGGCAGCGGTCTCGAACCCGATGGTGATGGGCGAATTTGAGCCGGTGGCAGATGGTATCGCAGTGGAGTTTGGCGTGAGCAAGCGGGCAGTGCTGGAAGTGCTGTTTGGCGACTATGCGCCGCGGGGACGCCTGCCGATCCAGATGCCGCGGGATATGGAGACCGTGGAGCAGCATGCGGAGGACAGACAGCTGGATCTTGCGCCGTATGTAGACAGCGAAGGCAATGCCTACGATTACGGCTTTGGTCTGACGTATGAGACGGATTCCGCATACGATAAGTAAGAACAACATAGAATAAAAGTGGTGAAACATGATGAATCAGAGACCGCCTGTTTTGGAACAGGACATTGTATATTTGTCGGTCAGCGGCATTGTGGAAGAGATCCGTCCGATGGATGGCTACGGACAGACTTCGGAGTGCAGCCAGATGATCACGCTGCGCATCGGGGAGGAGCCGGACACCTCGTCGCTGGAACAGGAAAATGAGACCGAGGAAGTGGGCGCGGAGCAGATCGCCCGCATGGCTCCGAACATCGTAAATGTGATCATCGGTCCGCAAACGTGCTTCGTCAATGGCATCCGCCTGTACGAAGGAATGCGGATCACGGCATTTCATGATGGCAATGCACCGATGCCGCTCATCTACCCGCCGCAGTATCAGGCGCTGGTGGTGGCAGAGCAGGTGCCGGGTCAGAATATCTATGTCGGCACGTTTAACGGAAGCATGACCGCGGCAGATCACAGGCTGCGCCTGAATCTGGACGAGAGCGTGGACATCGTGACGCAGAACGGACAGAACTTCTATGGCAGTCTGGCGGGCAAATCCCTTGTGGTGATCTATGGACCGACGACACGGAGCATACCGCCGCAGACAACACCGTATCAGATCGTGGTGCTGTGCTGAGATGGAATCGGAAGCAGTTTGAAAAATGGAATAATCAGAGTACAAAAATGGGACGTAAGAAAAAAATTTCTTGCGCCCCATAGTTAAAATTATATCAAAAAAACAAGAGAAAAGCAATTGGTAAAGAATACAAGAAAGTGATTCCAAAATTAGTAAATTAGAGAATAGAAAACCCCTTATCTAAATGATATATTGAGAATACAAAAACAAGCGGAATAACAAGTATCTTAATTAGAACAGAAAGAAAAATTCTGTAGATTGGAGGACATATGAGGCGTAGCGCAAAATGGAGTACCTACTGTTTGGCAACCGTCTTGGCAGCATCTTCCCTGATGGCATGTGCAAAGAGTCCGACAGTATCGGAAACTGGTGTTTCTGGATATGAAGAGTCGGATGGTCGTGTGAAAGCACAGATTGGAGAGAAAATCACAGTAGATGCGGAACTCTTTACTCAGCCGGATCGAGAATCTTATGAAGTATTACATGCTGAATCTGATGGCAGCGGAGATTTGAATACGATAATAGAAACATTATTTCAGGAAAAAGAAGATTTAACGGTTAGTATGCCATATCCAGACGAGAATTGGGTTGCAACACCAGATCGAAGTGAAATTATGGTATATGGTGCAACAAGTCATGTGATTCGTTATGATAATAATAAAAAAAGCTGTGGAACATTTTTAAGTGAGATGGATCTTAATACGCAGGATGAGAGACATCGGCATGTTGAAACATTGACAGATATTGAGGATGTGGAAGTTCCGGGATATTCAAGAGAACAGGCAATCTCAGATATCTATGAGAAATTACAGAAAATGGGATTGTCGGTACAGGAAAGACCATATGCTATGTATGGAATTAGCAGTGAGGTGATACAGGAATATTATGAGGAACATGATGAAGAATTTAAACATTTTCCCAATTATGTAAAACCTGAAATAACGAAAGATGACAGTATTTATTGTATGCTGTGGAATGTAGAAATCAATGATACACCGGTTGTATCGGGGAACTATTCGCGTGAAGCATCCGAACGTTGCAATGTCAGAGGTGGTGCAGAAAGAGGCGGTTTGGTGTATGTGGTCACAACGAAAAACTGCATTTTATGTCTGCAGTCAGAGACACAGTTCAGTATTGAATCTAAGGAGACTGCAGAAAAAATATTGCCATTGGAAGAAATTCTGGCAGCAGTGCCGAAGTATTATGAGAATCAGTTGTTGAGCGAAGAACGGACGATTTCGCGAATCAGCTTTTGTTATATCCCGGTGTTGACAGAGTCAAATCAGCAGACAAATGAATATCATTTTGATCTCATGCCGGGATGGGTGATGGATGCTTCCTATGAGATGCCGGACCGAGAGGGTATATATTGGGATATTATTTATATCAATGCAATCACGGGAGAAATCATCGAGTAAGTATGGATTATAGAAGGGAGGAAGATACCATGAAAAGAGAATTTCGATTGCTGCGTGTAGAATTTCAGCGAGCAATCCGCAGTGGACGAATGCCATGTATGGTGATCTTGGTTGCAATCTTAGGTACCGTGTCGTCACTTGGTAGTATTGTAAAGGATGTCCGTATTGGTTTTGCAAAATATTCTCTAGTATGGTATTTTGAGGATTTCTTTTATCTTAATAATTGGTTTGTTCCTCTTTTTTACAGCATAGCTTCTTATGTGGCAGTGTCGTACTTTTGCCAAGAATGGCGAACTGGATATTGGAAGTCGTTGGAGCTTCGTTCTGGAAAGAGAGTCTATTTGTATGGAAAGAGTATAAACGGCTTCTTATTGGGATTTTGTACAGTGTTTCTGGGACTGCTGTTGTATGTATTGATTCTCGCTGGAATTGGAGTGATTGTAGGATACCCGTTGTATGATCCGATGCAGGATAGGGAAGGAATACAGCCCGTTGTATATATTCTGTTGTGGATCGTGACGTTTTCTACATCTGCTGGGTTCTGGTCGCTAATAGGGCTTTTGATGGCAGCAATCCAGAATGACAGTTTTATCGCGGTGACAATGCCGTTGGCGTTGAATTTGACTATTGATTACGTATTACGGAAAGCAACGGGAGGAACATTTTCTACATCAGGATTTGCATGTCTCAGTGTGATGCCGGATCGATATGTAATCACTGGAATACGTGGAATCCTTGTATTTATTCTGCTGGGGGCTGTGTGCGGATGGATTGTGACGAGGTTCCTGAGAAAGCGGGTGGAAAATGAGTGGTATTCATAAAGCATGGATTGTCTGCAAACTGGAGTTTCTGAGATGGAAGAAAGCATATCGCCTGTACATGATTCTTGGATTGCTGTTTCTGTTTTCTCTGCAGTATATCGAACCGATCTTTGATTTCGCAAAGCAGATGGACTATCCGGTGACACCGTGGATTTTTCCCTTCTTCTTAACATCTATGAAGAGCCGGTTTAGTATTTACTTCTGTGCGATTTTGTATTTTAGTAATTTATTTTCTGTACAGCCGGTGGAAAAGTATCTGCTGTTGCGCAGCGGAGGCAGATCGTATCTGCTGGGAAAAGTATTTTATATTCTGGCGGCAGCATTTGTGTATACCGTATTGGTAGCAGTATTGCCACTGTTGCCACATGTTGGGCAGATCTATTGGAGCAGTGACTGGGGAGTAGTATTAGGAAGCTATGAACGGTTGTATTCTTATCATACTTCCGTTGGCGCATATATCAGTGAACTGGTGATCCGGTATTTGACACCATTGGAAGCAATGAGCGCCTCGTTTGGTTTATTGTGGTTGACATTGAGCATATTAGGAGCAATGCTGTACCTGTTAAATGCGGCAAGCGGGAAGATTTACGGTAGTATTGCAGCAGGCATTTTAGTTGGGGTAGACTATTTTACACTTGCATTTTGGGACTTTGACTGGGAAACAGCGTTTTCTATCTACCTTTCACCAATTTCTTGCTCTAATTTACATTTCCTGCTCTACGGCACGGACACAAAGCAATTCTGGTATCCGACGATCGGGACGTCTTTTGGAATCCTGATCGGTCTGCTGGTGGTTTTGATCGCACTCATGTTTATCCTGCAGCGGATCGCATACCGCAGCGGCAGTACACACCAGTGCTTCCATATGATGGGTGAGTAAGGAGGAAGACAGATGGAGAGCATTTTAAGTATACAGGATGTGGTAAAGCGGTTTCAGACAGCGACGGTTCTGGATCATATCAATCTGGAGATCGCACAAGGCAGCGTACATGGACTTGTCGGCAGAAATGGCTGTGGCAAGACGATGATCCTGAAATGTATCTGCGGCATGGTGCCGGTGACAGAAGGCAAGATTTTGTACCGGGGCAAGGAGATCGGCAAGGACATCGAGATGCCGGATCATCTGGGAGCACTGATCGAGTCGCCGGGATTTCTGGAAGATTACAATGCAGTGTGGAACCTGCGGTTCCTCGCATCTATGTCCGGAAAGCCGGATGTCGGATATCTGAAAGACCTGATCCGTCAGGTCGGACTGGATCCGGAGAGCAAGTTAAAAGTCGGAAAATATTCGATGGGAATGAAACAGCGCCTCGGCATCGCGCAGGCGATCATGGACAAGCCGGAGCTGCTGTTATTGGACGAACCGATGAACGGTCTGGACAATCATGGTGTGGATGAGATGCGCCGCCTGTTCAAGACATTGAAAGAGCAGGGCACGACGATCATCATTGCCAGTCATATTGCGGAGGACATTCAGATCCTGTGCGATGCGGTGACGTATCTGGATCACGGTCGGATCGTGGAAGAAAAGGTTTAAAAGAAGCACAGGTCTTTAGAAAGAAATACCTGCATTCATCTTCAGAGTAGAAGTGAATGCAGGTATTGTTCGTTAAATCATCCAGATGGGTACGATATAATTTTCGCGATCAATAGCCGATAATTGCGGTTTCATGCACAGAATTGCACCGCTTGATCTGGGTGTGGAAGAGTTATCCAAAAGATGAAATACGCCGGTAAGCTCAGAGCCGGGATTGGAAGACTTTTTGATTTCAAGCGGATTGAGCACACCATCATGTTCCAGAATGATATCAATTTCTTTTGCATCTTTATCTCGATAATAATATATAAAAGGTTCTTTTCCGCAGTTTAGATAGGTCTTTCGGATTTCAGCGACTACATAATTTTCAAGGATAGCACCGTTCATTGCACCGCTTTCCAATGTTTCCGGACTGCTCCATTTTGTTAAATAGCATACCAGCCCAGTATCATAAAAATAAAACTTCGGTGTCTTAACCAGTCTTTTCAGCATGTTATTTGAGTACGGAAGGAGATAAAAAATAATGCCAAGTGTTTCCAAGATGCCGAGCCAATCTTTTGCCTGCTTCTGGTTAATATCTGCATCTCTGGCGATATCAGCGATGTTCAGCATTTGTCCGCATCTGGCGGCAACAGCTGTAATAAATTTTAGAAACTTTAAAGAATCAATCGAATCCGACAGATCCCGGATATCTCTTTCGATGTAGGTGGACAGATAACTGCTGTAAAAAATCTGACTGTTACTATTTTGACCGCTGATCAGTGCGGGCATAGATCCTTTGAAGATTCGATTGAAGATTTCTTCCGTGTCTGCGGGAACTCTGTTTGCGCTTCTGTCAGATAAGGCTGTCAGATCGACGAGAAATGGTTCCATCGGACTTCCAGACATCTCTGCCTGAGAGAGAGAGGTCAGAGAAAGAACTGCAACACGACCGGCAAGAGATTCTTGCACACCATGCATCAGTTTAAAAATCTGTGAGCCGGTGAGCCAGAAATCCCCGGGATTGCGTGTCTTATCCACATGAATTTTGATGTAGGTAAATAATTCCGGAGCATATTGAACCTCATCAATTAACACGGGCGGTTTATGCAGCTGTAAAAAAAGTTCCGGATCTGTTTTCGCCAGATTTCTCTCGTTTAAATCATCGAGGGAGACATATTTTCGTGTGGTTCCTTTCATTAGTTTTTGAAGCATTGTGGTCTTACCAACTTGCCTGGGACCAGTAACCAAAACAACAGGATACTCAGCGGAGACCTGCAGGACTACTTTCTCCAAGTTTCTTGAAATATAATTCATGAAATCCCTCCTTCGGCTAATTTTAACTCTGATTACATAATAGCCGCAATTAAAGCTAAAATCAAGTGCAAATTCGGCTGATATGTATTCCAATTACATATCAGCCGAATTTAATAACACACATATAGAATTTTAAGACCTGCAAAACAGAGTCTCTTTTGTGGCACATACTTTGTCTGCCAGGCAGACGATCCATCCCTCACGGCAGGTCGGCGGAACCGGGACGAGGGGAAACATATGCCGCAGGATGATATTTGACTCAACATTCGTCAGGTCGAAATCCTCGCGGGCGTTTTTCAGTGCGCGGGCAGGATGATGAAATCCATGCAGTCTGTGACCGCCGTTTTTTTTATGCCAGTCGTACAGGAAGTAGTCGTGAAGCAGTGCACCGCGGATCAGGGACCGGCGGTCTATCGGAATCCGCAGAAGGCGGGCGATATGACAGCTGCATCTGGTGACGGAGAGGCAATGCTCATAGACACTCACCGTACCATGCTGGATGTAATCCGTGGTCTGTGCCAGACGTCCCTCTTTGGAGAGAGCGGAGATCTGTTCCCGGATCTCCGCAGCGATATGCGCTTCATCTTCTGCCAGCGGTGTGCGCTCTGCACACATAGCTGCTCAGACGTTCATCAGCTCGCGCAGCTCTGCCTCTGTCTGCAAGCCGATGACTTTGTTTGCAACCTTTCCATCCTGAAACAGGATCAGAGTCGGTACGCTCATAACACCGTACTGGATCGCAATCTCGGTGTCTGCATCTACATCCAGCTTACCGATGGTAACACGGCCTGCGTACTCGCTCTCCAGCTTCTCTAAGATCGGTGCCTGCATCTTGCACGGACCGCACCAGGTTGCGAAGAAATCTACCAGAACCGGTGTCTGGCTCTTCAATACTTCCTGTTCAAATGTATCCTTATGAAAAATCTTCATTACATTCCTCCATTCCGGAACGCATCTGCGCTCCACAAATCGGGTATTCCTCTTGAATCCCCCTCATGTTAGCAGGCAAAAACAAAAAAGTCAAGGGGAGAAATCACAGGATTCCGCACAGGGAAAAACAGCGAAAACGGTGGACATCCATTTTCAAACAGGATACAATAAATCCAAAGTGGTATGAGAGGGGAACACAGTAAGATTATGGATCACAACTATCGCCTTTTGGCATTTGACTTAGACGGTACTCTGACAAATTCGGACAAGATCATCACACCGCGGACATTTGATGCGCTCATGCGGGCGCAGGAGCAGGGTGTGAGGATCGCGCTGGCATCCGGTCGTCCGACATATGGCATTCTGCCGTTGGCAGAACAGCTGCGGCTGGCGGACTATGACGGTTATATTTTGGCGTTTAACGGTGGTAAGATCGTAAAGTGCCGGACGAAAGAGATCCTGTTTCAGCAGACGATTCCGCCGGAGCTGCTGCATAAGGTTTATGAGACGGCGGAACAATATCATCTGACGGCGATGACCTATGAGAACGATACCATTGTGACGGAGCATCCGAACAATCCCTATGTGCAGATCGAGTCGAAGATCTGTCATTTGCCGATCCGTCAGGTTGTACATATGGATGAGGCGGTTGATTTCCCGGTTGTGAAGTTCCTGCTGGTGGGAGACGAGGATTATCTCGGTCGGATCGAGCCGGAAGTGCAGGCTGCGCTGGGGGATGGCTTTGATGTGTATCGCTCCGCTGGATTCTTTTTCGAGGTCGTGACAAAGGGCATCGACAAGGGGGCGTGTCTGCAGCATGTTTTAGATGCGGAGGGCTGGACGAGAGAACAGCTCATGACATTTGGCGACAGTTACAACGATGCAACGATGCTGCAGTTTGCCGGAGTAGGTGTTGCGATGGGCAACGGCGTGCCGGAGATCCGGGCATTGGCGGATTATGTGACCGGCAGTAACGATGAGGACGGCATTGCGGATGCGCTGGAACATTTCGGAATTGTCTGAAAGGAGGCTCTATGGATCTGATGGTTTACATGAAGGCATTGCGGGTACTGCGCAAGATCATGCTGCGGCAGACGGATAACGTGTCGGCCGTCACCTATTCGCCCCAGAAGGGTGCATGGCAGGGATTGACGGATGGCGTGTGGCATTTCCCAGTATCGACACCGGAGGAGCAGGGCATTTCTTCTGCTTATTTGGAGCAGTTTTTCCGGGACATGGGCAGCGCCTTGGAGACGGGTATTCATTCCTTATATGTTGTCCGCAATGGACATGCCATCGCTTCCGGATCCTTTGCACCGTATCGGGAAGGTCTGTGGCATGTGTCCCATTCGCTGTGCAAGAGTGTCACGAGTCTCGGCATCGGTATTTTGATCGACGAGGGCAAGCTGACACTGGACGAAAAGCTCAACGATATTTTTCAGGGCAAGACGCCACTGCTGTCCCCGTCCCTTTTTCATAAGGATATTACGGTGCGGCATTTGCTGACAATGAGCTCCGGCGTGGCGTTCAATGAGATCGGTGCGATCGCCGGGGATGACTGGCTGAAGCTGTTTCTGGAGTCCAATAGACAGTTTGAGCCGGGCGGAAGGTTTGCTTACAACAGTATGAATACCTATGTGCTGTCTGCCATCGTGCAGGAGCGCAGCGGAGAGACGCTGTTTGATTACCTGAAAGCGAGACTGTTCACACCGCTGGGCATCCGCAATGTTTATTGGGAACCCAGTCCGCAGGGCATCACAAAAGGCGGTTGGGGACTGTACCTGTGCGCCGAGGATATGGCGAAGCTCGGTCAGCTGTACTTAAATGGCGGCATGTGGGAAGGCACGCGGATCATTTCCGAGGAGTGGCTGAAAGAGGCATCCGCAAAGCAGATCGAGGGCGCAGGTGCGCTGTACGGCTACGGCTATCAGGTCTGGCAGGGCAGACAGGAAGGCACGTATTTGTTCAATGGTATGCTCGGTCAGAATGTTTTCATCATGCCCCAGACGCAGACCATCGTGGTGACGCAGGCGGGCAGCTCCGAGTTTTTCGGAACGGGTACTTTGACAGAGACGGTGTACCGATATTTTCAGTCGGAGCAGTATCAGCCGGCGGATCATGCATTGCCACCGAATCCCACAGCATATGAGAGCTTGCAGCGGACGCTGCATAGTCTGACATTTCATCAGGCACCGCAGGAAGCGGAGACGGCAGACCGCGGCGGCTGGCTGCGGCAGGCAAAGTTATCCGACAACAGCCGCAGAGGCACAAGACCACAATATCTGCATCGCAGGATCCGTCTGGATCGGGATCCGGTGGCGGAGTATACGCGCAGTCAGACATTCCGGAACAGACTGAACGGCACAGCGTGGACTTTTGAGAAAAATGCAGTGGGCATCCTGCCGCTGTTTGTGCAGGTGATGCACAATAATTACACAACGGGCACGAGTCAGATGTCCTTTTCGGTGGAAAAAGATGTTCTGACGCTGACGATGGTGGAAAGTGACGCGGAGCGTGTGATCCGCATCGGACTTCCGAGACGGGGATATCCACAGGATCGCTTCGGCACGGCACAGTATTCCACACTGGACATCGCAGGGGAGATCTACGAGGTCGGTTCTAATGCCCGCTTTGTGACAAACAAAGGACGCACAGAGCTGGAGATTCAGATGTGCTTTATTGAGACAAGCAACAGCCGCACCGTGCGTGTGGCATTTGCGGAGGACGGCAATCTGAATCTGCAGTGGAATGAATATCCGACGCTGGAGCGGCTGGCGCAGGAGAGCATGAAGGAAGTGTCCGTGGATGCAGCGGAGGCGGAGCCAAATGGCATCACGAAGATTCTGGCGGACCTGGGCTTTGGTATTGAGCATATGCTCAAGGTGTTTGCTCCGGAGCTGACAGGCGTTCCGGTGACCAAAGAGACCGACAGGCAGATAGAAGAGTAAAGACTAGATTGGAGAAAAGATGGAAATCAGCATCTTTGATGTGACAGGACCGGTGATGATCGGTCCGTCCAGCTCCCATACAGCGGGAGCGGCGAGACTGGGGCGTGCGGCAAGACTGATCGCGGGACAGCCGTTCCATTCCGTCTCGTTTGGATTGCATGGTTCTTTTGCACAGACATACAAAGGACATGGTACAGACCGGGCGCTGTTAGCCGGTGTGCTGGGACTTTCCGAGCAGGATGAACGGCTGGCGCAGGCATTCGGACTGGCGCAGGCAGCGGGATTGCAGTATTCGTTCTATCCGGTTCAGCTGGATGGGGTACATGAAAATACCGTAAAGATCACGATGGACATGGATGACGGCACGCAGACGACAGTTGTGGGATCCTCCATCGGCGGCGGACAGATCTGTATTTGCGAGATCAATGGCTTCGAGATGGAGATGAATCTGCGGGCACCGACGCTCATGTTTTCCCATTATGACCGCAAGGGCGTCATCAGCGAAGTGACGCGGCTTATTGCGGAGTACGATCTGAACATTGCGACGATGAAGCTGAGCCGCAAGGCAAAAGGCGATGTGGCGTGCTGTGTCGTAGAGGCGGACGGTCAGATCCCGGAGGGACTTGTGACAGGGATCCGCGGGCTGCACGATATTTTGGCAGCGATGAGCATTACGCTGGATGAGGAGGAAGAGGCGTGAAAATGTATGAGACGATTGCGCAGCTTCTGAAGCTGTGCAGCGAGCAGGACGTTCCTTTGTGGGAGATGATTCTGAAAAATGAAAGGAAGCTTTCGGAGGCATCGGAGGATGTGATCTGGAAGCGGCTGGATGCAAGACTTGCGGTCATGCGGGCTTCCGCAAAGAAAGCGTTGGAGCTGCCGCAGAATACCGTGGGCAATATGATCTCCGGTCTGGCAAGTGCTCAGGCAGGCTATGCCAAGGGCGACACGATCTGCGGACATCTCGTGAACCGTGTCATGGCGATGGCATTGTCCGGAAGCGAGGTGAATGCCTCAATGGGACGCATCTGCGCGGCTCCGACAGCAGGTTCCTGCGGTATCTTACCGGCAGTGCTGTTCGGATTGCAGGAAGAGTATGATCTGAGCGAGGAGACGCTTCGCCACGGATTGATGACGGCATCCGGTCTGGGTGCGATCATCGTGCACAATGCAACGGTGTCCGGCGCAGAGGGCGGATGTCAGGCAGAGTGCGGCGCAGCGGCAGCGATGGCGAGTGCAGCGGCAGTGGAGATGTTGGGCGGCTCCCCGGCGCAGTGTGCAGACGCGATGGCGCTGTGTCTGATTAACTGTATGGGATTGATCTGCGATCCTGTGGCAGGACTGGTGCAGGTGCCCTGTGCCCAGAGAAATGCGTCTCAGGCAGTGAATGCGCTGCTGTGTGCGGATCTGGTGCTGGGCGGCATGAGAAGTCCCATCAGTCCGGATCAGGTGATCGATGCGATGTACCGGGTGGGCAGAATGCTTCCCGTAGAATTAAAAGAGACGGCGCTGGGCGGAATCGCAGCAACGCCGGACGCAAAGAAAATGGCAGAAGAGATTTTTGGCGAGGAACGCTGAGAAAGAGAGGAGCAGAAAGATGAAGTCTGATATCGAAATTGCAAGAGAGGCGAATATGAAACCGATCCGCGAGGTAGCGGAGCTGCTTGGCATGAGCGAGGATGATCTGGAGCTGTACGGAAAGTATAAGGCAAAGCTGTCTGATGACCTGTGGAACCGTGTGAAGGATCGTCCCGATGGAAAGCTGATTCTGATGACGGCGATCAACCCGACCCCGGCAGGAGAGGGCAAGACGACGACCAGCGTTGGCCTCGGACAGGCGCTTTGCAAGATGGGCAGGAAAGCAATCATTGCGCTGCGTGAGCCGTCTCTCGGACCGTGCTTTGGCATTAAGGGCGGCGCAGCAGGCGGCGGCTATGCGCAGGTCGTTCCGATGGATGATCTGAACCTGCATTTCACCGGCGATTTCCATGCAATCACATCTGCAAATAATCTGCTGGCAGCATTGCTGGACAATCATCTGCAGCAGGGCAATGCGCTGCACATTGATCCGAAGCAGATCGTGTGGAAGCGCTGTCTGGATATGAATGACCGCGCTCTGCGCAACATTGTCATCGGCATGGGCAAAAAAACCGACGGCGTTGTGCGGGAAGATCACTTTATCATCACCGTTGCTTCAGAAATTATGGCGATCCTCTGTCTGGCAAATGATCTGCAGGATCTGAAAGATCGTCTGGCGCGGATCATTGTGGCATATACATACACCGGCGAGCCGGTCACTGCCGCAGATCTGAATGCAGTCGGCTCTATGGCGGCATTGCTGAAGGATGCCATCAAGCCGAACCTGATCCAGACATTGGAGAATACCCCGGCGCTCGTTCACGGCGGTCCTTTTGCGAATATCGCACACGGCTGCAACAGTGTCCGTGCAACGAAGACCGCGCTGAAGATCGCAGATTATGTCGTAACCGAGGCTGGATTTGGCGCAGATCTGGGAGCTGAAAAGTTCTTTGATATCAAGTGCCGCATGGCAGGTTTGTCTCCGGATGCAGTTGTTCTAGTGGCGACTGTTCGTGCGCTGAAATACAACGGCGGCGTGCCGAAAACCGAGTTGTCCGCAGAGAATCTGGATGCACTGAAAGCCGGTATCGTCAATCTGGAAAAGCACATCGAAAACCTGCAGAAGTTCGGCGTTCCGGTCGTTGTAACACTGAACCGTTTTGTGACAGATACCGATGCAGAGTTAGACTATGTGCGGGAGTTCTGTGAGGCGAGAGGCTGTGAGTTCGCATTGTCCGAAGTATGGGAAAAGGGCGGCGAAGGCGGCATCGCACTGGCAGAGAAGGTGCTGTATACCTTAGAGAACAAAGAGAGCCATTTCGCTCCTTTATATGAGGATAGCCTGTCCATCAAAGAAAAGATCAGCAAGATCGCAACGGACATTTATGGTGCAGGCAATGTGGTCTACGAGGCAGCCGCTTCCAAGGCGATCGATCGTATCGAAGCGCTGGGCTTCGGCAATCTGCCGGTGTGCATGGCAAAGAATCAGTATTCGCTGTCGGATGACCAGAAGAAGCTCGGTCGTCCCGAAGGCTTTACACTGCATATCCGCGAAGTTTATGTCAATGCGGGCGCAGGCTTTGTGGTAGCCATCACCGGCACGGTCATGACGATGCCGGGTCTGCCGAAGGTTCCGGCAGCCAACAACATTGATGTGGATGCAGACGGTAATATTACCGGACTGTTTTAAGCAATATGCGTGGGGGATTACACGGAGAGGGGACAGTCTCCGAAAAAAATCATAGTCTGTCTCACTGGCTGATGTTGGCAGCCTGCTGCGGTCTCGCAGCAGGCTCCATTGGTCTGTGCTTTAATTGCAGCGGTATTTTCTTTACATCGGTTGCGAAAGATCTGGGAGTCGGACAGGGCGCAGTGGCGCTCTCCCTGACATTGATGAATCTGATGACAGGTTTGCTCAGCCCGGTGGTCGTGACGCTGATGCGGAAAGTACCGCTGCGTTTGTTATTGATCGGCGGCGTTCTCCTTGCCGTGGGTGCAACGCTGCTCATGGCGGGCATGCAGCACATCCTCGTATTCTATGTGCTGTCGCTTCTGCGCGGTCTTGGCGCGTGTATGTTCTCAAATGCAGCGCTGTCCGTCCTGCTGAACAACTGGTTTCAGGAACGCAATGGCTTCGCTGTGGGACTGGCATTTTGCTTCTCCGGTGTCGGCGGAACCTTCTTCAATCCACTGTTAAAAGCCTGCATGGAAAGCATGGGCTGGCGCACCGCTTATCTTGTCATGGCGGCGCTGATCGCCACGGTGTCCCTGCCGGGAGCGCTGTTTGTGCGGTTGAGACCGGAGGAGAAAGGGCTGGTGGCATATGGAGCTTCGGATTCGCCGGAAGCCTCGGCTGTGGCTGCGTCTGCTTCGGCAGCATCGGGGGCTCAGTCTGCCGGTGCTGCAGCTACCGGAAACAGTATCCTGCTGTCAATTTTACTGGCGGCGGTTGCATTTCTCGCCTGCTATGTGACGGGATTCGGGCAGCATCTGTCCGGTTTTGGTGAGAGCATCCACATGGTCGGAACTGCCAGTGCAATACTTGTCTCTGCTTCGATGGTTGGAAACATTGCATTTAAGCTGCTTCTTGGAGTGCTATCTGACAAGATCGGCGCGATCCGCGCCTGCATGTTGCTGTTTGCAGCGAATTTACTCAGCTTATTCGGCATGTTTTTCCTGCCAGGCGATGGTGTGCTAATGCCGATGCTCATACCGTTTTTGTATGGAACATGCTTTGCCATCACATCTGTCGGAATGCCGCTGGTGGCGCGGGCTGCGACAACACCGGAGCAGTACGATCACACCGTCGGCATCATGTCCATGATGACAAATTTCGGCGGAGCTGTATCCCTGACTGCGATCGGGGCACTCTATGACTGGACGGGAAGCTATGGAAGCGCGATTGGAATGTGTGCGGGAGTGTCTGGAGCGTGTCTGGGGCTGTTGGGAGTGATTGCAGTGAAAGCAAGGAAAGAATTGACAGAGCGATAATTATGGAGTAGAATAAGCATAGAACATTTGTTCTGATTACAAAATGGATTTTGGTTATAAGAGGATGATTTAGAGGCGAGACGATATGGATCAGTTTAAGTTGGTGTCGGATTTTGCTCCCACGGGCGATCAGCCGCAGGCGATAGAGCAGTTAGTTGCCGGTTTTGAGGAGGGCAATCAGTTTCAGACTCTTTTGGGTGTTACCGGTTCCGGTAAGACCTTTACGATGGCGAATATTATTCAGCGTCTGAACCGACCGACGCTTGTGATTTCGCATAATAAGACACTGGCGCAGCAGCTTTACGGCGAGTTTAAGGAGATGTTTCCGGAGAATGCGGTGGAGCTGTTCATCAGTTACTACGATTATTACCAGCCGGAGGCATATGTGCCTTCGACGGATACCTATATTGAGAAGGATTCCAGCATTAACGACGAAATTGATAAGCTGCGCCATTCTGCGACAGCAGCATTGTCGGAGCGGCGGGATGTGATTATTGTGGCGTCGGTTTCCTGCATTTATGGATTGGGCAGCCCCATTGATTATAAGAAGATGGTAGTATCGCTGCGACCGGGGATGGAGATCGACCGGGATGAAGTGATTCATAAGCTGATCGCGATGCAGTATGAGCGCAATGAGATGGATTTCAAGCGTACAACATTTCGTGTGCGCGGGGATGTGCTGGAGATATTTCCGGCAGCATCGGATGATGTGGCAGTGCGGGTAGAGTTCTTTGGCGATGAGGTAGATCGAATTGCGGAGTTTGATCCGCTGACCGGTGAGGTGCACAGTTATCTGAACCATGTTGCTATCTTCCCGGCATCCCATTATGTTGTTCCGCAGGAGCAGATGAACCGTGCGATCATAGCGATTGAGAAGGAGCTGGAGCAGCAGGTCGCTTATTTCAAGCGGGAGGATCGGCTGATCGAGGCGCAGCGAATCGCGGAGCGCACGAATTTTGATATTGAGATGATGCGTGAGACCGGATTTTGCTCCGGCATTGAGAACTATTCGGCACCGCTTGCCGGGCTGGAACCGGGTGCGACACCGCATACGCTGATGGACTATTTTCCAGATGATTTTCTGATCATGGTAGACGAGTCGCATATCACGATTCCACAGGTGCGCGGCATGTACGCGGGCGACCGTTCCCGCAAGACGACATTGGTGGACTATGGTTTCCGTCTACCATCTGCGTTGGATAACCGTCCGCTGAATTTTGAGGAGTTTGAGAGCAAGATCAATCAGATGCTGTTCGTGTCTGCGACACCGTCTGTTTATGAGGAAGAGCATGAGCTGCTTCGCGCAGAGCAGGTGATTCGTCCGACCGGACTTCTCGATCCGGAGATTACAGTACATCCGGTAGAGGGACAGATCGACCATCTGCTGGGTGAGATCCGCAAGGAGGTTGCGAAGAAGAGCAAGGTGCTGATCACCACATTGACGAAGCGGATGGCGGAGGATCTGACGGATTATCTGCGGGAAGCAGGCGTCCGCGTGCGCTATTTACATTCGGACATTGCGGCACTGGAGCGTGCGGAGATTATTCGAGATATGCGTCTGGATGTGTTCGATGTATTGGTAGGTATTAACCTGCTGCGAGAGGGATTGGATATTCCGGAGGTTGCCCTTGTTGCGATTTTGGATGCGGACAAAGAGGGCTTCCTGCGTTCGGAGACATCCCTGATCCAGACGATCGGCCGTGCAGCTCGTAATGCAGAAGGTCGCGTCATTATGTACGCGGATATGGAGACGGATTCGATGAAGCACGCGATCGAAGAGACGAATCGACGCCGCAAGATCCAGCAACAATATAATGAAGAGCATGGCATCACGCCGGAGACGATTCACAAGGCAGTCCGGGATCTGATCACGATCTCCAAGGCGGCAGAGAAGGCGACAGTGACATTGGAAAAAGATCCGGAGTCGATGTCTGCAAAGGAGCTGGCGCAGCTGATCGGCAAGCTGAACAAAGAGATGCGAAAGGCAGCTTCCGAGTTGAACTTCGAGGCGGCAGCCGAGCTGCGTGACCGCATCGTAGAACTAAAGAAATATCAGAACGAAGAGAAATAGAGGCAGCAATGGCAAAACAATACATTAAAATACGAGGAGCCAAAGAACACAATCTGAAAGATATCAGTCTGGACATTCCGAGAGATGAACTGGTCGTCTTAACTGGTTTGTCCGGTTCCGGAAAGAGTTCGCTGGCATTTGATACAATCTATGCAGAAGGGCAGAGACGCTATATGGAGTCGTTGTCTTCTTACGCCCGCATGTTTTTGGGACAGATGGAGAAGCCGAATGTGGAGAGCATCGAGGGACTATCCCCCGCGATTTCCATCGACCAGAAGTCCACGAATCGCAATCCGCGTTCCACAGTCGGCACTGTGACGGAGATTTATGACTATCTGCGTCTGCTGTATGCGCGTATCGGTATCCCGCATTGCCCGAAGTGCGGCAGAGAGATTCGCAAGCAGACGGTGGATCAGATGGTAGATCAGGTCATGACCCTGCCGGAGCGCACGCGAATCCAGATTTTAGCGCCGGTGGTGCGCGGCAAGAAGGGCACACATCAGAAACTGTTAGAGAATGCGAAGCGCAGTGGTTATGTGCGTGTGCGCGTGGATGGCGAGATGTATGAACTCTCTGAGGAGATTTCTCTGGAGAAGAATATTAAGCATAATATCGAGATTGTAGTAGATCGACTGTCTGTCAAAGATGGGATTCAGTCTCGTCTGGCGGATTCCATTGAGACGGTTATGAAGCTGGCAGATGGATTGTGCATGGTGGATGTGGTCGGCGGCAAGCCGATGCTGTTCAGCCAGAGCTTTGCCTGTCCGGATTGTGACATCAGCATTGCAGAAGTAGAGCCAAGAAGTTTCTCTTTTAATAATCCGTTTGGCGCCTGCCCGGAGTGTTCCGGTTTGGGCTATAAGATGGAGTTTGATGAAGATCTGCTGATTCCGGATAAGAGTCTGTCCATCAATCAGGGAGCAATCACCGGTACTGGCTGGCAGTCCTGCCAGAAGCCCGGCAGCTTCACGAGAGCGATTCTGGATGCGATGTGTGAGGAATATGGATTTGATCTGGATACACCGTTTGAGCAGTATCCAAAGAAGATTCATGATGTAATCATCCACGGCACAGGTGGAAAAGTGCTGAAGGTGCGCTACAAAGGACAGCGCGGAGAGGGCATCTACGATGTAGCATTTGAAGGTTTGATTCAGAACATGGAGCGTCGCTACAAAGAGACTTACTCGGAATCTCAGAAAGCAGAGTATGAGACTTATATGCGCATCACGCCTTGTAAGGCTTGTAAGGGAATGCGTCTGAAACCGGAGTCACTGGCAGTGACAATCTGTGATAAGAATATTTATGAGCTTACCGCAATGTCGATTCTGGATCTGGCTCAATTCTTAAGTGGGATGCAGCTGACGAAGCAGCAGGAGCTGATCGGCAGCCAGCTGCTGCGGGAAATTCGTGGCAGAGTCCAGTTTTTGATTGATGTTGGTTTGGATTATCTGAGTCTGTCCCGAGGTACGGCATCGCTGTCCGGCGGTGAAGCGCAGCGTATTCGACTGGCAACGCAGATCGGTTCCGGTCTGGTGGGAGTTGCTTATATCCTCGATGAGCCGAGTATTGGTCTACACCAGAAGGACAATGACAAGCTGTTGAAGACATTGATTCATCTGCGGGATCTGGGCAATACCGTGATCGTAGTCGAGCATGATGAAGATACGATGCGTGCGGCAGATCATATTGTGGATATCGGCCCCGGAGCCGGTTCTCATGGTGGAGAAGTGGTAGCCCAGGGTACTGCGGAGGAGCTGATGCAGATTCCGGAGTCGATCACAGGCGCATATCTGAGCGGACGTCTGAAGATTCCGGTACCGGAGACACGGAGAACTCCGACGGGATGGCTGACTGTGCGCGGCGCAAAGGAGCATAATCTCAAAAATATTGATGTGAAGTTCCCGCTGGGTGTAATGACCTGTGTGACCGGTGTATCCGGCTCCGGTAAGAGTTCGCTGGTGAATGAGATTTTGTATAAGTCGCTGGCAAAGACGCTGAATCGCGCCCGGACAATACCGGGAGAACATCGCGATATTCTCGGCACAGAGCAGTTGGATAAGATCATTGCCATTGATCAGAGTCCCATTGGACGAACCCCTCGTTCCAATCCAGCAACGTACACCGGTGTCTTTGATATGATTCGAGATCTGTTTGCTTCTACATCCGATGCAAAAGCCCGCGGCTATAACAAAGGTCGCTTCAGCTTTAATGTAAAGGGCGGTCGATGCGAAGCCTGCAGCGGTGATGGTATTATCAAGATCGAGATGCATTTCCTCGCAGATGTCTATGTTCCCTGCGAAGTATGCGGCGGCAAGCGTTACAACCGTGAGACGTTGGAGGTACAGTACAAGGGAAAGAACATTTTTGACGTGCTGGATATGACCGTAGAAGAAGCGCTGACATTCTTTGAAAATGTTCCGGCGATTCGCAAAAAGATCCAGACTTTGTATGATGTTGGTTTGGGCTACTTGAAGCTGGGACAGCCATCCACGACCTTGTCCGGTGGTGAAGCGCAGAGAATCAAGCTGGCGACAGAGCTTTCCCGCCGCAGTACAGGCAAGACCATCTATGTGCTGGATGAGCCGACGACAGGTCTGCATTTTGCGGATGTACACAAGCTGGTTGAAATTTTACACCGGCTGGCAGACGGCGGAAATACCGTCGTAGTTATTGAGCATAATCTGGATGTCATCAAGACCGCAGATTATATTATTGACATTGGTCCGGATGGAGGTGCAAGAGGCGGTACGGTCGTTGTACAGGGAACGCCGGAAGAAGTAGCAAAATGCCCGCAGTCTTATACCGGACAGTATGTAAAGCGATATTTAGAGCAGAAATAAGAAAATATATGCTATACTGGGCATAAGAAATACGCTGCAGATCAGGCGGTCTGCAGCGAAGAAAATGTGGAGGGCGGAGATGTTAAAACTGGAATTTGACAAGCAGCAGATTGAGGATGTGATCGATCGTATCGTGCGCAAGACGATGAATATGGATCTGACCTGGGACTGGCCGTGTGGTGTTGCCTACTATGGCATCAGTGAAGCAATCGAGATCACAAAGAATCCAGAGTATTTGAAGCTTCTGAAAGATCGAATCGACGAGTACATGGAATTGGGACTTCCGAAGTGGACCGTGAATACCTGTGCGATGGGGCATTGCCTGATTACACTGTATGAGCAGACGGGTGAGCAGAAATATTGGGATGTTGTTATGAGCAAAGTAGACTATCTGCGCAATAAGGCATTGCGCTTTGGCGATCATGTGCTGCAGCATACCGTTTCTGCAAACAATGATTTCCCGGAGCAGGCATGGGCAGATACATTATTTATGGCAGCGTTCTTCCTGCTGCGTGTTGGTGTGAAGCTGAAAGATGACGAGATCATCGCAGATGCGCTGAATCAGTATTATTGGCACATTCATTATCTGCAGGATCGGGAGACGGGCTTCTATTATCATGGCTACAACAATCTGGATCACTCTCATATGTCCGGTATCTACTGGGGCAGAGCAAATGCGTGGGCAGCATTCACGATGTCTAAGGTGAGCGGAATCCTGCCGCAGTGCTACCTGTACCCGCAGTTCTTGGATGTAGCTGGTTCTCTGAATGAGCAGCTGGCAGCATTGAAGACCGTACAGACAGAAAATGGTCTGTGGCGAACCGTATTGAATGATCCGAAAAGCTACGAAGAAATCTCTGCATCCGCAGGTATTGCCGCAGCGATGGTGGAGAAGGGCAATCCGCTGCACTCCAAGTACATCAACAAAGCAATCAAAGGCATGCTGGCAAATGTCTCCTCGGATGGTCGCGTACTCAACGTCTCCGGCGGAACCGCTGTCATGAAGGACATCGAAGGCTACCGTAACATCTCCAGAGACTGGATGCAGGGCTGGGGACAGGGACTTGCTCTGGCATTCTTTACAGGATTGCTGACGGCGAATGACAGTCAGAAAGACGGTGCGCTGTAAGGAGGTGTCAGCATGATCGGAGCAGGAAGAGAGCCGAAAAAAGATAATGATCTTTTTTATACATGCAGCTTGATTGACTACATCGCGCGAAAGACAAAAAATGAGCGTTCTGTAGTTGTAAATGCATTGGGAAAAGAACTTCTGGAGAAAATCTACGATCTGGCAGATGTCTATCATTGTGACAATATCGAAGATGTTAGCGATTGGTTCATCGAGAAAGCTCAGATTCCACAGGGGACATTCGATAATGTTGCTGACTGCGGGTATGCAGTTCCGTCTCACTGGGATATCGGAAAAGTATATAAGCGTCTGATCAAACAGGTCGCAGAGGAAGAACACATTGACCGGATCGATGCGCTGATAAAAGTATACAATTCTTTCCTGAGTCCGAAAATCGATGACTACAATAGTAGCGTGTATTACGAAAATCCGTCGTATATTTTTGAGTGCTATCGAGAGAAGAAGATGCTGTAAAGGTGTTCTTAGTATCTAAATGTCGTAAAATGTGAAGCAGAGAGGAGGGAGCAGACAAAATGGAAGGCTTAATGATACCGGTTGGTTTTTCAGATTTTGCAGAGATTCGGGAAAAAAATTATTATTATGTTGATAAAACGGGGCTGATTGAAACTTTATTACAGGCAGGAACTACGAAAGTAACATTGATTACTCGTCCGCGCCGATTTGGAAAGACTCTGGGAATGAGTATGTTGGAGAGCTTTTTTGATATTCGGAGAGAGAGTAAGTCTTTATTTGATGGATTGGAGATTGCTCAGAATCAAGTTTTGTGTGAGAAATGGATGAACCAATGTCCGACAGTCTTTGTCTCTTTTCGAAAGGTAGACGGATTGAATTTTACCAGCGCATACGGAATGTTGGTGATGGTAATTACAGAATTGTTTAATAAACATTTATATGTACTGGAAAATGAGAACGGAACAGAGTTTGAACGAACAGCATTCAAACATATTGCAAGTAGGCAGGCTTCTGAAGAAGAGATAAAAAACAGTTTGGCATTGCTGACAAGTATGATACAAAGTTATTATGGAAAACAGGTCATTCTACTCATTGACGAATACGATGTTCCTGTGGCAAAAGCGAATGCGAATGGATATTACAAAGAAATGCTGGAAGTCATGAAGGGACTAATGCTGGCACTGAAGGATAATACTGCACTTCAATTTGCCGTTGTAACCGGTTGTCTAAAAATTGCAAAAGAAAGTATTTTTACCGGCACAAATAATTTTGTTTCTGACACGATCACAGATTCCCGCCTGAATGAATACTTTGGTTTCTTGCAGAGAGAAGTAGATCAAATTCTGCAGGATACTGGAATGGAAGGTCACGCTGATAGCATCCGAAATTGGTATGATGGATACCACTTCGGTGACTTTGATGTATATTGTCCGTGGGATGTAATGAATTATGTTTGGGAACTGCAGAAAAATCCCAAAGCAAAACCGGCAAGTTATTGGAAAAATACCAGCGACAATGCGATTATTCGTTCCTTTATCGATTATGCAGGCAGCAGCATTACGAAAAAACTGGAGACATTGCTGGCTGGAGAGTATATTGTACAGCATGTAGATGAGAACCTGACATATGATTATCTGCATTCTTCGGAAGAAAATTTGTGGAGCGTTCTTTACTTGACGGGATATTTGACCCGTGTTCGGGAAACGGATCTAAAAGAAACATTGCCCGAAGGAATGACGGCACTGCGAATTCCAAATGCTGAGATCAAAGAAATTTTTGAAACTACGGTGAAAACGTGGTTTACAGACAATACAAAAGAATGGAATCGAAAAGCGTTGTTTGATGCAGTGTGGGCAGGTGACAGTGAGAAAATCACACAGGAGATGAACAAACTGCTGCGAAAGACGATCAGTTATCACGACTACAGAGAAGACTTCTATCATGCGTTTTTAGCAGGAATCTTTGCTGGAGCAGGATACGCTGTGGAGTCAAACAAAGAACATGGAGAAGGGCGTAGCGATGTTGTAGTATACGACATAGTGAATGCGCGAGTCGCCGTCTTTGAGGCAAAATATTCGAAAACGCAGCAAGGATTAGAAACAGCATGTGACACTGCATTGGCACAGATTGACGACAGAATGTATGCAAAAGAGTTTGAGGACGATTATGATGAAATCCTGTGTTATGGAATCTCGTTCTTTAAGAAGCGCTGTATCGTGAAAAGTAAGAAGAATGGAGAGTAATCCAGATTTTCGACATTTATATTGATGATAAAAAGAGACACCATCTTTGTAAAAAATTACGTAGGTGGTGTCTTTTCGCATACATAGTTGGTTGGATAAGGAGATTATAGGTCTTGTTCGATCAACCAGTTAAAGAAACTTTGAGTGAGAGAAATTTTTTTCGTGTCAAAAGTACGAATTACTTCAATCAAGTTATCATATTCCGAATTTTTATCCCGAATTGTTCCAACTAAAAATTCATCTGGTGTAGTGTCTAAAGCTAGAGAGAGTCTCATAATTACTTCTAAAGATGGAATAGAAACACCACGTTCAATATTAGAAAGATATTTATAACTCAAATCTGCTTTTTCTTCGACTTCGGATTGCTTTAAACCGAGCTGCTTTCGTCGTCTGGAGATACGTTTTCCGATTTCTGAATAATCTAATGTCATAGTCATGCTCCTAATAGAGTTTATTTTGTGTACTTTTATGATATGAAAATGAGAATCAAATAAAACGTACTGTAAGATGAATATACGACTTGACATACGAAAAACGGAATGATAGAATAAACTTACGATTTAAAATCGAACTACAGAAGAAATGAGGTATGAAAAATGGGAGTAGCATCATTGGTATTAGGAATTATATCGGTTTTGATTGGCGTTTTCAGTGGCGGCTTATATGGCTGGCTGGGAGCGGTTATGGGAATTATCGGAACAATTCTGGGAGCTCTTGGACGTGGTAAAGAGAAAGACAGAGGAATTGCGACAGCTGGTATGGTTTTATCGATTATTGGATTGATTATCGGACTTGGTTCTTATATCGCTTGCATTGGATGCCTTGGCGGTATTGGCGGCGGATTAAGAGCATTATTTTAAGTTAAGATTGTAAGAAAAGCTTCTACAGTTTTGTAGGAGCTTTTTTGTAAATGTAGGAGACGAAAAAGTGCACTTATATTTTGGAAATACGCAGATAGGAACCTATGGAGTGATAATTGCAATCGGAGTAGTATGTGCAAATCTGGTAGGTTTATTGTGGCTAAGAAAGCATTATGGAGATAATTTAGAAGAGTTTATTATACTTGAGTCCTATACAATACTGGGAGCTTTTATTGGGGCGAAGAGTCTCTATTTACTTATTTGTTATAGATATATTGAGTGGGAAAAGGTACTGAACGCAGCATATTTTAATATGTTGATGAAAGGTGGATTTGTATTTTATGGAGGCTTAATAGGTGGACTTATTTTTTTGAAATTAGGTGGATGGATTCACAAGATACCAGCAGAAAAATATCTAAGGCATTATATTGCGCTGATTCCTCTGGTACACGCGTTTGGGCGAATTGGATGTTTTGAAGCAGGGTGTTGTTATGGAATCCCGTATACCGGAATAGGAGCGGTCATATTTCCGGAAAATTCATTAGCACCGTCAGGAATATCATTATTCCCAATACAATTAGTTGAAGCGATGTTGCTATTTATTTTGTCACTGGTGTTACTGTTTTTGGAAGTTTCCAAAAAGCGAAAAGATATAGTGGAGATCTATCTAATCGGGTATGGTACAATGCGTTTCTTTTTAGAATGTCTTAGGTATGACGAAATAAGAGGAAAAATAGGGATATTTTCGACATCGCAATGGATTAGCATTTTTCTGATTATAGGCGGAATAATTGGAGCGAAAATAAAGGGGAAAAGAAGATGGATATGGACACAAAAAAGCTAAAGTGGATTTCAATCTTATTACTTGTTGTGGAGATAATAATTCTTCCCAATAGTGCTTTTTGCAAATTTTCAGAAAAAGCAGCAGGAGAAATAGGAACCCTATTGGAACTGGCAGGTTTTTTTTATAACAAAATGCCTGATTCGGCAATGCATATAATAAATGTTATATCAAAAGGTAAACTGACGTTGCCACAACTTTTTAAAATGTACATAGCATATTTTGAAACAACTGGAGCAGACTTCAGAGATCCGATTTATTTAGTAGTAATTGCTGCTCGAATCCTACTTGTGTGTCTTTGGGTTGTTCTTGTTATCAAAGTTATACTGCATTTGCT
This sequence comes from uncultured Cuneatibacter sp., assembly GCA_934234215.1. GTDB lineage: Bacteria > Bacillota > Clostridia > Lachnospirales > Lachnospiraceae > CAKQHB01. The sequence continues at coordinate 67,447 of CAKQHB010000007.1, forward strand.
GGATCGAAAATCCTATGAATGGTTTGTCAACATAGAGAAAATGGTTATGATATATGCAATTATTGAACTCGTGATAGTTCAATTGGTTGCAATAGTAGAGCTTGAACTGGATTTTTGGTCTGTGAGAATTACAGTGTTAGGTATCCTAATGCTAGTATTACCTTTTGTTTCGGAACATTTATGGAATAAATATTATAGTACGATACAAGAGGGTAAAAGTACAGAAAATGTAAGAAGCACAAAGAAAATTTGCCCGCAATGTGAAAAAGAGCAAGATGTGAAAAATTCATTTTGTATGAAATGCGGTTTTGAATTTACACAAGATAATGTAGAAAAATAGAAATACAATTAAGAAGTATGCGGGTCGTGGTAAATGGGAGGTAAATATGGGGAACAGCATAAAAAGATGGAAGCATGGATCAGTTACTCTTTTGGTACTTGATTTGATTATGTTATTCAAATGTAGTTTTTTTAAATTCTCAGAAGAAATAATATCATATATTGAGTTTGCTAATAAATGGCTAAGTTTTTTATGGGAAGATGAGTCGGATTCTACAATAGCCATAGCAAATAACCTGTTAGAAGGGCGATTAACATTACCTCAATTACCTAAAATTTTTAGGGGCATGGAATCGCTTATAGCATCTGGTGAAGAAAAAAGAAATTTTGATTATATGGTGACCTTTTTTGAATGGGTGCTTATTCTTTTTGTAATATTAGTGATTGTTGAAATTGTTTTGCATGTGATTGACGCGAAATTTTGTGTAGGATCAATTTATATGGAAATGGCATTATTAGCTTGTACGAGCTACTATTTTTATTTTATGCATCGAGTATTAGCCAAGAATATGGGATTTTGGGCAATTCGATTTACAGTTCCTGCGTTAATAACAGTGATACTGCCGTTTGTATCCAGATATTTGTGGAAGCGATATTGCGAGGGCGTTTCAGATGAAAAAGCACTACATAAGAAAAGGAAAATTATAAAAGCAAAGAAATATTGCCCGATGTGTGGAAAGGAATATCAGGGGAAACCTGGCTTTTGCAAACAATGTGGCTGTAAATTTGAAAATAATAAGTGAGCAGAAAAATAGATTCAGTGATAAAAGGGAGGAGGCTTGTAAAAAGGTGCAAATAGTGATGGAAAAAGAAAAGTGGATAAAGTGGACAATAATTATCTTGAATGCAGTACATATTATGAGTTTATTTACAATGCTGATATTTACAGTTCGGGGAGTTGGACAATTCAAATTTGAAGAGAATTGGATGACAGAGTCAGAATTTTCTCATACATTTATTAAACTTTTTTTTGTAATCATGACTCTAAATGTTTCAGCATCGGTTATAGAGATGATTGCACATATCACAGATAAAAAACTCAATGGAGTAAATGCCGCGGCAGATTTGTTTTTAATAACAAATCTCGTGTATATGAGATCAGTTACAAGTAATTTTCTAAGCGAAGAGTATGATTATTATGGTGGAAATTTCGTGTTATTGCTTGCAGTAATCAGTATCTTAGTTCCGTTTGCAACGATGGGGCTGTGGAGTTGGTATTACAGCTTATTGCAAGAAACAAAAGAACGACAATATCAAGATACCGTGGGAGTATTGAAAAACAAAAAAGCAATAGTATTTATAGCGATAATATGGATGATACAGCTAATAGTACAGATTCCAGCAGATGCTACTGGAAGTTTGAGAGGAATTGAGACATCAGGGGATTTCTTGTTTATGGTAATGAACGCAGTTGCGATGGGGCTCATATGTGTGAGCGCGTACTGTGGAAAAAAGAAAATGGTTGTGTATTATGTAATGATGATAGTGGGTGGTTATCTTGCATCAAATTATATTCCGGAAATCTGCCGTATTATCATGAAGGAGCAGTCGATGATCGAGTACTCTGGATGGGATAATGTATATGTGGTACTTGTAATAATGTGTCATATTATTTGTTGGCGAATAATATGGTTTGTTGCCAAACAAAGAATTAAAAAGGTTAAACTTCTTTGCGTAGTAGGATGTGTAGTATTTGGAATTTTATTGCAGGACATGATATTGCCAATGGTGAACGTGATTTGTGAAGAAGTAAGTTGGAGAGGGATTATTGTAGATAATATGCCTGATTATCTGTTGGTAGTGGCAATAAAATCGATGATAGTCGTTGTTATAGCTTACTTTGCTTATGAATCACCACGAGCGTTTGAATGTTTAACAGACATTTTTTTGAACGAGACCAGAGTCGAGAAAGAAATAGTTGTTGAACAGGTTGCATTTATAACGGATACATTGGATTGTCCGGTGTGTGGTACTGAAAATAGTAGAAATAATATGTTTTGTACGAATTGCGGAGAACGATTACAGCGAGAAAAATAGAAAACAATAGGACTTCATGAAAATGGAAAAATTATCTTTACAAAAAATATTGAAAGAAAATGAATACCCAGAATGTGGGATTGTCGTAGGAAAAACAAAGAGTGAAAAAGCAGTGATTGCTTACTTTGTAATGGAACAAATGAAGCAAGAAAAGAAAGTACTGATTGCGAATGGCGATAATATTGAATTGAAGTTGCACGGAAATCTCGTGTATACACCAATTCGTGTGATCGGCAGCAGAATAATTATTGGAAATGGAAAACAAACGGATACGATTGAAGAAGGGGTTCTTAACGGATTGTCATTTGAGCAAGCGCTTCGTAAGAAACGAGGAGAGGCTTGTCTACCTTGCATTTCTAGCTTGATTGAAGTTGCAGAGGGGCGATGTAGTTATAATATGTCATTGATAAGAAATCGTGAGGATGATTTGGTGAGTCGATGTAGATATACATTTTCATATGATTATCCAAAGGCAGGAGAAGGATATTTCCTTTGCATGTATCAGGAAGAGAATGGTCTAATAAAAGATTTTGAAGGGGAGCCAAAGCGTATTGAAATAGAAGATGAAGACGCAGAATTTTTTGCTGAAAAACTTTGGAGCAGCTTGAATGCAGATAAAAAGGTTGCGTTAGCAGTGAAATATGTTGATATTGCAAGAGGAACTTTTGAAACAAAAATAAAAAACAAATATTAAATTAGGGATGGGAGGATACCATGGGAAGTATGATATTGGCATTACTATTATCTGGTGCAGCGGTCGTTGTTAGCGTAATGATGATAGTTAAGTGTGTTAAATGGATGTTGGAATTTTTGGCAGATCCGCTAGTGAAGGCTTTTGCGATTTTTATACTGGGTGTAACCGCATATGTGACGTTAAGCAGTCTGGAAGAAGGATTTGACTGGACTTACTTATTAGTTGGTGTTGTATGTATTGCACTTTGTGTAGGATTACTTTTCTTGAAAGGACCGAAAAAATCTTATCGTTCAAGAAGAAATAACCAGAGAGATTATATGGATTTTGACTACGACGATGACGATGATGAAATTCCAATTAGAAAACCGGAGAGAAAACGTAATACATATGAGGATCAGAACTCGTATGGTTGGGGACAAGCAGAAGAATCATCTGGATATTCGTATTCCCATATGGAAGAGCTTAGACGGCAGCAGGAAGAATTAGAAAGAAGAGAAGAAAAACGACAGGAGAAAATTCGAGAAGCAGCGATGCGAAGGGGAAGACCAGTTGCAGGAGGAGCTTGTCCGTACTTATATGAACGAGAGAATGGATACTATGATGGGTGGAAGCGATATCGGTGTGATATTTCAGGAGCAGAATTTGAAAGTGGATATAAACAACAAAATTGCGATTATCCGAGAACTTACGAAAAATGCAGATATAACTGCGATCACTATTAAAGAAAAAGAATGAAAAGCTCGGTTTTGAAGTGAACGCGAAATCTCTGCTAAGAGAATCAGCCACCGCCCTTGCAAAATTCCATCTAGCGAGCGACCGTTATGAAATCGGCGTTGCCGCTGCAGGCATGTGCACCGTTCAAGCCCGAAGGGCGCGTTTGCACATGCGCAGCGAAAGCAATGTCGTATTTCATAGGTTGCGGAGCGAGGAATTGAGCAAGGATGGTGGCTGTTTGCGGTTAGACGGATTTCGCACTCTTCCGATTCAGCCCAATCCCCACCAGCAACAGCAGCGGGAACAGCACTCCCACGAGCAATCCCTTCTTGAGATCTCCGCCGCAGGCATCGGACACGAATCCTACGAGGGTCGGTCCGCCGGAGCAGCCGAGATCACCGGCCAGTGCGAGGAATGCGAACATCGCAGTGCCGCCGCCACGGATGGAAGCGGATGCGGTGCTGAACGTGCCAGGCCACATGATGCCGACGGACAGTCCACAGATTGCGCAGCCGACGAGACTGAGCAGCGGGGACGGCGACAGGCTGATGAGCAGGTACGAAGCGATACACAGGATCGAGGACAGGCTCATAAACCGTTCGAGGTTGATGCGGTCGCCGTATTTGCCGTAGAATAGGCGGGACAGTCCCATGAGGACGGCGAATGCCATCGGACCGGCGAGATCACCGAATGTCTTGGAGACACCCAGACCTTTTTCCGCAAAGGTGGATGCCCACTGGGAGACTGCGAGTTCGCTGGCACCGGCGCATGCCATCATAAGGAATAAGAACCAGAACAGCTTGTTGGACAGGAGCTGACGGATACTCAGTCCTTCCGTATCCTCGTCGATAAGCGGTGCGAGGGGAACGCGGGCAAAGTTCAGCATATTGACGATCGGAATGATCGCCCACAGGCAGGCGAGCACTTTCCAGTGTGCAGTACCGATAAAGGTAAAGTACAGCGTGGACAGCAGCACGACACCGACCTGCCCCCAGCAGTAGAAGGAGTGGAGCAGACTCATGGTCTTTTCCTTGTGCTCAGACGGACAGGATTCTACAACGGGGCTGACCATGACTTCCAGCAGGCCGCCGCCGATTGCATACAGGATGACGGACAGGAGCAGACCGATGAAAGGACTGGGCAAGATGTCCGGCAGGATCGCCATGCAGATGAGTCCGAGTGCGGCGAGCACATGAGCAGCGATGAGACTGGCGCGATAGCCGATGCGATCGACAAATCCGGCGGACAACAGATCAATCAGCAGCTGCACGCCAAAGTTGATTGTAATGAGCAGTGTGATCTGCGCCAGCGGGATGTCATAAGTATTCTGAAATGTGAGAAATAACAGTGGTGCAAAGTTATTTACGATCGCCTGTACGATGTAGCCGAGAAAGCAGGCGTGGATCGTAGAGTCATAATTTTTGGCTTTTTCCATAACCCCTCCAAGTTTTACAAAATGGATAGAACGGGACAGCATATGCTGTCCCGCCGCTTCCACGATATTTTAGATATAGTTGCACAGTCTTGCCATCGCAGTTTCAAAGAATCCCAGCGCTTCGGCTTTGGACTGCTTGCCATTGATGACTTCCAGCATGAGGTCCATGAGCTTGTCGGTCATCTGATCCAGGGTTTCCGGACCGTAGATCACTGGGCTTGCATCGAAGTCTAGGTTATCCTTCATGTTCTGGTAAGTTGGACGGTTGCCGGTGATTTTGATGACCGGAGCGATGGCATGTCCCGTGGGTGTGCCGCGACCGGTGGAGAACAGAATGATCTGTGCGCCGCCTGCGATCATACCTGCAACGGAAGAGGGATCGTTGCCGGGGGTATCCATGATGACGAGACCGTGATCAGAGATCTGCTTCGCATAGTCATACACTGCACAGATTGGACGATGTCCGCCTTTGTGGATACAGCCGAGGGATTTCTCTTCCAATGTGGTTAAACCACCTGCCATGTTGCCGGGAGAAGGATTGCCCTCGCGGCAGTCAAAGCCGTGAACGGAGACAGACTCCTCATAGCGGTGTACAATATGTAAGATCCGATCATGCAGCTCCGGCGTAGCAGCGCGGCGGGCGAGGATGTGCTCGGCACCGATAAATTCCGGAGTCTCGCTGAGAATGGAGGTTGCGCCCATATCTACGAGACGGTCGGACATGCTGCCAATCAGCGGATTGGCGGCGAGACCGCTGGTGGGATCCGAACCGCCACACTCGGTGCCAACGATCAGTTCCGACATGGGACATGGCTCACGGTGCAGCTGGCTGGCTTCTTCTACCAGTTCTCTTGCAAGGCGCATACCCTGTTCGATGGCGTGCAGGGTGCCGCCAACTTCCTGAATGATCAGCGTGCGCATCGGCTTGTTTGTACGTTCACGGATGGCTTCGGTGACAAGATCCATCTGGCAGTTTTCGCAGCCGAGGGAGATGACAAGTGTGCCATAGATGTTTGGATTGGCAGCGTATCCTGCCATAACATCCATTGTCCACTGCATGTCAGTGCCGACCTGAGAGCAGCCATTTTGATTATGAAAAGTTACAGTGCCATTTACCAGCTGAGAGATGCGGGAAGCAGTATCGCTGGCGCAGATGCTGGCGGGCAAAATTAACACATGATTCCGGATGCCAATACGACCATCCGGACGACGATATCCTAAAAATTCCATAAAAAGATCCCTCCCTTAAGATAAACTGTCCAGATTCTCACGGACACTGGCAACATTGTGTGTGTGGACATGCTGTCCGACATGGATGGGACAGGCAGCCTCGCCGATATGTTCTCCATACTTTACGATCTTATCACCGGGGACAAGTTCGCGAATGGCAATTTTGTGATAGATGGTGATGTCGTCTACCGCGGTCAGCTGGATGGATGCTCCGGAGGGAGTGGTGCAGGAGACCTGACTGCCGGCAGAGATTGGTTCGATTGCAACGATGACGTTGTCTTTTTCGTCAATCATGACAGCATTATTCATAGCGTTCCTCATTTCTGTGCGCCGATGGGCGCACGGTTTTTCATTCTTTACTTATGCTTTTCATTATGCTAGGAATGGCGGTCCGGGTCAATGCGCCAGACCGCCTGATTTTATAAAAAAACCGACAAACAAAACATTTTGCGAAAAAGCAGCATTATGACACAACGCAGCATTCTGTTACATAAAACAGATTTAGGATACGATGCGGCAGCGGGTGAGCACAACCTGCAGCTTTTCTCTGCCGCCGTAAGTGTCAATTTCCGGATAGTATGTAACCGTGAGACGGATCGGATTCTGCTGTCCCCGCATGGCGGCATCTACAGCATGTTCGCCGTAAGTCTGTCGCATTTCCTCCACGAGACCGGAGATATTTTCAAATGTGACCCCTTCCATCTGACAGCCGGAAGCATTGCGCAGCGTCAGCTTCAGGACATTTTGGTTCTTGCCAAGGATGCGCATGGACAGCACTTCGAGGCTGCGCTCGCCGAACACAGGCTTTGGATTTGCTTTTCCGAAGGGCTCCAGTACAGTAAATTCCCGGATGAGCGGCATGGTGATATGCTCAAAAGGCAGAGGAACATCAATCCAGACCTTCTGGACGAGATCCGCTTCCGTGAGTGCGCAGCGCTCGTTGATGGCGCGGCGGAACGGTTGGAGATTTTCTACTGGCAGCGACAGTCCGGCAGCCATAGGATGACCGCCGAATTTCGTCAGAAATTCCCGGCAGGAAACCAGCCCCTGAAACATGTGGTAGCCCTCGATGGAGCGGGCGGAGCCTTTCAGACCGTTCTTGCCATTGGTCAGAACGATGGTGGGCTTGCCGAACAGCTCCCGGATGCGTCCCGCGATGATGCCGGCGAGACTTTCATGGCATTCCGGCAGATAGACAACGAGGACGCGGTCGTTTGCGAGATCGGTGGTTTCCACGAGTTCGTAGGCTTTTTCCGTCCACTGGAGCGTCATGTCTTTGCGCAGATCATTCAGTTCTTTGAGGCGGGCGGCAAGGACATCCCCCTCCGCTTCTGTTTCCGCCAGCAGCAGGCAGACCGCAGTGCGGGCAGTGTCGAGTCTGCCACCCGCATTCAGCGCCGGACCGAGGATGAAGCCGATGTGGTAAGCGGACAGATTTTCCGGATGGATCTGCTGATGCTTCATGAGTGCGGTGAGACCCGGATGAGTCGAGCGGCTGAGGAGCGCCAGTCCCTCCCGCACAAGGATGCGGTTGACACCGGTGAGATCGCATACATCGGTGATCGTTGCGATGGCGGCATATTGCAGCAGCTCAAATTGCAGCTCACGGATGTGGGGATACTGGACGCGGGTGAGCAGCACTCCGGTGAGCATCCAGGCAATCCCGGCGCCGCACATTCCCTTGTAGGGATATGCGCAGTCCGGCTGCTTCGGATTGACAACAGCATCGGCGCAGGGGGTCACTTTTCGAAGCTCGCCGTCTTGCTCCTGTTCCACCAGCTCATGATGATCGGTGACGATGACCGTCATGCCCAGCTCTTTTGCGCGGGCGATAGGGTCAAGTGCGGCGATGCCATTGTCGCAGGTCAAAAGGAGAGAAATACCATCTCTGGCAGCTTCCTCCACAAAAGACATGTTGAGTCCGTAACCATCCCGGATACGGTCGGGAATTGTCCAGTCCACATCGGCGTGGAGCGCTGTGAGGCAGCGGTACAGCACTGTGATGGAGCAGACACCATCGGCATCATAGTCTCCGACGATGCGGATGCGCTGTTTGTTTTGGATTGCGGAAAGGAGCAGATCCACCGCCGGAGACAGATCCTTCATGAGAAGCGGATCCGGCAGGCTGTCCAGCGTTCCATATAGATAGGAACGGATTTCTTCATCGGTGCAAATATCGCGATTGCGGAGAAGACGGGCTGTGACAGGCGAAATATGAAATTTCTGACTGATGGCAGAAAAGTCCGCTTTCTTTCCGTAGACGCGCCATTCTTCTTGAACTTGTTTTTTCATAACCATAAAATAAATACCTCTTTTAACACAATACGGGACTATCATACCACATTTCCGGAAAAGTAAAAATCTTGACATCTGCAGGTCCGGTTGATATATTTATACTTATATAGTACAAGCTGGCAGATTTTGTACGAATTTTGTGAAGTGTCAGCAATAACAGTGGAATTGGAGAACGACATGAAAACCGTAGAAGATTATATCAGAAGCATTCCGGATTTCCCGGAACCAGGCATTATTTTCCGTGACATTACGAGCGTCCTGCAGGATCCAGAGGGTCTGCAGCTGGCGATTGATTCCATGCAGAAGGAGCTGGAAGGGATTGATTTTGATGTGATCGCAGGTGCGGAGTCGAGAGGCTTTATTTTTGGCATGCCTCTGGCTTACAACCTGAAAAAGAGTTTTGTTCCGGTTCGCAAGAAGGGCAAGCTGCCTTGCGAGACGATTGAGCAGGAGTATGCGCTGGAGTATGGCACAGCAACTCTTGAAATGCATAAGGATTCCATCAAGCCCGGTCAGAAGGTTGTCATTATCGACGATCTGATCGCAACAGGCGGCACAATCGAAGCCATCATCAAGATGGTGGAGCGTCTGGGCGGCGAAGTGGTCAAAGTCTGCTTTTTGCTGGAGCTGGCAGGACTGCACGGCCGCGACCATCTGAAGGGATATAATGTATCCAGCGTTGTGTCTTATCCTGGAAAGTAATTGCGTTTTCATACCGGAAATCTATGGGGAGGTTTCCGGTAATTTTTTTACTTTATAGGGAATTACATTGCAGGATCCTATTTTTACATTATTGAGGAGAATTTCATGGCAGAGAATCTCAGAAAATCAGAATCAGAAATCAAAGAAGACATTGATCTGAAATTAGAAGGACCGGAGCGGATTGTTCCCAGCCCGCCGGATTTTACACCGCCGGAGGAGCTGTATCAGAACCTGTTGGATACGATCCGAAAGTATCATCCGTCTGATGACATCAGTGGAGTGGAACGGGCATATAAGGTGGCTGCAGCGGCGCACAAGGACCAGAAGAGAAAGTCCGGAGAGCCGTATATCATCCACCCGCTTTGTGTTGCCATCATTCTGGCGGAGCTGGAGTTGGACAAGGAGAGTATCATCGCCGGTCTGCTGCACGATGTGGTAGAAGACACTGTCATGACCATTGAGGAGTTAGAGGAGCAGTTTGGAGCAGAGGTAGCGCTGTTGGTAGACGGTGTTACAAAGCTGACACAGTTGAACTGGGACAAGGATAAAGTCGAGGTTCAGGCGGAAAATCTGCGTAAGATGTTTCTGGCGATGGCGAAGGACATCCGCGTCATCCTTGTTAAACTGGCAGACCGCCTGCACAATATGCGAACTGCACAGTACTGGTCTCCTGCAAAGCAGGTAGAAAAGTCCAGAGAGACGCTGGAGATCTATTCGCCTATCGCAAACCGTCTCGGTATTTCCAAGATCAAGGTAGAGCTGGACGACCTGGCGCTGCAGTATCTGGAGCCGGATATTTACCGGGAGATGAGCCGCAAGCTGGCGATGGATCGGGAAGAGCGTCAGCAATTTGTGGACGAGATCATTGAGGAAGTGGCAGAGCACATGAAAAAGGCGGGCATTGAGGCGCATATGTCCGGCCGTGTAAAGCACTTTTTCAGTATTTACCGCAAGATGAAGAACCAGAACAAGACCATCGACCAGATTTATGATGTGTTTGCCGTGCGGATCATTGTGGACACGGTGAAGGATTGCTATGGTGCGCTGGGTATCATTCATGAGATGTACACGCCCATTCCGGGACGTTTTAAAGATTACATTGCAATGCCGAAGCCGAACATGTACCAGTCGCTGCATACAACGCTGATCGGCAAGAGCGGCAGACCGTTTGAGGTGCAGATCCGTACCGAGGAGATGCATCGTACTGCGGAGTATGGTATTGCAGCACACTGGAAGTACAAAGAGGTCGGTTCCGGTGAGACGCACTTATCCAACGAAGAAGAGAAGATGAACTGGCTGAGTCAGATTCTGGAGTGGCAGCACGACATGTCGGATAACCGCGAGTTCCTGAGTGTTGTCAAGAGCGACCTGAATCTGTTCTCAGATAATGTGTATTGCTTTACCCCGAACGGCGATGTGAAGACATTGCCCGCTGGTTCGACACCGGTAGACTTTGCATACAGCATCCATTCCGCAGTCGGCAATAAGATGGTTGGCGCTCGCGTCAATGGCAAGCTCGTGCCCATTGATTACAAGATCCAGAACGGCGACCGCATTGAGATTATGACGTCCCAGAATTCCAGAGGACCGAGCCGCGACTGGCTGAAGATCGTCAAGAGTGGACAGGCGCGAAATAAGATCAACCAGTGGTTTAAGGCAGAGCTGAAGGAGGACAATATCCTCAAGGGCAAGGATCTTGTCCAGACCTATTGCAAGTCTCATGGTCTGGTACTGAGTAACCTGACAAAGCCGGAATATATCGAGAAGGTTCTGATTAAGTATGGTTTCCAGGATTGGGATTCGGTACTGGCAGCCATTGGTCATGGCGGCTTGAAGGAAGGTCAGGTTGTCAATAAATTAAAGGACGAGTACGAGAAGGATCAGAAGCAGAAGATCACGGATGAGGATGTTCTGGCAGGTGTGAATGCGACACCGGAGCCCAGCGGAGACGCGCCGAAGCCGAAGCAGCAGATGCGCTCCAAGTCCGGTATCGTTGTCAAAGGTTTGCATGATCTGGCGGTACGCTTTTCCAAGTGCTGTTCACCAGTGCCGGGAGATGAGATCGTTGGTTTTGTGACGAGAGGCCGTGGCGTTTCGATTCATCGAACGGACTGTATCAACATTTTGAACCTTCCGGAAAATGAACGCGCCCGCATTATCGACGCGGAGTGGCAGAAACCGGAGACGCCGGGACAGCAGGACCGCTATCAGACCGAGATCAAGATCTATGCGACAAACCGCATTGGTATTTTGGTAGAATTGTCGAAGGTATTTACGGAGCGTTCCATTGATATTCTTTCGATGAATTCCCGTATCAGTAAGAATGGCACGGCGACGATTCAGATGAGTTTTGAGATCACCGGCGTGGAAGAGCTGAACAAGATCGTAGAAAAGGTACGCCAGATCGATGGTGTGCTGGATATCGAAAGGACGACCGGCTGATGAAAGTAACAGGCATGACCCTTGGCATGGTGGGCACGAATGTGTGGATCTGTGTGAACGAGGAGACAAAAGAAGCATTTATCGTAGATCCTGCGGATGGAGCGGAACAGATCGAAGCGAAGCTGGCACAGAATCAGTGGACATTAAAAGGAATTTTGCTGACCCACGGGCATTTTGATCACATTGGCGCAGTGGAAGCGCTGCGTAGTGCGTACCAGGTGCCGGTGTGGGCAGCGGAAGCGGAGAGAGAGCTGCTTTCGGATGTGGAGGCGAATCTGTCCGGACCATGGACGGGACGCCCGATTCGGGTCAAGGCAGATCACTGGCTGCAGGATCTGGATTGCTTCATGCTGGCAGGCATGCGTATTCAGATGATCCTGACACCGGGACATACGGCGGGAAGCTGCTGCTATTATCTTGCAGAGGAGCATGTGCTGCTGTCCGGCGATACGCTGTTTGCCGGTTCCTGCGGCAGAACGGATCTGCCCACCGGCAGTATGAATGCGATCGTGCGCTCGATCCGAGAACGGTTGTTTGCGCTGCCGCCGGAGACGGAAGTGTATCCGGGGCACGGCGAGACAACGAGCATCGGCTGGGAGCAGCGCTCTAATGCGATGGTGTAAACAAAACCGAAGAAACTGGATTGCCTTTATCCTGGGACGGACTGTGTCCCAGGATTTTTTCGTAACTGCGGAAAAAAGCGGAATAGTCCGTAAATCCAACGGCGGTGGCGGCATCAGTGGCGCGGTAGCCGTCGAACAAAAGCTGCTGGGCGCGGATGATGCGCTTGTGGTTCAGATAACCGGCAATGGTTGTGCCGGTAGTTTCTTTGAAAATCGTATTCAGATAGTTTTTGCTCAGGAAAAAGCGGGCGGACAGGCTGTCCAGTGAGATCGCTTCCTCCAGATGGTCATTGAGATAATGCAGAACATCGAGCACCCGCTGCTCCTTCACAGAAGGTGTGGGAGGTGCTGTGGGCGTGCGCAGCATCGTCAGCTGTCCCAGCGTCGCCTGTAAGTAGGCGGCGGACATGGCATTTCCAATGGGAGGATCCAGCTGTTTGCAGCGGATGAGCGCCTCGAAAAACGGTTCGAGGTGCAGATCCGAGGCGTCAGAAAAATAGAGCGGCTGGTGCAGCAGATCCTGTCCGGTGGGAAAGACAGACAGCAAAAACGAGCGCAGCTCCAGAGGCAAGGAGGTGTCGCGAAAGAACATTGTATAGCGTTTGTAAGGCGCATCGGACAGCACTTTTACGCCGTGGAACAGTCTGGGAGGGAATACCATGAGGGTGTGAGGCTGCGGTTCATAGCAGGTGCCCTCTGCCAGATAGCTGATCGGTCCTTCTAATAAATAATAGACCTCATAATGATTGTGACAATGGAGCTGATAGTCGTCGCTGGGAGTGTTTGTCTCAGCGTAAACGCAGAGGATATTGTGCTGTTTTAACAGATCGACCGTGACCATCGGGAAACCTCTCTTTCGGAATGTGGAATTTGCAATATTTGATTTAAACGATAACAAAAAATAGTGATATTTGCAATATCATTAAAGCAAAATACAATGGCTTTTTCGGGCAAAGTCTGCTATACTGAAACCAGTAAATATGGTTCTTATGAGAGAACGATTTATTGGAGGGACAAACTTATGGAAAAAGTACGTTTGGGCATCCTCGGCATTGGTAACATGGGCAGCGGCCATTGTAAGAACATTCTGGCAGAGCCGGATTGTGAGATCGAGCTGGCTGCAGTATGCGATGTCAAGGAAGACAGAAGAAACTGGGCAAAGGAAAATCTTCCGGAGTCTGTTGCTATTTTCGATAATGCGGAAGATATGATGTCTTCCGGCACCTGCGATGCGATCCTGGTAGCCGTACCGCATTACGATCATCCGAAGTATGTGCTGGAGGCTTTAAAGCATGGTCTGCATGTTATTTCCGAGAAGCCTGCCGGTGTATATACCAAGGCAGTTCGTGAGATGATCGAAGAAACAAAGAAGTACGATAAGGTATTTGCAATGATGTTCAATCAGCGTACAAACTGCCTGTATCGTAAGATGCATGAGATGGTGCACAGCGGTGAATATGGTCAGATCAAGCGTGTCAACTGGATCATCACAGACTGGTATCGTACTCAGGCTTACTACAACTCCGGCGGATGGCGTGCAACATGGGCTGGTGAAGGCGGCGGCGTTCTGCTGAATCAGTGCCCGCACCAGTTGGATCTGCTGCAGTGGATCTGTGGTCTGCCTGTTCGTGTTCAGGCTCACTGCCATGTCGGCAAGTGGCATGACATCGAGGTAGAGGATGATGTTACCGCATATCTGGAGTTCGAGAACGGCGCTACCGGCGTATTCGTAACCACCACTGGTGATGCACCCGGAACCAACCGTTTCGAGATCGATCTGGAAAAGGCAAAGATCGTCTGCGAAGATGACAAGCTGTCCGTATACGAGCTGGAAGTAAATGAGAGAGAGTTCTGCTTCACCGAGCCTCAGGGCTTTAAGAAGCCGGAAGGACATTTCGTAGAAGTAGAGACCGATGGTCAGAATCCTCAGCATATGGGTATTCTGAAGGCCTTCGCAGGCAAGATCCTGCACGGCACTCCTCTGGTAGCAGAAGGTGCAGAGGGTATCAATGGTCTGATGCTGTCCAATGCGATGTTCCTGTCCTCCTGGGAAGATAAGATGGTAACTCTGCCGATCGACGAAGATCTGTTCTATGACGAGCTGATGAAGAGAGTTGCTACCTCCAAGGCAAAGACAAATGTTGTTGAAGTAACGATGGATACATCAAATAGCTACGGCTCCAAGAAGGCGTGATGACACCGGCAGGAACGACTGCCCGGCGTAAATTGTAGAGTGAAGGAGACATTCCGATGTTAGAAAAGAGTCATATCAGCGGATTTGCTGATGAAATTGATCCCAGTATGGATGTTCAGCTTGCACTGCTGGACAAGTTAGGTGTAAAATATATCGAGTTCCGTTCCGGTGATGGAATTGGCGTTGCAGATTATACCAATGAGCAGGCAGTTGCCCTGAAGGCAAGACTGGATGCAGCAGGTGTTAAGGTTTCTGCAGTCGGCAGCCCCATCGGTAAGATCGGGATCGAAGATGATTTCGCACCTCATATGGAGAAGTTTAAGCATGTAGTAGAGCTGGCAAAGATTTTTGACACTCCTTACATTCGTATGTTCAGCTTCTTCATTCCGGAAGGCAAGAATCCGGATGATTACCGCGATGAAGTGCTGGCTCGTACCGCTCAGTTCGTAGAGTATGCGAAAGAGCAGAACGTGATCCTGCTTCATGAGAACGAGAAGGGCATTTACGGCGACAACGCTGCACGCTGCCTGGATCTGATGAAGAACTTCTACGGCGATCACTTTAAGTGCACCTTTGACTTTGCAAACTTTGTACAGTGTAAGCAGGATACTCTGGAGGCATATGAGCTGCTGAAGGATTACATTACTTACGTTCACATCAAGGATGCACAGTGGGATACCGGTAAGGTTGTACCGGCAGGTATGGGCGATGGTCATGTAAAAGAGATCCTGACAAAGCTCTCTGAGTCCGGATACGAAGGATTCCTGAGTCTTGAGCCGCATCTGGCAGACTTCGCAGCCTTCAAGTCCCTTGAGAACAATGGTTCTGCTCTGGAGATCGGCAGCGGTACAGTTGCATTTACTACCGCTTACAACGCATTGAAGGAGATCATCGGCTAAGCATTTGCAAATGTGCAGAGCGATATTTCTGTGAATTTATAAGGCGGTTCGGAAGTGTGACGCTTCCGAACCGTTTTTTGCTTGATAGGAAATTGCAATGCAGTGGGCGGTATTTGGAGAAAGGTTGAAAAGACATGCTTTTATTTTGGTTGGAACAGGATCAGTTTGAATATGAGATCCGCGGTTTGCTGATGGCGTTTTATCCGGGCGTTTATATTAAGCAGCTGCAGGAGGAAGCGCCGGTTGGACAGGAGCAGTTTGTAGTTCCGGAGGGCAAGGACAATCGCCCCGGTCCGGATCTGTATCTGAAAGTGCGCTACGGACAGACCCAGGGACGTCTGGAGCTGTATGCATGGGAGCAGGAGCAGCTTCATCCCTGCAGAGAGCGGGAGTTTCCGATCACAGCGGAGGATCGCAGACAGACAAAGACGGATCTGAAGATCGAGCTGTATCATCTGTTGTCGGAGCAGACCGGACAAGAGCTTCCCTGGGGAACTCTCACCGGCATTCGTCCGACGAAGCTTCCGATGGCGATGCTGGAAGATGGCATGGATCGGGATGCTATTTTTCACCAGATGAAGCGGGAGTATCTTGTCAGCGATAAGAAGGCATGGCTTGGCATCGAAATCGCGGAGCGGGAAAAAGAGATCCTGAAAAATATTGATTATAAGGACGGCTACAGTCTGTATATTGGCATTCCGTTTTGCCCGTCCACCTGTCTGTATTGTTCCTTCACTTCTTATCCGGTGAGTCGTTGGAAGGATCGGATGCAGGAGTATCTGGATGCGCTGTTTGCCGAGATCGATGCGACAGCGGAGATGTTTGCCGGAAAGAAGTTAAACACGCTGTACTTTGGCGGCGGCACACCGACCTCTCTTTCGGCGGAGCATCTGGATCAGCTGCTGACCCGTGTAGAGCAGCGGTTTGATTTCTCTGATCTGCAGGAATACACCGTAGAAGCGGGACGTCCGGACAGCGTGACGAGAGAAAAGCTGGAAGTGTTGAAGCGCCATAATGTCAGCCGGATTTCCGTCAACCCGCAGACCATGAAGGATGAGACACTGCGGATCATCGGACGTCATCATACAGTCGAGCAGGTGCAGGAGGTTTACCGCATGGCGCGGGAGGTCGGATTTGACAATATCAACATGGATCTGATTCTGGGGCTGCCTAATGAGTCCGTGGAGGATGTGCGCCGGACGATGGAGGAGATCGAGAAGATGGCACCGGACAATGTGACGATTCATTCTCTCGCCTTGAAGAGAGCTGCCCGGCTGAATCTGGAGCGGGATCGCTACCGCAATCTGTCATTTGAAAATTCCTGGGAGCGGATGGACATTGCATCGGAGAGCTGTGCTCGTATGGGGCTGGAGCCTTATTATCTGTACCGTCAGAAAAATATGGCGGGTAATTTTGAAAACACGGGATTTGCAGCGCCGGGCAAGGCGGGCATTTACAATATCCTGATTATGGAGGAAAAACAGAGCATTGTTGCGCTGGGCGCCGGTGCGACGACAAAGGCGGTTTTCCCCGGCGGCAGAATCGAGCGTGTGGAAAATGTCAAAGATGTAGAGAGCTACATTGCAAGAATCGATGAGATGATTGAGCGGAAGCGGCAGTTATTCCAGCTGTAGAAGTGTTGACCTGCCGGAATGAAAATGTTACAATGTGGCAAAAGAGTCCGCGTTTTGGATTCTTAGAGAGGAAATAAGAGTGTGAGAAATTTGGAAAATTCATTTTCTCAAAGGTGTGTTCGTTTTCTGGATGGATTGAAAAGCCTGATTTTGAGAATAGCGCACTGGTTTGGACGGACAGCTGGCATCTGGATTACGCTGCTCATTGTCGTGGGAGCATATCTGCTTTCCGGCATCGTGTACAAGCAGGTGCGGGGAGCCGTGGGTGCGGCTGTATATGAGCAGTCTGCGGCGGATAACTGGCTTCCGGCGGAATCCGGCATTGTGATCACGGAGCGATTTACGAGCAATCTGGCGCAGATGACGAGCTTTTGTATTCCGACGGAGATCGCATCTGAGACACCATCGGGAACGATTTGGGTGAGGTTCCGGGATGCGGCAGGACAGTTGCTGGCGGAACGGAATTTTGAGGTTGCAGAGTTCACAGATGGACGGCTGGATGTGGTGTTGCCCGCCGTGATTTCCGAAGTGAGAGGTCAGACGTTTCAGATGGAGATCGACCTTACGGAGTGGACGGATGCAGCAGATCTGCGATTTGCCCTGACGGAGAATCCTACCCCGGAGGCGGAGCTGACGGTACACGGAATCGTACTTCCGGAAGCAATCTGTGTTTCCGAGACTGGTTTTGTGTCCGGCAAGCGGATGCAGGCACAGGTTCTCGTGATCTTTGGTTTACTGGCAGCAGCGGCACTTTTGACATACTGGTGTGGCGTGCATCCTCGAAAAAAAGGAAAAGCATGGTCGTTGGAAAAGCTGTTTGTGCCGGTATTTTTGCTGGTGGGAATGGCATATGTGCTGGCATTTCCGGTGGGAAATGCGCCGGATGAGGTCAAGCGATTCAATACCGCCTATTATATGTCCGACTGGATGATGGGACATAAGACCGTGGACGATGGACTGATCTACGTTCGCGCAGATGATGCGGATTATTTGCAGCTCAAAGATCCAACCGATCCGGCACCGACGGTGGGATCATCGTATTTTGCAGTTTCCTGGAGCAAGCTGTTCCGGAAAAGCGGAAATACCGAGCTGATTGAGACAGATCCCTCGATCTGGCGGCTGAGACCGGAGACACTGGCGGAAAATAAACTGATGTTTCCCGCGTATGTTCCGACGGCAATTGGTGTGACAGTGGGACGTCTCATGGGATGGAATTTGCCGACGCTATATGTATTTGGACGGATGGCAACCCTTGTGATGTTTGTTATACTGGCAGGGCTGGCACTCAGGCTCATGCCGTTTGCAAAGGCGCTGATGTTTGCAGTGCTGTTTTTGCCGATTACACTGCAGCAGGCGGGGGCGATCAACTACGACAGCCTGACGATCGCGCTGAGCATGCTTGTTACGGCATTGACATTGCGGATTGCCTATGTGGAACCGGTTCAGAAGAAGCATGTGGTCGGTCTGATCCTGGCATGCCTGTTTTTACTGCCGCAGAAGCGGTTCGGCGTGTTCCCGATGGTATTGCTGCCGGCTCTGATTCTTGGCAGAATGTATCGGAAGTACCCGAAGATGGCGGCGGGAATCGTAATCGCTTTGATTCTCGGTGTGCTGTGCTGTATTGCAGGTGTGATCGTGCTGCGGGAGCCTCTGGCAAATGCTATCTGGAGACCGCATACGATTCGGCAAAATGATCTGCCGGGCTTCCATCTGTCTTATTTTGCCGGCAACTGGGGCGGACTGCGAGACTTTATGTGGAACAGCCTCATGCGTTCTTCCGTCTGGATCTCAGAATTGTTCGGCGCACAGCTGGGCAGTCTGAACATTCGACCGAGTTTGATCGTGCAGGCACCGTTTTTGTTCCTGCTCCTCTATGCGACGCGAAAGAGACAGGATGAGGCAGTATTTGTGGGACCTCTGGCAAAGACCTGGCTGTTCGGTATTGGCACGATGACGAATCTGGTGTCCATCGCGGCGATGGTATTTTTCTGGACGACGGAGACGGCGCTGATCGCAGAGGGCGTGCAGGGGCGCTATTTCCTGCCGGGACTCGTGGCGATTCTGCTGGTTGTCCGCAGCGGGAAGAGACAGATGAGCGCATCCGGGGAACAGAAGATGGCGTTGTATCTGATGCTGGCGCAGCTGACGCTGATGACAGGCGCACTGACATGGTATATGTTCTAAAAGCAAGTAGCGAAGCGGATTGCGAATATTCGCTCATATATAAATCAGGAGGAAATTATGGCAGCTAAATTTAATAAAAAGCCGGTTACCGGCATGAAGGATATCCTGCCTGCTGAGATGCAGATCCGGGATTATGTGATGAATCTCATCAAAGAGACATACAGAGGCTTTGGTTTTACTCAGATTGAGACTCCCTGCTTTGAGTCCATCGGCAATCTGAGCAGCAATCAGGGCGGTGAGAATGAAAAGCTGATCTTTAAGGTATTAAAGAGAGGCGAGAAGCTGAATCTGGAGACCGCAGAGACAGAAGCAGATCTGGTAGACAGTGGTCTTCGTTATGACCTGACGATGCCGTTGTCCCGTTTTTATTCCAATAACGCAGCGAATCTGCCGAAGCCCTTCAAGGCACTGCAGATCGGACCGGTTTGGAGAGCAGACCGTCCCCAGAAGGGTCGTTTCCGCCAGTTTTATCAGTGCGACATCGACATTCTGGGCGATGCCTCCAATATGGCAGAGATCGAGCTGATTCTGGCAACGACCACCCTGCTGTCCAAAGTTGGATTTAAGGGCTTCACCGTACACATCAACGATCGCCGCATCCTGAAGGCAATGGCTTCTTACAGCGGTTTCCCGGAAGATCAGTTCGATCAGGTCTTCATCATTCTGGATAAGATGGACAAGATCGGCATCGAGGGCGTTGCAGCAGAGCTGCAGGAAAGTGGATTTGCAGAAGAGGCAGTTGCAAAGTATTGTGCCCTGTTTGAGAAGCTGCAGGAGACCGATGACGGACTGGCTTACCTGTCAGAGACACTGGCTGGCGAGATCGAGGATGCAGCAGATCAGAATCTGTCCGAAATCATCAACAGCGTTAAGGATGTTTCTTCCGCAGATTGCAGGCTGCAGTTTGATCCGACTCTGGTGCGCGGTATGTCTTACTACACCGGAACGATTTTCGAGATCACGATGGATGGCTTCCCCGGTTCTGTAGCAGGCGGCGGACGTTATGACAAGATGATCGGCAAGTTCACCGGAAACGAGACCTGTGCATGCGGTTTCTCCATCGGATTCGAGCGTATCGTTACGATCCTGTTGGATGAGAACTTTCAGATTCCGGGCGCAGCAGCAAAGAAGGCATATCTGGTAGAAAAAGGAATGCCCGCAGAGCGTCTGTGCGAAGTTCTGAAAGAAGCACAGGCAGAGCGTGCAGCCGGCATGCAGATCTTAGTTTCTGTAATGAACAAGAACAAAAAGTTCCAGAAAGAGCAGCTGGAAAAAGAGGGTTATCACGAATTCCGTGAATTTTATCGGAATCCGCTGAACTGATATACAATATTTGCGCGGTAAAATCCGCGGAATGGAGGAGAATATGGCAGAGTCAATGAATGGGCTGCATCGCAGCCATCGATGCACGGAGGTATCCAGTGCAAACATCGGGGAAACCGTAACCGTTATGGGCTGGGTTCAGAAGAGAAGAAATCTGGGCAGTCTGATCTTTGCAGACCTGAGAGATCGCAGCGGATTGCTGCAGATCATCTTTGACAGCAACGACATTGGGGAAGATGGCTTCGAGAGAGCCGGAAGTCTGAGAAGCGAGTATGTAATCGCTGTTGTTGGTACGGTAGAGAAGCGCTCCGGCGCAGTGAATGAAAATCTGAAGACGGGTGACATTGAGATCCGCGCAAAGCAGCTGCGTATCCTGTCTGAGTCTCTGACACCGCCCTTCCCGGTAGAGGACGGCATCCAGACAAAGGATGATCTGCGTCTGAAGTATCGTTATCTGGATCTGCGCAGACCGGAGCTGCAGAAGAACCTGATCATGCGCAGTAAGATCGCAACTCTGACCAGACAGTTCCTGGCAGACGAGGGATTCTTAGAGATCGAGACTCCCATGCTGTGCAAGAGCACTCCGGAAGGTGCAAGAGACTATCTCGTACCGAGCCGTGTGCATCCCGGCAGCTTCTATGCACTGCCGCAGTCCCCTCAGCTTTACAAGCAGCTGCTGATGTGTTCCGGTTACGACCGTTACTTCCAGCTGGCAAGATGTTTCCGTGATGAGGATCTGCGTGCAGACCGTCAGCCGGAATTTACCCAGATCGATATGGAGCTGTCCTTCGTAGATGTAGATGACGTTATTGATGTCAATGAGAGACTGCTGGCAAAGCTGTTCAAGGAAGTCCTGAACGTAGACGTTCCGCTGCCAATCCAGAGAATGACCTGGCAGGAGGCTATGGATCGTTTCGGCTCTGATAAGCCAGATCTGCGTTTCGGTATCGAGCTGCATGACGTTTCCGATGTGGTAAAGGATTGCGGCTTTGGTGTATTCACCAGCGCACTGGAAGCAGGCGGTTCTGTTCGCGGTATCAACGCATACGGCGAGGGCGCTATGCCGAGAAAGAAGATCGATGCACTGGTAGATCTGGCAAAGACTTACGGTGCAAAGGGTCTTGCTTATCTGGCAATCCATGAGGACGGCAGCTACAAGTCCTCCTTCGCAAAGTTCATGACCGAGGAGCAGTTAAAGGCTCTGGTTGATGCGATGGAAGGTAAGCCCGGCGATCTGCTGCTGTTTGCTGCAGACAAGAATCAGACGGTATGGGCAGTTCTGGGTGCGCTGCGTCTGGAAATCGCTCGGCAGAAGGATCTGTTAAAGAAGGATGATTTCCGTTTCCTGTGGGTAACAGAGTTCCCGCAGTTCGAATATTCCGAGGAGCAGGGTCGTTACGTTGCTATGCACCATCCTTTCACCATGCCGATGGAAGAAGACCTGCCGATGTTAGAGACCGAGCCCGGCAAGGTTCGTGCAAAGGCTTACGATATCGTATTGAATGGTACTGAGATCGGTGGTGGTT
This sequence comes from uncultured Cuneatibacter sp., assembly GCA_934234215.1. Taxonomy (GTDB): domain Bacteria; phylum Bacillota; class Clostridia; order Lachnospirales; family Lachnospiraceae; genus CAKQHB01. Next base: position 89,718 of record CAKQHB010000007.1, read on the forward strand.
CTGTCCGTATCCATCAGGCAGATGTACAGGAGCGTATGTTTGAGGCACTTGGCTTCACACAGGAGCGTGCACACGAGCAGTTCGGCTTCCTGTTAGATGCATTCAAGTATGGTGTTCCGCCTCACGCTGGACTGGCTTATGGTCTGGATCGTCTTGTTATGCTGATGGCTGGTCAGGAATCCATTCGTGACGTCATTGCATTCCCGAAGGTAAAGGATGCCTCCTGTCTGATGACAGAGGCTCCGGGTACCGTAGATGCAAAGCAGCTGGAGGAGCTGTCTATTGCAATCTGCACTCCGGAAGAGGAAAAGACCGAAGAATAATCCATTGGAGCAAAGAGGGGAAAACAAATGGAGTTAAGCTGGCTTTTGATGCAGAAGATCCTGTCTATGGCGCTCATGGTCATGCTGGGATTTGTTGCGACAAAGAAAAAGGTATTGAAGGAAGAGGATACGACTCCTCTTTCTGCAATCTGCCTGTATCTCGTATGCCCGTGTATGTTGATCAGTGCGTTTCAGATGGAATTTTCCGTGGATAAGGTATGGAATCTGCTGCTTGTGACAGCAGCGGCGATCGTTGTGCATATCTTCTACATTGTGCTGACGAGCATTGTCGGAAAAAAGCTGAATCTGAAACCGGTTCAGAAGGCATCTCTGGTGTATTCCAATGCCGGAAATCTGATCATTCCCATTGTCAGCTCAGTGCTGAGCGTGGAGAGTGTCTTTTATGCATGTGCCTTTATCGTGATCCAGAACTGTCTGTTCTGGACCCACGGCATCATTGTGATGGGAGATAGGAGTCAGGTCAATTTAAAGAAGATCATTATGAACCCGAACATTATCGCGATTGTCATCGGACTGGGGCTGTTCTTTGCGAGAGTCACCCTTCCGATGCCGATTGCAGATGCGCTGTCCTCGGTGGGCGGCATGATCGGACCGATGAGTATGCTGATCGTCGGTATGATCATGGCATCTGCAGATCTGAAAGCAGTCTTTTCGGACAAGCGCGCGTATCTCGTATGCGCAGGCAGATTGCTGATCTATCCGTTCCTTGTGATCCTGCTGTTCTGGATCAGTCATGTGACGGTACTGCTTCCCCAGACAAAGGAACTGTATCTTGTGACATTCCTCGCAGCGGCAGCGCCGTCTGCATCTACTGTTGTACAGGCAGCAAAGCTGTATCACAAGGATGCGGCAGGCGCCAGTGTGATCAATGTGATGTCCGTGGTACTGTGCATCATCACGATGCCGGTTATGATCTATCTGTATCAGTTGTTCTTATATTAAAAATAGCTGCAATCAAACAGAGCTGTCGAAAATTCTTTGGCAGCTCTGTTTTCGTAACCATAGGAATATGTGGAAATCGAAAGTCAAATAGAAAGCGAGTGTGGAAAACGTGACCTATCAGGAAGCAATGGAATATCTGGAGCGGCAGCAGAGCCGCGGTATGGTGCTGGGATTGGAGGTGATCCGAAGTCTCATGCATCGTCTGGGAGATCCGCAGGATCGGGTGAAATTTATTCATGTGGCAGGAACGAACGGAAAGGGTTCTGTCTGTGCCTTTTTAAATTCGGTTTTGATGCAGGCGGGGTATCGGGTCGGACGTTTTCTGTCACCGGCGGTTTTCGGCTTTTGTGAGCAGATCCAGATCGACAGCCAGTGGATTCCGGAACTGGCGGTGGGACGTCTGATGGAGCAGATCAGGACAGCGGTGGAAGAGATGGAAGCCGCCGGGGAAGGCACGCCCACCATGTATGAGCTGGTGACAGCGATGGCTTTTCTCGCGTTTGCGGAATATGGCTGTGAATATGTGGTGCTGGAGACCGGACTGGGCGGAGATGAGGATGCAACGAATGTAGTGACGACCACTGTGTGCTCCGTGCTGACTTCCATCAGTCTCGATCATACACGGATTCTGGGCGAGACATTGGCAGAGATCGCAGGACACAAAGCCGGAATTTTCAAGCCGGGTGTGCCGGTGGTGGCAGTCAGACCGGAGGACGAAGGGGCAGCAGAAGTGATCCGGCGGCATGCGGAGGAGCTGAATTGTCCGCTGCATTGGGTGATGCCGGGAACATATTTTGAGAAGAAACGCACTGCCAGAGGGCGGATTATCCAGTACGATACGATGGATTATCAGATCGCGCTGGAGGGCACGTATCAGGTGGAAAACAGCGCAGTGGCAGCGGAGACGGTGAGACAGCTGAGAGGGCGGGACATTCAGATCAAAGAGATGGCATTTCAAAATGGCATGACGCTTGCAAGGTGGCACGGACGCATGGAAATCCTGCACAGAGATCCCCTTGTGATTGCGGACGGAGCGCACAATCCGGCGGGGGCAAAAGCCCTTGCGGACAGTTTGGAAAAGGATTTTACAAACACCCGTTTTCTCGCTATAATAGGCATATTAAAGGATAAAAATTACCGGCAGGTACTAAAGACACTGTTGCCGCATGTGGGACAGATCTATGCCATCACACCGGACAGTCCGCGGGCGCTTTCTGCAAAAGAACTGGCGCAGACAGCGGAGGAGCTGGCGATGGAAGGGGGACTTTCCGTGACCGTGCATCTTTCGGCGGATGTGTCGGAGGCAGTCAGACTGGCGGCAGCGGAAGCGGAACAGCTTCAGGCAGCCGGGGAGGAGACCGGTGTACTGGCATGTGGATCCCTGTATTATCTGGGAGATCTGATGCGGCAGGTACAGGAAGTCTTTCCTGCATGAGCAGGGGATAGAAAATACCGGCAGTGAGCCTTTTGGAGGAGCATATGGATCAGGAGAAAATCAAAAAAGGCGTGCGTTTGATTCTGGAAGGGATCGGGGAAGATCCCGACAGAGAAGGTCTGGTGGAAACACCGGATCGAGTCGCGCGGATGTATGAGGAAATTTACGGTGGTCTGACGGAGGATGCAACCGGGCATTTGTCCCGGACATTTGATGTGGAGAACGACTGCCAGATGATTCTGGAAAAAGATATTACGATGTATTCCACCTGCGAGCATCATTTGCTTCCGTTTTATGGTGTGGTGCATATTGCATACATTCCGAAGGAGCGGGTTGTTGGCCTGAGCAAGCTGGCGCGTACCGTGGAAGTATTTGCCCGCAGACCGCAGGTGCAGGAGCGTCTGACAACGCAGATTGCGGATGCACTGGTGGAGTCGTTAGATCCGGCTGGTGTCATGGTTGTGATCGAGGCGGAGCACATGTGCATGACCATGCGCGGTGTGAAAAAGCCCGGAGCAAAGACGATGACCTATGTGTGCAGAGGAGAGTTCCTCGATAGACCGGAGCTGCAGCAGAATGTCTTTCAGCAGATTGCGTGAAATTAAGGGAAACATTCGCCGCAGGTAGGGTGCGAAAGGATAGAGAAAAATGAAAATTGGAAACAGAGAGTTTGACTGCAGCGGGAAACATACGTATGTTATGGGAATCCTGAATGTGACACCGGATTCTTTTTCCGACGGCGGCAAATGGAACCACATGGATCAGGCGCTGTTTCATGCAGAGGAGATGATCCGGGATGGCGCTGATCTGTTGGATATCGGCGGTGAGTCCACAAGACCGGGCTACACAAAGGTCAGCGACGGGGAGGAGATTGACCGGGTAGCGCCGGTGCTTTATGCGCTGAAAAGCCGGTTTGATATCCCGTTGTCGGTGGATACGTACAAATCACAGGTAGCTGCTGCGGCAGTGGAGGCAGGAGCGGATCTGATCAACGATATCTGGGGCTTTCAGTACGACCCGGAGATGGCGCTGGTGGCAGCAGGAGCGAAGGTACCGTGCTGTCTGATGCACAACCGCAAAGAAGCTGTGTACAGCGATTATCTGCGGGATGTGCAGGCGGATCTGCGGGAGTCAATTCGTCTGGCAAAGCAGGCGGGACTTGCGGACGACCAGATTATGCTGGATCCCGGCATTGGATTTGCGAAGAGCTATGAGCAGAATCTGGAGCTGTTAAAGCATCTGGAGGTTGTGACCGAGCTGGGTTATCCGGTGCTGCTGGGCACCTCCCGCAAGTCGGTCATCGGGCTGACGCTGGATCTGCCGGTGACAGAGCGGGAAGAAGGAACGCTTGCAACGAGCGTATACGGCGCGATGAAGGGCATGGCATTTGTCCGCGTCCACAATGTAAAAGCAAATGTGCGGGCATTGCGGATGTTAGAGAAGATTGAACTTTGTCCATAAAAATCAGAGGAGTACAGAATGGATCAGATACGAATCAGAGAATTGCAGATATTTGCCAGGCATGGCGTTCATCCGGAGGAGACACGTCTTGGACAGATGTTTATTCTGAATGTCTGGATGGAACAGTCTTTATCAAAGGCTGGAAAGCACGATGATCTGGATGCATCGGTGAGCTATTCCGATGCCGCCAGAAAGATTCAGGTGTGGGTGACGGAAGAAAACTTTCAGCTCATCGAGGCAGTGGCAGAAAAAGTGGCAGACCGTCTGCTTGCTGAGTGGCCGTCCATCCGCAGCGTGACCGTAGAAGTGAAGAAGCCTTCTGCACCGGTGGGACTGGTGGTGGAGGATGTGTCTGTCAAGCTCACCCGCAGCTGGCATCGGGCATTTGTAGGACTGGGATCCAATCTGGGAGACAAGGATGGGTATCTGAATCTGGGACTTTCGGTGCTGCGGGAAGATCCCCGTATCCGGGTCAAAAAGGTGTCTTCCTTCCTCACAACAGAGCCGTGGGGCGTAACAGACCAGGATGAATTCCGCAATGCGGCGGCAGAGATCGAGACGACGCTGGAGCCGGAAGAATTGTTGGATGTGTTACAGAAGGCGGAGCAGGATGCAAACCGCGAGCGTCTCATTCACTGGGGACCGCGGACGCTGGATCTGGATCTGTTGTTTTATGACAACGAAGTATTTGATACGGAACGGCTGATCGTGCCGCATCCGGAAATCTGCGGCAGAGCCTTTGTGCTGGAGCCGATGGCAGAGATCGCACCGGGATTTCATCACCCGGCAAACGGAAAAACAATGAAGGAATTGCTGGCGCAGCTGCAAAGTGCGGAGGGAAGTAAATGATGGTCAGAGATTTGAGTGAGATCCGGGAAGAGATCGACCGCCTGGACAAAGAAATTGTATCCTGTTATGAGCAGAGAATGGATCTGGTGCGTCAGGTAGCGGCTTACAAGATCGCCACCGGCAAGCAGGTGTTGGACAGCAGCAGAGAAAAACAGAAGTTAGAGACATTGGGCGGTTTGGCAAAAAATGATTTTGACCGGCAGGCGGTGCAGGAGATCTTTACACAGCTCATGGCGATCAGCCGCAAGTCCCAGTATCAGATGCTGGCGGCAAAGGGCATGTCTACCCCGCTTCCCTGTACGCTGACAGACAAACTGGTGGATGGTCCGGTGAGAGTTGTTTTTCAGGGCGTGGAAGGCGCATACGGACACGCAGCGATGCTGCAGTATTTTGGGGAAGCTGTGGACTTTTATCATGTGAAGCAGTTCCGGGATGTCATGGAAGAAGTGGCAGCGGGACGGGCTGATTTTGGTGTGCTGCCCATCGAAAATTCCAGTGCCGGAATGGTCAGTGATGTGTATGATCTGCTGGTGGAATATCACAATGTTATCGCAGCTGAGACGGATCTGAAGGTGCAGCATGCGCTCCTCGGACTGCCGGGAGCAACGGTGGAAGACATTCGCACTGTCTATTCTCACCCCCAGGGACTCATGCAGTGTGGAAAGTTTTTGAGAGAGCATGGCGACTGGAAGCGGATCAGTCTGGAGAATACCGCAGTCAGTGCAAAGCGCGTCATTTCCGATGGAGATAAGACGCAGGCAGCGATTGCCAGTCCGACAGCGGCGAAGTTATATGGATTGGAGATCCTGGCACATCCGGTGAATGACAATCCGTTAAATACGACCCGCTTTATTATCATCCGCAAAGACCCGGTCTACAGCAGGGATGCAGACAAAGTGAGCATCTGCTTTGAGATCGAGCATACGAGCGGAAGTCTGTATAACGTCTTTTCCCACTTCACGTTCAACCATATCAATATGACGAAGATCGAGGCGAGACCGGTGCCGGAGCGCCCGTTTGAGTATCGTTTTTATATTGATGTGGAGGGAAGTCTGGATAGTCCGCAGATGCAAAATGCGCTGTACGGCATTCAGGCAGAGGTTCTGAAGTTTCAAATCCTTGGAAGTTATTGCAGATAATATACATAGATTTGATTTAGATTTAACATTGGTTTTGTATACATAGAGAGATGGAGAATTTTATGAAGGAAGAAATGAAGCTTCCGGAAGTCGGAAGTCTGATCCTATACCGGGAAGTACCGGAGAAACATATTTTACAGGATATGCTGGAACTGTCTTATCTGGCAGAGGCTGGTGTGCAGGATGAAGAGCTGCTGGCGCTGTGTCTGCAGGAACTGACAGAGCTGGCGGCACATTATGGACTGCAGGGCAATCTGTGGCACGCCTATCTGGCATATGTGCTGGCAAATCACGAAAATGCATTTTCCAGAGCCTGTGAGATCACAGGTCCGGCAGAAGGCAGCATCAATGCGCTGGCACTGCATGATTTTGCAATTTTCCGCCAGTGGTTGTCTCTGGATATCGCAGAGCTTGGCAGAGCCCACGGCAGCGAGCTGATGGAAGTGGCAGCAAACTTTGTTCCCACAAAGAAAGACACGTTTGCATTTAACCACCGCATTCGCGATCGTATCTGCCAGCTGGCGATGAACCTGGCAGCCTGTGCCGATGAGAAATCGATCTACGATCAGGTGACATCGTTCTATAAGGACTTTGGTGTTGGCAAGTTCGGTCTGCACAAAGCGTTCCGCATTGAGCATCCGGAGGGAGGTGCAGTGGAAGTTGCACCGATCACCTGCACCGAGCATGTGCATCTGGATCAGCTCATTGGCTATGAGATCCAGAAGCAGAAGATCATCGAGAATACTGAGAACTTTGTACAGGGCAAAGAGGCGAACAACTGTCTGCTGTTCGGTGATGCCGGAACCGGTAAGTCCACCAGCGTCAAGGCAATCCTGAATCAGTATTACGATCAGGGACTTCGTATGATCGAGGTGTATAAGCATCAGTTTCAGGATCTGTCCGCAGTGCTGGCACAGGTGAAGAACCGCAACTATAAATTCATCATCTTCATGGACGATCTGTCTTTTGAAGAGTTTGAGATCGAATATAAATATCTGAAGGCTGTGATCGAGGGCGGCCTGGAGCGCAAGCCGGACAATGTTCTGATCTACGCGACATCCAATCGCCGTCATCTCATCAAAGAGAGCTTTCAGGATAAGGCACAGCTTTCCGACGAACTGCATGTCAACGACACCGTGCAGGAAAAGCTGTCTCTCGTGGCACGCTTCGGCGTGACGATCTATTTTGGAAAGCCGGATAAAAAGGAATTCCAGAAGATCGTGCGGGGACTGGCAGAGGAAGCACACCTTTCGGTGGAGGAAGACGTTTTGTTTGCAGAGGCAAATAAATGGGAGCTGAGTCACGGCGGACTGTCCGGCCGTACGGCGAAGCAGTTTATTACATATATGAAGGGCAGAGAGTAAACATCCGAATGGAGGGAAAAATAAATGCCGGCTTACTATGCAGCTATTGATGTAGGATCGTATGAACTGGAATTAAGTATTTACGAGATTTCCGCGAAAAACGGAATCAAACGCATCGATCAGGTGCGCCATGTGCTGAGTCTTGGCAGCGACACCTATGTAGATGGTGAGATTTCGTATCAGACCGTCAACGAGATGTGTCAGGTGCTGAGTGATTTTTCCAGAGTCATGAAGGAGTATCAGATCACGGAATATCAGGCGTGCGCCACCAGTGCTGTGCGTGAGGCGAAGAATAAGATCCGCGTGCTGGATCAGATTCGCATTCGTACCGGATTGGAGGTGCGGGTTCTGAGCAATTCCGAGCAGCGCTTTCTGTCCTACGAGGCAGTGGCGGCAGCCGGAGCGCCCTTTGAGACACTGGTTGGAACCGGTACGGCAATCGTGGATGTGGGCAGCGGCAGTTTGCAGATCTCGCTGTACGATGCGGGCAAGCTGCAGGTGACGCAGAACATCAAGCTGGGTGCACTGCGTATCCGTGAGATGCTTTCCGATGTGGAGAGCAGTCCATCGGAAAAGGCGCGGATGTTCAGAGAGCTGATCGACAACGATGTGCAGACGTTCCGCAAGCTGTATTTGAATGACCGTCACATTCGCAATATCATCGGTGTTGGCGACAGCATTGAGCTGCTGGCAAATCGGATGCTGCATGGAGAAGAAAAAGATGCACAGATTTCTGCAGAGCAGTTCCGTGGCTATTATGCACCGTTTCTGACTTATTCGACCTATGATCTGGCAAAGAAATATGACCTGTCGGAAGAACAGATCTCCGTGATCTTCCCGGCGCTGATGTGCTATGATCGTGTTCTGGAAACGACAGGTGCAGATACGGTCTGGATTCCCGGTACGAATCTGTGTGATGGTATTGTGGCAGACTACGCGATCTACAAGAAGCTGATCGCTCTGAACCACGATTTCACGGAGGACATTCTGGAATCCGCACGAAATATCAACCGCCGTTATCAGGGCAGTGAGGCTCATGGCAAGGCATTGGAGAAGAATGTGTGCGCTCTGTTTGATGCCATGAAGAAATATCACGGCATGGGCAAGCGGGAGAGACTGCTGCTGCAGCTGGCAGCGATCCTGCACGATTGCGGTAAGTATATCAACATGAATCAGTCTGCAGAGTGCTCCTACAGCATTATTATGGCAACAGAGATCATCGGACTGTCCCACAGAGAGCGGGAGATCGTGGCAAATGTCGTTCGCTGCAACAATCTGGAGCATGCAGATTATGACGAGCTGTCGGCTGAGATGGACGATGAGATGTGCAGACTTGTCACAAAGCTGACGGCGATCCTGCGCATCGGCAATGCATTGGACCGCAGCCACAAGCAGAAGTTCAAGGACATTCAGATCTCGTTTAAGAATCAGGAAATGGTCATCACGACAAAGTCCGGTGCGGATATCCGTCTGGAACAGGGCTTGTTTGAACGAAAGGCAGATTTCTTTGAGGAAGTATACGGAATCCGCCCGGCACTGCGCAGAGCAGGAGAAAAATAAAACACGGAGGGGTTAGCAGCTATGGGAAATACAAACCACAGCCCGGAGAACTTTTGGAACCGGGAACTGAGCTGGATCGAATTTAATGCAAGAATTCTGGATGAAGCAAGAGACAAGAACAATCCGCTTTTTGAGCGCCTGAAGTTCCTCAGCATCACCGCATCGAATCTGGATGAATTTTTCATGGTTCGTGTGGCATCCCTCAAGGATCAGGTGCATGCAGGATATAAGAAAAAAGATATCGCCGGTATGACATCCGAAGAGCAGCTGGCAGCAATCAGTGAGCGCATTCATCAGTTTTCCAATGTGCAGCAGACGACGTATCAGCGTTCTCTGCGCCCGCTCATGGAAGATGCAGGTCTGCATATCTATGCAATGAACGAACCGCTGACTCCCGAAGATGGCGCTTATGTGGATCAGTATTTTATGGATCAGGTATATCCGGTGCTGACCCCGATGGCAGTGGATTCTTCGAGACCGTTCCCGCTGATCGTGAATAAGACCCTGAATCTGGCGGCATTGATCCGCAAGAAGGGCGATCCGGATGCAGAGGAAGAGTTTGCAACGGTACAGGTGCCTTCCGTTCTGCCGAGACTCGTTGTGCTGCCGGAGACAAAGCATCGTGGTACCCGCGTGATCCTGTTGGAGCAGGTCATTGCACGCAATATGTCCCGTCTGTTCTTAAATTATGATGTTGTTTGTACCCATCCGTACCGAATCATGCGTAACGCCGATCTGACCATCGAGGAGGATGAGGCGGAGGATCTGTTAAAGGAGATCCAGAAGCAGTTGAAGAAGCGTCAGTGGGGCGAAGTCATCCGTCTGGAAGTGGACGAGGGCATGGATAAGAAGCTGCGCAAGATCCTGACGAAGGAACTGCACATCAAGGAAGCAGACATTTATCCCACCGGCGGTCCGCTGGATCTGACGTTCCTGATGAAGGTATATGGATTGTCTGGATTTGAAGCGTATAAGACACCGAAATACATCCCGCAGCCGGTTCCGGAGATCGATCCGGAAAAGAGCATTTTCGACAATATTAGAGAGCACGATATTCTGCTGTCCCATCCGTATCAGACCTTTGATCCGGTCGTGGACTTTATCAGGCAGGCAGCGGTGGATCCGAAGGTTCTGGCAATCAAGCAGACGCTGTACCGTGTCAGCGGTAATTCCCCAATCATCGCAGCGCTGGCAAAGGCAGCAGACAATGGCAAGCAGGTATCAGTTCTGGTAGAATTGAAAGCCCGTTTTGATGAGGAGAACAATATCGCGTGGGCAAAGATGCTGGAGAAGGCAGGCTGTCACGTTATTTATGGATTGTTAGGATTAAAGACTCACAGCAAGATCGCACTGGTTGTCCGCAGAGAGGAAGACGGCATCCGCCGCTATGTTCACCTCGGTACCGGTAATTACAATGATGCGACGGCAAAGCTGTATACCGATATGGGACTTCTGACCTGCAACCGCGCCATCGGCGAGGATGCAACCGCCGTGTTCAATATGCTGTCCGGTTATTCCGAACCGCTGTACTGGAACAAGCTGGCGCTGGCACCGCTGTGGCTGCGAAATAAGTTCTACAGCCTGATCGCCAGAGAGACGGAGCATGCGAAGGCAGGACGTCCGGCAAAGATCGTGGCAAAGATGAATTCCCTGTGTGATGCCGGTATCATCGAGGCGTTGTATGAAGCGTCGGCGGCAGGTGTACAGATCGATCTGATCGTGCGCGGTATCTGTTGTCTGAAGGTTGGCATTCCGGGCGTGAGCGAAAACATTCGCGTCAGATCTCTGGTAGGCAATTTCCTGGAGCACAGCCGTATTTTCTATTTCCTGAACGACGGGGAAGAGGAGGTATACATGGGCAGTGCAGACTGGATGCCGCGTAACCTGGATAAGCGTGTGGAGATTCTGTTCCCGGTGGAAAATCCGGAATTAAAGCAGAGAGTCATTCATATTCTGGACGTACAGCTGGCAGATACGGAAAAAGCGCGTCTGCTGCAGCCGGATGGCACCTATGGCAGAGTGGACCGGAGAGGCAAGGTGCATATCTGTGCACAGGATACCTTCTGTCAGGAAGCAGAGCAGGCAGCGAAAAAAGAACATGCCGAAGAGACAAAACGGACCTTTGTTCCGATGGAAAAGCCGGAAGAGGAAGAATAATTGTGTGAAAATAGCGGGAGTAAGCGAAAAAAGGCTTGCAATCCCGCTGTTTTCCTGTAAAATAAAGCATGTTGCGATGAAACACGAACACGAATGGAGTAAGATATGATTAGTGCAAATGGCGTAACACTTCGAGTAGGCAAGAAGGCATTGTTCGAAGATGTAAATATTAAGTTCACAGAGGGAAACTGTTATGGTCTGATCGGTGCAAATGGCGCTGGTAAGTCCACATTTCTGAAAATTTTATCCGGTGCACTGGAGCCGACAAACGGCAGCATCGTGATCACTCCCGGACAGCGTCTGTCCGTGCTGGAGCAGGATCACTTCAAATACGATGACTGTGTTGTTCTGGACACCGTTATGATGGGAAATGCCCGTCTGTTTGAGGTTAAGGCAGAGCGGGAAGAGATCTACGCAAACTTTACCGAGGAAGACGGTATCCGCGCAGCAGAGCTGGAAGAAGAGTTTGCAAACATGAACGGATGGGAAGCAGAGGCAGACGCTGCGACTCTGTTAAATGGTCTGGGCATCGACACGGAGCTTCACAGCAAGCTTATGGGCGAGTTAAACGGCAGTGAGAAGGTTAAAGTCCTGCTGGCGAGAGCCCTGTTCGGTAATCCCGACATTCTGCTGCTCGACGAGCCGACAAACCATCTGGATCTGGCTGCCATCGACTGGCTGGAGGAGTTTTTGATCAACTTCGAGAACACCGTTATCGTTGTCTCCCATGACCGTTACTTTCTGAATAAAGTATGTACCCACATCGCAGATATCGATTATGCGAAGATTCAGCTGTATTCCGGTAACTACGATTTCTGGTATGAGTCCTCTCAGCTGATGATCCGTCAGATGAAAGAGGCAAACCGTAAGAAAGAAGAGAAGATCAAGGAGCTGCAGGAGTTCATTCAGAGATTCTCCGCAAACGCTTCCAAGTCCAAGCAGGCAACCTCCAGAAAGCGTGCTCTGGAGAAGATTCAGCTGGATGATATTCGTCCGTCCAGCAGAAAGTATCCGTACATCGACTTCCGCCCGGAGCGTGAGATCGGTAACGAAGTGCTGACCGTAGAAAATCTGACAAAGACCATCGACGGCGTAAAGGTACTGGATCATGTTTCCTTTATCGTAGGTCATGATGATAAGATCGCATTTGTTGGTTCTGACGAGCTGGCAAAGACGACTCTGTTCCAGATCCTGATGGGCGAGATGGAGCCGGATGAAGGTTCCTTCAAGTGGGGCGTTACCACCAGTCAGGCATATTTCCCGAAGGACTTCGGCAGCGAGTTTGATTCCGATCTGACGATCACAGACTGGCTGACCCAGTATTCCCCGGTTAAGGATATGACTTATGTCAGAGGCTTCCTCGGACGTATGCTGTTCCCCGGTGAGGACGGCGTAAAGCAGGTCAAGGTTCTGTCCGGTGGTGAGAAGGTGCGCTGCCTGCTGTCCCGTATGATGATCTCTGCAGCAAACGTGCTGGTATTCGATGAGCCGACGAACCATCTGGATATGGAATCCATCACTGCCCTGAACAACGGCATGATGAAATTCCCCGGCGTAATCCTGTTTGCATCCCGCGACCATCAGATTGTGCAGACGACTGCAAACCGTATTATGGAATTTGTCAATGGCGGTCTGATCGACAAGATCACCACTTACGACGAGTATCTGGAGAGCGATGAGATGGCGAAGAAGCGTCAGGTATACAACGCTGCTACCGATGATGAAGACTGAGAAACAGACGGTCCGGAATGAGTTTCCGGGCCGTTTTTTCAGAATAAACGGAAACAAGCTGAAGGTGCTGGCGCTGCTTCTGATGATCGTGGATCATACCGGCGCGATCTTCTTTCCGGGGCAGCTTCCGGTGACGCTGTTCGGACATACTTATCCGCTGCTGCGGCTGATCGGAAGACTGTCGTTTCCCATCTATGCATTTTTGCTGGCACAGGGGGCAGTGCATACGAGCAACGGGATCCGCTACAGCCTGCGGCTTTTGCTCTTGTTCGTTGTATCAGAGGTGCCCTATGATCTGGTGCTGCACGGAACAGCGTGGTACTGGGACAATCAGAATATCTTTCTGACGCTGCTTCTGGGCCTGCTGGTGATCCGGGCAGATGTGGAGTTCAAAAAACGATTCCCGGAGCCAAATGCATCCATGTATGGAGTCTTTGCGCTGGCAGCGGGCTGTTTTCTGGCGCAGGAGCTGCATGCCGACTATGGAATGACCGGCGTATTGATGTGCTATCTGCTCTATTTGTCCGGGAAAAACCGCATTTTACAGGCAGTGTCTCTTGTGCTGGTGAATGTATTTTGCTACGGCGGCATCCAGTCTTATGCAGCGCTTGCCATTGTTCCCATCAGTCTGTATGACGGCAGCCGGGGCAAAAACAGCCCGGTATTAAAATGGGCATTTTATGTTCTGTATCCGATGCATTTGCTTGTATTTTTCTTACTGAAAATTTACTTGTAAAACCGGGCGACATAGAGTAAACTGTAACTAAATTAAGAGGAGGTGCGAAATGGATTCCATTGTGTGGTTGGGAGTATTGATTCTTATGATTCTTCTGGAACTTGCGACGATGGGACTGACGACGATCTGGTTTGCAGGAGGCGCTCTGGCGGCATTTATCGCAGCACTTTGCGGCGCTTCGCTTTTGGTAGAGCTGGGATTGTTTCTGGTCGTTTCGTTCCTGTTGCTGTTCGCATTTCGTCCGCTGGCGATGCGCTATGTCAATTCCCGGACAGTCAAGACGAATGTTGAGAGTCTGGCGGGAAAGACCGCGCGTGTGACAGAAGAGATCAACAATGAGATGGGACAGGGAACCGCCGTGTTAAATGGGCAGGAGTGGACAGCCCGCTCGGCGGACGATACCGTGATTCCGGCAGGAAGTCTGGTTGTCGTAGATGCAGTTTCCGGTGTGAAGCTGCTTGTCCACAAAAAAGAAAATGGAGGAAATAAGTAATGGGACCTTTAATTGCAGTTGCAGTTCTGATCGTAGTGATTTTGCTGATCCTGGTGTCCTGCATTAAGATCGTACCGCAGGCGACCGCGATGGTAGTGGAGCGTCTGGGCGGATACCTTGGAACATGGTCTGTTGGCGTTCACTTCAAAGTACCGTTTATTGACCGTGTGGCAAAGAGAGTCATCCTGAAAGAGCAGGTTGTTGACTTTGCACCGCAGCCCGTGATCACAAAAGATAACGTAACGATGCGAATCGACACCGTTGTATTCTTCCAGATCACAGACCCGAAGCTGTTTGCATACGGCGTTGAGAACCCGATCATGGCAATCGAAAATCTGACCGCTACCACCCTGAGAAACATCATCGGTGATCTGGAGCTGGATCAGACGCTGACTTCCCGTGAGACGATCAATACAAAGATGCGTGCATCTCTGGATGTTGCCACCGACCCCTGGGGCATCAAGGTCAACCGCGTTGAGTTAAAGAACATCATTCCTCCGGCAGCTATTCAGGATGCGATGGAGAAGCAGATGAAGGCAGAGCGTGAGAGACGTGAGGCTGTCACCCGTGCAGAAGGTGAGAAGAAGTCTACCGTCCTCGTAGCAGAAGGTAAGAAGGAATCCGCAATTCTGGATGCAGAGGCAGAAAAGCAGGCTGCGATCCTTCGTGCAGAAGCAAAGAAAGAAGCTATGATCCGCGAGGCAGAAGGTCAGGCACTTGCCATCCAGAAGGTACAGCAGGCAACCGCAGACGGTATCCGCTATATCAAGGAGGCAGGAGCAGATGAAGCAGTTCTTCGTCTGAAGAGTTTGGAAGCATTTGCAAAGGCAGCTGATGGCAAGGCTACCAAGATCATCATTCCATCTGAGATTCAGGGAATGGCAGGTCTTGCAAAGTCCGCAGCAGAGATCATCAAAGAGCAGCAGTAAGGAAGAGTCGTTCCTGCCGCGTGCGCATTATACAACAAAAAACGGAGAGACAGAGGCTTGCGAAAGGAAGCCTCTGTCTTTGCGGATAAGTGGAGGACATTATGGTAGACTTAAAAGGACGCGATTTTCTGAAATTACTGGACTATACCACCGAGGAGATTGAGTATCTGATCGATCTGGCAGCAGAGCTGAAGGCAAAGAAGAAAGCCGGAGAGCCGGTAGATCATCTGCGCGGCAGGAACGTAGCGCTGATCTTCGAAAAGACAAGTACCCGTACCCGCTGCTCGTTTGAGGTAGCTGCTCATGATCTGGGCATGGGAACGACTTATCTGGACCCCACGGGATCTCAGATCGGAAAGAAGGAGAGCATCGCAGATACCGCCCGTGTTCTGGCTGGCATTTATGATGGCATCGAGTACCGTGGTTATGGACAGGAGATCGTGGAAGAGCTTGCAAAGTATTCCAAAGTGCCGGTATGGAATGGTCTGACGAATGAGTTTCATCCCACACAGATTCTGGCAGATATGCTGACGATCCGGGAGCATTTTGGACATCTGAAGGGCATTAACTTTGTATATATGGGCGATGCCCGCTACAACATGGGCAACTCGCTGATGGTTGGCTGTGCAAAGCTGGGACTGAACTTCACTGCCTGCGCACCGAAGGCTTACTGGCCGGAAGAGAGTCTCGTACAGACCTGCCGCGACATCGCAGCAGAGACCGGTGCGACCATTCGTCTGGAAGAAGATGTGGAGAAGGGGGTTGCCGGTGCACAGGTACTGTATACCGATGTTTGGGTATCTATGGGCGAGCCGGATGAGGTATGGAGTACAAGAATCCATGACCTGTCCCCGTATCAGGTCAATCGTCATGCAATGGAGCTGGCTGCAGAGGATGCAGTCTTCATGCACTGCCTGCCGGCGTTCCACGATGAAAAGACCGGTATCGGCCGTAAGATCGCAGAGAAGTACGGCATCGGAGAGATGGAAGTGACAGATGAAGTGTTCGAGTCTCCGCAGTCTATCGTATTTCAGGAAGCAGAGAACCGCATGCATACGATCAAGGCCGTGATGGCTGCAACGCTGGGCTGGAGGTAAGCAATGGCAAAATTTCATTCCGGCAGACGTCCCGGCCAGAGAGAGATGATGCGGGATCTGCTGTCCATCGTGCTGATGCTGGTCATCGGTGTTATGGCAGTGCTGATCTTCTTTTTGCGGGATACTTATCGCGGACTGATTCCGGTGGTCTTTGGGCTGGGTGTCGTCCTGAACGGCGTCAATGCCTGGAATTGCTGGTCGTTTCGGGAAAGACGCAAGAGAAATGTTCCGGGAATGGTTATTTCTCTGATTTTAATGGGAATTTTGCTGGCTTCCTGCATATTGAGCGCGATCGGAACGAGCAACTAAGGAGAGAAAAAGTGGAAAAAAAGCAATCGAATCGCAGTACAGAGGTCCTTGCGATCCTGCAGCAGGCAGGGGAGGACTTTGTCTCCGGGGAACAGCTTTGTCAGAAGCTTGGCGTTTCCCGGACTGCTGTGTGGAAGATTATCAAAAAATTAAAAGAAGACGGCTATGACATTGAGGGCGTTTCCAATCGGGGATATCGCCTGAAAGAAGAGCCGGAGATTCTGAGCAGAGAAGCGATCCTGACCCGGTTTCACGGCAGCTGGAGCTGTGCACAGGTGGAGTGTTATCCGGTCATCGGTTCAACGAATGACCGGGCAAAAGAGGCATATGCGGAGGGCGCTCCCCACGGGACGCTCGTGGTAGCGGATTGTCAGAAAGCAGGAAAAGGTCGGCGCGGTCGCCAGTGGGAGACACCGGCAGGTGCTGCCATCGCGATGTCGAGTCTGCTGCGTCCGCAGCTGCCGCCGGAAAAAGCATCTATGCTGACGCTGGTAATGGCATTGGCGTTGGCACAGGGTGTTTCTACGGTGACAGGTCTGGAAGTGAAGATCAAATGGCCGAATGATCTCGTTGTAAATGGCAAAAAGCTCAGCGGAATCCTGACGGAGATGAGCGCCGATATGGACGAGATCCATTATGTTGTCATTGGAACCGGCGTGAATGTCAATGTGGAAGAATTTCCGGAGGAGATCCGGGAGACGGCAACGTCCCTGTATCTGGAGACCGGCAAGCGCTGGAACCGCGCTGAGATCATTGCAAGGACGATGGAGGCGTTTGAGCCGTTATATGAAGCATTTGAACAGGCACAGAGCTTAGCTCCGCTAAAAGCGCCCTATGAGGCTCTTCTGGCGAATAGGAATCAGGGCGTGCGTGTCCTCGCTGGAGAGAACAGCTACACCGGTATTGCACGCGGCATTGACGAGAGCGGCTGCCTGTTAGTCGAGCGGGAGGATGGCAGTGTGGACACGGTCATGTCCGGCGAAGTGTCCGTCCGCGGAATTTATGGATATGTATAAAGAGGAACGAAAGAATGGATTTTTTACAGGAAACAGACAATATCGTGCTTTGCGGAGCCAACTCCTATGAGCAGAAGTTTTATCTGAATGACCAGTTTGCCGGATTGCCGGAGAGCATCAAGCAGGAATTGCAGATCATGTGTGTGATGTACACCGAAGATGTGGGCGGCATTCTGACACTGGAATATGAGGAAGACGGAACGCTGATCTTCCGTTCCGTGGCAGACGAGACCGACTATCTGTATGACGAGATCGGCAGTGTTCTGAAGATCAAGGAGCTGCAGCAGACAAAGCGAGAGCTGCTGGAGTCTTTGGAGCTGTATTTCAGAGTCTTTTATCTGGGAGAAGATGTGGATGAATAAGAAGACACTGAAAATCGGCGATGTGACATTGTCCGGACCGGTGCTTCTGGCGCCGATGGCGGGAGTGACAGATTCCCCGTACCGTATCATCTGCAAGGAGATGGGCTGCGATCTGGTTTACACGGAGATGGTCAGCGCAAAAGCGATTTATTATCACAACAAAAATACGGAGGAGCTGATGAGCTATCAGCCGGAGGAAGCGCCGGTGGCAGTACAGCTTTTTGGTTCCGATCCGAAGATCATGGCAGAGATGGCGGCGCAGATCGAAGACCGCTTCGCCCTGATCGACATTAACATGGGCTGTCCGGTGCCGAAGATCGTCAAAAATGGCGAGGGCTCGGCGCTGATGCGCAAGCCGGAGCTGATCCGGGAGATCCTGACTGAGATGGTGAAGACCGTGCACAAGCCGGTGACGATCAAGATCCGCAAGGGCTTCAACGATGAAGAGGTCAATGCGGTGGAAATCGCAAAGATTGCGGAGGACTGCGGTGTTGCAGCCATCACGGTACATGGTCGGACGAGAGAACAGTATTACAGCGGCAAGGCGGATTGGGACATTATCAGGCAGGTCAAAGAGGCAGTTTCGATCCCGGTCATCGGAAACGGGGATATTTTCTCGGCACAGGATGGAGCTGCGATGATGGAGCAGACCGGCTGTGACGGCATCATGATCGCCCGTGGAGCAAAAGGAAATCCGTGGATTTTCCGGGATATGAAGCAATACCTGACAGACGGTACGATCCCGCCTGCCCCTACGACGGATGAAATCTATGACATGGTACTGCGCCATGTGGAATTGCAGGTACAGCACCAGGGCGAACACATGGGGATGTTAGAGATGCGGAAGCATGCATCGTGGTACACGCAAGGGTGTCCCAATTCCAGCGCACTGCGCCGGGAAGTGAATCAGGTGGAGACCATCGCGGAAATGAAGGAATTGCTGGAAAAACAACGAAATTTCGTGACAAAAGCAAAGTCAGAATCTTGACAAGAACGTAGAGTTCACATATAATAACGTAGTTAAAGACAAATCCGGCCTGCTCACATTCTCAGCAGGCTGGTTTTTGTCCGCGTATTTCATGAAACCAGGAGGACGAGCGCCATGGCTGAGAGCAAAAAGCATATTCTTACCTACGCTGGATTAAAACAGTATGAAGATGAGCTGCAGAACCTGAAAGTGGTTCGCAGAAAAGAAGTATCCGAGAAAATCAAAGAAGCAAGAGAACAGGGTGACCTGTCCGAGAACGCTGAGTACGATGCAGCGAAGGATGAGCAGAGAGACATCGAGCAGCGTATCGAAGAGCTGGAAAAGCTTCTGAAAAATGCAGAAGTAGTTGTAGACGATGACGTTGATACCGATAAGATCAGCATCGGCTGCAAAGTAAAGGTTTATGATGTGGAGTTCGATGAGGAGATGGAGTTCTCTATCGTAGGTTCCACCGAGGCAAGCAGCCTGAACAATAAGATCAGTAATGAGTCTCCGGTCGGCAAAGCACTGCTGGGTCACGGCATCGGAGATGTAGTAGACGTAGAGACACAGGCTGGTGTGATTCAGTACAAGGTACTGGATATCATCAAGACCGCAATCTAATTCACCAGAAGATACAGGAGGAAGATATGGCTTCACAGAACCAGAATCAGGAGCCGGATCTGAATCAGCTGCTGAAGGTTCGCCGCGAAAAGCTGGCGGAGCTGCAGCAGAACGGTCAGGATCCGTTTGCAATTACCACTTACGATGTGACACATCACACATCAGATGTCAAAGAGCAGTTTGAAACCCTGCAGGGAACTACCGTATCCATCGCCGGACGTTTGATGTCCAAGCGTGTGATGGGTAAGGCATCTTTCTGTAATGTACAGGATCTGAAAGGCAAGATTCAGGCTTATGTTGCAAAGGATTCCGTAGGTGAAGATGAGTATAAGGCATTCAAGCGCATGGACATCGGCGATATCGTAGGTCTGAAGGGCGAGGTATTCACCACAAAGACCGGTGAGATCTCCATCCATGTTTCCGACATCACTCTGCTGTCCAAGAGCCTGCAGATCCTGCCGGAGAAGTTCCACGGTCTGACAAACACCGATATGCGTTATCGTCAGAGATATGTGGATCTGATTATGAACGAGGATGTAAAGGATACCTTCATTAAGCGTTCTCAGATCCTGAGAGCAATCCGTTCTTATCTGGACGGACAGGGCTTCATGGAAGTGGAGACCCCGATGTTAGTATCCAACGCCGGCGGTGCAGCAGCGCGCCCGTTTATGACTCATTTTAACGCACTGGACGAGGATCTGAAGCTGCGTATCTCTCTGGAGCTGTATCTGAAGAGACTGATCGTCGGTGGTCTGGAGCGCGTATACGAGATCGGTCGTGTATTCCGTAACGAGGGTGTTGATACGAGACACAATCCGGAGTTCACTCTGATGGAGCTGTACCAGGCATATACCGATTATCACGGCATGATGGATCTGACCGAGAACCTGTACCGCCATGTGGCACAGACTGTTCTTGGTACCACCACCATCACATACAACGGCATTGAGATGGATCTGGGCAAGCCGTTCGCACGCCTGACCATGGTAGATGCAGTTAAACAGTATTCCGGTGTTGATTTCAATGAGATCCATACTCTGGAAGAGGCTCGCGCAGTTGCAAAGGAGCATCATGTAGAGTTTGAGGAGCGCCACAAGAGAGGCGATATCCTGAACCTGTTCTTCGAGACATTTGTTGAGGAGCACCTGATCCAGCCGACCTTCATCATGGATCATCCGGTTGAGATCTCCCCTCTGACAAAGAAAAAGCCGGACAACCCCGACTATGTAGAGCGTTTCGAGTTCTTCATGAATGGTTGGGAGATGGCAAACGCTTACTCCGAGCTGAATGATCCGATCGACCAGAGAGCACGTTTCGCAGCTCAGGAAGAGCTGTTCGCACAGGGCGATGAGGAAGCAAACCACACCGATGAAGACTTCCTGTATGCACTGGAGCTTGGTATGCCTCCGACGGGTGGTATCGGATTCGGTATCGACCGTATGTGCATGCTGATGACCGATTCTGCTGCAATTCGTGATGTTCTGTTGTTCCCGACGATGAAGTCACTGGATGCTGACAAGAAGTCTGCGAAGTCAGAAAACAGCACTTATACAGCAGCACCGGAGAAAGAAGAAGTTATCGACTTCTCCAAGGTAAAGGTAGAGCCTTTATTTGAAGAATTTGTTGATTTCGATACTTTCAGCAAGTCTGATTTCAGAGCTGTAAAAGTAAAAGCTTGTGAAGCTGTTAAGAAATCCAAGAAGCTGTTACAGTTCACTCTGGATGACGGAACAGGCACAGATCGTACGATTTTAAGCGGTATTCACGCTTATTACGAGCCGGAAGAACTGGTTGGAAAGACTCT
>CAKQHB010000008.1 GCA_934234215.1 uncultured Cuneatibacter sp.
TCTGACAGAAAATTATACCGTGCAGAATCTGACCGTGACAGGAACTGTTCAATCCAATGTAGAGAGAACGAGTACAGCACTCAAATATGGTACTTATTTTGGAGTTATCTTTGCAAATGCAGGATATTATATCGCAAAACAGGTAACTTTTAAAAATGTAAATGTTGGAGAAAACTCACTTCTTAGTGGCGGTGAATATGCTGGAGGAATCTTTGCCTGCGATCAATGGACTCATACTGGATTGAATTTTTATAACTGTAGTGTTACTGGACTGAGGATTGAAAAGGCCCGATGGGCAGGTGGATTTTCCGGACTTTTGGAGGATAGCAAAGTTGCTACTACGGTTGGTGGTAAGAATACAATCAATAACACGACAATTCAGACGAGAAATACAGCAACTGGCAGAACGAAGGAAAATACGGATTTACAAGGCATAAGATATGCAGGTGGATTATTTGGACAGGTGAAAAGTGCATCATTAACAGTTACTGGAGTAGATGTAACATCTAGCAGTATTCTGCCGTACAGCTGTGACGAAGAAAATGATGCCAATGAATCTTTTGCAGGTGGAATCGTCGGCAAAACAGAGCGGAGTGTAACGGTAAGTGATATCAGTATCAGTAAGTTTGTTGCTCTGTGCAATGGTTATGTAGGAGGAATTTCAGGAGGAAAAAGCAACGAAGGAGAATTTAAGGTAAGCAATATTTCGGTTTGTGATTCAAAACTGGTCACGAAAAGAACCAAGGGTGGTGCAGGTGCTTTATTTGGTTATACCAAAACGAATCTTAATGGATTTAATGTACAAAGCAAAAACAATCTGATTGGTTTTCTGATCGAGAATAAGAATTGTGACACCGATGCATCCATCGTAAAAAAGGAGGACAAGATTACGTTAGGAGAGTTATCTGAGAAAAATGTTGGACTCAGGTATGATTCCCTTTCGAATACTGCCAGTAAATATTACTATACATACAATACAATAAATAACATGCCTCAGATTGTAGATACCAGAATTGGTATCTGGGTTGGTGTCAGGGAAAGCGCAGATATACAGATTGTTGCGGCCTCAAGAACCGGGCAGTATTCTCCAATGTACAACGTAGGCAATGGTGGTATGTCGGAGAACAGCTACGTCATCTATGCAGACTATCAGGGAGCAGCTGATTCCGCATCAGAGGTCAGCACTTCTCCGGGTGCTGGTCTGACCATGGGAGGTACAAAGCTGACCGGCGATGGAGCCGCTTTGAAAGACAATAAAGCACTGTCCAAAACCATTGTTTCTGATTCGAAGGCTGGAAACAAAATGACGGCTTACCATGGTGGAAACGCAGCGAATGATCTGGATGATATTATAAAATTATTTGCTGATAAAACTGCCTATGACAACCGGATTACGACCTACAAGACAGAGGAAAAGGATGCGGATTATTCGAAGGTGACAGGTGCTGTAGATATTCCGATTCTGGTACTCCAGATGGATTCGTCAGAAGAGATCATGACGATGGTGAACAACTATGTTTCCGTTTTGACGAACATGAAGCAGGATGAAACAACACGCTATGCGTCCGTGTCCGTTACTCCGACAACGTATGCCTATGAGAACGGAAGCTGGCGCAAGGCGAAAAGTCAGTCAATGTCTCTTACTGCTTCGAAGCAGCTGAAGATCAATTCCGGCCAGTATGACAATACTAGGAACCAGATCACGATTCTAGACGTGGCGTATACCAGTCCGGTCGATACAAAGCAGGCATACCATTTATACATTCCGGTGCTGGTCAAGAAGGTGATCGAGGTTTCCTTTGCTGTGAAAATGGCGAATGGAGCGTCCGGCTATGAGGCAGCATACCAGGGAACGCAGGCGGTTCTTGCAAGTTTTGGTGAAAATCTGACTGCGGATCTGTCCTTTACTTATACGTGGACGGTAGGCGAATGGAAAAATGCACTGGCAAACGGAGATTCTCTCCTGTGGTCCTATAGCAAGAAGCTCAATCTGGCAAATACAGCTCCGCTGACGACGGGTGATACGCATCTGACTCTGGTGGACAGAAATACCCACGGAGACCAGCAGTCCTACTATCAGTTTGACGGAACTGCGATACAGGGAGAAAGTGGACGAAAAACGCTGGATCTGAAAAACGTTATGACACAAACGACAGACAGCGGAACAGAATATCAGGGAACGTATCTCTGTGATCTGCTGGATCTGAAGGTCAGTGCAGGAACGGAAAAGAATCCCGGTAAATTTAAAAAACTGGACTCGAAGGAAGGCGCAAGTGTCCGGGTATGGAATGCGGATGAGAAAAAATACGATTACTATGCGTTGGAGACAGACAAGAATCCAGAAGACACGAAGTACTTTAACATTGAATTGAATACAAAGGAGAGTGACGACAAAGATCTGACGGTGACAGAGCAGTATTACCTTGTCATGAACTGTACCAAGGGAAGCGGCATGTACAATGAAACACTGAATTTAAATGGAATCACAGATGGTGAGATCCCGACGCGTTATGTAGCATCCAAAACTCCGAATGCAGTTTACGTTCTGGGAGACTTTTATAAAAATGAGAATTTGAATCTGGTATCCACGAGTGAAATTGCGCAAAAGAATCCCAATACCGCCAATGCCCTGCTCATGAAGTCCGGAGAGAATGACTCTATTTCGGTAAAGGTTACATCGGATGTTCAGGCAGCAGCAGATGCGAATACATTCAGCCAGTATGTGAATTCAAGAGCCGTGTATTATCGGTATGAAGTACAGCTGGTGGATGAAAACAGCCAGCCGGTAGACATTCAGGGGACGATAGCGGTTCCCTCTCTGAAAATAGGCGCACAGGAAGTGACGAGAGTAGATGACCTGAGTACCTGCGAGGAAGGATTCACAGTGGTGACGAGCGGAAGCGTATGCTACATCACGATCAAAGCGTTGGGAAGTAAGTATATCGGAAGTACTCTGGAAGCGGATCTTACCTTTGATTATTCGGATTCCGCATCCTTGCTTTCCCAGTTCCCGCTCAGAGAAAAGACGGAGGGAGTGCAGTTTAAAGTAAGCTCTTCGATGGCATATCAGACAGACAGTCTTGACAGCAGTAATATGAGCCAGAAGAAGGAGGCAGAGAATAAGCTTTACTACAGGGAAGAGACATCAAGCTCTACCATCAGCTATGACTCTTACAACATCACCAGCCTAGATGGCAATACCAGCCAGCTTGGCTTAAACGGCAGAGAGACGAATGGGGAGGCTATGCAGATCAGGACAAGAGCCTTCTTTACCGCAGGTCTGCCCGGAGCGAATCAAACGGATCCGAAAAATGCCAAATATCCATACTATCTGGAAGGGACGCTGCGCCTGAGCAAAAAAACAGAAGAACCGAATGAGAATGATGTTGGAAAGAAGTACAAAACGGTGAAAATTGGAGACTACTTGTCTGAGCTTGCAATAGAATCGGAGAAGAAAGCTGATACGACAGGAAGAGGCTTAGGACTTCAGACTGAAAACGGTGTCCAGGTATACAAGTTCCGGATCCCGCTTTCCGAAAATCAGGTGAAAAATTTACAGACCAATCCAATTTTGCTGAACATTGATTTTAATGCAAAAACAGGAAGCGGACTGGAAGCGGTAGAAGGCAGTCAGTATGCCAACTATAAGGTGGATCTGTCAGCGGAGCTGAAAAATAAAAACTTAGAGTCTCTGACGAATCTGCCGTCCGACTACCTGATCTATACAAATGCCAAAATATATCTGGGAATCATCGGCAGTCAAAATTAAGATCCGGGATGGATCCTTTATAAGATCATCAGAAAGGAGGTGGCGGAACACGGCGCACACGAACAGAAACAACGATTCTCATACGGGCAATTTGAAGCGGAAGCTGACGGCGACGATGATCGCGATGCTGATTACGCTGTTTGCTACCGTTTCCGCCACGTATGCGTGGTATATTTATAACACCGGTCGTCATACGACGAGAGTTCAGATGGCGGCTGGTACCGGAGGCAATCTGGAGATCAGCAGCCAGTATGCGGACGGATATGGTTTTTCGGCGCTGCTGCAGAGCTTTAACAGCAGCGTGGTAAGGCTGACACCGGTTTCGACGGATCGTATCCAGAACGGATTCCAGAAGGTGGTGGAGTTTGTGAAGGGCGAGGATGGCGAGCCGGAGCTGGTTGCCGGATTGTTCGGAAGGAGCGAACCGGCGGATTATTACCAGACGGAGCTGTTCCTGCGGACGAATGGAAATCCAACGGATGTATATGTTTCCGGGATTTCCGGAGAGGACAGCGATGCGGAAAATCCGATTTCCACGGCAATCCGTGTCGGATTGATCGTCCATGCGCCGGGAGAGAACGGCGGCAGGGAAGAGGAATATATCTTCGCCATCAATGACGCGGATAATCCCCAGGCACAGTACAATACAAAAGGTCACGGTTATGACGGACTGGTGCTGGATTCCACGAAGGGCGATGGCTCTACGGTGGAGTATACGCCATTGGATGATAATGCGTATTGCAATTATGACCGGATGACCGGAGATGTGACATTAAAGGAGACGAATGGCGAAATAACATCCCAGAAGATCTGTACCATCAGCGGAGATGGCGCGGGACATCCGGGACAGGCGGTCCGCATCGAGATGTATATCTGGCTGGAGGGCTGTGATAAGGACTGTACATCGAATTTGTGCAATGAGATTTTGAAGAACCTGTCGATCTCCTTTGCGGGGATTCAGCAGGCAGAGTAGTTACAGGAGGTGAGATTCGTGGAAGAAGAACAAAAAGAGATCAAAAGGAGCATACGTCTGACGCTGCTGTGGATCGTGCTGATTTTGTTAGCCGGTGTGGGAACGACCTATGCGTGGTTCACGCTGTCCGGCAGAGCGTCCACGAATGTCACACCGGTGGGCGGTTCCATCAGCAAGGGCAAAGCGGCGCTGATGATCAGCTCGAACGCAAATGGACCGTTTGACAAGACCTGTGATCTGATCTTTACCGGTACGACAGATGCGCTGAAACCGTTGTCCACAGCGGATCTGGATCATTTCTACCGGGTGCAGGCGAGTACGCCGGAGGGAATTGCGCTGTTATACAGCAACGCGGACTCGGAGATGGATACGGATGCGCTGCACGGCACGGTGTATTTGCAGTGTCGCAATGCCGCGTGTAATGTTTATTTTGACGCCGCAAATCTGAACCTGGGCAGCGATGCGCAGGCGCTTGCGGCGATGCGTCTTGGAATGCGGATCACATCGGCATCCGGGACGAGGACCTGGATTTTTAAACTGGATGCGCTGGGGGCAACCGGCAGCGCAGAGTCAAAGCTGACCGTGCCTCAGGCGGGAACGGTAGTATCGCAGATCGGTGGAAGCGGGGAAGCTTCTTATGTGAGTGACCCGTCCGAAGAGATTTCTGTCTATCTGGCACAGACAGCTGGTGGAGATGAATATACTCCGGGCAGTCAGGCGCTTGTGACCTTGCAGGCGGATGAGGTTGCTTCGGTAGAATATTGGCTGTATTTGGAGGGCTGCGATGAACAGTGTATCAATGCAGCTCAGAGCAGACCGACGGCGCTGGCGCTGGCATTTGCCGGTGTGGATGCCGAATAGAAAATGAGGAGGAGCTGGGATGAAGCACGCTTTCAAAACCTGGTTTTCCATTGTGACGACGCTGGCGGTGCTCCTGGCGCTGACGTCGGCAACCTATGCCTGGTTTACAACAAACCGGGCGGTTTCCACGAGTGTTGCATCCGCGCGGACCGGAGAGGAAAATCTGGAGCTGCAGGTGAGCACCGATGGAGGAGAGAATTTTCAGAGTGTGGACGAAGCGACGATAAGACAGATCAATGGCACGGATACGAACCAGTTAATGCCGGTTTCCACGGCAGATTTGAATGTTTTTGTGTCATCGCCTGTGACGTCCGGCAATGTCGCAGACATTTTCAGGCAGGTGGAGGATGAGTCAGGATATTATCATGGCAGGATTTATCTACGGGCAGTGGGAGATGGATTTACCGGCAGGATGAATCTGTATCTGGATGAAACGGACGGATTGCCGGGAGAGAATGTATCGGGAACGCTGCTAAATGCATCAAGACTGGGACTTCGGTTTGGCGATGATAGTGGAACAACCGTGATTCTGCGGCTTTCGGAGGATTCCAATGCAGTGGAAAATCAGATTTATAATACACAGATCGGTGGACAACTGCTGGGTGACGGACAGGTGCTGACCTGGCAGGACGGCGCGGCGGCGGTGGCAGATCCCAGTGTGCCCATTGACACGTACACCGTGTCCTTTGCGGATGGTCAGACGAAGATTCCGGATCAGCCGCTTTTGAAAATGGAGTTTGGCAAAATCTACCCTCTTGATGTATACTTTTATTTGGAGGGCTGCGATCCCGACTGTTCCAATGCGGTACAGTTCAATGTGGCGGATCTGCATCTGGCTTTTTACGGCCTGCTCAGTCAGGAGGCAGATTAAATGAAACAAAGACAAAAGCAGCAGGTGAAGAGCCGCCTTTATACATCAATCCTGCTTGTGCTGCTGGCGCTGGCGGCAGTGACTGCGGTGACCGTGGCGTGGTTTTCCATTGCAGATAATACGCGAGTGCGGACGATGAGTCTGGATATTGTATCAGATGTGGATATGCGTATGGATCTGGATGCCCATGAGACGATCGAGGACTATGTGCGAACGCTCTCATTTGCGGATATTGATAAACGGATCCAGCAGGAAAAAGGATTTTCCATGCAGGAAAAGCCGTTAGAACCGGTGACGACGCAGGATACCCACACCTTTACTTTTGAGAATGGCAGTGTGGTGGAGAGCACCAGCGGCGCCTATCTGGAATTTACACTGCACTTTATAGCGGAGAAAGATCTGCTGGTGCATCTGACGAGTGCAGACGGGCAGGGCGGAGACGGCGGAACGAATATCAGCTCGAACAATCCGCAGCTGCCGGAGGCAATGCGTATTTCCTTTGAGACGGACGGCATGACGTGGATTTATGATCCCGGCATGGGAGATGCGAGCAGCACTTCAGGAAACATGAAGGTGTTTGGTCTGCCGGATGCGTCCAATATGCAAAATAACGACAACAACCTTTTATTTTCTCTGAAAGAGGGCGAGGACAAGACCGTGCAGGTGCATATCTGGCTGGAGGGCACAGACCCGGCTTGTACGGACGAGCTGCGCAATGCGGATTATGCCATTTGGCTGCGATTTACCGGAGAGAGAATTGAGGATGAGACATAATACATACAAATAAGGGAGAAAAAGAATGAAAGTATTGAAGCGAGTGGGAACGATTGCAGCAAGTGTGATCCTGTGGATCATCATTTTGGTGGCCGCACTGTATGCATTTACGACGATGGCGACAAAGGATCATCAGAACGTGTCCAGTCTGTTGGGGTATACGCCGTTGGTTGTCAAGTCAGATTCCATGGTGCCGACGTTTGCATCCGGTGATCTGATCTTTATCAAGAAGTGTGATACGTCCACGCTGAAAGAGGGAGACATCATCTGTTTTCACACGATCATCGACAATGAATATGCGCTGAACACCCATAGAATTCAGAGCATTGAGACGAATGGCGAGGCGAGAAGCTACACCACCGTCGGTGACAATAACAATGGCATTGCGGATACGCACATCATTTCCGATGGTGATATTGTAGGTATTTACAAAGGCCATCTCACAGGCGTTGGAAAGGTGATGGATTTCCTGTCCAGCAGTATGGGATTCCTGCTTGTGATCGTATTGCCGATGATGCTGTTCTTTATTTATCAGGTTTATAATCTGATTATGATCAGCATTCGCCTGAAAAAGACGATGGCAGTGGAGAGTGCAAAGGAGGCTGCTGCGGCAGCCGGCGATGCACAGAATGCAAAGACCGAGGCAGAAGCAGCGCTGGAGGAGGCGAAGCGGATGCGGGAGGAAGCGGAAGCCCTGCGAGCGCAGGCGGCAAAGGAGCTGGAGCGTGCACAGTCTGCGGCAAAGGATGAGAATGAGCAGCCGGCACAGGATGAAGGAGAAAAGCAGTGAGTGAATTTTTCAAGTTTGCGTATGAAATTTTATCTCAGATCGTGTATTATCTGGCTGCATTTGCAGTGGCAGCGCTGCGGTTGTTTGTGACAGGCTGGGTGGATTATTTTAAGATCTTTCTGACCTATTTTCCGACGTTAAATATTCCGGGCAAGATTCTGTCGGTGCTGCTGATGCTTGTGCTGATCGCGATTCCGGTATTGATTATTCTGCTGCTCGTGCGCAGAGCGATGCTGCATCATCAGCTGAAAACAGACAAGTCGGACAATGCGGCGCTGTACCGCGAGATCGGTCGCCTGAACAAACAGGTGCTGGATCTGATGGAAGAAAAGAATAATATTCTGGCAATCAAGGTAAATGCCATGGGCGGCACCGGGCGCATTCCGTATATGGGCGCATCCGCATTGACGGATGATGTGATCCCCACCGTGGGCAATGTCACCGATCCGGAGAAGGCAGCCGAGGCACAGGCAGCAGCGACCGCAGTGGGCGGTCAGGGCGCCCCGGCGAGCGTGATTGCCGGCGGTACGATCAAGGCAGTTGTAGAGGAAGCGCCGGTGGTAAACAATCACCGTTTTCCGAAGCTGTCTCTTGTGGACGAAAAGTATCTGGACTTTGTGCGTCCGCCTTATAATGAGGAGATCACACTGGAGCAGTTCGCAGAAGGATACCGTTTCTACGCCTGCAGCCAGCTGGGACTGTATTATACGCCTGAGATCGTGCGCCGGTTTGTCGCTGGCATGGCAGCCAGCAAGATGCTGATTCTCGAAGGTATTTCCGGTACGGGTAAGACGAGTCTGCCGTACTCCTTCAGCCGTTATCTGGACAATCCGGCAACCATCGTTTCCGTACAGCCGTCCTATCGTGACCGCTCGGAAATCCTGGGTTATTTCAATGAATTTTCGAAGAAGTTTAACGAGACAGAGTTTTTGCGTGCGTTGTATGAGGCGAATTATCGTCCCGATCCGTCCTTCATTGTGTTGGATGAGATGAACATCGCCCGCGTGGAATATTACTTTGCGGAAGTATTGTCCGTTCTGGAAATGCCCAGCAAGGACGAGTGGACATTGGATCTGGTTCCGACTGCATGGAAAGGCGATCCGAAGCTGCTGACGGATGGTAAGATCCGCGTTTCCGACAGCACCTGGTTTGTGGGAACGGCGAACAACGACGATTCCACCTTTACGATCACCGATAAGGTCTATGACCGTGCGATGCCCATTGAGCTGAATGACCGCGCCGATGAGTTTACCTGTCCGGCAAATGGCCCCTGCTATATCCGCGCCGAGCATCTGATGGAGCTGTTTGAGAAGGCAAAGGTGGAGCATCCCATCAGCGATGAGCTGATGGAGAAGATGGAAAAGCTGGATCAGTACCTAGTGACCCGCTTCCGTCTGGCATTTGGTAATCGTATCATGAAGCAGCTGTACGATTTTATTCCGGTTTATGTGGCATGCGGCGGCACAGAACTGGGCGGTATGGACTATATCGTGGCACGAAAGGTATTGAAGAAGTTCGAGAGTATGAATGTGGCCTTCGTGCGAGATGAGATGACCGGACTGATCGAGTACATCGAGAAAACATTCGGACCGGCAGGAATGCCAGACAGTATTGCATATCTGGAGCGGATTAAGAACATGTATTGATAACATTCCACACTGGAAAGGGAAGAGACGATGGCAGATACAATCAACGAGTTATATGCGAAATATGCGGATGGCGTGGAGCAGTCTCTGGAAGACAGCAAATATTTTCAATACCTGTTTGAGATGGTGCAGGCGGGAGACAATACACTGCACCAGACAAGACGGGTACTGCATAAGGTTGTGGACGAAGAGTGGCTGAAAGTCGTAGAAGAAGGCATTGACTCTATTTTCAATATTGTAGATAAGCCGAGACGGTTTATCACGACCTCTGAGGAAGTTGTTCCGGTGGCGCTGGCGAGGAAGATCACCGCAGACAGCGTCCGACACCTGAGCCAGAACACACAGTTCATCACGGCAAATGCAAAGGGCGAGATCCGTCCGACCCACATCCTCAATGTGACGACGGAGGAGACCTACGATCTGTACGAGAATCGTTTCATCTATCATCTGATTCAGCGTCTGTTTGCTTTTGTAGATAAGCGTACCGATGTGATCTTCTGGTCAACCGGGGATGAGACATGTAATATCCTGAATATGGAAAGTAAGGTGGATGATGCCTACGAAGAGATTTCCTACAAAGTGGAAATGACGATCAGGAACCGGCAGAGTGTGGTGGAAAACGACACAGACCATATGGATCTCTTTAAACGAATCGACCGTGTGCGCCGTCTTTCACGGGTGCTGCGGACGAGTTCCTTTTGTGAGATCATGAGCGGCTGTTCCGCGGTGCGCAGCCCGATCCAGCGCACAAACCTGATGATGAAGGATCCGGATTATCGCACCTGTTACAAGCTGTGGCAGTTTATGGAGAGCTACGATGAGGTGGGGTATCACATCGAGCCGCAGGACAGTGCATTGCAGTTCGATGAAGAATATTTGCTGCAGATGTATACAAACCTGATCACAAATTATACGGTGTTCAAGAGTCTGCTGGAGTCCGATCCCCGGAGAATGACGGAGATTGCCACAGAGAAGCGGGAGCCCATCGCACCGAAGTTTGTAAAAGAAGTGCAGGAGGAGCTGGTGGACAGTCCTGATGTGCCGGATGTGGAGATTCGCAAGGTATTTGTGGAAGAAGTGACACAGGCACAGTTGGATGCAGAGGAAAAGCTGCGGGAAGAGCAGGCGCGAAACGAGGATCTGGATGCGGCAAATGCAGATCTGCAGCGCCGGATCGACGTCTTGCAGATGCAGTTGGAATCTGTGAAGGGACAGGTGGAAGCGCTGGAGCAGATCCATGAGGAGATGGAATCCGAGAAGTCGAAGCTGGAGCAGCAGCTGGAAGCAGAGCGCGTGGCAAAGACCGAGATGGAAACCGCCATGAAGAAGATGGAGCTGGAAACGCGGACGCAGATCAATGCGATTCGTGACGAAGCGAAAGACACTGTGTATGCTGCCCGCAAAGAGGCGAATGCAAAAGTGGAGACAGCTCAGAAGAATGCAGCTGCATCTGTGCGCACTGCCCAGAAGAAAGCGGAGGCAGAGGTGCAGGAAGCTCGTAAAAATGCCGGCGCTGCTGTGAAGAAAGCTCAGGAAGAAGCGGAAACGAATGTGGCAGCAGCGAAAAAGCAGGCGGAAGAGAATGCATGGAATGTCCGCAAGGAAGCAGATGAAGCTGTGCAGATCGCCCGTGCTGCAGCAGAACAGCGTGCAGCAGAGGAAATTGCAGAAGCAAAGAAAGAGGCGGACGGAGCAATCGCAGCTGTCAAGAAACAGGCGGAGGCTGCTGTCGCACAGGCACAAAAACGCGCAGAGGAAGCAGAAAAGCAGGCAGAGAAAGCCCGCGCAAAGGCGGAGGCAAACAGTCTGTCACGTTATTTGACAGAGGCATTGAGAGAGCGCAAAGAGCGCAAAAAAGTGAAGGATAACAGGGAAGAGTAAAGAATGAGCAGGTTCAAAAACATTGTGATCACACTGGTAAATGCCATATCCATCGGCATTATTCTGGTGGCAGTGCTTATCATGGCAAATGTTGTATTTACGCCGAAGGGAAATACCCCGAAAGTATTCGGATATTATGTACTGCGGATCGTGACCGGCAGTATGGAGCCGACATACGGAAAAGATTCATTGATTCTTGTGAAATACCGAAATCCGGAGGAAATCGAGGTGGGAGATGTCATCTCGTTTTATTCCAACGATCCGACGCTGGAGGGTGCAGTCAACACGCACCGCGTTGTAGAAATCGAAAAGGACGGGAGCAAGATCACCTTTACGACAAGAGGCGATGCGAACAACGCGGATGATCTGTACCGGACGGATTCCCGTGCGGTGATCGGCGTTGTGATCGGCTCGTCGCTGATCCTTGGAAAGCTGAGCCGCCTTGTGTCGAATCCGCTGATCTTTGTTCCCTTTATCCTGCTGCCCCTTGTGATTATGATGATTCGCAGCCTGATTCAGGCAATCCGGAGTGCGCGAACGCTGGCAAAGGAAGAAGAAAAAGCGATGATCAGCAAAGCACTGGAGGAATACCGGGAGGCGGAGCGGTTCCGAAAAGAATTGGAGAGAAGGCGAAAAGAAGATGAGGAGCTCGAAAAGAAATAATTCGAACCCCTCATCTTAGGAAACGTGCGGTTATTTTGTGGGAACGGACGGTTCCGATGCGAAGAAGCACATGACGGAAGCGAAAAACATGCCGTCGTGGGCTTCCAGGTGGGTGACACCACCATATTTTTCCGAAATATTGCGAACAGACTGAGTGCCAATGCCGACACCGCGGTGTTTGCTGGACAGAAAATTGCCGGACGATGTTTTTCGCAGCGTTCCGGTGAACGTATTGTCAATTGTGATACAGAGTGAGTAGTTGTCTGCAGTTCCGCGGACAACTATTTTTTTATCCGGAGCGTCATCGACACGACAGGCATCCAGGGCATTTTCCAGAAGATTGCCGAACAGCACGGACAGATCGGTTTCCTCGATGGGCAGATGTTCCGGAATCTTTACCTGCGTTTGATAGGAAATGTCGTATTTTTTCGCCTGACTGGAGAAATAGAGCAGTACAGCGTTGACTGCGGTATTTTCACAGAAATGCAGCAGACTGTCATCGGGAAGACTCTCCTGATATTGGCTCAGATAGTGGTCGAGAGCATCATAATCTTTTTGACGCACATATTCCTGCATCGTGGTGATGTGATGGCGAACATCGTGCTTGACGCGGCGGGCATCGGTGATCTTTTCCTGCAGTGTATCATATTGCATCGCCTGCATCGTCAGCAGATGATTCTTTTCCTGCAGGGTGATGGCGCGGTTTTGCTCCAGAATCAGACGGGAGACGAGATAGTAGATCAGGACGGCACCGAGATTCAGAAAAGACATAAAGAGCGTGTTGCGGGGAAGCAGTGCGATTTCCAGACTGGTGAGCGTTGAATTGCCATAGAGCGCGTAGTACCAGGTAAGATAAAAGGTCGCCGGGACGCACCACAGATAACGCCATGTGACGCTGGATGACTCCTGTTCCATCTCAGGAGTGAAAATATTGCGGACGTAGATAAAAAACGGTGCCGCCAGAACTGCTTCCACCAGAAAGAGAAAAAGGGAGGAAGACCAGCGGTATTTCTGGATCGCCAGATCCGGAAAGAACTGTCCCTCGAGACACTTGGATGCGATGACGGTGAAGTTCGCCAGATTGGAGATCATGAGAAGGATAAATAAAACCTTCCCCGGGGATTTACGGACCGCAAGGAAGTAAAATGCGGCATAAAGGCTTGTGCTGAGCAGACTGAAAAAGCCCGCGGTATTTCTGGCAAAGAATGCGACCCAGATACCAATGCCAATCTGGATGATTGACAGCAGCACGCCAAGAAGGATCGTCACTTTGAGGGAAAAGCGCAGATTATGCCGAAAAGGATAGAGCGCCAGTACAAGAAACGGCAGGAAGTTCAGCAGGGCATATAAGGTGACTTCAGCAAGTCGATAGAAAGGCGGAAGAGTCATCAGATGCCTCCTTTCCGAAGCTGCTCAAAGCGGATCGCGGAATAAGCTTCCAGCACTTCTCTGGACTTGCGACGGCTGATGGGAATGATCGTACCGTCGCTCATGGTGAAGGTGTCGCCGGTCTGAGCTGTTACCTCATAGAAGTTGATGATAACGCCCTTGCAGGGGCTGTAAAAGTACGGATACGCGCTGAAAAAAGTCTCCACCGCGGAAAAAGAAAGGCGCAGAAGCAGATCGGGGCAATCCTTGCAGTGGATCGTGACGCGGTGAGAAGCAACGTCTGCATACAGTACGCTGCGCAGGCGGACAGATTGACCATCGGGAAGCTCTGCGGTGCGCATCAGCTCCAGTTCTTCCAGATTCAGACGGGAAAACATCCGCCGGACACTCTCCTCCTGAAAAGGCTTTTTGAGATAATAGCAGGCGTCCACTTCGTAGCTCTCCGCCGCAAATTCATTGCTGGAGGTGCCGAAGACAAGACGCACATTGGGATCAGTCTCCCGGATGCGGTGCGCCACATCCATGCCGGTCAGTCCGATCATGAAAATATCCAGAACGATCAGGTCAAAAGCGCCGGCGCTCCAGTCGGACAAAAAAGATTCGCCGGAGGAATACATCCGGATGTGAGCGGCGTTTCCGGTCAGCTCTCTCATCCAGGTCTCCATTTGCTGCCGAACAGTTGGGTCATCATCTACAAGTGCGATTCTCATAGCAGTTCCTCCTGTTTGTATGCGGGTAATGTTAATATCTATTTTAGTGAAAAATCTGGTAAAAGTAAAGAATTTTACCTTGCATTTTTGCAGAGTTCAGAGTAAAATAAATCACCCCATTGACCGTACAGAGCTGTCACACAGCGAAAAGGAGCATCCACATGGTACAGTTTGAGCGAAAAAAGAAAGAAGACATTCCGGTATTGGCGATCTGTTATGATTTTGATAAAACACTGTCGCCGGATGATATGCAGGCGCAGGGTTATATTCAGTCAGTGCGTTATCAGGTAGATAAGTTCTGGGAAAAATCAAACGAGCTGGCACGGGCGAACGAGATGGATTCCAATCTGGCCTATATGTTTCTGATGAAGCAGGAGTCCGAGGGCACGTTGCTGTTTACAAGAGAAAAATTAGAGGAGTATGGTTCCAGAGTGGCGCTGTTTCCCGGCGTTGCAGACTGGTTTGAACGGATTCGCGCCTACGGCAAGGAGCACGGCGTACTGGTGGAGCATTACATCATTTCCTCCGGCTTGAAAGAGATGATCGAGGGAACCTCGGTGGCAAAGGCGGGGGCATTTGAGAAGATCTACGCCAGCTCTTTCTATTATAATGAGCGGGGCGTGGCAGTGTGGCCGGCGCAGGCAATCAATTACACGAACAAGACGCAGTTTTTGTTCCGGATCGAGAAGGGCGTTCTGGATGTGAATGATCCCGGTGTGAACGAGCATTTTGCTCCGGAGGACATCCGCGTGCCGTTCCGCAATATGGTTTACATCGGAGACAGCGATACGGATGTGCCCTGCATGAAGCTGGTGAATACATATGGCGGACATTCCATCGGTGTCTACAATCCGGAAACCGCGGACAAGAGAAAGGTATACCAGATGATGCGGGATGACCGTATTCGGTACTTCGCCCCGGCGGATTATTCTGAGGGCACTGAACTGGATCAGCTTGTGAAACAGATCATCCTTCGCACAGCGGCATATGAGCAGCTGGAGAAGAAACACATTGCAGATGAATTGGAAACGCGTCAATAAAGGCTCTAACCATATCAAAAAGTTATGTATCTGATAGAAAATTACTATTTTACGAAGTGATTGAATGATGATATAATTCAAAACGGTTAAAAAAGTAACAATTCACGAAAATGTGTGAAAACACACCACGAAACGGAGGAAACATGAGCGAAACAACTGTTTGTTTGGAAAAGCAGCCGTTGTCTCAGGAGATGCTTGAGAAGATGGACGCCTACTGGCGTGCGGCAAACTATCTGTCTGCCGGTCAGCTGTACCTGTTAGACAATCCCCTGTTAAAGAAGCCTCTGGACATGAGCCAGATCAAAAAGAAGATCGTAGGACACTGGGGTACAGTGCCTGGTCAGAACTTTATCTATACACATTGTAACCGCGAAATCAAGCGTTATGATCTGGATATGATCCTGCTGTCCGGTCCCGGACACGGCGGAAACTTCCTGATTGCCAATACTTATCTGGAAGGCAGCTACAGCGAAGTTTACCCGAACATCAGCCAGGATGAAGATGGCATGCAGAAGATGTTCAAGCAGTTCTCTTTCCCCTGTGGTGTTCCGAGTCACTGCGCACCGGAGACTCCCGGCTCCATCAACGAGGGCGGTGAGTTAGGTTATTCCATCGCACACGCTTTTGGTGCTGTATTTGATAACCCGGATCTGATCGCAACTGTAGTAGTTGGTGATGGTGAGGCTGAGACTGGTCCTCTGGCTACCTCCTGGCAGTCCAACAAGTTCCTGAACCCGATCACAGACGGTGCAGTTCTGCCGATCCTGCACCTGAATGGATATAAGATCAGCAACCCGACCATCCTTTCCAGAATCCCTCATGAGGAGCTGGAGAGCTTCTTCAAGGGCTGCGGCTGGAAGCCTTACTTCGTAGAAGGCGATGATCCGATGACCATGCATCGTCAGATGGCTGAGACGATGGATACCGTAATCGAAGAGATCAAGGCAATCCAGAAGAATGCAAGAGAGAATCAGGATGCGACTCGTCCGATCTGGCCGATGATCGTTCTGCGTACTCCCAAGGGATGGACTGGTCCCAAGGTAGTAGACGGACAGCAGATCGAAGGCTCCTTCCGTGCACATCAGGTGCCGATCACAATGGAGAAGCCGGAGCATCTGGAGCTGTTAAAGCAGTGGTTAGAGAGCTATCATCCGGAAGAGCTGTTCGATGAGAATGGTCGTCTGATTCCGGAGCTGGCTGAGCTTTGCCCGAAGGGAAATGCCCGTCTTGGTTCCAATCCTCATGCAAATGGCGGTCTGCTGCGCAAGGATCTGCGTCTGCCGGACTTCCGTGATTACGGCATCGAGGTTGACCCCGGTAAGACAAAGGCACAGGATATGATCGAGCTGGGCGGCTACATCCGCGATATCTTCAAGCTGAATGAGGATAACAAGAACTTCCGTATCTTCGGACCGGATGAGAGCATGTCCAACCGTCTGTATAAAGTATTTGAGGAGCAGAACCGTGACTGGAACGCAGAGCTTCTGCCTACCGATGACTGTTTGGCAAGAAGCGGTCGTATTATGGATGGTATGCTGAGTGAGCATATGTGCGAGGGCTGGCTGGAAGGCTATCTGCTGACCGGACGTCATGGCTTCTTCGCAAGCTACGAGGCATTTATCCGTATCGTAGATTCCATGGCTGCACAGCATGCAAAGTGGTTAAAGGTTTGTAACCAGCTCTCCTGGAGACAGCCGATTTCCTCACTGAACTTCATCCTGACCTCCAACGTATGGCAGCAGGACCACAACGGATTTACACATCAGGATCCTGGTTTCCTGGATCATATCGCAAATAAAAAGGCAGATGTCGTTCGTATGTATCTGCCGCCGGATACCAACTGTCTGCTGTCCTGCTTCGATCACTGCATCAAGAGCAAGAATTATGTCAATGCGATCGTAGCCTCCAAGCATCCGAGCTGCCAGTGGCTGTCTATGGAGCAGGCTGTTAAGCACTGCACCCAGGGTATCGGTATCTGGGAGTGGGCAAGTAACGACTGCGGCGAAGAGCCCGATGTTGTTATGGCTTGCTGTGGTGATACTCCGACTCTGGAGACAATGGCTGCTGTTACCATCCTGCGGGATGAGATGCCGGAACTGAAGATCCGCGTTGTAAACGTAGTCGATCTGTTTAAGATGGAGTCCAACCACAAGCACCCTCATGGTCTGAGTGATGCAGAATATGACGCTATCTTCACAAAGGATAAGCCCATCATCTTCGCGTTCCACGGATATCCGACTCTGATCCATGAGCTGACCTACGAGCGGAACAACCACAACATCTCCGTTCATGGTTATCAGGAGGAAGGTACGATCACCACTCCGTTCGACATGCGTGTTCAGAACGAACTGGATCGTTTCAACCTCGTAAAGGATGCAATCATGCACCTGCCTCAGCTTGGCAACAAGGGATCCTTCCTGATCCAGAAGATGAATGACAAGCTGGTTGAGCACAAGCAGTACATCGCTGAGTATGGTCAGGATCTGGAGGAAATCCGGAACTGGCAGTGGCACTAAAGACGGAAGTGCTCTGTCCGCAAAAAATCGTGAGAAGGTAAATTTACATATAAAAAAGAGAATCCTGCTCCGCAGGATTCTCCGCCTGCGGCGGGTCGCGAAGCGACAAGTTCTGCTCCGCCGCAGTGCGATCCACGCGGAGCGCTTTTTTTTATAGAAAATGCGACGCATTTCCTATAAAAAAAGAGAATCCTGTTTTGCAGGATTCTCTGCCTGAAAAGGGTGGCACATCATGTGGTGTGTCACTTTTTTCTTTTCAATAAAAACTTTTCAAATTCTCTGGCAGCGATGCTCTGGGGCGAATCCATGTCCCGGATCAGCATGATATTTCGCAGCGGCATCTCCTCGGTGGTGTGGATCTGTACGACCGTTCCCAGTT
Organism: uncultured Cuneatibacter sp.; assembly: GCA_934234215.1. Taxonomy (GTDB): domain Bacteria; phylum Bacillota; class Clostridia; order Lachnospirales; family Lachnospiraceae; genus CAKQHB01. The sequence continues at coordinate 18,263 of CAKQHB010000008.1, forward strand.
TCAGATCGCTGGCAGCAAACTCTGCCGGAATAAAGCCCAGTCCCAGATTATGACGAACCGCAAGCAGGATCATATCTGTTGTCGCAAGCTCAATGTCCGGTGTAAAATTCAGCTCATGATCCGAAAAATAATGGTTCATAAAGTTTCGCGTGATGGAATCCGATGTCAGACTGATCCACGGACATTTTGACAATTCTTCCAGAGAGACGTCCCTTCCCTGATATTCCGCAAAACGTGTGCCGCCTATCAGAATATCCTGATAGGAAGAGATGCGGGTCGCTTTCAGTGGTTTGTCCAGATTTGTTGAGGAAGAGGAGACGATGGCAAGATCCACGCGCCCCTCCCGCACTGCCTGAATGGACTCCATGGTGCTGTTGTTCAGCACTTTGAAATGCACAGAGGGGTAATGGCGGTTGAACTCCTCCATCGCCGGAAACAGACAGCAGTGTTGCGCCGTCTCCGTGGCGCTGAGGTAGATCGTGCCATTTTCCAGACTGATCATGTTGCTCAGATTCTCTTCCCCCCGGAAAAACTGGCTGCATCCGGCAGCAATATATTCATAAAAAGTGCTTCCCTCCGGTGTCAGCTTTACGCCGGTTTTGCTGCGGGTAAACAGTCTGCAGCCCAGCTCATTTTCAAGGTTATGGATCGTGCGGGTCACAGCGGGCTGGCTGGTTTTCAGCGCAGCCGCTGCTTTTGTCAGATTTTCATATTTTGAAACATAATAAAAAACACGGTAATACTCAAAATTGGAATTCATGTGAAGTACCTTCTACACGCCGCTTATCCTTCGTGCGTTCCGGACTTTCGCTGCGAAGTGATCCAGAAGATAAGGACGAGGAATGCAACGGCAATGATCATCCAGGGGATCAGGTAGCGCAGTCCAAGCGGAGAAAACAGATCATAATATCCCTTCAGATAAATAAATACGATAATCGCCGGGATCGCATAAGCCATGTAAAAACGGATATGTGTCGGGAAAGACAAGCCTTCACCGGCATTTGCCTCAGCAAGGAAGCTGTCCCAGCCCCAGCCGTGCTTTCTGGTGCAGAACATCACATACACAAGAGATCCCAGCGGAAGCAGATTGCTGGACACGAGGAAATCCTCCAGATCCATAATGTTCGTGCCGGGGCCTAGCGGCTGGAGACCGGACAGAACATTAAATCCGAGAACACAGGGCATCGACAGCAGGCTGACGGCAAAAATATTGACGATGACAGTCTTCTTTCGAGACCATCCCCACAGGTCAATGGCAAAAGAGGTGATATTCTCAAATACAGCAATTACCGTAGACAGTGCTGCAAAGGACAGGAACAAAAAGAACATCGCGCCCCAGATCTGACCGCCTGCCATCTGGTTAAAGATGTGCGGCAGGGTGATAAAGATCAGAGACGGACCGGAGTTCGGTTCGATGCCGTAAGAGAAGCACGCCGGAATGATGATCAGGCCGGCAACCAGGGCAACAAATGTGTCCAACAGCGTGATATTCACCGCTTCGCCGCTGAGCGAACGGCTCTTGTCCAGATAGCTGCCGAAAATCGCCATAGAACCCTGACCGATACTCAGCGTGAAAAATGCCTGAGACATCGCGCTGAAAACGACCGTACCGATGCCCTTTTCCTTCATGGCAGCAAAATTCGGAACCAGGTAAAACTTCACACCCTCCATCGAGCCGGGCAGTGTGACGGAGTGAATTGCCAGAACGACAATCAGCGCCAGCAGACAGATCATCATGATCTTTGTGATCTTCTCAACACCCTTCTGAACACCGAGAGAACAAATTCCAAATGCCAGTACAACTACAAAGATCATAAATCCGGTCAGAATCCCCGGAGAAGCCAGCATATCCTGAAACTTCTGTGCAATCTCTGCATTTGTCAGAACTGTGCCCGTAAACTCGCCGGACAGAGCGCGAACAAAATAATAAAACATCCAGCCAGTCACCATCGTGTAAAACATCATCAGCAGGTAATTACCCGCCATGCTCAGATAGCCGGAATAATGCCAGCGGGTACCGGGAGCCTCCAGCGTCCGGAAAGAAGCCGCACAGCTCTTCTGGCTACCGCGTCCGACGGAAAACTCGCAGACAATGATGGGATATCCCAAAATCAGCAAAAACAACAGGTAAATCAAAATGAAGGCAGCGCCTCCGTACTGCCCACACATGTAGGGGAACTTCCAGACATTCCCCAGACCAACGGCGCAGCCTGCGGATACCAGAATAAACCCCAGACGTGAGCCAAATTTTTCTCGTTCCATGAAAAACCTCCCAAATAGTATACAATAGGACTATTATATATGAAAATTGGAATGGTGGCAATTCGTTTAGAAAAACTTTAGTTGAAAATCCACCGAATTCTAGGTATGATACCTGTAACGAAGCACAGATGACTGCATACAAGGACGAGGTTGAGGCATGGCGAAGTATACACAAAAAGCAATCATGGATACGTTTCTGGCGTTACTGGAGGAGAAGACTCTGGACAAGATCACAGTGCGTGATATTGTTGAAAAGTGCGAGATCAATCGAAATACATTCTATTATTATTACCGAGATATTTACGAGCTGTTAGAAGAGGTCTTCCGGGCAGAGACAGAGAATTTCAGGAAGAGTCTGAGTCCGGATACGACATTTTTGGAGGAATATGAACGTGCAGCGCGAATTGTACTGACTTATCGAAAGGCGGTCATTCATCTTTACAATTCCAAGGAGCGCCCGATTCTGGAAAAGTATTTGACGGAAGTTAGCCGGGAATTTGTCGGTGGGTTCGTAGAGAAAGAGGCGGAGAATGCACCAATTTCTGTGGCAGACCGCAGATTTATCCGAGATTTTTATTGCTATGCTCTGGTCGGTACGACGATGCGATGGATCGAAGAAGGATTACCGCCCTACGAGACGGAGCTGGTGAAACGACTGTCGGAGAGCTTTGAAGCCACGGTGCAGGACATGATCGAACTGTGCAGCAGGCAAAAGAAAAAAGCATGATGTGGTCGAGCCTAAAATAAAAAGATACACTTGCTGTCCCACACTCCTTCCGCCGTTATTTCCGCCTGCACCGCAGCTGCAGGCATGTGCACCGTTCAAGCCTGAAAGGTGCGTTTGCACATGCGCAGCGATAGTCGATGTAGACGGAAAGGCTGGGAGTGAGGATAGCAAGCGTATCTTTTTCTATTTAGAATCACCTACGACAAATTTTATCCTTGATTTGCCGCCTCTTTCATCCCCTTCACATATTCCCCCACATACGGCACGGCGTCTTTTCCGTACTGTGCGATAAGCTTGACGATGGCGCTGCCGACGATGACTCCGTCTGCGCTTTTTGCCATCTGAGTTGCCTGCTCCGGTGTGGAGATGCCGAAGCCGATGGCGCAGGGAATATCGGGATTTGCCTGTTTCACCAGCTTGACCATTGCGCCGATGTCAGTTGTGATCTGGCTGCGGACGCCGGTGACACCGAGGGAGGAGACGCAATAGACGAAGCCCTCCGCTTTTTTGGCGATCATGGCGATACGGTCATGGGACGTAGGTGCGATGAGACTGATGTAATCCAGACCGTACTTGCGGCAGGCGGGGGCAAATTCTTCTTTTTCTTCAAAAGAGACATCCGGCAGGATGAGTCCGTCCATGCCGATTTCTGCGGCGGTCTTTGCAAAGCGGTCGATGCCGTAGGAGAAAACAACGTTGGCATAAGTCATGAAGACCATTGGCACAGACACTTTTTTGCGGACGCGGCACACCATATCGAAGATAAGATCGGTGGTGACACCGTCGGACAGTGCGCGGACGTTGGCTTCCTGAATGACGGGACCTTCTGCGGTCGGATCAGAGAAGGGGATGCCCAGCTCGATGAGATCGGCGCCTTTTTCTGCCATTTCACAGATGAGCTTTTCGGTCGTTTCCAGATCGGGATCACCGCAGGTCAGAAATGCGATGAAGGCTTTGCCGTTTTCAAATGTTTTTTTCAGATTACTCATGGAGATCCTCCCCTCTGTAGCGGGCGATGGCAGCACAGTCTTTGTCGCCGCGTCCGGAAATATTGATGACAATGATCTGATCCTTGTTCATGGTCGGTGCCAGCTTGCGGGCGTAGGCAACAGCATGTGCGGATTCGATGGCGGGGATGATGCCCTCCATGCGGCTCAGATATTCAAAGGCTTCGACTGCTTCCTCATCGGTGACAGGCACATATTCCGCGCGTCCGATGTCGTGAAGCCATGCATGCTCCGGTCCGATGCCGGGGTAGTCCAGACCAGCGGAGATGGAGTAAACCGGCGCGATCTGACCGTATTTGTCCTGACAGAAGTAGGACTTCATGCCGTGGAAGATGCCGAGAGAGCCGGTGCTGATGGTGGCAGCAGTCTCAAAGGTATCAATGCCGCGTCCCGCTGCTTCACAGCCGATGAGACGAACGGACGGATCGTCGATAAAGTTATAAAAAGCGCCGATGGCATTGCTGCCGCCGCCAACGCAGGCGATGACAGCATCCGGCAGACGACCTTCTTTTTCCTGCAGCTGTTCTTTGATCTCTTTGGAGATGACAGCCTGAAAATCGCGAACCATCATCGGGAACGGGTGCGGTCCCATGACAGAGCCGAGGCAATAGTGGGTGTCAGCAATGCGGTTCGTCCATTCCCGGAAAGCAGCGGAGCAGGCATCCTTCAGTGTGCCGGTGCCGGTTGTGACCGGGATAACCTCTGCGCCCAGCAGACGCATGCGGTAGACATTCAACGCCTGACGTTCGGTATCTTCTTTTCCCATGTAGACAACGCATTCCATGCCAAGCAAGGCTGCCGCGGTGGCAGTGGCAACGCCGTGCTGACCAGCTCCGGTCTCTGCGATCAGACGGGTCTTGCCCAGCTTCTTTGCGAGAAGTGCCTGACCGAGCACGTTGTTGATCTTGTGCGCACCGGTGTGGTTCAGATCTTCTCGTTTCAGATAGATCCTGGCACCGCCCAGATCTTCGGACATTTTCTTTGCGTAGTACAGGCGGCTCGGTCTGCCGGCGTATTCATTCAGAAGCTCGGTCAGCTCTGCCTGAAATTCAGGATCATTTTTGTAGTGCTCGTAAGCCTCGTCCAATTCAATGACTGCATTCATCAGAGTTTCCGGGATATACTGTCCGCCGTGAATGCCGTAACGTCCTTTCTTATTTGTCGTATTCTGTTCCATTTGTTTTCTCCTCTATCATGATAATTCTCGGATGATCCGGATGATTTGTTTCATTTTGACAGGATCTTTCTTTCCATCGGTCTCAATGCCAGAGCTGATGTCCACTGCGTAAGGGTGCCATCGTCGGATCGCAGTCTCGATATTTTCCGCCCGAAGTCCTCCGGCGAGAAAGTAGGGGCGACTCATCCGGGTCAGCAAGGACCAGTCAAATGCGATGCCTGTTCCGCCATTTCCATTGTCCAATAAGATGTAGTCGGCGGAAGATCGCTCTGCAGTCTGGATATCTTCGGACTGTTCGATGCGAAATGCCTGTATAATAGGAAGGTTCGTCTGTGTGCGAAGCCATGCGATGTCGTCTTCGGTCTCATGTCCGTGCAATTGAATGAGGTCGATGGCACCGGATGCAGCAATGTGTGCGATGTCTTCCAGCGTGTTTCCACGAAAGACGCCCACTGCCGAAATATCCGGAGCCAGCAGCTTTCGAAACTGCAGTGCCGCATCCGGTGAAACCGTTCGCGCTCTGCCGGGGGCAAAGACGAATCCCACATAGTCGGGGGACAGTTCATTTGCCGTGAGAATATCGGCATCCTGCATCATGCCGCACAGCTTGATCTTCGTGCTCATAATGGAGATCCTTTCAGGTCGGCAAGCAGCTGCTTTTTGTGCTCCGATCGCATGAGCGTTTCTCCGATGAGAACGGCATTTACCCCCATCTCTTCGAGGGCAGCGACATCGGCGCGGGTCTTGATGCCGCTCTCAGCCACAAAGAGAACCTCCGGCGGGACAAAGCTGCGAAGTCGTCCGCTGTTGTGGATGTCCACAGTGAAATCCTTGAGATTGCGGTTGTTGACACCGATGATTCTGGCTCCGGCGCGAAGAGCCATTTCGATTTCGTCTGCGTCGTGGGCTTCCACGAGGGCGGAAAGCCCGAGGGAGTCACACAGTTTGATGGAGTCCCGGATCTGCTCTTCGGAAAGGAGGGAGCAGATGAGCAGCACGGCGGAGGCGCCGAGCACTTTTGCCTCGTAGATCATGTAATCATCTATCGTGAAATCCTTTCGTAGACACGGAATGTGGACAGCTTGCACGATTTCCTGCAAATAGGTGTTTTGTCCGAGAAACCACTGGGGCTCTGTCAAAACGGAAATGGCGGAAGCGCCGGCATCTTCATAGGACTTCGCAATTTCCAGATAAGGAAAGTCCGGTGCGATCAGCCCTTTGGAGGGGGATGCTTTTTTGCATTCACAGATGAAAGACATCCCCGGAGCGGACAATGCTTTTTCAAACGGAAATCCGGTATCAGCAGGCAGTGTGCGGGCAGCGCCTCGGATCTGTTCGAGGGGAACGTTTTTCTTTGCTTCCGCGACCCGCGCTCTTGTGGCTTCTGCGATGGTGTCTAAAATCGTTGCCATGAGAGTCCTCCGTTAGTGGTTGGAAGCTGCGATGAAAGCGTCCAGAGTCTTTGCAGCAGCGCCGCTGTCAATCAGTTCCTCTGCCATGTGGATGCCATCCGTAATCGAAGCAGCTTTTCCGGTAATGTACAGGCAAGCGCCGGCATTCATGAGGACGGTATCACGCTTCGGACCTTTGACACCATTCAGGATATCGCGGGTGATGGCAGCGTTTTCTTCGGGACTGCCGCCTACAAGATCTTCCTTGGAGCAGCGGGTCAGTCCGAAATCTTCCGGCTTGATGATGTAGGAATAATATTCGCCATTGTTAAATTCGCAGACGGTGGTGGGAGCGCTCATGGAAATCTCATCGAGGCGATCCTGTCCGTAAACGGCCATGCCGCGCTTGACACCGAGGCTGTACAGCACGCGGGCCAGCGGCTCTACGAGAGATTCATCGTACACACCCAGAAGCTGCATTGTCGGATGCACGGGGTTGGTCAGCGGTCCGAGAATGTTAAAGACGGTGCGGATGCCCAGCTCCTTGCGGATCGGTCCCACATATTTCATGGAGGTGTGATATTTCTGAGCGAAGAAGAAGCACATGCCCACGGTGTTCAGCAGCTCCACACACTGTTCCGGAGACTGATCCAGGTTCACGCCCAGTGCTTCGAGACAATCCGCAGTACCGCATTTGGAAGAAGCGGCGCGGTTGCCGTGCTTTGCGACCTTGACACCTGCAGAAGCAAGGATGAGTGCGGAGGTGGTGGAAATGTTGAAGGTATGAGCGCCATCACCGCCGGTTCCGACGATCTCTAACAGATCACCGTCATAGTCTACGGTCAGTGCATGGTCACGCATGGCTGCGGCACAGCCGGAAATCTCGTCGATGGTTTCCGCTTTTGTGCTCTTAGTGGACAATGCTGCGAGGAATGCTGCGTTCTGAGTCGGTGTCGTCTCACCGCTCATGATTTCATTGATGACCGCGTAAGCCTCATCATAAGTCAGATCCTGTTTATCGACAATCTTTACAATCGCTTCCTTAATCATAATGTAGTACCTTCCTTTCTAATGTTTAAAAAGCTTCGGAGCATCTGGGGTCCGTCCGGTGTGAGAATGGATTCCGGATGGAACTGCAGTCCGTAAATATCATAATCGCGGTGGCGGACTGCCATGATCTCACCGTCCTCCGTGCGTGCAGTGACCTGCAGCACATCGGGCATCGTCTCTTCGATTGCGGCGAGGGAATGATATCTGGCGACCGGAGCGCGTTCCGGACAATCTGCAAAGATCGGACAATTCCGGTCGAGAAGCGTTGTGGACTGTTTGCCATGCATCAGCTCTTTGGCGTAGGAGACAGTAGCTCCAAATGCGGTGCAGATTGCCTGATGACCGAGGCAGACACCGAGGAGCGGGATCTCGCTTCCCAGCTCTTTCACCACATCCATGCAGATGCCCGCGTCTTCGGGATGTCCGGGACCGGGGGAGAGGATGATGGCTTCAGGAGCCAATGCCCGAATCTCAGAAACGGTCATCGCGTCATTTCGAATAACGCGGATATCCGGGTTGATGGAGCCGATGAGCTGATACAGGTTGTAAGAAAAACTGTCGTAATTATCAATCAGTAAAATCATAAGCTGCCTCCTGCTTCCAATGCTTTGACGACGGCTGCTGCTTTGTTGATGCATTCCTGATATTCGGATTCCGGAACGGAGTCTGCAACGATTCCGGCGCCGCTGCGGACGAAAACTTTGCCGTTCTTTTTGTAAGCAATGCGGATCGCGATGCAGGTATCCAGGTTTCCGGTGAAATCCAGATAACCGATGGCTCCGCCGTAGATGCCGCGTTTGTTATTTTCCAGATCGTTGATGAGCTGGCAGGCACGGATCTTTGGTGCGCCGGAGAGAGTTCCGGCGGGAAGGATCGCATCGATGGCATCCAGAGCTGTGCGGTCATCCGCCAGCTCGCCGCGGACGGTGGAACCAATGTGCATTACATGAGAATAACGCTCGATGGAGTGATACTTTTCCACAGCGACGGAACCGAATTTTGAGATCTTGCCAATGTCATTGCGACCGAGATCTACGAGCATGTTGTGCTCTGCCAGCTCCTTCGGATCGGCGAGCAGCTCAGCTTCTAACTGTTTGTCTTTCGCCTCTGTCTTGCCGCGGGGTCGCGTTCCGGCGAGGGGGAATGTGTGAAGCACACCATCCTCTAACTTCACAAGAGTTTCCGGAGAAGCGCCTGCCACTTCCAGATCGGAGCTGGAAAAGTAGAACATGTAGGGCGATGGATTCACCGTCCGCAGAATGCGGTAAGTGTTGAACAGCGAACCCTCGAAATCGGCTTCCAGACGATTTGACAGCACGATCTGGAAAATGTCCCCCTCCTTGATGTGGTGCTTTGCTTTTTCAATCATGCCGCAATACTGCTCTTTGGAAAACAGCGGCCGCATCGGGGAAGTCATCCGGCCGGGAACCTCCGGAGCCGGTGTGCCGTTCTGGATCAGATCAGCCATGTGCTGCAGCTCCAGCTCTGCCCGGTGATATTCGGATTCATATTGGTCGAGGGAAATGTTGACGATCAGAATGATTTTTTGGCGGTAGTGGTCAAATGCGATGACCTTGTCGAACAGCATCAGATCCACATCCTGAAAGCCTTCGGTGTCTGTCGCGTCCAGATGGAGCGACGGATCGGCATATTTCAGATAGTCGTAGGAAAAATATCCGACCAGACCGCCTGTGAAAGTGGGAAGCCCTTCGATGCGGGGACTCCTGCGCTCGGCGAGGATCTGTTTGAGATAAGTCCGGGGATCGGTGGTGTCGAAATGCAGATCGCCGATCTTCATGTGTCCATTGAGACAGGTGATTTCCAGACTGGGATTGTAGCCAAGGAATGTGTAGCGCCCCCATTTTTCGTTGTCTGCCACGGACTCTAACATGTAGCAGTGGTCCGATACACGCTTGAGAATGCGCATCACCTCAATGGGAGTGCGGATATCAGAAAGAATTTCCATGCTGACGGGAGCGGTTTTATAAGTGCCGTCTGCAGCCAGCTGTCGGATCATCGTAAGATCAGGATAAAACATGTGACACCTCCGAATATAAAAAAATCCCCGACAGGTTCATTGAGGAAAACAATGAATCTGTCAGGGACGAATTTACAAATCCGCGGTGCCACCCTGCTTTACAGAAAAATCTGTACACTCGTCGGGATACCAACATATCCCCGGCAACTGACGCATGCCCACGCGTTGCAGAATACTCAGATGAAACATCCTTTGACTGCACCCTCAGCGGTCCATTTGAAGAATTGCGTTCCGCCCGGTTCTCAGCATCCCGGACTCTCTGTGGGGGCATGTTCTACGTTATCTCCGCCTCATCGGTTTGGCTTTTTTTATGTTGCAACTAAAATAACACTACGGAACGCGTTTGTCAAGGTAGTGATTTTCACATTTTCACATGAAAAATTTCACATTGCACAATTACACGGGATTACACATCGTTCAAACAGTTCCGGCAATAACAAGCGTCGCTGCACCCGGAGTCACACCCCAGACACCGGTTTCGGAATTCTGCTCATAGGTTGCAGCCGGAACGGTGATCTGACCGGCAGCGGACTGCCACAGACCGGTCTCGGTGTTGTAGGTGTACTGCGTGCCTTCCGTCCAGGTGGTTCCACCCCAGGTGACGGTGATATTTTTCAGAACAGGCAGGAAAGTATCAGTCACGATGATGTCATCGTTTACAGTGGCAGCGGTATTGCCGGTATTCTGGATGAGGAACGTGTACGTCAGCTGTCCGTTTTCTGTGACAACCGAAGGAGAGACGGATTTGCTGATAGAGAGGATCGCGCCGTCCGATGCCGGCACATCCGCTCTTGCCGTGATGGGAGTCAGTCCGTTTCCGCTGATGGTGACTTCGTTTGTGATGATGCCGTCAGAAACCGGGGAAGCGTAAGGTGTTACCGCAGCGTCATAGACCAGCAGTGTGTTGCCATTTGCAGGAACGGTAAGATCGGTAATGCGCATCGGCGGTCCGGCAACAACGGTGGGTGCAGTCTGCAGAGTACCGTTTTGGAAGTAGCGGATGCTGTCTGCAACATAGCTCAGCGTGTACAGCGTCAGTTCGTTGAAGGAATACGCGCCGAGATTATCTGCGAACGTCAGTCCGGTGATCGGCACGGAGCCGGTATTGCGGATGTTGATGAGATAAGTGATCGTGTCGCCAGGCTCATAGGAAGCGTTGACGGCTGTTTTTGTGACAGACAGCACTTCGATCAGCTCGCCGGTGGTGATGTTGGATGCGGTGGTATTGCCGCGGTACGTCATCGTTGCCTGATTATAAAAAGTTGCCATATTTGAAAACTCCTGAAGGAGAAAAGGTCTACTGTAAAATATGTCCGAAAAGGGCAGAAGGTGAAAAATCACGACAAGTGGGGAAAGTAGAAATTAAATCCTATGTTATACTTCCTTGTGAAAAGAGGGACTGAGTCTGTCTTGCGGTATGCAGGATGACTCAGGCAAGTACGAAAAGAGGAGAGTCCTAAGGTATGAAAGAGAAAAAGAACGTAACGTATTCCACTCCTTATGATTTTGAGGGGCGTTTGCCGTTGAAGCAGGCGATTCCGCTGGGCTTACAGCATGTCCTGGCGATGTTTGTCGGAAACCTGACCCCGCTTCTGATCATCACAGGAGCCTGTGCAGCAATGGCAGATGGGGATGCCTTTGCAGCCGTTCAGGTATCTTTGCTGCAGAATGCGATGCTGATTGCCGGTATTGTAACGCTGATCCAGATGTTTGGTATCGGACCGGTGGGTGGCAAGGTACCGATCATCATGGGTACAAGTTCCGGATTTATCGGCGTGTTCCAGAGTGTTGCCTCTGTTATGGGCGGTGGTATCCTTGGATACGGCGCGATCATGGGTGCCTCGATTATCGGCGGCCTGTTTGAGACAGTTCTCGGATTTTTGTTAAAGCCCCTGAGAAAGTTCTTCCCGTCCGTTGTAACCGGTACGGTTGTACTGGCAATCGGTCTTTCTCTGATCAGTGTCGGTGTTGCTTCTTTTGGCGGCGGCAGCTCCAGCTTAGATTATGGTTCTATCGAGAACCTGCTGATCGCACTGGTGGTGCTGATCCTGATCCTGTTCTTCAAGCACTTCTTTAAGGGAATCGTGAGCAATTCCAGTATTCTGATCGGTATTGTTCTTGGCTATGTGATCTGTGCAATTCTGCCGCTGTTCCTTTCTACAACAGGTGTGACCGCAGATGGCGTAGAGTATACAAAGTCCTGGGTTCTGAACTGGCAGAAGGTTGCAGATGCAAAGTGGTTTGCACTGCCTCAGATCATGCCGATCAAGCCGGTATTTGATGCCCGTGCGATTTTGCCGGTACTGATCATGTTCGTTGTAACTGCAGTTGAGACTGTTGGCGATATTTCCGGATGTATCGAAGGTGGTATGGATCGGGAAGCTACGGATAAGGAGCTGTCCGGCGGTGTGATCTGTGATGGTCTGGGATCTTCTCTGGCAGCCTGCTTTGGTGTCCTTCCGAACACCTCCTTCAGCCAGAACGTAGGTCTGGTCGCAATGACAAAGGTTGTAAACCGTATGGCACTGGCTTGCGGTGCGGTATTCCTGATTCTGTGTGGATTGTTCCCGAAGCTGGCAGCGCTGGTTTCCATCATGCCCCAGAGTGTTCTGGGCGGTGCAGCGGTTATCATGTTTGCATCTATCGTTATGAGTGGTATTCAGCTCATCACAAAGGAGAAGCTGACAGCACGCAACATGACCATCGTTTCTGTAGCATTGGGTCTTGGCTTTGGTCTTGGTGCAAACACCGGTGCGATGGCAGGACTTCCGGAAGCAGTCAAGCTGGTATTCGGCGGTTCCGGTATTGTTCCGGCAGCATTTGTTGCGATCATCCTGAACATTGTTCTTCCGAAAGATAAGGAAGAAAATGTTGAAAAAGCGTGACAAGCTGCGGATTATTCGGTAAAATAAAAATAAACACAGAGGCAGGGCGATTCAGATGCATTCTGGTTGCCCTGCCTTTTTAGAGGATAGAAAAAGGGTTCGTAAGGAGGGAAAGATGCTTACATTTCGTCAGTATTTGCGGCCGCAGACGCTGGAAGAAGCATATACACTTTGTCAGAAAAAGAGCAACATCGTGCTGGGTGGTATGCTGTGGCTGAAGATGGAGCAGCGGACAGTCGGCGGCGTGATCGATCTGAGTGATCTGGGACTGGATACGATCGAGGAGACAGAGGAAGAATTTCGTTTTGGCGCGATGGTGACATTGCGCCAGATGGAGCAGCATGAGGGCTTTCGTGCGTATACGCAGGGAGCTTGCACAGACAGTGTAAAAGATATCGTCGGCGTTCAGTTCCGAAACTGCGCGACCATCGGCGGCAGTATTTTCGGGCGGTTTGGATTTTCCGATGTTCTGACGATGTTTCAGGCATTGGATACCTGGGTGGAGCTGTACCACGGCGGACTCATGCCGCTGCGGGAGTTCGCGCAGATGAAATTTGAGCGGGATATTCTCGTTCGCGTCATTGTGAAGAAGACACCGGTACAGATGGTGTATCGTTCCATGCGTATCACAAAGACGGATTTTCCGGTTGTGACTGCCTGTGTGAGTCGGACAGACAGCGGAAAGGTCTGTCTTGTTCTTGGTTCTCTGCCGGGCAGAGCACGGATCGTACTGGAAGAGCAGATCGAAACACCGATCACGGAAGAAGCGGCGCGAGATCTTGCAGCCCGCGCGGTAGAGCAGGTGACATTCGGCAGCAACATGCGCGGTTCTGCGGAGTATCGCAAGCGCGTCGCAAAGACATTGCTGCGCCGGGCACTTTTGGCACTGGAGGTGGAACAGGATGCAGATTGAACTGACATTAAATAATAAAAAAATCGCGGCGGAGATTGCGCCGGACATGCTGCTGATTGACTTTCTGCGCAGCCGGAATTGCTTCAGCGTAAAAAGAGGCTGTGAGACAGCGAACTGCGGTCTGTGCACCGTATTCGTAGATGACAAGCCGGTGCTTTCCTGCAGCGTGCTGGCAGCGAGAGCCGCAGGTCACAAGGTTCAGACATTGGAGGGACTGCAGGACGAGGCCCGTGGATTTGCTGAGTTTATCGCAGATCAGGGCGCAGAGCAGTGTGGATTCTGTAATCCCGGTTTTATGATGAATGCCATCGCTATGTTCCGGGAAAATCCTGACCCTACCGATGAGGAGATTCTGACATATCTGTCCGGAAATCTGTGCCGCTGCTCCGGCTATGAGGGACAGCTGCGAGGCATCCGGAATTACTTGAATTACAAAAAAGCGCAGAAGGAGGAGGCATGATGGAAAAGCAATTTCGGCAGGTCAATCAGCCGGTCAGAAAGAAGGATGCGATGAATCTTCTGCTGGGCAAGCCCGCATATGTGTGTGATGTGACGAGACCGGATGCGCTGGTTGTCAAAGTGCTTCGCTCTCCTCACGCCCATGCGATCATTCAGGACATTCAGACGACTGCCGCATGCAAGGTGCCGGGCATTGAAGCTATTTACACATGGAAGGATGTTCCGAATCACCGCTTTACCACTGCCGGTCAGACATATCCGGAGCCCAGCGCCCATGACCGTCTGATTCTCGATCAGAGAGTCCGTTTCGTCGGAGATCCGGTGGCAATTATCGCCGGAGAGGACGAGGCGTGCGTGGATCGCGCGATGAAGCTCATCAAAGTAAAATACGAAGTGCTTCCGGCAATTCTGGACCCGGAGCAGGCAAAAGATAACGAAATTCTAGTTCACCCGGAGGAGAACTGGGAAGCGCTGTGTCCGGTCGGTGCGGACAATCACCGTAACCTCGTTGCCAGCGATTCCAGTGAGGACGGCGATGTGGATGCCGTCTTTGCGACCTGCGATGAGGTCTTCTCTCATACGTGGAAGACGAGACCGAACCAGCAGGCGATGATGGAGACCTTCCGTACTTATTGTGAAATCGACTATTATGGACGTCTGCATGTCATCAGTTCCACACAGATCGTCTTCCACGCGAGAAGAATCCTTTCGATCGCATTGGGGATTCCGCGCTCCATGATCCGTGTGGAAAAGCCCCGTATTGGCGGCGGGTTCGGTGCAAAACAGAGTGTCGTAGCGGAGATTTATCCGGCATTTGTAACATGGATGACGAAGAAGCCGTCCCGTATGGTTTACTCCCGTTATGAGTCGCAGATCGCCAGCAGTCCCCGCCATGAGATGCGGGTGACGGTCAAGATCGGTGCGATGAAAGACGGCACGATCCGTGCGCTGGATGTATACACATTGTCCAACTCCGGTGCGTACAGTGAGCATGGTCCGACGACCGTTGGTCTGTCCGGACACAAATCGATCCCGCTATATACCGGCAATCTGGAAGCATTCCGATTTGCCTACGATGTGGTTTACACAAATGTGCAGTCTGCGGGTGCTTATCGTGGATACGGTGCAACGCAGGGACTGTTCGCGGTGGAATCTGCAGTCAATGAGCTGGCAGGTCGCCTTGGTATGGATGCAGTCGCGATCCGGGAAAAGAACATGGTACACGAAGGGCAGCGAATGCCCGCTTATTATAATGAAGTGGCAGCTAGCTGTGCGCTGGATCGCTGCATGAATCACGCCAAGGAGCTGTTCCATTGGGACGAGCGCTGCAAGCCGAGAGATATGGGCAATGGCAAAGTACGTGCAGCCGGTGTCGCAATGGCGATGCAGGGCTCCGGTATTTCCGGACTGGATGTTGGTTCCGCCACGATCAAGCTGGAAGAGGGCGGCACTTACGCGCTGATGATCGGTGCAGCAGACATGGGCACGGGCTGCGATACGATTCTGGCGCAGATGGCGGCGGAGTGTCTGGAATGCGATGTGAACGACATCGCGGTATTCGGTGCAGACACCGACGCTTCCCCTTATGATTCCGGATCTTACGCATCCAGTACGACTTATGTAACGGGTAAGGCAGTAGAAAAAGCCTGCACCCGCCTGCAGGAGCAGATGTGCAAGCTGGGCGCTGAGATGCTGGGCGAACCGGAGGACGATGTAGAATTTGTCGGAACCGGTGTACGCAGTCTCAAGACCGGAAAAGAAGTATCGAGAGAGCAGATCTCCATTCGTGCCACCGGCAACAACCGACAGGCAGTGGAGTGCACAGAGTCCCATTCCTCCCCCACATCCCCGCCTCCGTACATGGTGGGCATGGTGGAAATCGAGCTGGACAAAGAGACCGGACATGTGGAAATCCTCGACTATGTGGGCGTGGTAGACTGTGGTACGGTCATCAATACAAATCTGGCAAGAGTCCAGACCGAGGGCGGTATCGGACAGGGCATCGGCATGGCACTGTATGAAAATGTGACATACGCAGACAGCGGTGCGATCCTCGAAAACTCTCTGATGCAGTACAAGATCCCGTCCAGACTGGATGTGGGTCGCCTGCGGGTAGAATTTGAGAGCAGCTACGAGCCGACCGGACCGTTCGGTGCAAAATCCATCGGTGAGATCGTCATCAATACGCCGCCGCCCGCATTGGCACACGCCATCTATCAGGCGACAGGAGTATGGCACAGAGAACTTCCGATCACACCGGAAAAGATTCTGATGAGCATTTCCGAAGATTGATTCGGAACCCAAAAAGGAACAGAGATGAAATATAGTCTGATTTATCTGGCGGCTGGAAACAGCCGCCGTTTTGGTAAAAACAAATTGCTGACAGAGTGGAAGGGCAGACCGCTGTATGAATATGGTTTGAATACACTGAAAGAAGCGGTACAAGGACGAGCGGACTGCGAGATCTTTCTCGTCAGCCAGTATCCGGAAATCCTGCAGGCGCATCCCGAAGTGGTGTGCGTCTATAGTCCGAAAAGCACAGAAGGACTCTCGTGGAGCATCCGCGCCGGAATTGAGTGCGTGCTGGGGCGGGAGCAGAAGAGAGAACAGGGGAACGAACAGGGAAACGAACAGGGAAACGAGCAGGAACGGGAGTGTCTGGAACTGTCGGATTGGCAAGAGCGGGATCAATGGCTGCTATTTTTGACTGCAGATCAGCCGCTGGTGGAACAGGAGACGATCCAGAAAATTCTCGCAAAAGCAGAAAAGGTCAGCGGTTCGGAAGTTGACACCGAGAGCGTAAAAATCATTCGCGCCCGCTACGCCGGAAAAGAAGGAAGTCCGGTGCTGTTCCACGCCAGTCTGATTCCGGAATTGCAGCAGCTTTCGGGCGATGAGGGCGGCAGAAGCGTCATCCGGGCACATCGGGAGGAAATGGCATTTGTGGATGCGGCGGATGAGAGGCAGATGGCGGATGTGGATACGGTGGAGGATTTGGAGAAGCTAAAGAAAATTGACTGAAATCATACAAAATGTGTAAAAATCAACACGCAAATGAGAAAAACACTCGTTTACATGTTGATTTTTTGCGTTTTATAGATATAATGAAATATAACAGGAAAGGAAGGTGAACGTCTGTGTTAATTCAATTCAATTTCCAAAATTATAAATCATTTCGTGATGAAGCTTCGTTGGATTTGTCTGCAACAAAAATATCTGAGTTTTCAGAACGAGTTGTATCCATCGGTGGTGAAAAGATATTACCAGTTGCTGCGGTGTACGGCGCGAACGCAAGTGGAAAATCGAATGTCTATGATGCATTTGTATACATGAGTAAATATGTTGTAAATTCTTTTAAGTACGGAGATGAAGAAAAAGATTTTGATGATATCAGACCATGTCCATTTCTTTTTGATGCATCTTCGGAAAATGCTGAGACGAGTTTTGAAGTATATTTTACGATCCCCGGAGATAAGACCGAGAAATGTTATAATTATGGATTTTGCATTGGCAAAACCGGTGTCACAGAAGAATGGTTGAATTATAAAGCAAAGTCTTCCCGAAACTATAGGCGAATTTTTTATCGTGACAAAGAAACACTGGATCTTTCCGGCATTCCGAAAACAAGCAGAGAGAATATTGAAATTGCATTGGAAAAACAAGTTCTGATTGTTTCTTTGGGAGCTAAGTTAAAAGTTGCCAAGTGCAAAATGATACGGGATTGGTTCTTGAATAATGAGTTTGCTGACTTTGGTGATGCTGTTACGAATTTCTTTCTGTCCCATGTCCTTCCGTCAGGGTTTGTTGAGGATGAGAAAGTTCGAGCTGACGTTGTGAAATATTTTTCTTCTTTTGATGAGACAATCAAGGGTTTTGAAGTGTCAAAACTCCCAGCGCAGGAGGACTCTAAGGAAGAGAAATATTTAATTGATGCACTTCATGAAAAAATTGGATCCGAGGAAATGGCGAAGATTCCGCTTTCACAGGAATCGGCAGGTACTTTAAAAATGTTCTCGCTTTATCCGGACTTACAAGAAGTTCTGCAAAATGGCGGTGTCTTTTTTGTTGATGAATTAAACGCTCGCTTGCATCCGCTGCTTGTACGTAATTTTATTCTTACTTTTTTGAATCCGAAACTAAACGTAAATCATGCACAGCTTGTATTTACAACGCATGATACCTGGCAATTATCAAATCAATTGCTGCGTCGCGATGAAATTTGGTTTACGGAGAAGGATGAGTTGGGATTGTCTACCTTATATTCACTGGCGGATTTTGTTGATGAAGATGGAATCCGGATTCGAAAAGATGAAAGCTATGAAAAAAATTATCTCTTGGGAAAGTATGGTGCGATTCCTGCTTTAAAGACGATTGATTTTTTGAAGGAGGGGTAATATATGGCGAGTAAAGACAGAACAGGCAACCGAAAAAGCAGAGATCGGCGTGTAGTGCAACGGATTCCAGAAATGGGATATTACTTGGTTGTTACAGATACGGAAGCGACTGAGCGCTGCTTTTTTACAGGACTGCACGATAGTCTTCCGGAAAACATCAAGCAAAAACTGGTTATTAAAGTCATTGAAACAAAAACACAGAATTTAGTGCAAAAATTTTTGGAAATGACAGCTTATGAAGCACAATACCGTATGAATTAGTGAGAGAAATACGGGGAAAGACAATTAGCGCAGCAGCTTTAAGATAAGGTGAATTTTGCGCAGGAACGGAGTCCTTGTAAAGATGCAAGGACTCTGCTGGGAGGGAAAACAGATGAAGCGAATTGGCTTATTACTTTTACTAGGATTACTTATACTCGTTGGCTGTGATTCGAAAGCAAATCAGGAAGCGGACGTGATTGAGCATTACATATATCCGATCACGTTGACAGATTCAAGTTGGTTAGAGTATGAGATTTCAGAGTTGGATGAAATGCTTGCAATCCCAGATGAGACACTTCAAAAAATGACGACGAATGCGTTGGTGCAGGCAATCTTGGAGCACCCCAGGCTATGTGAACTTTCCTTCTACGATCATGATGGGAATGGATTCGATGCAGGAGATATTAAATTTTATCATTTGGAAGATTACTACACACCTATCAGAGAATTGCTGCAACGAGAAGATGGAGAAGAGGCAGTCAGAACATTCGGAATAGAATTATTGAATGACCATGCAAAAAAGAATCTTTCAGAGTTGGATGCGGATTCGATGGAATATTTGCAGCTATATGCAATAAACGTAAATTTCCCCAAAATGATTTCTGCACTTTATCCTGACATTCAGCTAATACGCACGCCGGAGGATGTGCTGCAGCCGGGAGTGTTTTCGATAAAAGGGCAGAGTGCTGCGTATATCTACGAAGAACTGATGGAACTGCCGGGCGACCAGTTGGTAAAAGTATTCGTTGAGAATGGATTGGAAATTGATGACGAATTTAAAGAGGTCTTTACCGAGGAAGAATTTCAAGATTATTTTAAAGGAGAATTTGATTTTCTGAGAAAAGGAATCACACTGCGTGGGCATACCATGTACTTTGATCTGGCGGGGAAAACAGAAGTGATTTATAAGAAGATAACAGGGGAAGAATAAAGAAAAAATTGAAAAAACAAAAAATCAACATGTAAACGAGAAGAAAAACTCTTGGTTACATGTTGATTTTTTGCTTTATTGAATATTAGTTAGCAACGAATCCATTTTCCAACCCATTTTTCAGAAGCGCAATTATAAAGGCGTTTATACAGAACACCGTTTATATATTGATAGCGCCATTCTAAAGAATCACTAGAAGTTATTATATCAGATGCCTGCGAAAGATAAATATTGAGGTTAGATATTCGAGGCTTTTGCATAGCATATGTAGTGTTTTCAGTATGTGGTAAAAGAAAAACATTGATTGCGATAAAGTTAAGTAAGAGTATTTTATTTAGTTTCATCAGGAGCCTCCTCGATATTTTGATAGACGGGCAGATCCACTAGTGTTTCATCAATCTTGTCCAGAGTCACCAGAAATTCCTGATCCTTATAGAGATCATATTTGCCCTCTGGATTGATGACAAAGAAAGCATTTTCTGGTGTTAAGGCAAAAGTGGTTTGCTGTATTTCTGGTGGAATGTAGTGCGGTTCTAAAATAAACGAAAGAGACAGCACAGCTACAGCCAGCACACAGAAGGTTGATATGACTTGAAAAAGTTTATTTTGTTGGTAGTGATGTTCATTGGAGATAAGCTGTACTCTTCGCTTTAGGTCGTTTTCACCACAAAGAGAAATACCAAAATTCGTAGTGGTTTTATGCCCCGATTGAGCAACATGTACCAAGCACTGTAAATATTCAAGAAGGGAAGTTGTTTTTAACTTAGTTACAATTTTTTCATCAACTTGAACTTCTAGAATGTTGGAAATCTGTTTTTGAAAAAGGTGCACAACAGGATTCCACCAGTAAATCACGGTTAATAATTCAGCCCCTAATTTGATCCATAAATCATGATGTGTATAGTGAAACACTTCATGACAAAGAACATAGTATAGATCCCGTTCCGAAATGGAGAAAGAAGTAGGGAGTAGAATAACAGGCTTACGAAGTCCGGAGATGACAGGAGAACCAAGATCTTCTATCGAAATGATTTGGAATATGTTTTTAATATTCTGCTCGCTGCAGATTTCATCTATAAGAGAAGCATAAGGCTGTAAATAAGTTTTATTTTCTCCTAAAACGCGAATTGTTTTTTGAAAGAGCTGATAGGAATGGAAAAGCGAACAAGCTCTTATAATACTTCCACATAGCCAAAGCATTAAAATGATATCCCAGACGCAAAAAATAGAACCCAAAAGAGGAAAACGTGAGGCTCTCATCCAAGTGATATATTTAGAGATATTATCAGGAATGAGTACTTGAATGCAGTGCGGCAGTTCAAAAGGGAAAAGAAGTCGTAAAAAGATAATCCCCAAGAAAATAAAAAGTAATTTAGAACCGGTATGGAGAGTAAACCTGAGACTGCGAAGTATCAGGTAGACCAGCACAATCAATAGGTTGCTGAAAAAAACAGCCATAAAAATAGTTGGCAGAGAAAAATTAAGCATATACAATCCTTTTCTAAAAAATAGAGCTTTGGTTCTAAGTTACTTTTCTTCTTGGTTTTGTTCTTTATATTTCTCCAAAAAATCCTCGATTTCCTGAATGGTCTGGCTGCGTTTTTTCTCGTCTTTTTCAGGTACATAGAGAGTAGCCAAAAGAGAAGACGCAGAAAATTTGGATTGGAAGCGTCGAAATTCATCAGAAAATTGAGTCAAAATCCGTTCTTTGGAAGTGAAAGTCGGTTTGTAATTTCGGCAAAGGACTGTGCCGCTGTAAACAATGTCTCCAACCTCGATCAGGTTTTCTTTTAACAGTTTTCTCACAACAGCCTGAATCGCATTGATCGTGAGTTCGCCGTTGCTGGCGGCGGAGATCTCGGCGGCAGTCAAAGGCTGTTCCGAATTCCAAAGAATACTTAATACATCCAGTTCTCGATTTGTTAGTTTTGTTAAGTTCGATTTACGCAAATAAATATCACCTCGATTCTTGTTAAATTCAATTATATCATAGAAAAATAAAAAAACAATATATAATAACAGTCAAACTTACAAAAAAATAATATTGTGAAAAAGCACAATATCAATGAAAAAAAAAAGAAACAGTTGACAAGAATAGAAATACCGGTTACTATGAAGCTAGTTTAAGAAATGAGAGCGAAAAAGAAATACTTTTGCAATAACCGGGATTGTAAAAGAAAATAAAATGCGTACGCGAAAAAATAAAAAGGAGGATAGTCCAATGGAGTAAGGTTTTCAATCTGGCATGAATTATTGCGACACAATGAAAAATACCATTGAGAAAACAAGGTTAAGAGATGCAAGAAAATCGTAGCGTTATTGGTTTGTGCAGTGATGATGATGGCTTTTTCAGCTACAGCGTTAGCAAATAAAGTACCAACTTCCGCTGGAACCTATGGAACTTTAACGGGTAGTTCTTCGATGACCCTGGATTCCCATGATAAATATCTGGGATTGTCAACGCGGGTTACTGCAAAAGCCCCTGATTATATCGGATATGGATGGGCTTTGACAGTAGCTGGAGCAGGAACACCAATTAATGGTACAGAACAAGTTACAAGCAGAAATGTGCTTTTAACAGGTGAACAAGTTCAGTTGCATCATTACAAGAATCCTGTAACAGGAGCGTATGATCATTTTGCAAATACAACAGTGAGAGCATATTGTAATCATTTTTGCTATGGATCATATGGATCGTATGTGGTTTATACGGTTGAGGTTAAATAAGCGTAGGTAGAGAATACTTCATCAGAAATTATACCAAGCAATTGGAGGATGGGGAGACATGAATTTTAAAATCAAGTCACACGGAAGAAGAGTTGTCACTTTACTGTCATGTGTGGTAATGATGATGGCAGTTTCAACCACTGTATTGGCAAACAGTGCATCAACAGTAGCTGGAGCATATGGGACCCTGACAGGATCATCTTCAATGACTTTAGGTAACAAAGATAAGTATTTGGGGATATCAACGCGAGCTACTGCAAAGGCACCGGATCATATTGGATATGGATATATACTGACCATTTCAGGAGCAGGTACGGAATTTGCACGGGATGAAAATAATGAAGAAAGAGGTGTGTTTGTAACAGGTGGACAAGTTGGATTAAGTCGATATCTAAACCCTGTGACGGGAAAATACGATCACTTTGCAAATACAAGTGTAAGGGCGTATTGCAATCATTTTTGTTATGGATCATATGGTTCATATACCGTATATACGGTTGAAGTTAAATAAGTTCTATTTATGTTGCATGGCTAGAAAATATTTTCTAGTCATGCAACATAGTTGCGTTAACGGAAAAAGTAGAACTCCTTGATTTTGAAAGAGGTAATTCGCATGAAAAAGAATAGATATGTCTTGGGTATGATAGTATTTTCAACACTTGCAATATTCTTTGATGGATGTCAAATGGCGGGTAAGTCTAGTGAGGACTTTTATGTTGAATCGAAATCTGAAACAGATATCGGGATAAAACAGACACAAGGAACAAATGATACGTTAAATGAAGATTGGTCGGCACTGTCTCTTACAGGACGACTGACAGATGATATTATACAGCTGTGTGATCTGGAAAAAGATCAGGGGGTACCGATGGGGATTCACGATATTGATGGTGAGTCAGTGCTGATTACCTTTGGAGAAAAGGAAAAATCAGGGACGTATTCTTATATATTATCCGAACAACAGGAGATAATTCGGCTGGAGGAGTTCAGTTCAGGTGGAAATTGGGCGGATTTGAAATTGACATCTGATGGTGCACAGGGATACAGTAGAGAGGAAGGAACAGTAGAAGCATTTTCCTGGCGAAAAGGTAAAATAACAGATCAGGAAAAAATTGTGGTGTCTAATCAATATACGATGACCCCAAATTTACTGTATGCATATACGGACGATTTCAAGATGAAGGCATTTGCAAAAACAAATGAAAATTGGACACAGGAGCTTATCATCAAAGATATGGGCACAGGAGCCGAGCAAGTAGTTCGGACATATCAGACAGATACAACAGCTATAAAACAAATCTTGGAATTGACTGATTTTTACTTTTTGAATTCAAATCAGCTATTTTATGTAGGTCTGTACTATCCAGCGGAAGGAAAGCAGGGGCAGCAAGGATATGGGATTATAGATTTGACTTCAGAACAGAAAGATAGTATGTATGAAGGAAATGTAACACTGCGTTCAGAGACAGGCTGCATTGTTGTATTGGAAGAGGATTATCTATTTAAAGAGGGAAAGCCAACCGGAAAGGTTTTGATTTATCAGAGAGAAAATGAATCATGGATTACGGTTGCACTTCCGGATTCGGAAAAAATGTCTTCTGAAATCTGCATTTCCAGATCAGGAAAATATCTGTTGGTTCCTTATTTTGAGCGGACAACGGAGACATGGGAAGGCAGATTGTTTGAAAGTGCTACAGGGAAGATAATTTCAACGATTGACATGAATCTGGAAAATGGAACACAGAAAATGATAGAAAATTTTTGTATTTTAGAAGATCAGGGACAGATATTATATTTTAACTCAAATGGAACAGTAGAAGTAATTACTTTTTAAAGGGGAAGAAACATGAGAAAACGTAAGAGGTATGTGGCATTGGTGTTGGGGACTTTTCTGATATGTTTGGGAACGGGATGCGGACAAAAAAAGCCAGAGGTTACACAGCAAACGGCAGAAGATCCCTTGGCAGTATTTGAGGATGCATTTCAGGAGAATAAAGAAGGTAGTGGAAATAATGACGGCTTTGGAATCGAAATCGTAGGAGGCATCGAGGACTACAACATTGCTGTTTCAGATGGGAAGGCTTCTTTTACGATGTCTGTCGATAATCGAGGGTCGGACTATAGCCGGGAAGTCGGAATTCTTCTATTTGAGGATGGAGTTCCTGCGATGTTTGCAGCGGAAGACGGAGCAGAAGAGTGGATGCACATTGTTGCGCTGGAGCCGGGGGAACAGAAAACGGTGTCAGTTTCATTGGAGACGCCGATTCCATCCGCAGAGAGCAAGGCAAAGATTCATGTTGTGGCAGTGAATAATCCCGGCTATAAAACAACAAAAGAAAATGTTACATATGGAAATAATGGAAGCATTGTGCCATTTTCATATCCATTTTATGTTGCAGATGTCAGTGCATTGGAGCAGCAGGCAGAGCTGAAACAGGCGGAAATTGGAACGAAAGACGAGCATACGACAGAAGAAGGCAAAGACGAGGAAAAAACGGGCACATCGTTACGTTTGGTATTAGAGGAAAATCAGCCTTCCCGCGGAGTCCACGGCAGACAGGAGTTAAGCCAGCTGATGGTGCAGGCTTCCGGGCTGGAGAAAGGTACTTACTACGTCAGCCTGTGGATCGACTGGAAGCCGGTGACTGCCTTTGCCGGTCAGCTCGTGGGTGAGATAAAGGTAGAAGATCCCGATACGCAGTATCTTTTGAAGGTAGATCTGCCGGAAGACATGGATCTGGACATTTCGGATCTGAGCACGATCTCTGCGATCGTAGTACCGGAAGATGGTTTTACTTTTACTCGGACGACAGGTTCAACCCCGTATTGGGAATAGGACATCGGAGGAAGCGATGAATCGGTTGACGATCAGTCATATAGGAAAGAAGTACGGAAGTCAATGGGCGCTGAAGGATGTCTCGGCAGAGATGGAGCACGGTGTCTACGCGATCTTGGGAGAGAACGGCGCGGGTAAGACAACGCTGGATCTGATCATTGCGGGATTGCTGGAACCCACAGAGGGGGAAGTCCTGTGGAACGGAGAGCGGATCACCCGAAAGCGCGGCAAGTATTATGCCGGCTTTGGTTTCATGCCCCAGACACCGGAGCTGTATCCGGAGTTTACGGTGAAGCAATTTTTGCAGTATATGTGCAGTCTGAAAGGGCTGTCCGGACGGGAGACGAAGCAGAAGATTTCGGAGATTCTGGAGCTGACCCATCTGGATGGCGCGGAGAGTAAGAAAGTCGGAAAGCTGTCCGGCGGAATGCGGCAGCGCCTTGGCATCGGACAGGCGCTGATCAACAATCCGGAGCTGCTGATTCTGGATGAGCCGACGGCAGGATTGGATCCAAAGGAGCGGATCTATTTTAAGAATCTGATTTCCAGACTGGGAAGTGACCGGGTGATCCTTTTGGCGACGCATATTTTGTCGGATGTGGAGCAGATTGCCAATAAGATTCTGTTTCTTCGTCAGGGGAAGGTTCTGTTTTTTGAGACACCGGAGAAGATGCTGGATCGAATCCGGGAGATGGTGTACACGGTGGAGATTCCGGTGGCGAAATTTCCGGAGGTGGAGCAGACGCTTCTGATTAGCAGTATGTGGTGCGACCAGGAGTTTTACCATGTGCGTTATCTGGCGGAGAAAGAGGCGGTGCTGGAAGGCTCCGTCT
Organism: uncultured Cuneatibacter sp.; assembly: GCA_934234215.1. Classification (GTDB taxonomy): domain Bacteria; phylum Bacillota; class Clostridia; order Lachnospirales; family Lachnospiraceae; genus CAKQHB01. The sequence continues at coordinate 44,154 of CAKQHB010000008.1, forward strand.
CCTGTGTGCCGCAGCTGGAGGATTTGTTTTTGTATGCGCTGGAGCAGATGAAGGAGACGGAAGAATGAAGTTTCGATGGCTGCAGATCTTGCATTGTGAGGCGAGAAAAGTCTGGCGAGATCCGTTCTTTCTGTGTCTGCTGGTGATCTGTCTGTGCTTTCATGGATTCAGCATTTACGAGGAGCGGAAAGCGGCGGAGATTACGCAGACGGATTTCGTGGAAGGGCGTGCGAAGGTGGATGCGCTTCTGGAAGGACCGCGTTCGGAGCGCAAGGAAAACTGGCTCCGGGGACAGCATCAGCTCGTGGAGACCGGGCAGGCGAAGACATTGTTCACGGACAGCAAGGAGTGCGACCTCAGTGTGCTGGAAGATGTAGCGGCGGATTACCAGTATGCGGCAGAGTATGGATCGTATGCAGCGGAGATCGCGCAGAAGGCGGACGATTACGCGAAGGTGTATCAGGCACATGGCAATGCCGGGGATGCGGCAATCCAGCGAAAAACAGCGGATGCATTTTCCGGCAGACGGATTTCGGATTATTATAATCTGAAAGACTGGAAGCGGTATTTTGACTATGATCGGGGCATGCTGGCGTGTCTGTTTGTGCTGCTGTACGGCGCGGTGTCCATTGCGGTGAAGGAACAGCAGGGCGATGTATCGTATGTGGTGTATGCCACGCCATTTCAGAAGCGGCGCGTGCTGCTGGTGAAGGTATTTTTTGCAATGCTTCTTGCGATGGGAATGACGCTGCTGTTTCAGGTCGTGTCGATAGCGGGATTTGTCGCAGCATTTGGACTGAAAGGCTGGGAGCAGCCGCTGTATGGAATTGCGGACTTTCAGAATACGTTTTTTGACGGAACGATCTTACAGGCGGTGGTGCTCGATACGCTGTTCAAGATGCTTGGCGCGATGGAACTGACGGCGCTCACACTGCTGGCGGCAAAGATCGGAAAGAAGCAGCTGGCGGGAACGGCATTGTCCTACGGCATCGTGGGCGGACTGATCGTGCTGGACTGGAAAATGGATTTGTTTGTGCTGCCGTCCGGACTGTTGGCATCTCGTGAGTATTTGCTGAATTGTGAGTTTCTGGCGGTTGGAAATCAGGCACTTCCTACGGGGCTGATCGCTGTGTTATTCGGAGCTTGTGTGACAATTGTTTTGTTCTTTGCCTATGTGCTGACGGGAGGGAAGTATGAAAAGTGAATTTCGAAAGCTCCTTGTGCACAAATCGGTACTCTTTCTGTTCTTGTTTACGATAGCGGCACAGATTGTAGTCAGCTGGCAAAGACCGCGGAATGCATATTGCAATTCGTCAGAAATCAATGAACCGGCAGTTTATCGGGAGCTTGTGGCGGCGATGGAAGGACCGGTGACGGAAGAACGGCTTTCGTGGGCGCAGCAGGAGAAGGAGCATCTGAAGCAAGTGAATCAGGCGATGGAGGATGCGTATCAGGCGGCTCGCGATGGCTCCGGCACGTACACGGAATACAGACGGCTGGTGAGTGAGATGCCGGATATCATGGAACGGATTCGCGTGCAGGATTCGTTGTATCAGCAGATGCAGAAGGTCAGCGCAGTGCCGGGCACAAGTATGATTGAGACAAACAGCTGGCTGCAACTGTTCGGAGACGGGATCTCGCCGGTGGGCATTGTCTATTTTTTATTCTTAGTTGTATTTTTGACTCCGTTTTATGTCGTGGATGTGGAATCCCATATGGATCTGCTGCTTCGCACATCGAAGCGGGGCAGGACAGGCTTGTGGTTCCGCAAGCTATTCTGCGGCGGTATCGTGATGGCGGGGATGTGCCTGCTGTTAAATGGAATCGACTACGCCAGTGTTGCGCTGCGGTATCCAAATGGACTGCGGGAAGCGTTGGTGCAGAGTATTCCCTGTTATGTGGATTTTCCGTGGAACATCACGCTGTATCAGATGTTTGGACTGCGGATTCTGCTGCAGATTTTTGGCGGACTGTATTTGCAGGCGCTGCTGGCATTGGCTTGTGCAGTCTGGAAGCGGACGATGCCGGTGTTAGTTTTGTTTTTGCTGAGTGGATGCATGCATGTGCTGCTGTGTGCAGACTTATTGTTTTATCAGGTGCCGCTGCCCCTTGCGTGGATTGGATTCACCGGATTGTGTCCGGGTATTCCGGATCTGTACGAGTGGGAAAAATCCGTGCGCATCTCAAATGTCGAACTGCTGCAAAACGGGATCATCAGCACATTGCTTTTGATCGGGACTAGTGTGCTTGGGTGTCTGTATTATCTGCATGGAAAATGGAAAAAGCCTGTCCTTGCAGTGCTGTGTGTGACAGCGATTGTGGCAGAGGGGCTGTATTTTTTCGTTCCGAAGGAGCAGACGGAATGGGCGGATGTGCCGGTGAACAGCAGCGATGGATTTGACTGTGCCGAAAATTCTTACGGAAAAGTACAGATTGAAGACGGCAAGGGCTGGATTATGTGGAACGATACGGGCGAGAAGACAGAGCTGCTGCTAGATCCTTTCCTTGGAGACGAAACGAGGCTGCTGTATGTATTTGCGGACGCGGACGCTTTTTATGCGACAGGCAGCACGGAGCTGCACCAGTTTGTCTATCGGGTGGATTGCGCGACGATGAAGAAGATCGTCGTGTACGAATCCGATCTTTTTGGTGAGAAGGAGCAGCTGGCATTTCTGGAACAGCAGGATTCCTACTATCGGAATACGACGGGAATGCCGGAAGTGATCGGGCAGTTTCTGGCGTATCAAGATCACTATATTTTGACGATTGGAAATCAAATTTTGCTGTTAGACCGCTTTGGAAGAACAGAGCGCACGCTGGATACCGATTATATCGGCGGTGCAATCAGCATTTACAATCAGACGCTGTATTACAGCGACCGACAGGATCGAATCCGCTCGGTTTCTATTGAGACGGGAGAGCAGGCAGTTGTTGCGGATGATCTGACGGAAGAAATCTATGTCACAGAACAGGGATTGTATGGTCTGAATGTGGGCGGTGAAGTGTGGAAATACGGGGAAACAGAGAAAGCACAAGTTCCGCTGGCAGGTAAGGCAATGACATTCCGGATTCGCGGGCGAGAGCTGTTTTACAGCAGACAGGACAGCAAAGGAATCTACCGCTATCAGATGGACACCGGCGAGGAGGAACAGCTTTACGAGGGCAATGTCTATTCCTTCACGGTGCTTTCGGATGAGATTGTGGTGGTGTCCGAGAGCGGAACACATTCGATTCCGATAGAAGAGTAAAAAATGGCAGGCGATTTTAAGTTCGCCTGCCATTGCTGTATTCACGACAATAGAATGTTCGCGAAGCGTGCATTCTATTGTTTGAGGGAAAGAAATATTACTGCTTATCTTTATAATCCAGAGCAGCCTTCACGAAGCCACGGAACAGAGGAGCGGGACGGTTCGGTCTGGACTTCAGTTCGGGATGTCCCTGAATGCCGATGAACCACGGGTGATCCTTCAGCTCGATCATTTCAACGATACGGCCATCGGGAGAAATACCGGACAGGATCATGCCATGCTCCGTCAGAGCGGTACGATAGTCATTGTTGACCTCGTAACGATGACGATGGCGCTCATAGATCGTCTTCTCACCGTACAGGTCGTATGCCTTTGTGCCTTCTTTCAGGACACAGGGGTAAGCGCCGAGACGTAAAGTGCCGCCGATGTCCTCAATGCCGTCCTGATCGGGCATCAGGTGGATGACGGGATGTGTGGTCTGAGGATCCAGCTCTGCGCTGTGAGCATCGTTGTAGCCGATGACATGTCTTGCAAACTCAACGATCGCCATCTGCATGCCGACGCACAGTCCGAGGAATGGAATGTTGTTCTCGCGGGCATAGCGGACAGCGGAGATCTTACCTTCCATACCGCGGGAACCGAAACCGCCGGGAACGAGGATACCGTCCATATGCCCCAGCAGCTCAGCTGCATTCTCATCGGTCACGTCTTCGGAATTGATCCAGTGAATGTTGACGGTGGTGCGGTTTGCAACGCCGCCGTGATGCAGTGCCTCCACAACGCTGATGTAAGCGTCATGCAGCTGTACATACTTACCGACGATGGCAACGTCTACTTCGTGCAGCGGATGCTTCCAATCATCTACCATCTTGCGCCAGTCAGCCAGATCCGGCTCCGGACACGGCAGGTTCAGACACTGGCAGGCAACTTCTGCCAGATGCTCTTCTTCCATCATCAGCGGAACTTCATATAATACGCTGCAGTTGGTATTCTGCAGAACATGGCTTGCCGGTACGTTACAGAACAGCGCGATCTTGTCACGGATGGACTGTGTCAGTGGATGCTCGGTACGGCAAACGATGATATCCGGCTGGATACCGATGGAGAGCAGGTCTTTAACACTCGCCTGAGTGGGCTTGGACTTTAACTCCTCGGATGCGGACAGATACGGAACAAGGGTAACGTGGATCAGGATCGCATTTTCATGTCCAACGTCGTGCTGGAACTGGCGGATGGACTCTAAGAACGGCTCACTCTCGATATCTCCGACAGTACCGCCGACCTCGATGATCGCGATCTCGGTCTTGCCATCGTCGTTGTAATTGCGGTGGAAACGGCTCTTGATCTCATTTGTGATGTGGGGGATGACCTGAACGGTGCCGCCGCCGTAGTCACCGCGACGCTCCTTCTGCAAAACAGACCAGTAAACTTTACCGGTAGTAACGTTGGAATTGCGGGTCAGGCTCTCGTCGATGAAACGCTCGTAATGTCCGAGATCCAGGTCGGTCTCAGCGCCGTCATCGGTGACAAATACTTCACCGTGCTGAACGGGGTTCATCGTACCGGGGTCGATGTTGATATACGGGTCAAACTTCTGCATGGTGACAGAATAGCCTCTGGCTTTTAACAGACGGCCGAGGGATGCAGCGGTAATTCCCTTTCCGAGACCGGATACAACACCGCCGGTTACAAACACATACTTTACAGGCATGATAGAGTCCTCCTTTGTTTTTCCTGAAAAAAGAGACAAAGCGAACCCCGCAAAGGATTCGCTTCATTGCGATAAAAAAAGAATCGACTTTGATTCCTAATATGATCTTACACGTTTTTCTATTATAACGCGCACTTGAGTGAAATTCCAGTCTTTTTTGCGAAAATCTTAAATTCATATTAAAAGTAGTTCGCGTAACTTGCAAAAGAAGGGAAATAATGTATAATAAAGAAAGCTGTGAAACTGTACACAAAACAAGCAGTTCCGGAATGGAGAAAAGGTGGAAAATCAGGGAAATAACTTTAACGGCAACCAAAACGGACCGAATAACCAGAATAACAACAATGGTAAGTTCCCGAAGTCGCCGCAGACGATCATTTTGATCGTGATCGCGGTGATCCTGACATTTGTAGGAGTCACATTTATGACGAACCTGCTGCGGGGAACGACAGTGAAGGAAGTCACATACGATGAGTTTTGGACGAAGCTGGAGGCAGGTGAGATCAAAGAAGTGACCTTCACCGGCAGTCAGATCGAGTTCACGCTGACAGACAGCAAAAAGTCCAGTGGTATTACTTACTACACCGGCTATCTGAACAACGATACGGATCTGATTCCCTTATTGAAAGAGAAGGGGATTGAGTACAGCCGTCAGGTGGAGGATACCGGCAGCAGCATCGTAGATTTCCTGCTGGTATATGTGCTGCCGCTGCTGCTCATCTGGGTCTTCTTTGGATTTATGATCCGAAAGATTGGCGGTGGAGCAGGTGGCATGATGGGCGTTGGCAAGAGCAACGCGAAAGTCTATGTGGAGAAAAAGACCGGTGTGACGTTCAAGGACGTTGCCGGTGAGGATGAGGCGAAGGAGTCTCTGATGGAGATCGTGGACTTCCTGCACAATCCGGGCAAGTACACGAAGATCGGTGCGAAGCTGCCGAAGGGCGCACTGCTTGTGGGCCCTCCCGGAACTGGTAAGACATTGCTTGCAAAGGCAGTTGCCGGTGAGGCGAATGTTCCGTTTTTCTCCCTGTCCGGTTCGGATTTCGTAGAGATGTTCGTCGGTGTCGGTGCTTCCCGTGTCCGCGACCTGTTCAAGCAGGCGCAACAAAACGCTCCCTGTATCATTTTCATCGACGAGATTGATGCCATCGGTAAGAGCAGAGACGGCCGTTACAGCGGCAACGATGAGCGTGAGCAGACCTTGAACCAGCTGCTTGCGGAGATGGATGGCTTTGATTCCTCCAAGGGTGTTCTGATCCTGGCAGCCACGAACCGTCCGGAGACATTGGATCAGGCATTGCTTCGTCCCGGTCGTTTTGACCGTCGGATCATCGTAGACAAGCCGGATCTGAAGGGACGTATCGCCACTCTGGAGGTGCATTCCAAGGATGTGAAGTTAGATGAGAGCGTGGATCTGGAAGCGATCGCATTGGCAACGTCCGGCGCTGTTGGTTCCGATCTGGCGAACATGATCAACGAGGCAGCAATCAACGCAGTCAAGCATGGCAGATCTCTGGTAAATCAGTCCGATCTGCTGGAGGCAGTGGAGGTTGTCCTTGTCGGTAAAGAAAAGAAAGACCGGATCATGGGTCCGGAGGAGCGTCGGATCGTATCCTATCACGAGGTTGGTCATGCACTGGTAGCGGCATTGCAGAAGCATTCTGAGCCGGTACAGAAGATCACGATCGTACCCCGCACGATGGGTGCGCTGGGATTCACGATGCAGATGCCGGAGGAGGAGAAGTATCTGAACTCCAGGGAAGAGCTTTGGGATATGATCGTCGGACTGCTGGGCGGTCGTGCCGCAGAGGAGATCGTATTCCACAGCGTGACGACCGGTGCTTCCAACGATATCGAGCGCGCAACGAAGCTGGCGAGGGCTATGATCACGCAGTACGGTATGTCTGAGAAGTTCGGACTCATGGGACTGGAGACCGTGGAGAGCCAGTATCTGGGCGGACGTCCGGTCATGAACTGCGGTGATGCGACAGCGGCAGAGATCGACCAGGAAGTTATGAAGATGCTGAAGGAAGCATACGATGAGGCGAAGAAGCTGTTGGGCTCCGAGCGTCATGCGCTGGATGAGATCGCGGATTTCCTGATCACAAAGGAGACCATCACCGGTAAGGAATTCATGGAGATCTTAGAGCGCGTACAGCGTGAGGACGAGGATGCAGCGAGACGTCCCGACCCGGTGATCTATCTGGGAACGGATGCACCGAGCGTAGCAGAGCAGACAGAAGCAGCGCCGGAGCAGACAGAAGAGACTGTGGCTTCGGAGCAGCCGGCAGAAGAGACAGAAGCAGCGCCGGAGCAGCCTGCGGAGACAAGCACTGATTCGGAAGTAACGTCTTCTGAGACAGAAAACAAGCAGTAAGAGAAATAACAACAGAAAGACAGCAGGGCGTGATCCGAAGGGGTTTCGCCCTGTTTTGACATAGGGGAAGAGAGGGCAGGATTCGATGCAGGATGATTTTAATATCGAAGAGGAGCTGAAAAAGCTGCCGGGAAAACCGGGCGTTTACCTGATGCACGATGATAAAGATGAGATCATCTACGTCGGAAAGGCAATCAGCCTGAAAAACCGCGTGCGTCAGTATTTTCAGAGCAGCCGGGGCAAGACGGCAAAGATCAACAAGATGGTGTCCCGCATCCACCATTTCGAGTATATTGTGACGGATTCCGAGATGGAAGCGCTGGTGCTGGAGTGCAATCTCATCAAGGAGCATCAGCCTCGGTATAACACGATGCTGAAGGATGACAAGGCGTACCCCTACATCCGTGTGACAGTGGAGGAAGAGTTTCCCCGTGTGCTGTTCGCCCGGACGATGAAGAAGGACAAGTCCCGCTATTTCGGACCGTACACGAGTGCCGGCGCAGTCAAGGATACGCTGGAGCTGATTCGAAAGCTGTACCAGATCCGTACCTGCAACCGCAATCTGCCGCGGGACATCGGCAAGGAACGGCCGTGTCTGAATTATCACATCGGGCAGTGCGCCGGTCCGTGTCAGGGCTACATCAGCAAGGAAGACTACGCCGCGCATATCAAACAGGTGTTGGATTTTCTGTCAGGCAAGTATGACGACATTACCCGTGACCTGAAAAAGAAAATGCTAATCGCATCCGAGGAGCTGCGGTTCGAGGATGCCATCAATTACCGGGAGCTGCTGAACAGTGTGCAGCACATTGCGCAGAAGCAAAAGATCACAGACACCGGCTCTATGGAAGACCGGGATGTGCTGGCATATGCAGCCGAAGGCGGAGAGGGCATCATGCAGGTGTTCTTTATCCGAGAGGGCAAGATGATCGGGCGGGATCATTTTCATATTTCCATTGCGGAGGATGATTCCCCCCGCCGTGTCATGACGAGTTTTGTAAAGCAGTTTTATGCGGGAACGCCTTTTGTGCCGCGAGAGCTGTTTTTGCAGGTGCCGTTGGAAGAGGATGAGGAAGAGATGATCGCAAGCTGGCTGTCGGAAAAGCGGGGACACAAGGTTCAGATCCTCGTGCCGGAGCGGGGCGAGAAGAGTCGTCTGGTAGAACTGGCGGAGAAGAATGCGCAGATGGTATTGCGTCAGGATCATGAGCGCATCCGCAAGGAAGAAAAGCGCACGAGCGGCGCCATGAAGATGGTGGCGGACTGGCTGAATCTTTCGGACATTCACCGGGTTGAGGCGTTCGATATTTCGAATATCAGCGGATTTGAGTCAGTTGGTTCCATGGTCGTCTTTCAGGATGGTCAGCCCAGACGCAATGATTACCGCAAATTCCGGATCAAGTCTGTGCAGGGCCCGAATGACTATGCTTCTATGGAAGAGGTGCTGACGAGACGATTCACCCACGGCATGCAGACGGATGCGGGCGGATTTGACCGATTCCCGGATCTGATCATGATGGATGGCGGCAGAGGTCAGGTGAATATCGCGCTGGGTGTGCTGGAAAAACTGGATCTGCACATTCCGGTGTGCGGCATGGTAAAGGACGATCATCACCGCACAAGAGGACTGTATTATAACAACATCGAGATTCCCATTGATACGCATTCTGCGGGATTCCACCTCATTACCCGCGTGCAGGATGAGGCGCACCGATTCGCCATCGAGTATCACCGGAGTCTCCGGGGCAAGAAAAGCACTCAGTCGATCCTGGACGAGATTCCCGGTATTGGCGAGGCGCGGAGAAAGGCGCTGATGCGGGCATTTGGCAGTCTGGAGGCGGTGCGGGATGCAGAAGTGGAAGATCTTGCGGCGCTGGATGGCATGAATCAAAGGGCAGCGCAGTCGGTTTATGATTTCTTTCACAAAAATCCGGAGCAGGCAACACCGGAGGTGGAGGAAGTCTGACGAAAAAGGTGTTTACAGACCGATAGGCGCTTGTTAAAATAAAAGAAAAGCTCCGAAAAAGGGGGAAGTGTTTTATGAATCCGAATGTCAACAAAAGTGTGTCGGTAACAAAAATCATCAAGAAGATGCAGCTGGAGAATCTGACCAGAGAGATCAATACCGATAAGATTTTGATCGACCATGCAGAGGTGAATCGTCCGGCGTTGCAGTTGTCCGGCTTTTATGATTTCTTTGACAAAGAGCGTGTGCAGATCATCGGTAAGGTTGAGAATGCTTACATGCAGACGAAGACACCGGAAGAGCGGGAAGCGACTTATGATAAGCTTCTCAGTCACAAGATGCCCTGCTGTATTTTCACCCGTGGGATCAAGCCGGAGGAGCATGTAATCCGCAGTGCCGTGAAGTACGGCGTTCCGATCCTCTGCACCCCGGCAACGACTTCTGACCTGACGAGTGAGATCATCCGCTGGCTGAAGGTTGAGCTGGCTCCGGTCATCTCGATTCACGGAGTGCTGGTAGATGTATACGGCGAAGGTGTGCTGATCACCGGCGAGAGCGGCATCGGTAAGAGTGAGGCGGCTCTGGAGCTGATCAAGAGAGGACATCGTCTCGTTTCCGATGACGTTGTTGAGATTAAGAAGGTGAGCGACGAGACACTGGTTGGTGCAGCGCCGAACATCACCCGCCATTTCATCGAGCTGCGAGGCATCGGCATCATTGATGTCAAGACGCTGTTCGGTGTTGAGAGTGTCAAGAATACCCAGAGCATCGACATGGTGATCCAGCTGGAAGAGTGGAACAAGGATACCGAGTATGACCGCATGGGTATGGAAGACAAGTACATGGAGATTCTGGGCAATAAGGTCATCTGCCACCAGATTCCGATCCGCCCCGGCAGAAACCTGGCGGTTATCGTAGAGTCTGCGGCAGTCAACTACAGACAGAAGAAGATGGGATATAACGCAGCCAGAGAGTTATATAACCGTGTTCAGGCAAATCTGGCAAAACGGATGGAGCAGGAAGAGGACGAAGAATGACAGATTTTTTGACAGCATGTAACGCAGCAGTTCCCACCGGGCTGGTGCAGGAGCAGGAGCCGATGAGCCGCCATACCACATTTGCAGCGGGCGGCGCGGCAAGATACTATGTGACACCGGGGACGATGGAGGAGCTGGCGCAGGTCATTGCACTGTGCAGAGAGCAGGAGCTGGCGTGGATGCTTCTTGGAAAAGGCAGCAACCTGCTGGTGAGTGATGCCGGGTATGACGGCGTGATGATCTCCACTGCGAAGCTGTCGGAGTGCCGTCTGGACGGCGATGAGTTGTATGCAGAGGCAGGCTGCTCCCTCGCAAAGCTGGCAGGTGCAGCGCAGCGGTCGGGATACACCGGACTGGAGTTTGCAGCCGGGATTCCCGGTACGCTGGGCGGTGCAGTTGTCATGAATGCCGGCGCTTACGGCGGTGAGATGAAGGATGTGCTGACGGAAGTGCAGGTATTGACACCGGAAGGCGAGCTGGTCTGGATTCCGGCAGAACAGATGGATCTTGGCTATCGTCACAGCTGCGTGGCAGAGCGAGGCTATGCGGTGCTGGCGGCAAAGATGCATCTGACCGCTGGTGATCCGGCGCAGATCCGTGCCGTGATGGAAGATCTGGCGGCACGCCGCAGAGAAAAGCAGCCGCTTGAGTATCCCAGCGCAGGCAGCACATTCAAGCGCCCGGAGGGATATTTTGCGGGAAAGCTGATTCAGGATGCGGGACTTCGCGGATTTCAGGTGGGCGGCGCGCAGGTTTCCGAAAAGCACTGCGGCTTTGTCATCAATCGGGATCACGCGACAGCCTCAGATATTTGGGAGCTGTGCAGACAGGTACAGGAGAAGGTTCGGGAACAGTTCGGCGTAGAGCTGCAGCTGGAAGTCCGGACAGTAGGAGAGTTTCAATGAGACTTCTGATCGTGACAGGCATGAGCGGAGCAGGGCGCACGACAGCGCTGAAGATGTTGGAGGATATGGATTACTTCTGTGTTGACAATCTGCCGATCCCGCTCCTGACCCGTTTTATGGAATTAGTAGTAGATCCGAAATTTGTCAAAAAGAAAGCAGCCATCGGCGTAGATATCCGCAATGGACAGGATCTGCCGTCGCTGCAGGAAATATTAGAACAGCTGCCGGAGGGCATGCAGCATCCGGAGATCTTATTTTTAGATGCCGGAGAAGCATGCCTTGTGAAGCGGTATAAAGAGACGCGCCGCAGCCATCCCCTGTCGAAGGAGGGACGCATTGAGGACGGTATCCGTGAGGAGCGCCGCTGCCTGGAATTTCTCCGGGCGGAGGCAGATTATTATGTGGATACCACCGACCTCTTGACGCGGGATCTGAGAAAGCGTCTGGAAGAATGGTTTGCGGATGATCTGAAAGACGGCATGATGCGTGTCAGTGTCATGTCCTTTGGATTTAAATACGGCATTCCGGCGGATTGCGACCTCGTGTTTGATGTGCGCTTTTTGCCCAACCCCTATTACATCGATCATCTCAAGCACCACACCGGTCTGGAAGCCTGCGTGCAGGATTACGTCATGAGCTTTGATGTGACGCGGGCATTTCTGGACAAATTGGTGGACATGATCCGTTTCCTGATTCCGAATTACATTTCGGAAGGAAAGACGCAGCTGGTCATCGGTATCGGCTGCACCGGCGGACACCACCGTTCTGTCACACTGGCGTGTGCATTGTACGACCGCCTGAAAGACCAGACACCGGGGGCAAAATGGAGTCTGTCCCACAGAGACTGCGAACAGAATTGAGGAGTATAAAAAAGATGTCTTTTTCACGACAGATAAAAGAAGAAATTGCGCCGGTGATCGGCAAAGACAAACACTGCCAGCTTTCTGAGCTGGCAGCTCTTTTTGCGTTCTGCGGCATGATCGAATATGGAGAAGAGGACGAGTATCAGCTCTTATTCCACACCGAAAATGAACTGGTGGCAGAAAAGTGCGACCAGCTCATCGCTGAATTATTTTCAATCTCCACAATGACACTGACAAAAGATCAGGCGTATCGCAATCGTGAGCACGCGTATCTGGTCCTCGTGTCAGAGGGTGAGGACAGCATGACCTGCCTGCGGGCGCTGCAGCTGGCTGATGAAAATGGAAATCTGCGGGAGCGAGGAGAAGAGCTCGTTTCCCCGATGCTGGTGCAGCGGGAATGCTGTCGAAGAACCTTTCTGCGGGGCGCGTATCTGGCAGTCGGTTCCGTATCAGATCCGACACGTTTTTACCACATCGAATTTGTGTGCCAGACCGAGGACGGCGCAAAACAGCTGCAGGATATGATCGCAACCTTTGAGATTGACGCAAAAATCACCGCCCGCAAGAAATCCTGGATCGTCTACGTCAAAGACGGCGACAATCTGGCGGAATTGCTGCGAATTATCGAGGCGCATCAGGCATTGCTGCAGCTGGAGAACCTGCGTATTGTCAAGGAAATGCGCAACTCCATCAATCGTCAGGTCAACTGCGACGCCGCAAACATCCAGAAAACCGTCACTGCTGCACAGGATCAGGTCAAAGACATCCTCTACATCGAGGAGCACATGGGACTGTCCAAGCTGAACGAAGGGCTGGAGACTGTCGCCAGAGCCAGACTGGAACAGCAGCAGGCAACACTGAAAGAAATCGGAGAAACGCTGGGGCTGGGAAAATCCTGCGTGAACCATCGGTTTAAGAAGTTGAAGGAGATTGCGGAGCAGCTGAGAAGTCAGGAAGCGTAAAAAATAGAAAATCGTTGATACTATGAAAAGGCTAACGTGTGTATTTTCTCTATCGTGAATAGCGTCCTGCCAGAAAAGAGGTTTCCTTGCGTGCGAAATTTCCTGTAACTTTTTTGCAGCTTTTTTCGTCATTCGCGGAAACGCGCTTCGCTTGAACGGTCCGCTCATTGGCGAAGCAGCAAAGAAGTTACGACGGAAATTACCGCAATGCAAGGGCACCTCTTTTTCTGACGGGACGCTAAAATTCGCGAAGGAATAACACAAATGTAGAGTTTCAGCAATATTAACGATGTTTTCTATCTTTTACAATCCATGCAGAGTAGATGGTTGACAGAGCTGAAAAAGGAAATGAATATGGAGATTCGAAAGTTAGAAAAAAAGGAGTATGCTGGTCGGCGGTTTACGGTGCGTTATCAGACGACTGGTTATTATGAAATCCGGGAAGTGGAATCTGGGTTTTCAGTGGAGTATCAGCACTTTGAAGCGCCAGTGGAAAAGTCTTTTGAAGATGAGTTCTTCGGCGAATGGCTGGAGAACCCGGTGGTGTACGGCGCATTTGATGGAGAGCGTTTATTGGGATTTGTAGAAGGCGCGTTGGAGTCGTGGAACAACCGTTATCGCATCTCCAATATCTGCGTGTGCGATACGGAGCAACGGCATCATGGCATTGGAACTGTGCTGATGAATCAGATCTTGCAGGATGCAAAGGAATCCGGAGCGCGGATGGTGGTGCTGGAAACGCAGACTTGCAATGAAAATGCCATTGCATTTTATCGAAAAAATGATTTCAAAATCATCGGTTTTGATTTATCCGCATATTCCAATACAGATCAGGAACAATGTGAAGTGCGGATCGAGATGGGGAGAAAGCTCAAATAAGAGAAGATATGATTATTCAGACAGGTATGCGAACGGACATTCCGGCGTTTTATTCGGAATGGCTTTGTAATCGAATCAAAGAAGGTTATGTCCTTGTAAGAAATTGAACCAAATGTACCGGACAAAGAACGTGTGTAATCAGTTTTATCGACATTTACAAAAAAGTAGAGCGGAATTTCCCGACCGCACAGCCTGTTGCAAAAGAAGACAGGCTGTACCTGGGGAAAACTATGATTGAAATTGCCGGACGATATGGCATGACCGTTCGCCCCTGCGCAGAAGGGGATGAGCTGGCACCTTATGGAGCAGATTGTTCCGGGTGCATGAGGCGAAGCAGGAGAGTTGGATTGATCGTCAACTGCGGTTGGAGCTGTGGTGAGTTACTCCTTCCGATACCGATAAGCCCCCTCAATCGCATGGATTACATCCACGATCAGGCTGTTATACGGCACAGATACGTTGTATTTTCTCGCCTGTTCCACGATGGCTCCGTTGATGGCATCAATTTCGGTGGGAATGCATTTCTGTACATCCTGATACATGGAAGAGTAGCCTTTTCCAGCGTTTTCGCAGACATGATGTACCATGTCCAGCACTTCCATGTAAGAAAAATGTGTGCCGTCCGCTTCTGCCACATCAACGGCTTCGCAGATCATTTTCTCTGCAAAGTCCCATGCGTACTGATTCTCGATCATATAAGCAATCGGTGTCTCAGTGATTGCCGTGAAGGTATTGATCGAAAGATTGACGAACAGCTTGCTCCAGATGATACGCTGGATATCATCGGAAATCGCAGACTGGAATCCTGCCTCCTCCAGCAGATCAGCGACCGGCTGCAGGTGCAGATTTTCTTCCAGATTACTGCCAATCGTGGTAACACCGTTCCCGCTGTGGCGGATTTTACCGCTGCCGAGATTAACAGAATTGTGTTTGCTTGTGCCGATGATAATATTTTCGGTTTTGACATATTTGGCGATTTTTCGGTCGTTACCAGCGCCGTTCTGCAAGGTCATAACCAGTGTATTTTCTCCAAAAAGTGCTTTGTTTTCTTCCAGAGAACTTTCTGTGTGAGTGGATTTCACAAAGACGATCACAAGGTCCGCGACTTCGTTGCAGGTTCCGGACTTCATCGCGCGAATATTCGAAAAATGTTGTACACTGCCGTCTTCTTCCTGTACGGTAATGCCATTTTCATTGAGTGCCTGCACCTGCGGCTCGTACACATCCAGCATGGTGACATCATTATTCTTACTTAAATAAGCCCCATACAAACAACCCATAGCGCCAGCGCCAATTACGATAATCTTCATAAAGCAAATCCTCCTCTAAAATTTCTTGTAAAACAGAATAGCACTCTTACTTTCATTCGTCAAATGGTGGAGCAGATTTGATTTACCTTGAAAGGCAACTTTGCTGAAATGCGGGATACTTAAAGTTGTGCGAAAAAGCTCCGAATGACATTCAAATCAAAAATAACATTGCGAGTATTCCGTCGTATAAATTTTCAGTACCGCCAATGAGCAATCCGTTCAAGCGAAGCGCGTTATTGCGAATGGCGGAAAGTACTGAAAATTTATACAGGAAACGGAGCTGGTTATTGAGATTTGAATGTCATCACGGAGCTTATGCACATCGTTTTAGTACAACTCCTCCACCGTCACCAGCACCGCATGTTCCCTCTCCGCCCTTTCTTTTACCGGTTCTGTAAAACCAGACTTACTGAAAAACATCAGGTGCGTTTCTTCCACATCTTTGAATGCTTTTGTTGCCATGACGAGATCATCATATTCTTCCATCGGCATTGGCTTATTGCGGAATTTGCATTCACAGAACAGTGCTTTCTTTCCGGTTTTGTCGAATGCGAGGATGTCCACATCATCCTGCGCTTTCAACACGGGATTGGTTCCCCACCATTTTCCGATTTTGAAAGGAATGAAAGGGAGCTTTTTCTGTCTGGCAGCGCGGATCAGGTATTGTTCGCAGATTTTTTCAAAAACAGGTCCCATGTAGTCGTTGATGGAGTCCAGGATCTCTTCGCAGGAAAGGTCCAGACCTAACATGGAATAGTAATTTTGATTGGTGAAAAGATACCGATACCAGAATTTATAGTAGTTATCAGTAATCTCGTAAATGCCTTTTTTGCTGGTGGCGGACTCGTTGCAGGGAACACATTTTTCAATCAGACGAAGTGTCTGCAGAGTCAGCATGTATTTGCTACACTTGCTTTTTTCTTCGTGTATCCGGTCTGCAATTTCTGTGATTTTATTGCAGCCGTTCGAAATAGATTCCAAAATGGAATTGTAGACGGATGGCTCGCGCAATTCGATACGCAGAAGCGTCTGAGGTTCGTCATTCAGAAAAGAACCCTCTGTGAGCAGGTTGTTTTTTATATTTTCCTCCAGAGAAAGCTCCGGCGAAAAAGCCTCCAGATAGCGGGGAACACCGCCTAAGATTCCGTAGGCAATTGCCTTTTCTGTTTGCGTATAGTGCGGAAAAAATTCTGCGCTCTCCAGATAATCAAATGGCTTCACTTCCATATTGCCAGTGATTCTTCCGTATAGCGGGCTTTTGTATCCCATGACATCATTCAGCATAAAGCTCACGCTGGAACCGCACAGAATGAGAAAAATATTTTTCTCTTTCCATACATGGTCGATCGTGTGCTGTAAAATGCTTTTGATCGAAGGATTGGGTTCTGCTAAAAATGGGAACTCGTCGATGATCAGCACCAGCTTTTCTTCCGACGTTTTGCGTGTGATGTAGTCAAATGCGGCTTCCCAGTTCGGAAAAGCGGAGATGAAACCGCCTTCAAAAAATGTCTGAACAGTTTTCGAAAAATCAACCAAGTTTAGAGAATCGTTTTTCTCCTGAGCGGAAAAGAACATTGCTGTATGACGATTTGCAAATTCCCTCAGGATGGTTGTTTTTCCGATTCTTCGACGTCCATACATCGTCAAAAATTCGAACTTGGAACTGTTGTAGAATTTCTCTAATTGTTTTAGTTCTTCGACTCGTCCAATCATAAGAATCCTCCCATTAAAACAATGAAAATAGAATCCTGCAAAGCAGGATTCTCCGCCTGCGGCGGGTCGCGAAGCGACAAATTCCTTTCCGCCGCAGTGCGATCCACGCGGAGCGCTTTTTTGCTTTATAGGAAATGCAACGCATTTTCCTATAAAGCAAAAAAATACTACTCACGAGTAGTATACTCATGAGTAGTATATTATATGCAGTATTATTTTTCAACTATTTTAGCGGGATTTTGGCTGCAACACCTCAAAGAAATCTCCAAATTTTAAGGAGTCTCTTCATTCTCTGCTGACGTCTCCGCCTCGCTTTCGGAAGTATCCGATCTTGTATTTTCTCTCTTCCCTGCCTGACTCTCGCCCTCCTCTAACGTCTCGCTTTCCGTCTCTTCTTCGGTGTGCAGATCGCAGGTTTGATTTGCAAATTCTGACGGCAGTGCGTATTTCGTATCGTCTGTCACCACATCGGGATTTTCGTCCAGATCCGCGGTATCAATGTTCACATAGACTTTTTCCTCGATGGAGTCCGGCGGACAATATTCTGTGGCGGGCAGTCCGGAGTCTTTGCAGACGCTCACTTTTACGTGGCGGTTGCAGTAGGACGTCGGCTGGGTTCCGTCTGTGAAGTATTCCGTGTAGACGTATCCGGCATCATCGCCCTCACCGCAGACACCGGCAACGGCCAGTTTTCCGGACAGACTGCAGATCTGCGCGGAGACGACATTGGGCGAAGTGCGGAATCCGGTGTCGATGAGTCCGGTGTGGATGCGGCGCATGACATTTGCCCAGATGGTCTTGTGGAAGTCCTGTCCGTAACCGAAGGAAACGGATTCATCATAGCCGGACCAGATGCCGCAGGTGTAGTAAGGGGAGTAGCCCTCGAACCAGACATCGTGATTGTTTGTGGTGGAGCCACTCTTTGCCGCGTAGCTCATATCGCCGGTATTCAGTCCCTGACCGAGAGCATGGACACCATATTCTTCCCAGGGAGATGCCTCTGTGGAGAAGGTATCTTCCATCGCGCTGGTCACAAGGACAGAAGTGGATTCTTCGAGAACGCGATGAGTGGAAGCTTCTTTTTCGAGAATCACACGGCCATTGCGGTCTTCGATTCGCGTGTAAAAGACCGGTTCGTTGTAGACACCGCCGTTGGCGATGGTGGTGTAAGCGGCGGTCATTTCCAGATTGGTGACACCGTTTGTGATACCACCGAGACACAGGGCAGGCACAACGTCGGTGATAAATCCGGCGGAGGTCTGTCTGCCGTCTTCCAGTGTCGTGAAGCCAAATTCCTTCAGATAATTATAGCCAACTCCCGGTGTGACCGTCTGGACCATGCACTTTGTCGCAATGATGTTCATGGAGTAGACGATGCCCTGTCTGATATTGGCGTAGCCTACATAATCGCTGCCCCACCAGTTCGCAAATGCTTTGCCGTCCGCAGAGAAGGGAGCATCGTAATAGGTCGTTGCCAGAGTTGCGCTGCGGGTATCCAGTGCCGGAGCAAAGTCTGCCAGCACCTTGAAGCAGGAGCCGGGCTGACGGGTAGAATCTGTTGCGCGGTCGAGGCTGAGGCTGGCGGTCTTGTCTCCGCGGCCGCCGCTGATGGCAACAACCTGTCCGGTAGAGTTATCCAGCACAACCATAGAAGCCTGAGGCTGCAGTGTGATGTCGAGGGATTCCTCGGCAACCGTATCGCCTTCCTTGATCTGTACGGATTTGTACTGGTTTACCAGGTCGTTAATTTCTTCTTTTGTATCAAATACCAGATTAAATGCCGGAGCATTCTCGTAATTCTGGAAGTAGGAGCGGATGGAGTTTTCGTTGTACGTTGAAACAGAGCCGTCCGCGTGCTCAATGCGCAGGGAGTAGGTGAAGGAATAGCGCTCCACCGGATAGTTGGCGGTGTTGTTTATCTCATCGTCCACAATCGCCTGAATGTCGGAATCCATCGTCGTGTAGATGCGCAGCCCGCCGCTGTAGAGCAGGTTGAAAGCCTGTGTCTGGGTGTAGCCAAGTTCCTCCTGCAGATCAGAAATGACACTTTCCACAACCGCATCCTCAAAATAGGTGTAGGGCTTTCCGGTGGAGGAGGCCGTGTTTACATTCTGAATGCGATCGTACACATTGTCATTCAGCGCCTCTTCGTATTGGAACTCGTTGATCAGACCCTGATTCAGCATCCGCTTCAGGACTGTGGCGCGGCGCTCCGCATTTTTGTCGGGATGCGTGATGGGATTGTACGCCGAAGGATTCTTCGTGATAGAAGCGACAACGGCGCATTCGGATAAGGTCAGCTCCGACACATGCTTGTTAAAATAGCGGTTTGCGGCAGCTTCCACACCGAGGGTATTGCTGCCGAGGTTGATGGTATTTAGATAGTTCGTCAGGATCGTCTCTTTGGACATCTGTTTTTCCAATTGAACGGCAAGATACTGCTCCTGTAATTTCCGCACGATGCGATCCGTCCAGTTGGACTCGGAACCGCCTCCCAGCACATTATTTTTGATGAGCTGCTGGGTGATGGTGCTGGCACCCTCAGAAAAATGTCCGGTGGAAATGCCGACAAAAGCTGCGCGGAAGATGCCTTTGACGTCGATTCCATTGTGGGTGAAGAATCGCTCGTCCTCAATGGCGACAAAAGCATTGATCAGATTTTTCGGAAGATCCTCAAAAGATACTTCGGTGCGGTTGGAGCCTGCCTGCACGAGACTGCGCATCGGTGCGCCATCCCGGTCATACAGAACAGTGGCGTAGCCCTTTGGAGCGACGCTGACGCTCTCCAGATTCGGCGCTTCCTTGATGATGCCCTGCCATGCGCCGTAGGCGAATCCGCCGCCAACGAAAAACAGGATCACAAAGAAGAGAAGCAGTGCGCGGAGCACAATGGAGATGGCGTGATGCCCGGTGCGCTGCTTGCCCGCCTGTCGGTGATTGATATAAGATTCTACTTTTTCTTTTCCTAAATTCATAAAAAACCTCGCTCCGAAGCTGTAAAAGCTCCGGCAATTACGAATGGTGATAACTTCTTTCTGGTACAAGTATAGCACGAGTATACCATGCGCAATCAGAACTTTCCAGATAAAAAAATCTATGATATACTGAAAAATAGTTCTATTCCGATCAGAAGCTGCATATATTTCCTGCAAAAGACATCATGGGGCAGCTTCGGCTGCAAATAACAAAAAAGGGAGTAGAACGATGCGGACATTTCAGATTTGTGGACAGAGAATGATGCAGGATGAACAGGGACAGGCTTTTATGCTCCGTTATGAGGTGACGAAGGACTGGCGGGGCAGTCTGGATCTGTATGGGCTTCGGGTCAGCAAGACACCGGGGACGGAGCGACGGACTCTTCCGGCACTTTCGTATTCGAGACAGGAGGTCGAGGAGCTGGGCGCAAAGCTGTTAGAGGCAGGTGTGACACCGGTTGTCTTGGAAGAGACGATCGAGGATTATAAATTCCTGAAAAACGAGACAGAAGAGAAAACGGCATTTGGAGGGCGATATGGAGAAACTGGTTGGATACCGTACCGTGTATGAGAGCGGCGAGGCGGAGACCGTAGAGAAAAAGTCGAGATTTATCACAAACGTCTATCATGTGGAGACGGAGGAGGAAGTGCAGGCGCATCTGGAAGCATTACATAAGCAGCATTGGAGCGCAAATCATGTGTGCTACGCCTATATATTAGGAAAAAAGCAGGAGCTTGTGCGTGCCAGTGACGACGGCGAGCCCAGCGGAACAGCGGGACGCCCGATTCTGGATGTGGTACAGGGAGCCGGTCTTTGCAATACCCTTGTGACCGTGACCCGTTATTTTGGTGGAACGCTTCTTGGGACAGGCGGTCTTGTACGGGCGTATTCCGAAGGCGCAAAGGCAGGTCTGGCAGCATCCGTTCTTGTGGACAAGCAGCCGGCACAGCTTTTGGAGATCACGACAGACTATGTGGGTATCGGTAAGATCTTATACATTCTCGGACAGGAGGAGCTGACGGCGATCGACAGCAACTACGGGGAGAACGTTATTTTGCAGGTTCCGGTGCCGGAGACGCAGTTAGAGCATCTGAAAAAGCAGATCACAGAAGGTACCAGCGGTCAGGCAAAAATGAACGAACTGCGGGCGCTGTATCTGGGAACGATTTCCGGAAAAGTACAGGTATTTGAGGATTAAATGCGAAAAAAGCATCGAAAATACGCGGCTTTTGGCGAAGAAAAGGGTTGCAATCTAAAAAAAGTGTGCTAGACTAGTATAGTTAGTATAGCAATTCGAAAGGGCGGTTTCCAAACTGCCCTTTCTTTCAGCCCGAAAGTATGGAGGATAGTCCAATTATGAGAAAGAGAAGAGAAGACGTGCGCAACATCGCAATCATCGCCCATGTTGACCACGGTAAAACTACACTGGTAGATCAGCTGCTGCGTCAGAGCGGTGTCTTCCGTGAGAATCAGGAAGTCAGAGAGCGTGTCATGGACTCGAACGACATCGAGAGAGAGCGCGGTATCACCATTCTCTCCAAGAATACAGCAGTACAGTACGGTGACATCAAGATCAACATCATTGATACTCCCGGACATGCAGACTTCGGCGGCGAGGTTGAGCGTGTTCTGAAGATGGTAGATGGTGTTGTCCTGGTGGTAGACGCTTTTGAGGGAACCATGCCTCAGACAAAGTTTGTTCTGCGCAAGGCGCTGGAGCTGAACCTGTCCGTAGTTGTCTGCATCAACAAGATCGACCGTCCGGAAGCTCGTCCGGAAGAAGTAGAGGACGAAGTATTAGAGCTTCTGTTAGACCTGGATGCAAATGACAAGCAGTTAGACTGCCCGTTCGTATACGCTTCTGCAAAGAGCGGATTTGCCATGGCAAATCTGGAAGATGAGCGCAAGGACATGAAGCCCTTGTTTGATGCAATCATCAATGGTATCCCAGGTCCGGAGGTGGACGAGGATGCTCCCACACAGGTTCTGATCAGTACCATCGACTACAACGACTATGTAGGCCGTATCGGTGTCGGCAAGATCGACAACGGTACTCTGAAGGTAAATCAGGAAGCTGTTCTGGTAAATCATCATGATCCGGACAAGATGCGCAGAGTCCGCATCACAAAGCTGTACCAGTTCGAAGGTCTGAATAAGGTAGACGTTCAGGAAGCAAAGGCAGGCGACATCGTTGCTCTGTCCGGTATCGAAGATCTGCACATCGGTGATACGATCTGTGCACCGGAGAATCCGGAAGCAATTCCGTTCCAGAAGATTTCTGAGCCGACCATTTCCATGAACTTCCTTGTAAACGATTCCCCTCTGGCAGGTACAGAGGGCAAGTTCGTAACTTCCAGACATCTGAGAGAGCGTCTGTTCCGTGAGCTGAATACCGACGTTTCCCTGCGTGTCGAGGAGACTGACAACACCGATTGCTTCAAGGTATCCGGCCGTGGTGAGCTGCATCTGTCTGTCCTGATCGAGAATATGCGTCGTGAAGGTTATGAGTTTGCAGTATCCAAGGCAGAGGTTCTGTATAAGTATGATGACCGCAACCGCAAGTTAGAGCCGATGGAGCTTGTTTATGTAGACGTTCCGGAAGAGTTCGCGGGTTCTGTTATCCAGAAGCTGAGCAGCCGTAAGGGTGAGCTGCAGGGCATCGGTACTGCAGGCAACGGCTACAGCCGTCTGGAGTTCATGATCCCGTCCAGAGGTCTGATCGGCTATCGTGGCGAGTTCATGACCGACACAAAGGGTAACGGTATCATGAACGCTGTCTTTGACGGATATGAGGAGTACAAGGGCGACATTCAGTATCGTAAGCAGGGATCTCTGATCGCATTCGAGAGCGGCGAGACCATCACTTACGGTCTGTACAATGCACAGGAGCGCGGCAGCCTGTTTATCGGACCTGGCGAGAAGGTTTACGCTGGTATGGTCATCGGTCAGAACGGTAAGAGCGAGGATGTTGAGGTCAATGTCTGCAAGAAGAAGCAGCTGACCAACACCCGTGCATCCGGTTCCGATGATGCACTGCGTCTGGTTCCTCCGATTGAGATGAGTCTGGAGCAGTGTCTGGAATTCATCGATACCGATGAGCTGCTGGAGGTAACACCGGAGCATCTGCGTATCCGTAAGAGAATTCTGGATCCTCTGATGAGAAAGAGAGCAGGTCTTCGCAAGAAATAATAAACTTCGGGGAGTTTCGACGGAAACTCCCCTTTTCTTATTCTGTAGCTATGTGTACAAGTCTGTTTCTGCGATGCTTTTTTATTAACCTTTGCATAAAGATTCGCTATTCTTACATATGTTGAGACACAACAAGGAAATACGGTGCGACAACGATGTAAAAACCGGATCTGAAAATGGAGGAGAAACAGATGACAGACAAAAGCATGGAAAACAACAAGGCAACCGTGATCGGGGAAGTAGTTAGTGGATTTACGTTCAGTCATGAAATCTTTGGAGAAGGCTTCTATGTGCTGGAGCTTCTTGTGCACCGGCTGAGCGATCAGGCGGACATCATTCCGCTGATGCTGTCAGAGCGGCTGATTGATGTGACCGGAGACTACCGGGGAATGACGCTGGAGGCGACCGGTCAGTTCCGTTCCTACAACCGCCACGAAGGACTGAAAAACAGACTGGTGCTGTCCGTCTTTGTGCGGGAGCTGCAATTTCTCGATGAGTTTACGGACTATACGAAGACGAATCAGATCTATCTGGATGGCTATGTCTGCAAGACGCCGATCTATCGGAAAACGCCGCTGGGCAGAGAAATCGCAGATTTGTTGCTGGCAGTGAACCGCCCGTATGGAAAGAGCGATTATATTCCCTGTATCGCATGGGGAAGAAATGCCAGATACGCAGCTGGATTTGAGATCGGCGGCCATGTCCGGATCTGGGGCAGAGTGCAGAGCCGGGAGTACACGAAGCGGATCAGCGAGGAAGAGAGCGAGAAGCGGACTGCCTACGAAGTATCGATCAATAAACTGGAATGGGCGGGAGAAACACCGGAATGACCGAAAAGGTCGTTTTACATAGTTGACAAAAGCGGGAACATCCGCTATCATTAAAAGAGCAATAACGAGTAGAGGTTGCGCGAGTGATGAGTAGCCTGTCAGATGTGTTCGGGCACAGACGATGACAGAGGAAAGGTGCGAGCGCCGAAAGGAAGCTGTTCCGAGGCAGTTTTCTTGGGCATATGATGAAAAATTATATGACTGTCATCTGAAGCAGATGGGGCGCTACTGTGAAACGAGTTTTTTCCGTTTGGAAGAACGATTTTTACCGGTGCCTTCGGGCACCGGTTTTTTTGTTCGATAGGAAATTGCGTTGCATTTCCTATAAAGCAAAAACCGCTCCGCGTGGATCGCAGTTTACAAAACGCCGCATAATAAAGAAGGAGGCCATCATGGCAATATTTAAGGGCGCGGGTGTCGCAATTATCACCCCTTTTACCGAGAAGAACGAAGTCAATTACGAAGAGCTGGGACGCATTATTGACGACCAGATCACCAGAGGAACAGATGCCATTATTATCTGCGGTACGACCGGTGAGGCATCGACTCTGACACACAAGGAGCATCTGGACACGATCCGTTTTGCAGTAAAGCATACCGCAGGCCGCATCCCGGTAATCGCAGGTACTGGTTCCAACTGCACGGACACTGCGATCTATCTGTCCACAGAGGCGGAAAAGGCAGGAGCGGACGGATTGCTTGTGGTAACTCCCTATTATAACAAGGCGACACAGAAGGGTCTGATTGAGCATTTCACTGCAGTTGCAGAGCGTGTAAGCCTGCCGATCATTCTGTATAACGTACCGTCCCGTACCGGCTGCAACATTCTGCCGGAAACCGCAGTTCAGTTAGCAAAGACCGTTCCGAACATTGTCGGCATCAAGGAAGCATCCGGCAACATCAGCCAGGTTGCAAAGCTTGCTGCACTGGCAGACGGCTGCATTGATATTTATTCCGGAAATGACGATCAGGTTGTTCCGCTGCTGGCATTGGGCGGCGTTGGTGTGATCTCCGTTCTGAGCAATGTAGCACCGGAGATGACGCATCAGATGGTTGCTTCCTATCTGGAAGGCAATGTAGAAGAGAGCCGCAAGATCCAGCTGCAGGCAATCGAGCTGATCGATGCTCTGTTCTGTGAAGTAAATCCGATCCCGGTTAAGACTGCGATGGGTATGCTTGGCTGGAAGACGGGCGCACTGAGAAGACCGCTTTCTCCGATGGAGCCGGAGCATGCAGAAAAGCTGCGCAGCGCAATGCACAGACAGAACTTACTGTAAGAAACGAAAGAGGTTAGGAAATGATTCGTGTTATTATGCATGGTTGTATGGGCCATATGGGGCGTGTAATTACTGATTTGGCTTCTGCCGAAGAACAGCTGGAGATCGTAGCCGGAATTGATCCGCGAGTTTCCGAAGAGATGTCGTATCCGGTATTTCCTTCGATGGACGCCTGCGATGTGGAAGCGGATGTTGTCATCGACTTTTCCGGAGCAGCAGCGGTGGATGGACTGTTGGATGCCTGCGTGGCAAAGCAGCTTCCCTGTGTGCTCTGCACCACAGGACTTTCCGAGGCGCAGCTGCGGAAAGTAGAAGAGGCTTCTGAAAAGGTTGCGATCCTGCGTTCCGCAAATATGTCTGTCGGCATCAATCTGTTGATGAAGCTGTTGGAAGTAGCAGCGCCGGTTTTGGCGGATGCCGGATTTGATATTGAAATCGTAGAAAAGCATCATAATCAGAAGCTGGATGCACCCAGCGGTACCGCAATCGCATTGGCAGACAAGATCAATGAGACTCTGGAAAATGAGTATCATTATGTATATGATCGTTCGGACGTTCGCAGAAAGCGCGATCCGAAGGAAATCGGCATTAGTGCAGTGCGCGGCGGCACGATTGTCGGTATTCACGATGTGATCTTTGCCGGACAGGATGAAGTCATCACCCTGAATCACACTGCATATTCCAAGGCGATTTTCGCAAAGGGAGCGATTCAGGCAGCAAAGTTCCTGGCTGGAAAGCCAGCAGGACTGTATCAGATGAATCAGGTTGTATAAAAATGCGGCGCTTTTTTATACAAAAATACAGCACGCTTCGGTTATCGGAGCGTGCTGCTGTCGTTTAAGAGAACGGTGCTGTATAAGAATAACACATCCTGATCGGTAAAGGTGACATAATCTCCGATAAGAGAGGGCGACATGTATCGCGTGTCGATCAGAGTAATGCTGCGGTAGGCAGGAACGAGAAGCGGTGCGATGCTGCTGCCGAAAGAATCCCGGAAGATCACCAGATTGCGGTTGGTCTGCGCATTTGGATTTGTGATCGTCAAAAGCGGCACAGAACCGGAACAAAAGAACGAATAGGGATCTTTCCCGGAGAGTGCATCGGCGTCATACAATAACGATGCACCATTCGCATCTGACACTTCGCAGGATTCCAGCACATCATTGGTATACCAGGTGAGCGTGTCCGGTGTCAATGGCAGCGCGGTCTGTCCACAATATACGCCGGAAAATGGCATATCGGATATGGACAGAGTAACATCCTGCTCGGTCCATGCATCCCCGCCCTTTCCCAGAGCTGCCAGCAGTTTCTGCGCCACAGGCAGAAGCTTGGTCTGATCCCAGTGTGGATCAGTGCGATAGTAGCAATCTGCAGAGAGAGTATCTGTAAGGTCAATCCACTGCGCCCAGGTCATGCCCTCTTCAAAGGTACTGGAAAAATCATCATAATCCAGTGAGAGATGTCCGGTCTGCTTTGCCAGATAAGAGTTCTTATCCGGAATGATTGCAGCGTAGAGCTTTGTATTTGTCCCTTCCAGATAAGTCGCGTAGATCCGGTCAAAGCATTGCAGCGCATGGGAAACAGAGGCGTCGCTTTGCGGATACAACATAGCGGCAGCAACCGTTTCCTTGTCTGCGTTTTTTGTTACATAAATTCCATTCACATCTTTTTGTTGCAAAACAAAGCGCTGCAGCCCGGCTTTGAGCGCACGGAATGTATCTCTGCCGGGAAACTGATCGGCGGCATACGTCTCAAACTGTTCCATGAAACGTCCGCTTGTGACTGTCTGGACAGACAGCTTCGGAAACTGTGCCAGGGAACGCCGTTCGGAAAAAGATGTTTTTTGATCGGGCAAAGCGAGAAACAAGATCGCCAGCATCAGCCAGCACCCAAGCAAGAAAAAAAGCGGTATGTGTTTTCGCAAAGCGACCTCCTTTCAGAACCGAAAATACAGGAATGGATTGTACGAGCCGTCCACAAGCCAAGCTGTACAAAACAGCAGCAACAGCAGCATTCCGGCGGCTTCCAGGTAGGATTCCTGCACAGGGGTCTTGCGCAGCGTTTCCCACAGATGATGGGGGAGGGATGTACACCCGATCACTCCGGCGACGAGCAAGACTGCATTGCTCAAAAAGTGATACCAGGTATCCGGTGTACAAAAAGGCAGCGCGGCAGCACCAAACATGCTGGTGTACCAATGTCCGACCTCCGTGAGACTTCCCGCCTGAAACAGGACGAAGCCAAGCACCGTTGCAAGCAGAACGTACAGATGAGAAGAAATCTTCGGATAACAGAACTTTTCTAAAATGAGCAACGCCGCATACCATAGTCCCCACAGGACAAAGTTCCATGCAGCGCCATGCCACAGTCCGGTCAAAGCCCAGACAAGGAGCAGATTGCGGAACAGGCGCGCTTTTCCGACGCGGCTGCCGCCAAGAGGAATGTAGACATATTCCCGGAACCAACTGCCCAGCGTGATATGCCAGCGTCTCCAAAACTCGGTGATACTGCGGGACTCGTAGGGATAGCGGAAATTTTCCGGAAAAGAAAAGCCGAGGATCTGTCCCAACCCAATCGCCATATCGCTGTATCCGGAAAAATCATAATAAATCTGGAGCGTGTAGGCAATCGCTGCAAGCCAGTAGAGCAGAACCGACGGAGCGGAATTGTCTGTCGGAAGCGCTGCCAGCGCACCAAGAGGATTGGCAAGCAGGGTCTTCTTGGCAAGACCGACAAGAAAACGCCGAAAGCCAGAGTACCACTGGGCAGGGGACAGCGTGCGTTCGTACATCTCCGTTCGGACATCACCATAGCGAACGATCGGTCCGGCAATGAGCTGTGGAAACAGCGCAAGATATGCACCGAAACGGATGAGGTTTCGTTCCGCCGGGTAAGTGCCGCGGTAGACATCCACCACATAGCTGAGCGCCTGAAACAAATAAAAGCTGATGCCAAGCGGCAGCGCAATATTCAGCACCGGTGCAGGGAGCCCAGTCACAGCGCAAAAGCTGTCTACGAAAAAGCCGGCGTATTTGAAATATCCCAGCAGCAGAATACAAAATGCACAGAACAAAACAAGCCCCGGCTTCGCATAGCGAGAGCCGGAGCCAACATGCTGCAGAAAAAGTCCGCAGCCCCAGGTGATTCCGACTACGGCAAGCAGCAGAAGCACCGAACGGGGTTCGCCCCAGGCATAAAACAGCAGACTGGAGACGAACAAAACCGTATTGCGGAACTTCGTCGGTACAAGCACATAGATGAGAAGCACCAGAGGCAAAAATACATACAAAAAAGTAAGACTCGAAAAAATCATCAGAACCTCATCGTATCATCAGGATGTAGGATTATTTGGAATACTGTGCGGAAAACTCCTTGATCTGATAAGCGGAAGCAAATGCATCTACCACCGTCTCAGAAGAATAACCAAGCTCAGAATCTACCATGAACAGCAGGACAACATCGTCATAAGAAACTGCCTGAATATCATCCGCTTCGACACAAACCCACTTGCGGGGATTGATGCCATCGATCATCTCTTTTGCAACATCCGGAGCCTTGTTTGCGTCTGCAACGCGAACAACAACGAGGGAATACGCAATGGAAGATATCATCGGCTCAGAAGCAACAGCTTCCTTTATTTCAGAAGCATCCGTCAGTCCGGTAAAAGAAGAAAGCGTCCACTCATCGGTCAGATCTACATCCTCCGTTGTCACATCCAGCGGGCACTCCTGCTCTTTATAGATCGCATCCACAATATCGGACAAAGAACCTGGCAGCTTCGCAGCGGAATCAGAACCATTGCCATTTCCCTTTGCAGAACATCCTACAAGAAGGGACAAAGCCAAAACAGAAGCAGTCAAAAAAGCAAGAAATCGTTTCATAAAAAATCTCCATTTCATCCAGGCACGGGCGAAAAGCCTGCAGCCGTGTAAGTAGTGTGCTTCCTTTATACAGGAAGAAAGGCAGACTGTCAAGGGAGAATCGTGTAAAAAGGCATCGCTATCCAGAAATGTTTTCTTATCAAAGATTTTTTCGGCAAAAAAAGAAAAAGTACAATAACATGGCGAGGATTCCACAGCCCGTTATTGTACCTTCCCTTTTTTATATACACATTGTTGAAAAATCTTAAGAGGGTTTACTTTCCTTCCGGATATCTCTTATGATAATCATCCAGTGCTGCCTGGATTGCTTCCTCAGCCAATACAGAACAGTGCATCTTGTGTGCGGGAAGTCCGTCCAGCGCCTCAGCAACTGCCTTGTTTGTCAGGGTCATTGCTTCGTCTACGGATTTGCCCTTGATCAGCTCAGTTGCCATAGAACTGCTGGCGATAGCGGAACCACATCCGAAGGTGCTGAACTTTACATCCACGATGATATTATTCTCAATCTTCAGAAAGATCTTCATGATGTCACCGCAGGTAGCGTTTCCTACTTCACCAACACCGTCCGCATCCTCGATGGTGCCGACATTGCGGGGATTTCTAAAATGGTCCATGACCTTCTCACTGTATAACATATTCTTCTTCTCCTTTCTGCAGTCTCTGCCATACGGGGGACATCTGACGAAGGTAAGCTACGATAGACGGAAGGACCTCCAGAGCGTGCTCAACTTCTTCCATGGTATTTGTCGCATCCAGAGACAAACGCAGAGAACCGTGTGCAATTTCAACAGGGACACCCATAGAGAGCAGTACATGGCTGGGCTCCAGAGAACCGGATGTGCAGGCAGAACCGGAAGATGCGGCGATGCCCTTCTCATCCAGCCAGAGCAGCAGGGACTCGCCCTCGATGCCCTCGAAACAGAAGTTCAGGTTGCCGGGAACGCGGTGAACGCGGTCGCCGTTTAACTGGCTGTGGGGAATGGAAGACAGGATGCCGTCGCAAAGACGCTCACGCATCTCAAGAACCTTCTTGCTGTTCTCTTCCAGATGGTCGATGGCTTCCTTCATAGCGGTTGCACATCCAACAATGCCCGGGATATTCTCTGTACCGGCACGTTTGCTGCGCTCCTGAGCGCCGCCTTCGATGAGGCTCTGCAATGCGACACCATTGCGGCAGTATAAAACGCCGGTGCCCTTCGGTCCGTGGAACTTATGAGCGGACAGGGACAGCATGTCGATCTGATCTGCCTGAACATCTACCGGAATGTGTCCGATTGCCTGAACTGCATCGGTGTGGAAAAGGATCTTACGGCTGCGACATAATGCGCCAATTTCCGGGATGGGCTGAACAGTGCCGACTTCGTTGTTTGCGTACATGATCGTAACAAGACAGGTATCATCCTGAATTGCATTCTCAACGTCCTCAACTTTGATGACACCATCATGATGAGGGGAGAGCAGGGTTACGGTAAAGCCCTCTTTTTCCAGCTTTTTCAGAGTGTGCAGAACGGCATGATGCTCAAAAGCGGTGGAAATGATGTGCTTCTTGCCCTTTCTTGCGCCGAGATGTGCAGCAGACAGGATCGCCTGATTGTCTGCTTCGCTTCCGCCGGAAGTAAAGTAGATCTCGCTGGGCTTTGCATTTAATAATTTCGCTACGGTCTCACGAGCGGAAACCAGTGCCTCGGCAGCACGCTGTCCAACACTGTGCAGGCTGGAAGGGTTGCCATATACTTCTGTAAAATAAGGACGCATTGCATCAGCAACAGACTGACTGACAGCTGTTGTAGCCGCATTATCAAAATATGCGTACATAAGAATAACCTCCTTGGTGATATCAATACCTAGTGAACATATAGGGATTATAACCAGCTAACAAGTAATTGTCAATGCCGAAGGTACATTTTGTTTACTTTTTCATATTAGAAGGTTCCCGGTTTCCAAAAGTCTTCCGAACCATGACCTGAAACTCGCGGTTGTTCTTTGTGTGGGAGAACAGATCCAGCACTCGATCCATCGTTTCCTCGTTTTTGCCGGTGCCGAGATAGCGCCGGACGAGATCCATCGTCTGCTGTTCGTCGAAAGTCAGCAGCAGATCCTCTCTTCGTGTGCCGCTCTTTAACAGGTCGATGGCGGGGAAGATGCGCCGCTCGGACAATTTGCGGTCCAGCACAAGCTCCATATTTCCGGTGCCCTTAAATTCCTCAAAAATCACATCGTCCATGCGGCTGCCGGTTTCCACGAGGGCAGTAGCAAGAATCGTCAGACTGCCCTGCTCACGGGTGTTTCTGGCAGCACCAAAAAACTGCTTTGGCATATAAAGTGCCGTCGGGTCCAGTCCGCCGGACAGGGTTCGTCCGGAAGGCGGTACGAGCAGGTTGTAGGCACGCGCCAGACGGGTGATGGAATCCAGTAAGATCACAACATCCTGATGGCATTCCACGAGACGCTTTGCACGTTCGAGAACAATCTCGCTCACGCGGCGGTGATGCTCCGGGGTCTCGTCAAAAGTGGAATAGATGACCTCCACGCGGTCGCCGTCCAGAGATTCGCGGATGTCGGTGACCTCCTCCGGTCGCTCATCAATGAGCAGAATGATCAGATGAATATCAGGATGATTCTGCTGAATCGCTCTGGCGGTCTGCTTTAACAGCGTTGTCTTACCTGCCTTGGGCGGGGAGACGATCATACCACGCTGTCCCTTTCCTACCGGGCTGACAAGGTCGATGATGCGAGTCGCCATCGGACCGTCCTCTGTCTCCAGATGGATGCGCTCGTTGGGGAAAATCGGTGTCAGACTTTCAAAAGGTCTTCTGCGGGCAACGACTGCGGGATGCAGACCATTGACATCGTTAATATAAAGAAGGGCTGCATTTCGATCCGCAGCGGTCTTGATGCGCTTCATGCCGGTAACATAATCGCCGGTCTTAAGATTGAAACGGCGGATCATCGGCTGACTGACAAAAATATCATTCTCACTGGATAAATAATTTTCACAGCGCAGGAATCCGAAACCGCCCTCCTGGATAATTTCCAGAACACCGGAGACGATTTCACCGCTGTTGTAAGGGGAGATGACGGGCGCGGATTTTGCTTCTTCCACGGCTTCGCGGGGAGAAGCGGGCAGCTCTTTTACTGGTTCCTCGACTGGTTCTGCCACTGCCTGCGGCTCAGGCACGGAAGCCGGCGTTTCCTGCGAAACAGGCTTTTGGCGTTGTACAGGAGCTTTCGGCCGGCGAGAAGGCATGTACTTTCTTGCAGTCTTTTCAGGTGCTGCTTCTGCCTGCTCAGAGGCATCAGAAACAGCGCAGAGGCGCTCAATCAGCTCTGCTTTTTTCAGGGAAGAAATCCCCTTGATCCCGGCTGCTTTTGCCCGTTCACGCAATTGGGCAACCGGAAGCGTGTTCAATTTTTCATGCATAAAATGAAATCCTCGTTTTGATAAAATATACCTATAAAAAATTATAAAAAAAGAAACTTTAAAAATAAAATAAATAACAATATAGACCTTTATTATACGCCCTATTTTTAAAATTGGGAAGTTGTTTTTCAGAAATTCCTATGCTATACTCGTAAGAAGAAAAAGAGTGTAGAGGGCGCAGCCCCTGAAATGGAGAAGATTATGACGACAAACGAAAAAGCATTACAGCTTCATGAACAGTGGAACGGAAAATTGGAGACCACCGCAAAGATGAGCGTTTCCAGCAGAGAAGATCTGGCGCTTGCTTACACACCCGGTGTTGCAGAGCCTTGTAAGGAGATTGCGAAGGATCCGGAGAAGGCATATACCTACACGATAAAGGCAAACACCGTAGCCGTTGTTTCCGATGGCAGCGCGGTACTCGGTCTTGGAAATATCGGTGCGCTTGCAGCGATGCCGGTTATGGAAGGCAAGGCAGTTTTGTTTAAGGAGTTTGGCGGCGTGAACGCAGTGCCGATCTGTCTGGATACACAGGATACCGAGGAGATCATCGAGACGGTCGTTCGTATTGCACCGGCATTTGGCGGCATCAATCTGGAGGATATCTCCGCACCGAGATGTTTTGAGATCGAGGAGCGTCTGAAAGAGCGCCTGAGCATTCCGGTATTTCACGATGACCAGCACGGTACAGCCATCGTTGTACTGGCAGGTCTGATCAACGCTTTGAAAGTTACCGGCAAGAAGAAAGAAGATTGTAAGGTCGTTGTAAATGGCGCAGGTTCCGCAGGTGTTGCTATTACGAAGCTGCTGCTTCGCTATGGCTTCAAGCATGTGACGATGTGTGATAAGGTCGGCATTCTGTGCAAGGGCATGGATGGTCTGAACTGGATGCAGGAGCGCATGATGGACGAGACGAATCTGGAGCATGAGACCGGCAGTCTGGCAGATGCTCTGAAGGGTGCAGATGTCTTCATCGGTGTTTCCGCTCCGGGTATTGTGAGCAAGGAGATGGTTGCTTCTATGAATAAAGATGCAATCCTGTTCGCGATGGCAAATCCGGTTCCGGAGATTATGCCGGATCTGGCGAGAGAAGCAGGTGCGAGAGTTGTTGGTACCGGACGTTCCGATTTCCCGAATCAGGTCAACAATGTCCTGATCTTCCCTGGCATTTTCAAGGGCGCGCTGGAAGGCAGAGCGACTGCAATTACCGAGGAGATGAAGCTGGCTGCAGCAGAAGCCATCGCCGGACTGGTACCGGAAGAGGATCGCTCTGATGTGAACATTCTGCCGGAAGCATTTGATCCGAGAGTTGCAGAGACAGTCAGTGCAGCAGTGAAAAAGTTTATCGAATGAGACGTTGGGGTGAGAAGCCTTATTATTCTTTAGATTATGAATTAAAACAGACCTATGGCGGAAAGCTCTACAAGCTGGCGCTGAACGGCGGCATGTCCTGTCCGAACCGGGATGGGACGCTGGGGACGCGGGGCTGCATCTTTTGCAGTGCCGGCGGCTCTGGGGATTTTGCGGCGCCGGCAGCGCTTTCTGTCATAGAGCAGATCCATCATGAGATCGAGCGGATCAAAAAGAAAGACACCACCGGACGCTATATCGCATATTTTCAGGCATATACGAATACCTATGCACCGGTCTGGCGGCTGCGGGAGCTGTTTGAGGCAGCCATCGCCTGCCCGGAAGTAGCAGTGCTGTCTATTGCGACAAGACCCGATTGCCTGCCGGATGAAGTTATTGAGCTGCTGGCAGAGCTGAATGAGAAAAAGCCGGTGTGGGTGGAGCTTGGCCTACAGACGATCCATGAGGACACAGCGCGGTATATCCGGAGAGGGTATGAGCTGCCCTGCTTTGAGACTGCGGTAGCGAAGCTGGCGGCGAAACACATTACGATCATTACGCATGTGATCCTTGGTCTGCCGGGCGAGACGGCAGAAGATATGTATGAGACGATTCAATATCTGAACCGACAGCCGATTCAGGGCGTGAAGCTGCAGCTGCTGCATGTGCTGGAGGGCACGGATCTGGCGGCGGATTACCGGGCTGGAAAGTTCAGGACATTGTCTGAGACGGCATATTGTGAGTTGATCTGCGGCTGTATTGCAAGACTACGGCCGGATATTGTCATTCATCGCTTGACAGGAGACGGTCCGTCTGATATTCTGATTGAGCCTTTGTGGAGCCGAAGGAAGATTCCGGTGCTGAATACGATCCATCATCATATGAAGGAGAAGGGAATCTGGCAGGGCTGCCTGTGGGAAGAAGCACAGAACGAAATACCGGACGAGTAGTACAAAACGAGAAAAAAGGAGGAAGCGCAGATGACATCGGATCCAATTACGTTATACAAGCTGATGACACTTTATATGCTGAAAAAAGTAAACTTTCCGTTGTCGAACGCACAGATGTCCGAATTTTTTCTCGATAAAGGATACACAAACTATTTTACGTTCCAGCAGGTTCTGAATGAGCTGCTGGATGCCCATTTGATTCAGGTGGAGACGGTGCGGAACACATCCCGCTATGAGATCACCTCCGAGGGAGAGGAGGCGCTGAGCTTTTTCGCAAACCGCATGGCGGAGGGTGTGACCGAGGATATCGATGCGTTCCTTCAGGAGAATAAGATCAAGCTGCGCAATGAGATCGGCGTGACAGCGGATTATTATCGCTCGACGAATCAGGACTATATCGTAGAGTGCCGTGTGCGGGAAGGCAAGAGCACTCTGATCCATCTGGAGGTGTCTGTCCCGGACAAAGAAGAGGCAGAGCATATGTGCACCAAATGGGAAGAGGAAAATCAGGCGATTTACGCCTTCGTTATGAAGAAACTCATGTAAATAATGCTTGCTTTTTGAAGGGCAGTATGATATAGTGTTCATGCTGTTTATGTGTGATGGTCGGAAACCATCAAATTATTATAATGAGGTGATTAGAATGAAAGCTGATATCCATCCTAAGTATTATCAGGCAACTGTAACCTGCAACTGCGGCAATACTTTCGTAACCGGATCCACTAAGCCGGAAATTCGTGTTGAAGTTTGCTCCAAGTGCCATCCTTTCTACACCGGTCAGCAGAAGGCAACTTCCGCTCGCGGTCGTATCGATAAGTTCAATAAGAAGTACGGCATTCAGGGCTAAGATAGGTTCAGAAGCGAGGCTGAGTATGGAGACATACTCAGCTTTTTAACTTTATAGGAAATTGCGTCGCATTTCCTATAAAGTAAAAAGCGCTCCGCATGGATCGCACTGCGGCGGAGGAAAGGAGAACCCATGAAATATTCAGGAATCGGAGGACAGGCTGTTCTCGAAGGTGTCATGATGAAAAATGGAGACACCTACGCAGTCGCTGTTCGCAAGCCGGATCATACGATCGAGGTGAAGAAAGAGACGAAGAAGGGCTGGGCGGCAAAGCATGCCTGGACACAGATCCCGTTTGTGCGCGGTATCTTTAATTTTATTGATTCGATGGTGCTGGGCATTGAGACGCTGAACTGGTCGGCTTCTTTTTATGAAGAAGAGGGCGAGAAAGAACAGCCGGAGATGACTGAGGAGCAGCGAGCCGCCTACGAAAAGAAAAAGAAACGTCAGGACTCGATTCTGATGACGATCACAACGATCGTTTCCGTGATTTTGGCATTGGCGATTTTTTCGGTACTGCCGGTCTGGCTGTCGAATTTTCTGAAGCCGGTGGTGCATTCCGTTACATTGATGGCATTTTTGGAGGGTGTGATCCGTCTGGCAATCTTTTTGATTTATGTTGCGGTGATCTCCGAGATGGAAGATATTCGCCGCGTGTATATGTACCACGGCGCGGAGCATAAGTGTATCAACTGCATCGAGCATGGCATGGAGCTAAATGTGGAGAATGTTCTGAAGAGCTCCAGACTGCATAAGAGATGCGGTACGAGCTTTTTGTTGATCGTGATGGTCATCAGTATTTTGTTCTTTACTGTAATTCATGTGGATACACTGTGGCTGCGGATGGTATCCCGTATTTTGCTGATTCCGGTGATTGCCGGTGTTTCTTATGAGTTTCTGCGTCTGGCAGGCCGCTCGGACAATGGGCTTGTGAATCTTCTTTCCAAGCCGGGTCTGTGGCTGCAGCATTTGACGACGAGAGAGCCGGATGCGGAGATGGCGGAGGTTGCCATCGCATCGGTGGAAGCAGTATTTGACTGGAAGACCTATCTGGCAGAAAACTTTGGTTGGAAGGAGTCTGTGTGATGGGACAGACCTGGAACGAGCTGCTGCGGGAAGGACAGGAGCAGTTAGAGGCTGCGCAGGTTCCGGAGGCATCATTGGATGCGAGATATTTGCTGGAAGAGGCATTTGACATATCCAGGTCGTATCTGCTGTTGCACGGCACGGAGGAAATCCCGGGCTCCGCTGTGGAAAACAGTTCCTTAAAGCGTTATCGTCAGTGGATAATCAGGCGTGCGCAGCGTATCCCGCTGCAGCATCTTATGGGGTATCAGGAGTTTTGCGGACTGCGCTTTTCGGTGGATGAGCATGTGTTGATTCCAAGACAGGATACGGAAGTATTGGTGGAACTGGTGCTGCGGGATTATCCCCGCAGGATGGCAGAGCAGGCATCGGTGCTGGATCTTTGCACTGGCTCCGGCTGTATTTTGCTGAGCCTTTTGGAGCTGGGACATTTCAGGCAGGGACTTGGCATCGACTTGTCTGAGGAAGCGTTGAAAGTAGCGATGCGCAATCAAAAAGATCTGCAGATCACAGCTGCGGAGTTTCGAAAGAGTGATCTGTTTGAAGCTGTGATGGAGCGGGAATGGGATGTCATTGTGTCCAATCCACCTTACATCGCAGAATCGGAACGGTCGGAGCTGATGCCGGAAGTGGCAGAGCATGAGCCGGAGATGGCGCTGTTTGCACCGGAGAACGGGCTGGCATTTTATCGGAAACTGGCAGAGATGTCTGGTGCATATCTCAAAAAAGGCGGCAGGATCTATCTGGAGATCGGCTGCACGCAGGGTGCAGCGGTAAAAGGACTGCTGGAGGAGCATGGATTTTCGGAAGTGAGGATCTGCCCGGATTATGCGGGACTGGATCGCGTTGTGACAGGCATTTGGAAATAGAGTAAGAGGGTAGAGTATGTTTGATAAGTTAGAAGTGCTGCTTGTGCGCTATCAGGAGCTGATGGCAGAGCTGAACGCACCGGATATCGGATCCGATTCCGAGCGGCTGCGCAAGCTCATGAAGGAGCAGGCAGAGCTGGAGCCCCTTGTGCGGGCATATGAGGAATATAAGGCGGCAGTGCAGACCCAGGAAGAGAGTCTGGAGCTGCTGGAAAGTGAAAAAGACGAAGAGATGCGTCAGATGCTGAAGGAAGAGCTTTCCGATGCGAAGAAGCGGATGGAAGAGCTGGAGCAGGAGCTGCGGATCCTGCTGCTGCCGAAGGACCCGAACGATGCGAAGAATGTCGTTGTGGAGATCCGTGCAGGCGCAGGCGGAGATGAGGCAGCGCTGTTCGCAGCGGAGCTTTGCCGCATGTATATGCACTATGCGGAGTCCAATCGGTGGAAAACCGAGATCATCAGCATCAACGAAAGTGGACTCGGCGGTATGAAAGAAGTGGTGTTTACTGTTACCGGGCAGGGCGCATATTCCAAATTAAAATACGAGAGTGGTGTGCATCGTGTACAGCGTGTTCCGGAGACGGAGAGCGGCGGCAGAATCCACACCTCCACAGCGACTGTTGCAGTAATGCCGGAGGCAGAAGAAGTGGATGTCGTGATTGATGAGAAGGATATTCGCATTGATGTCATGCGTGCATCGGGAAATGGCGGTCAGTGTGTCAATACTACAGATTCCGCGGTGCGTCTGACACACTATCCCACTGGAATCGTCATCTACAGCCAGACAGAAAAGAGCCAGCTGCAGAACAAGGCAAAGGCATTTGCCCTGCTGCGTACAAAGCTGTATGATCTGGAAATGCAGAAAAAGCATGAGTCCGAGGCGGCAGAGCGCCGCAGCCAGATCGGTACAGGAGATCGTTCCGAGAAGATTCGCACATACAACTTCCCTCAGGGACGCGTGACGGATCACCGGATCAAGCTGACGCTGTACCGCATCGATGCGATCATGAACGGCGACATTCAGGAATTGATCGACCAGCTGACGACTGCAGATCA
Organism: uncultured Cuneatibacter sp.; assembly: GCA_934234215.1. Classification (GTDB taxonomy): domain Bacteria; phylum Bacillota; class Clostridia; order Lachnospirales; family Lachnospiraceae; genus CAKQHB01. The sequence goes on from CAKQHB010000008.1 coordinate 82,857, forward strand.
GGCGGCAAAGCTGGCAAAAATGAACGAAGTATAAGCAGTGTCAGAATTGACAGCAGAGCACAGTTGGGATAGAATAAAAAAGACACAGTGCGCTGCAAAAAGACTGGAAGATATGGCAGCAGTTTTTGAGAAAAGAGGATAGATCAATGACGATACAGCAGTGCTACGAACAGTTTGGCGGAGATTTCGAGGGGGTAAAGAGCCGTTTGATGACAGAGGAGCGTGTGACGAAGTTCGCACGTCTGTTTCTGGCGGATGATACGTATGATGGTTTAGAAAAGGCAGTGCAGGCACAGGATGTGGAAGCTGCATTCCGTGGAGCGCACACATTAAAAGGTGTTGCGGCGAATTTGGGACTGACCGGACTGCAGAAGAGCAGCTCAGAGTTGACGGAGGCGCTCCGCACAAGAAACTGGCCGGAGAATCTGGAAGAGCTGATGACGGCTGTGACAGCAGAGTACAACAAGACGAGAGATGCCATTGTTGCATTTCAGGAGGCATAAGACAGAATGTTAGTAAAGGATTTTGATTACGAGTTACCGGAAGAGCTGATTGCGCAGGATCCGATCGAGGATCGCAGCGCATCCAGACTGATGGTATTGGACAGACAGACAGGAGAGATATCCCACCATATTTTCCGGGAGATCGCAGATATGCTGAATCCGGGAGATTGTCTGGTGATCAACGACACGAAGGTAATTCCGGCGAGACTGTATGGCAACCGCGTCGGACATACCGGCAAGATTGAAGTGCTCTTATTAAAGAGACGGGAGAATGATATCTGGGAGACGCTGGTTCGTCCTGGTAAGAAGCTTCTTCCCGGCACGGAGGTAGAGTTTGGCGGCGGCCTTTTGAAGGGTAGGATTCTGGAGGTCGTTGAGGATGGCAACCGCCTGATTCAGTTCTCTTATGAAGGGATCTTCGAGGAGATCCTGGATCAGCTGGGTCAGATGCCGCTTCCGCCTTACATCACCCATGAGCTGAAGGATAAGAATCGTTATCAGACGGTTTATGCGACCCATGAGGGCTCCGCGGCAGCGCCGACAGCCGGCTTGCATTTCACGAAGGAGCTGTTGGAGCAGATCGAGGCAAAGGGCGTGCGCATTGCGCGGGTGACGCTGCATGTAGGACTTGGCACGTTCCGTCCGGTCAAGGCGGAGGAAGTAACCGACCACCACATGCATTCCGAGTATTACTGCATCGAGCAGGAGGCTGCGGATAAGATCAACCAGACAAAGGCAGAGGGCGGCAGAGTGATCGCAGTCGGTACGACGAGCTGCAGAACACTGGAATCGGCTGCAGAGCCGGACGGCACGCTGACTGCAAAGAGCGGATGGACAGACATTTTTATTTATCCGGGTTATACATTCAAGGTATTGGATGGACTGATTACGAATTTCCATCTGCCACAGTCTACGCTGGTGATGCTGGTATCAGCATTGGCAGGCAGAGAACACATCCTGGCGGCATACAAAGAAGCCGTACAGGAAAAATATCGCTTCTTTAGCTTTGGCGATGCGATGTTCATTCGATAATCAAAACATCATACAGAAATAATGGGCGCACTCCGGAAAAGGTTTCGGGGTGCGCTTTTTGACTTTATAGGAAATTGCGTCGCATTTCCTATAAAGCAAAAAGCGCTCCGCGTGGATCGCACTGCGGCGGAACAGAATTTGTCGCTTCGCGACCCGCCGCAGGCGGAGAATCCTGCGGAGCAGGATTCTATTTTGACTTCACAGGAAATTGGGAGGATTTATGGCAAAGACAAAGGATATGACGAAGGGAAATGCGCTGCTTGGCATCGCGGCATTTGCCCTTCCACTGATGATCGGAAATGTTTTTCAGCAGCTGTACACCGTTGTAGATACGATGATTGTCGGAAAAGGCATTGGTGTAGATGCGTTGGCAGCGCTTGGAGCCGGGGACTGGTTCAACTGGATGTTTATCGGACTGCTCAGCGGATTGACGCAGGGATTCTCGATTTTATATTCACAGTTATTTGGAGCCGGAGACTATCGAACGCTCAGGCAGGGTATTACCTCCGGCGTGCGTGCCGGTGCAATGATTTCGATTGCAATGGCGATCGGCATTCAGTTCCTGATCGTGCCGGTATTGCGTCTGCTGCAGACACCGGATACGATCTTACCGTCTGCTGCCATTTATCTGCGGATCATGATGGGCGGAGCGCCGATTGTCATGACATATAATCTGGAATCCGGAATCCTGCGGGCATTGGGAGATGGCAGGACACCGCTGGTGGCGATGGGATTTGCCTCCGCCATCAATATCGGTCTGGATCTGCTGTTTGTCATGGTATTCCATTGGGGAATCCCCGGAGCAGCAGTGGCGACGCTGATTGCGCAGGTCTGTGCGAGTCTGTATTGCTTTGGGGGACTGCGCAGAATTCCGGAACTGGGGATGTGCCGCGAGGACTGGGAACGCAGACCGGATCTGATAAAAGAAATTCTGAGGCTGGGACTTCCGCTGGCGCTGCAGCAGATTCTGATTTCGGTAGGTGGTATGATCGTACAGCAGGTCGTAAATGGCTGCGGCGTGCTGTTCATTGCCGGATTCACGGCAGTCAACAAGCTGTACGGCGTCCTGGAGATGGCGGCAGTTTCCTTCGGCTATGCGATCATGACCTTTACAGGACAGAATCTCGGTGCAGGGCAAAAACAGCGAATTCTGCACGGCATCAGACAGGGCGCATTGCTTTCTATCGTGACCTCTCTTGTGATCTGTGGACTGATTTTCCTGTTTGGCGTGCCGGTGCTGAGTTTGTTTATCAGCGGTACTCCGGAGGAATGTGAGAAAGCACTGGAGGTCGCATGGCTGTATCTGCGGATCATGGCTGTGACTTTGCCGACACTGTATGTGTTATATTCGTACCGTTCTGCATTGCAGGGCATTGGCAATACGAAGATTCCTCTGATCTCCGGTGCGGTGGAATTTGTGATGCGTGTGGGCGCAGCACTCCTTTTGCCGAGACTGATCGGAGAAAATGGCGTTTTGTTTGCAGAGTCATGTGCATGGATTGGCGCAGCGGTGCTGCTGTTCGTTTCGTGGGAAGTGACGGCTTCAAAAATGAAAAGAGAAGAAAAATTATATTTGCAATAAAAGATATCAAAAAATTACATGGAATCCGCAAAGATGAGAGAAAAATTATATATCATTGAAAAATCCGCGATGCTATAATGACCTCAACATCAAATTACGTAAGAACGTAAAGGAGGGTTTTACAATGAGCTTTAAACGAGTTTCTGCATTGCTTCTCACAGCGGCTATGGTAACATCTATGGCAGCGTGCGGTGGCAAGGGCAACAACAGTGGTCAGTCGGATTCCGGCACGAAGGGCGAGACAAAGGGTACGGAATCTGCAAAAGACGCAGATGCATCCGATGGTGAGATCGGCACTCTGATCGATGGTAAGAAAGTGAATCTGATCGGTACAGAGGATCCTATTGAGCTGACATTGTGGGATATCGCAACAGAGGATCCGACGAAGAGCACCCAGGAGGGTGCAGTACAGCGCTTTATGGCTGATTATCCGAATGTCACCGTAACACAGATCCATACACAGAATGACGCTTACAAAGAGAAGCTGGCAATCGCGATGAGCTCCGGACAGTGCCCGGATATGTACATTCACTGGCTTGGCGGTCCGATGTATGAGTATATTGATTCCGGATTTGCACAGCCTATTGATGATATCTTTGATGAAGTAAACAAAGTAAAGTTTATTGAATCTGCGATGGCACAGACAAAGTACAATGATAAGATGTATGCAATACCGTTCGGCGGTCTGTCTGGATCCGGTATTTACTATAATAAGAATATTTTGGCAGCTCATGGCTATGATGAGTTTCCTGAGACGATTTCCGAGCTGGAAGAGCTGTGTGATGCTCTGGTAGCAGATGGCATTACTCCTTTCTCTCTGGCGAATGGTTCGAAGTGGACGGGCTCCATGTACTTTATGTATCTGGCAGCTCGTGCCGGTGGTGTAGATGCAGCAAATGAAGCTCTGAAAGGCGAGGGCGGATTTATGGCTGAGCCGTATATCTACGCAGCAACCACGATTCAGGATTGGGTAAAAAAGGGTTACTTCCCGGAGGGCGTGAACTCTCTGAGTACAGATGATGGACAGGACAGACAGCTGATGTACACCGGCGAGGCAGCCATGATGCTTCATGGAACATGGCAGTCCAGCTCTATGAAGACGGATAGCCCGGAGTGGTACGAAGAGAATGTCGACTTTGCTCCGTTCCCGAAGCTGGAAGGCAGCGATGCAGATCAGACAGTTGTAGTTGGTACAGCAGCTGGTAATGGCTTTTCCTTTAACTGTGAAGGTGATAAGTTAAGAGCGGGTGTTGTTTTAGCTACAAATTACTTCAACGATGATCAGTACAATGCAGATCAGATCGAAGCAAACAAGATTCCTTCTATCGAAGGTATGGATGCAAACATCACAGATGAGATCCAGCTGAAGGTTTGGGATATGTTCTTCTCTGCATCTGACGTACAGCTGTGGTACGATCAGAACCTGCCGCCGGTAGTTGGTGAAAGACATAAGGATCTGATGCAGGATCTGTTTGGTCTTCATATGACTCCTGAGCAGATTTGTCAGGCACATGAAGATGCCATCGAGGAGTACAACGCATCCAAATGATTCAGATATTATAAATTGAAAAAATAACAAATCGGATGACCTGTCAGGAAAAATGACTTCCTGACAGGTCATTTTTCCTAAAGAGAGATGTACAAATATTACACAGGACAAAGTGCATTATACAAATTGCCCTACATGTTACAGAAAAATAGCTTTTTATTCGAAAAACGGCGCTTTCAGAGAGCAACTTAACCATGAGAAAAGGCGGAAAATTCGAAAAAAAGTGGATGTTGCACAATCTGTAAAATGATGTTTTTGACCGTTTTTTAAAACAATATCAAAAAAACAAAGGTAAAAGAAGTATAAAAGCAAAAAAACATATACAAAAGAGACAAGGAGGTGCTATAATATAGGCATGTTGCAGAACGAAACTATTAAGGAGGGTTTTACAATGAAATTCAAGAGAGTTTCCGCCTTACTTCTTGCAGCAGCGATGGTTACTTCTATGGTAGCCTGCGGCAACGGTAACGGCGGCACAAAAGACACGAAGGCAACTGATGGCTCGAAAGCTGCAGATGCCAGCGGCAGTGAATCCAGTGACGGTGAAAGAGGTACTTTGATCGATGGTGAGAGAGTAGACTTACTTGGCACCGAAGATCCGATCGAACTGACACTGTGGGATATCGCAACTGAGGAGCCTACAAAGGGCATTCAGGAAGGCGCAGTACAGCGTTTCATGAAGGATTACCCGAATGTTACTGTAACTCAGGTACATACTCAGAACGATGCTTACAAAGAGAAGCTTGCGATTGCAATGAGCTCTGGACAGTGCCCGGATATTTACATGCATTGGTTTGGTGGTCCTATGTATGAGTATATTGATTCCGGTTTTGCACAGCCTATCGATGAGATCTTTGACGAAGTAAACAGAGTAGATTTCCTGGATGCAGCTATGGCACAGACAAAGTACAACGATAAGATGTACTCAGTACCGTTCGGTGGTCTGTCTGGTTCCGGTATTTACTATAACAAGACCATCTTAGCGGATAATGGCTATGATGAGTTCCCTGAGACTATTTCCGAACTGGAAGAGTTGTGTGATACCTTAGTAGCAAAGGGCATCACTCCTTTCTCTCTGGCAAACGGTTCTAAGTGGACTGGTTCCATGTACTTCATGTATCTGGCAGCTCGTTACGGCGGCGTAGAGGCAGCAAATGAGGCTTTGAAGGGCGAAGGCGGATTCATGTCTGACGCTTATATGTATGCAGCTTCCACCATTCAGGATTGGGTTGAGAAGGGTTACTTCCCTGAGGGCGTTAACTCTCTGAGCACCGATGATGGACAGGACAGACAGTTGATGTACACTGGCGAGTGCGCTATGATGCTTCATGGTACATGGCAGTCTCGTTCCATGGCTAACGATGACAACGAGTGGTATCTGGCAAACATTGACTTTGCTCCGTTCCCGAAGCTGGAAGACAGCAAGGCTGATCAGTCTATCGTAGTTGGTACCGCTGGTAATAACGGTTTCTCCTTCAACTGTGAAGGCGACAAGCTGAGAGCAGCAGTTGTTCTTGCTACAAACTACTACAACGATGATACTTACAACCAGGAACAGCTGGATTGCAATAACATTCCTTCCATCAACGGCATGGGCGATAACATCACCGATGAGTGCCAGAAGAAGGTTTGGGATATGTTCTTCTCCGCATCTGATGTACAGCTGTGGTATGACCAGAACCTGCCGCCAGTAGTTGGTGAGAGACATAAGGATCTGATGCAGGAGCTGTTCGGTCTGACTATGACTCCTGAGGAGATTTGCCAGGCTCACGAGGATGCAATTGAGGAGTATAACGCATCTAAGTAATTTTAATTTGTATCATAATTAGTCAGTAAGAACTGCAACATATGATCTGATTTTCATAAGTTTGAAAGTCGAAACTAGAAGTGTATGACACGGCCCACAGGGAGTTCGGAGACGCGCTTTCTGTGGGCTGTTTTTCTAAGAAGTTCATGAGGGTTCCAGGAGGAATCCTTCAAAAAGAAGATTGGAGGGTGTTACAAGTGGCTAAAAATAGTGCAACTGCGGCAGCTCCCACGTCATTGGCGAAACGTAGACAAGCCAGTACGTTAAAAGCTGCAGCCGTATTCCTGGCTCCTATATTTATTTTGATCGCCATTTTCATTGTTTATCCGATTATTGATAACTTCAAGACCAGCTTTTATCAGTGGAACGGTATCTCCGCAAACAAGATTTGGGTTGGTTTTGATAACTGGAAGAAGTTGGTGCATGATACCAGATTCTGGACTGCATTTTATCATAATGTAATCATTATGATCTGCTCTATCATTATTCAGATTCCGATTGGCTTACTTCTTGCAACCTTCCTGGATGCCGGCGGCAAGAAGCTGAACATCTTCAAGGTTATCTGGTTCCTGCCTCTGCTGATGTCCTCTGTAGCAATCGGTTTCCTGTTCCAGTATGCACTGGCAACAAACGGTGGTATCGTTTCTACTATTTCCAAGCTCTTTGGAGGCGGAAATGTTGACCTGCTGGGTAGTCCGAAGTTCGCCTTGTTTACCGTAATCATGGTAATTGCATGGCAGTTTACTCCGTTCTACATGGTATACTTCATGGCTGGTTACAGCGGAATTGATACCGATGTATATGAAGCTTCTCTGATTGATGGTGCAAACCGTGCAAAGTATACCCGCTATATTGCACTGCCTCTGCTGAAGCCTACGATTAAGAACGCATGTGTCCTTTCTCTGATTGGATCTTTGAAATACTTTGATTTGATTTATGTTATGACCGGTGGCGGGCCTGGTACTTCCACAGACGTTATGGCGACCTATATGTACAGCACATCCTTCAGCTCCTTTAACATGGGCTATGGATCTGCGATTGCAGGTGGTATGTTCATCCTGATCACAACGATCGCCGTTGTCATCCGTAAGATTCTGACTGGAAAGGGGGAGGATTGATCGTGGCTGACGAATATAAGAAGACTATTATTAAGAAAAGAATCTGCTGGATAATCGCATTTTTCTTTGCAATTTTCTGGCTGTTGGTTACTTTTATCCCGTTCCTGTTCATGGTTTTGAACTCCTTGAAGGAACAGTTTGAGATGTTGACCAGTGGTGTATTTACACTGCCGAAGAACCCTTCTATCCAGAACTATATCACTGTTCTGAATGGTGGTTTCTGGGGATACTTTGGTCGAAGCGTTATCGTAGTAGCCATCTCTCTGACACTGCTGCTGTTCATCGCTTCCTGCGCATCTTATCCTCTGTCCAGAATGCAGTTTAAGGGACGTGGTGTATGTTACGCACTGATCATTGCATGTATGTCTATCCCGATGCATGTAACCTTGATCCCTGTCTTCAAGATGGCGACCAAGACTGGTCTGTACGATACGATCTGGGCTCTGCCTGGTCCGTATGTAGCATTTGCACTTGCTATTTCCGTATTTATCCTGACTGGATTTATGGAAGCCAGCATCCCGAAGGAAATCGAAGAAGCAGCTGAGATCGATGGTTGCGGTAAGTACCGTACCTTCTTCTCCATCATCCTGCCGTTATCTGTGCCTGGTCTGTCTACGCTGGGTATCTACAACGGTGTAAACTTCTGGAATGAGTTCTCATTCGTAAAGACTCTGACTCAGTCTGTAAGCGCACAGACATTGCCGATGGCGATGAACAACTTCAAGGGTGAGCATTCTCTGGATATCCCGCTGATGCTGTCCGTTCTGACTCTGGCTGTTCTGCCGATGATCGTTCTGTTCATCATCCTGCAGGATAAGCTGGTAAAGGGTATGACTGCCGGCGCTGTAAAGGGTTGATCATAACTTATAAAACAAAAAACGAAAAGGAGCTGTCAAAAAACAGCTCCTTTTTCTTACCGAATCAAAAACGCCTGGAAGGAGGAAGCGATGGATACCGAAGGGATCGTGTCGGAATACGAGGAGCACAATAAAGTCTTGCGGGAACTAAAAAAAGCGGTACTGCGTGCAGGCGGAGAGGTGTCGGCTGTATCCGGTGCGTTCGGCTGGTTTCAGAGTGAAGCGGAGCGGCGGCATATTTCGGAGGAGCTTTTGCGGATGTGTTGTGTGGAAGTATACAACGATGTCTGTCTGCTGCAGGTCGGAAAAGGATGGCTTGTTCTGGAACAACAGCCTGCTGTCTTTTTGCGCAGTCTGTATGGCAAGAATAAAGATCAGATGTTTCGCTATACGAAAAATGAAATCTTGAAGCTTTATCCGCAGAACGAAGGACAAAATCACCAGATGATTGGGCGAATCAAGCAGTATATCGATCAGCATCTGGATGAGGAGCTCTCGGAAAAAGATCTGGCAGAGCAATTGTATGTAACACCGAGTCACTTTTCCAGATTGTTCAAGCAGGAGGAAGGTATTGGCTGCCGGGAATATATCATTGCGAGAAGGTTGGAGCGGGCGAAAAATCTACTCTGTTCTTCGGATTTGCGTGTGGGAAGCATCGCAGCGGCAGTGGGATATAAGGATGTCAATTATTTCTCTGCGTCTTTTAAAAAGTATACGGGAAAAGCACCAGGCGAGTATAGAAAACAGGGACTGGAGCAATAAGAACCGGTGGAAACTTCTTGCGTTTCCGCCGGTTTCTGTTTATACTGAAACAAGAAAAGACACGAAAAGTGCAGGGCGAAACAGTGCACTTTCAGGAGGGAGAACCTATGAAGGCTTTTTTTCAGGAATTTAAGAAATTTGCATTGCGCGGAAACATGATCGACATGGCAGTTGGTGTCATTATCGGCGGTGCGTTCAATGGACTGGTACAGTCTCTGATCAATGACATTGTGATGCCGCTGCTGTCTCTGGTTGCGGGAAATCTGGATTTTTCGAACTGGTTCGTCACGCTGGACGGTTCCCATTATGCGACCTTAGCGGAAGCGCAGGCGGCCGGAGTTGCGACTCTGAATTATGGTACATTTTTAAGCGGCGTTTTGAACTTTATCATTATGGCATTTGTGGTATTTGTGATGGTGAAGGCGCTGAACAAGCTGCATAAGGAGCCGCCGAAGGTTGTCACGACGAAGATCTGCCCGCACTGTCAGTCTGAGATCAGTCTGAAAGCAACGCGCTGTCCGTTTTGTACTTCTGAGCTGAGTACAGAAGAGCAGAAATAACGAAGGTAGAGAGAAGAAAGCATATGGCGCGGATGAAACAGATCCGCGCCGCTTTTTTGAGGAACTATTAGTAGAATGGAGAATAAAATGGGAGCAATCGTAACACTGAAAAAGGGAGAAGGACGCACGATCAAGGCTGGTGGTGCGTGGATCTTTGACAATGAGATCGACACGATCACAGGAAGATTTAAGAATGGAGAGATCGTGACGGTACACGATTTTGACGGCTATCCGATGGGAAAGGGATTCATCAATCAGAATTCCAAAATCCGTGTCCGGATGATGACGAGAAAACCGGATCAGGAGATTGATGATGCATTTTTACGGATGCGAGTTAAAAATGCGTGGGAGTACCGCAAGACAACGGTGGACATATCGTCTTGTCGTGTGATTTTTGGCGAAGCGGACTTTCTGCCGGGCTTTGTTGTGGACAAATATGAGGATGTGCTGGTCGTGGAGTGTCTGGCACTTGGAATGGAACAGTTTAAAGAAAAGATTGTGGAGATTTTGAAAGAGCTTTTGGAAGAGGATGGTATTCAGATTCGTGGTGTGTATGAACGGAGCGATGCTAACGAGCGCAAAAAAGAGGGTCTCTCCAAAGTAAAAGGTTTCATTGGCAAAGAGTTCGACACGAATGTAGAGATTGTAGAAAATGGCGTTCATTATCTGGTGGATGTGGTGAATGGACAGAAGACCGGCTTCTTCTTGGATCAGAAGTACAATCGTCTTGCAATGCAGCGTATTTGCAAGGGAAAGAAGGTGCTGGATTGCTTTACCCATATGGGAACATTTGCGCTGAATGCCGGAATCGCAGGAGCGGCAGATGTTACAGGTCTGGATATTTCTGAGTATGCGGTCAGCCAGGCAGAGACAAATGCCCGGCTGAATCATCTGGAAAATACCGTACATTTCCGGGAAGCAAATGTGCTGGACGAACTGCCGAAGCTGGCACAGGCTGGAGAACAGTACGATGTGGTAATTCTGGACCCTCCGGCATTTACAAAGTCCCGTGAGGCGACAAAGAATGCAATCAAGGGCTATCGTGAGATCAACATGAAGGGATTGAAGCTTGTAAAAGACGGCGGCTATCTTGCAACCTGTTCCTGCTCGCATTTTATGACACAGGAATTGCTGGCAAAGACTGTAAAGGAAGCAGCGAAGGCAACACATAAACGTCTGCGTCAGGTGGAGTTCCGCACCCAGTCTCCGGATCATCCGATTTTGTGGGCGGCAGATGAGTCCTATTATTTGAAGTTCTACATCTTTCAGGTCGTTGATGAAAAGTAATGACTGGAAAGTAGCTGAAATACTTGATTTATAAGGGATGGAAGGCATTTGATGTTTACAGAGAAAACCTCGTAAAGTATCGCAAAATATCACAAAACCGTGATTCAAAGTGGTAAG
>CAKQHB010000009.1 GCA_934234215.1 uncultured Cuneatibacter sp.
ACATCAGTTTAAACTCGTAACTATAATGCATAAAAATACCCTCCTTACTGGTTGTCCAGTAAAGAGGGTACATATCAATTGGAAAGTGGTGGGGATTTTTTGCTGCCATTTGCATATAAATAACCAAAATTCCAACAGGCGATCGCAAAGCGGAAGCAGGTGAGAATATGAGAAGAAGAGACCGGGAACGACTGCAAAACTGGCTGTTGTTCTGCTTACTGGTGGCGGGCGCGGTGGTGTGGATGCTTGGACGGACGGAACAGATGGCACAGCGCAGACAGGTACAAGAACAGGAACAGCTGGGGAATAGGCAGGCAATTCTGACAGACGCGACGGATGCATCAGACGGTGCAGAGGAGGTGCGGTCGCTGGAAGACTGGCTGCCGGATGTGCTGGTGTCGGAGATCACACCAACATTTAGTCTGGAAGTCTGGAAAGCGCAGAGTGTGCTTGCCCGGACCTGGCTGTGGAATGCGGTGGTGGAGACAGGGCGTGCAGCGACTGTGACAGATGTGCGGAAAGAGGCTCGTTTGTCCCTGAAAGAGCTGCGGGAGGCAGGATGGAGCGGCGATGGGCAGGAGTGGGCAGAGGCAGACACCAGTACGCAGCGGTTGTGCCGGATGAGCATATCCGCGACAGAAGGAGCCATCCTTGTGCTGGACAGTGCATCGGTGGGCAGCAGCAGTGCATCCGCGGGCAACGATGGTGCATCGGTGGATGGCACGTTTCCTCCGCTGTTTCACCTGTGCAGCGCCGGGCAGACGCGGGACGGCGGTACGCAGTATCCGGGACTCTGCACGGTGGACAGTACGACAGATCTGCTTGTGACAGAGGCGGTGTCTGTGCAGTTTTTCACGGCGGAAGAGTTTCGAAATGGAATGGCAGATATCTTAGGAGAAGAAGTTCAGCTGGAAGAGGCTGCGGCAGAACATTTGTCTTATGAAAAAGACGTGGCTGGTTACGTGACAAAGCTCGTATGGAAAAGAAGCGACGGGATAGAACAAAATATCGACATTGCAGTATTTCAAAAGCAGTTTGCACTGTCTTCCCCGTGGTTCGAAAATGCGCCTGTGGACGGGCAGATCCGCATGACCTGTCGCGGCATCGGTCACGGCTACGGTATGAGTCAGTGCGGAGCGGCAGCGATGGCGCAGCAGGGAAAGACTTGGCGGGAGATTCTTGCGTGGTATTTTCCGCAGGCAAAATTGGAACAGACAAAATAAACAAAAATCAGGAAAAATGAATAAGAATCCTTCCTTCGGCAACACTACGGGTAGAAAACAACACGCAGATGTGCGGAATGGAGGAAGCTATGAAGGGTAAATGGGAACGGATCTGGAAAAATCGGATCACAACAACACTGGCGCTTTGTGCCGTCGTGATTGCAGCGGCGGTTGGCGCAGTGGCAGTCTATAAAGAGAGTCTGGGCAACTATCTCAACGACTCGAACAATCAGTTGGCACGGGCAGAGTCGGAACAGACAACGGAAGATCTGCCGGAGGAATCGGAGGAGTCTTCCGCTCCTGAGACAGAAAATGGGGCAGATGCAGCTGGGCAGGCAGAGTCGCAGCAGGATGCAGCGCAGGCGGAAGAGCCACAGGATGCAGCACAGACAGAGATAACAGGAGAGCTGACAGCGGATGCCGGTCAGACGGCAGATCCGACTGCACTTCCGGAGGCGGATGCAGGACAGGGATTGCTGGTAGAGAGCAGCGAAGGTGCAGATTCAGCGGAAGCTGGTGCAGGAGCAGAGGCGGCAGCGCTGCATTTCTCTGCGGACAGCAAGATGATCTGGCCGATGGAGGGCGAAGTATTGATTGACTACAGCCCGGACACGACCACGTATTTTCAGACACTGGACCAGTATCGGACGAATCCCGGTATTCTGATTCAGGGACAGGCTGGTGGTGCGATTCTGGCACCGGCAGATGCGAGAATTGCGGAAGTCGGATTTGATGATGAGATTGGAAATTATCTTGTGTTGGATCTTGGAAACGGATATGAAGCGACCATCGGACAGCTCAAAGATATCGCTGTCGTGCCGGAGCAAATTGTAAAGGCAGGCGATGCGATCGCCTGCCTGAATGTACCAACCAGATATTTTTCAGTAGAAGGGGAACATTTATTTTTGGAGCTGGCCGTGGATGGTCAGACCGTAGATCCTCTGATGTATTTGCAGTAAGGATTATTTAACGAGCAGCACGTTCTTTGCTTTTTTCTTTCAGATAATAGATGCAGGCGAGAATCGTTGCCAGACCGAAAATACAGGTGCCCATGAGGAACGGGAATTTGGGATTCCAGTTATACAAAAATCCACTCATGAGAGCGCCGAAGACGCCGCCGAGATATTTCATGGAGTTGTAAAAACCCATGACGATACCGGCATCGGAGTCCGCTCCGTGAGAAGCGACCAGATCCTGCAGCAGCGGGATACTGACAGCAGAAAAGGCGAACAGTACAATGATGGAACCGACGAACGGTGCAACCTCTCCGGCGAGCGTGGAAGCTGCCATCGAGAGTGTGCATATGCCGAGAATCGGAATACAGCTCTTGCGTGTATCCGTTTTGCGCATGAGCCAGGTACAGAGGGTGGTATTGGCGAGCAGGGTAATCAGGCCGATGCCGCCCTTTATAATGCCAGTATAGCCGGAAGAAAACCCGAACTGATCCTTCGTGTAGTAATTAAAGCTCTGATCGAAACAGGTCTGTCCCATGTTCTGCAGCATTGCCATGAGGAACAGGCAGAAAAACAGCGGAGTCAGGAATGACCTTGCAGCAAGGAAGGAGGAGAAAGGATTGCCCTCCCGAACGAGCTTTTTCTTGTCTGCGTCTTTGATGGAATACTCGTTGTCATCCACACAGCTGAAAAAGAAAATCACACCGGCGAGCAGCAGGACCGCAACCTGTGTCCAGATGGCAACGCGGACACCGATGTTTCCCAGCAGACCGCCCACCATGTAGCCGAAGGCACTTGCCACTGCGTTGATTGTCGCTAATGTGGCGAGATGGCGACCGCGGGCGGATTCGGAAGATTCATGGACAATGTAGGTGAGCTGCCCAACGAAGACGGAGCCGACGAACAGTCCACAGATAAGTCGCGCGATGATGATCTGAAGTTCCGTGGTGGAGAGACAGAAGAGTGCCTGGGACAGCGCATATCCGGCACAGCCGATCGCCAGCAGATACCGGGAAGATACATAAGTGTTTAATTTTCCCCAGAAGGGAGAAAATAAAAAGTTTGTCAGCAGGTTACACGCAAGAGCGACACCGAACATGTAATCCGCAAAGCCCAGATTGATGAACATCGTGGGGGTGACGGGATGTGCGCTGTTGGATGCAGCGGAAAATAAAACGCTGCCGATGAAAAAGCCGAGAAGAGATTTGGCGGTTTGATTGCGATTTGCTGAACTCATGCGTGGGTACCTCCGGTGGATAAATTTTCTTGGGTAGAAAGAGGATGCGTGGACAGATAGCTGTTGTGGAAGCGTCCGTCAAAAGTCACTTCCTCCCCGAACCACTGGGGCGGCACAAAGGCATGGGCCTCCTCTTCCGAAGAAAACTCGACCTCTGCCAGAGACAGCCCCTCGTGCGCGCCGGAAAAGACATCCAGCTCGATGATGTATGGGTCCAGCGGGATCCGATAGCGGATCTTGTCGATGAGAATGCCGTCTGCTTTTTGCAGCAGGTGTTCATAAGAAGCTCTGGTAAGTGGAAGGTTATACTCCTCCCTTGTCATCAGTCCGCTGCCTTTGTAGGTCAGAATGTACTGTTCCCCATCCTGTCTGACCCGGACAACGGGATCGGTGGAGAGATACCCCTGCACAAGATGCGTGTGCGGATACTGCTCCAACTGTTCCGGAAGATGATCGATCCGGAATTTTCGTTCGATTTCCATTTGTAAATCTCCTCCTGTATTTGTTAAGAAAAACCTTAACGCACGTTGACAGGAAAGTCAATCAAATTTACAATAGACTCATGTGCAAAAAACGGAGGAAATTGGAGGTATTGATATGAGTAATGTGATCGCATTTCTGGCAGATGGCATGGAAGAGATCGAGTGTCTGGCAGTTGTGGATGTGCTGCGGCGTGCAGGCATTGAAGTGACGATGGCTTCGATCATGGGCAGAAAGTTCGTGACCGGTTCTCACGGCATTACCGTGGAGACAGATACTTTGGCAGAGGAGACGGATCTGGCAGATGCAGATTGTCTGTTTTTGCCGGGGGGAATGCCGGGGACAAAGTATCTGGGACAGAGCGAGATCGTGAGAAAGGCGCTGCTGGAGCAGGCAGCTGCCGGAAAGAGGGTATGTGCGATCTGTGCAGCCCCCAGCGTGTTAGGCGAGCTGGGATTACTGAAAGGACGGCGCGCAACCTGCTTCCCCGGATTCGAGGGAACGCTGGAAGGTGCAGAGTATGATTCTCACGCAGCCGTTGTGACAGATGGTCCGGTGACGACTGCGAGAGGTATGGGATGTGCAGTAGATCTGGGTCTGGAACTGGTGCGAATCTATGTTGGAGAACAGGCATCGAAGGAGCTTCGGACAGGAATTCAGTATCCGGGTGCATTTTAACGGCATTTTAGAAAAAATTTAGTGGCTTTTTTGTGATATCTATGTTAGAATAGTAACTTGCAGACGTGTGGGAACGTCCGTATGAGTATAGTTTGGAGGAAGAACAAAAATGAGTGTACAGGTTGAAAATCTGGAAAAGAGCATGGCAAAGTTGACAATAGAGGTTTCTGCAGATGAGTTCGAAAAGGCAACTCAGCAGGCATACCTGAAGCAGCGTGGACAGATTGCCATTCCCGGTTTCCGTAAGGGCAAAGCACCCCGTGCAATGGTAGAGAAGATGTATGGCGCAGGCGTATTCTTTGAAGAGGCTGCAAACTCCATCATTCCCAAGGCATACGAAGAAGCAGCGAAGGAGTCTGGTCTGGATATCGTATCCCAGCCTTCCATCGATGTAACTCAGATGGAGAAAGGCAAGTCCTTCATCTTCACTGCAGAAGTAGCTGTAAGACCGGAAGTTACTTTGGGCGAGTACAAGGGTCTGACCGCAGAGGTTGCTCCTGTTGTTGTAACTGACGAGGATGTAGACGCTGAGATCAAGCGCGTACAGGAGCAGAACTCCCGTATCGTTCCCGTAGAGGGCAGAGCAGTAGCGGATGGCGATATCGCTGTTATCGACTACGAAGGTTTCTGCGACGGTGTTGCATTTGAAGGCGGCAAGGGTACCGATCACGAGCTGACCATCGGTTCTCATTCCTTCATCGACACCTTTGAAGAGCAGCTGATCGGTAAGAACGCTGGCGATGAGTGCGAAGTAAACGTAACCTTCCCGGCCGAGTACCATGCAGCAGATCTGGCTGGAAAGCCTGCAACCTTTAAGGTAGCTGTTAAGGAAATCAAGGTTAAGGAGCTGCCTGAGCTGGATGACGATTTCGCAAGTGATGTATCTGATTTCGATACCATGGATGAGTACAGAAACAGCGTAAAGGCTGAAATCCAGGAGAGAAAAGAAAAGGCTGCTAAGACTGAAGCTGAGAACGCTTTAGTAGAGCAGGCTGTAGATAACGCTACTTTCGAGCTGCCGGCTGCGATGATAGAGACAAACGCTCGTCAGATGGTAGATGACTTCGCTCAGAGAATCCAGTATCAGGGCATGACCATCCAGCAGTACATGGAGTACACTGGTATGAACGCTCAGCAGCTGGTAGATCAGATGAAGCCGCAGGCTGAGAAGCGCATCAGCACCAGACTGGTTCTGGACGCTATCGTAAAGGCTGAGAACATCGAAGCTACTGACGAAGATGTTGAGAAGGAACTGAACACCATGGCTGAGTCTTATAAGATGGAAATCGATAAGATCAAGGAGTACATGGGTGAGGAAGGTATGAAGAGCATTAAGGAAGATCTGGCTGTACAGAAGGCAGTAGATTTCCTGTATGACAATGCTACTATCACCGAGAAGAAGGAAGAGGCTCCTGTAGAGGAATAATTCTTCCAACGCAGAAATGGAGGATAACCGATGCCGTTAGTACCTTATGTCATTGAGCAGACCAGCAGAGGAGAACGTTCTTACGATATCTATTCCAGATTATTAAAAGAGCGTATCATCTTTCTGGGAGAGGAAGTAACAGATGCATCCGCGGCTGTGATCGTTGCAGAGCTTCTGTTTTTAGAGGGGGAAGACCCGAGCAAGGATATCAACCTTTATATCAACAGCCCCGGCGGAAGCGTATCCGCAGGTATGGCGATTTACGACACCATGCAGTATATCAAGTGTGATGTATCCACCACTTGTATCGGCATGGCAGCCAGCATGGGAGCATTCCTGCTGGCAGGCGGCGCAAAGGGCAAGCGCTACGCACTGCCCAATGCAAAGATCATGATCCATCAGCCTTCCGGCGGTGCGCAGGGACAGGCAACCGAGATCGAGATCGTAGCCGAGGAGATTCTGAAAACCAAGAAAAAGTTAAACGAGATCCTGGCTGCAAATACCGGTAAGCCATATGAAGTAGTCGCAGCAGATACCGAACGCGATCATTACATGACCGCTGACGAGGCAAAGCTGTACGGTCTGGTAGATGAAGTGGTAACACACCGCTGATTATAAGACAAAAAAATTAGGAGACGGCAGGTGTCCAGACGGTTGGGCAGCTGCCGTGTCCTGCAAGAAAATCAAAACACAGGATTGTTAAAAAGGGAGAAGATTATGGCAGGAAAATCCGATGACGAGGTTTGCTGCTCCTTCTGCGGGCGACCCAGAAGCAGAGCCCGCAGACTGATCGCAGGAAACCATAACGCTTATATTTGTGACGAGTGCGTCAGTGTTTGTGAAGAAATCATTCAGGAACAGATGGAAGAAGAAAAAGGCGAAGATCCCGGCATCAACTTACTGAAGCCGCAGGAGATCAAAGCGCACCTGGATCAATACGTAGTTGGTCAGGAAGCTGCTAAGAAAGTGTTGTCTGTTGCTGTTTATAATCATTATAAGAGAATTTTATATGGAGACAAGGCGGACGTGGAAATCCAGAAGAGCAACATTTTGATGCTTGGTCCCACCGGAAGCGGTAAGACGTTTCTGGCGCAGTCTCTTGCCCGAATTTTGAATGTTCCGTTTGCGATTGCCGATGCCACAACACTGACTGAGGCCGGCTATGTAGGCGAAGATGTAGAAAATATATTGTTAAAGATCATCCAGGCAGCTGATTATGATATTGAGCGTGCCGAGATGGGTATTATTTATATCGACGAGATCGATAAGATCACAAAGAAGTCAGAGAACCTGTCCATCACGAGAGACGTATCCGGTGAAGGTGTTCAGCAGGCACTGTTAAAGATTCTGGAAGGCACGGTTGCCAGCGTACCGCCCCAGGGCGGCAGAAAGCACCCGCAGCAGGAGTTGATCCCCATCGACACGACGAACATTCTGTTCATCTGCGGTGGTGCTTTTGATGGTCTGGAAAAGATCATCGAGGATCGCGAGGGTGCTTCTTCTATGGGATTTGGCGCAGAGATTGCAGACCGCACCGAGAAGGATGTAGGAGAGTGGCTCAAGGATGTAATGCCGCAGGATCTGACGAAGTTTGGTCTGATCCCGGAGTTTGTTGGCCGTCTGCCGGTGACAGTATCTCTGGAGCAGCTGGATGAGCAGGCATTGATCGACATTCTGACAAAGCCGAAGAACGCGATCGCAAAGCAGTATCAGGCATTGTTTGATATGGATGATGTAGCGCTGGAGTTCACTCCGGAGGCGCTGCAGCTTGTTGCAAAGCAGTCGATGGAGCGCAAGACCGGTGCGAGAGGTCTTCGGGCGATTATGGAGCATGTCATGAACGACGTGATGTTCCGGATTCCTTCCGATGATACGATTGGCACCTGCATCATCACGAAAGAAGCGGTTGCGGGAGAGCAGGAGCCGGAGCTGGTGCTGCGCAGCCAGAAGGTAAAGACACAGGAAGAGCGGGCACGCCTGTTTGCGGCCAAAAACGAAGAGACTACCGCGAAGAGTTAAAAGTCAAAGACGTTGCGGGGGCGCATGAAAATACGCTCCCGCTTTTTTGCTATAAAGCAAAAAAGCGCTCCGCGTGGATCGCACTGCGGCGGAAAAGAAAATTGCCGCTTCGCGACCCGCCGCAGGCGGAGAATCCTGCGGAGCAGGATTCTATTTTTGCTATAAAGCAAAAAAGCGCTCCGCGTGGATCGCACTGCGGCGGAAAAGAGTTTGTCGCTTCGCGACCTGCCGCAGGCGGAGAATCCTGCGGAGCAGGATTCTATTTTTACTCGAAAGAGAGATTACGAAGAAGGGGAAGTTATGCAAGATACAACATTACCAGTAATTGCGCTGCGGGGGCTGACGCTTCTGCCCGGCATGTCCGCTCATGTGGATCTGTCGAGAAAAAAGTCGCTTCTGGCAGCGGAAGCTGCGATGGAGTCCGATCATCTGGTATTCCTGATCGGACAAAAGGATGCCGGTGTGGATGATCCGGGTCAGGATGATCTGTGCCGAACCGGTGTGATGGCGCGAATCACGAGATTGATGCGTTTGCCTAACACTTCGACTCGAATGGTCGTAGAGTGTATTGGTCGCGCCACCTTGGAGCAGTTGGAGAGCAAGGGCGATTATCTGAGCGCGGAGACAGAGACAGTCATCGCGGCAGAGCTGTCATCGGTAGAGTGCAAGGCGATGATTCAGGTATTGCAGGGCATGCTGCAGGAATATCTGCGTGGCAACAGCAAGGCGGACCGTGCACTGAATGTCCTGCTGGAGCCCATCGAAGGTCAGGAAAAGCTGGAAAATATGATGGATATTATCGCTGCGGATCTGCCGATCACGATGGCAGCGAGACAGGAGTTTCTGGAACAGGCGGATCTGGATCAGAGATACGAGTTCCTCGGCACATTATTGTCCGATGAAAATGAGATCATGCGTATCCGTCAGGAATTCCAGCAGCAGGTGAAGAGCCGCATTGACCAGAATCAAAAAGAATATATTCTGCGGGAACAGATGAAGCTCATCCACGAGGAGCTTGGTGATGTGGATGACGATGAAGAGATCGACCGCTATGAAGAGCAGACAGAGAAGCTGGAAGCATCGGAGGAAGTGAAGGCAAAGCTGCACAAAGAGATCCGCAGACTGCGCTCTCTGCCGGCAGGCGGTCAGGAGACCTCCGTTGCCCGCACTTACATCGAGACGCTGTTGGAGATGCCGTGGGATCACGCCACAGAGGAACGTCTGGATCTGAAAGAGACCTGGAAGATTTTGGAGCGGGATCATTATGGGCTGGAAGAGATCAAGGAGCGCATCGTAGAATATCTGGCAGTGCGCAAGCTGTGCCGGGAGTCCGACACGAGAGGCAACGCGCCGATCCTTTGTCTGGTAGGACCTCCCGGAACCGGTAAGACGTCTATCGCCCGCTCTGTTGCGGAAGCGATGAACAAAAAGTATATTCGCATCTGTCTCGGCGGTGTGCGGGATGAAGCGGAGATCCGCGGACACAGACGGACCTATGTGGGTGCGATGCCCGGACGTATTGCAGACGGCATCCGCCAGGCAGGCGTGAAGAATCCTCTCATGCTGCTGGATGAGATTGACAAGGTGAGCAGTGATTATAAGGGAGATGTATCCTCTGCACTGCTGGAGGTGCTGGATGCGGAGCAGAATTCCCATTTCCGCGATCACTATCTGGAGCTGCCGCTGGATCTGTCCGATACGCTGTTTATCGCGACGGCGAACAGTCTGGACACGATTCCGCGCCCGCTGTTAGACCGTATGGAGATCATCGAAGTCAGCAGTTACACAGAAAATGAGAAGTTCCACATTGCAAAGAAATATCTGGTGGACAAACAGACAAAGCTGAATGGTCTGAAAACGGCACAGTTTTCAGTGACAGATGCAGCGCTGCGCAAGCTGATCCGCAATTATACGAGAGAGGCCGGTGTCCGTGGTCTGGAACGTCAGATCGGGACATTATGCCGCAAGACTGCCCGGATGATTCTCGAAGGTACCGTGGAAAAGAAAAAGATCAAAGCATCAGAGCTGGAAAAATTCCTTGGCAAAGAAAAGTATCACTATGAAGATGCAGCAGCGAAGCCGGAGATCGGCATTGTCCGTGGTCTTGCATGGACGAGCGTGGGTGGCGATACACTGGAAATCGAAGTGAATGTGATGCCCGGCAAGGGCGAGCTGGAGCTGACCGGTCAGCTGGGCGATGTCATGAAGGAATCTGCCCTGACTGCATTGACCTATGTGCGTTCGGTCAGTGAAAAAGCCGGTCTGGATGCGGAATACTACGAACATCACGATCTGCACATCCACATTCCGGAGGGCGCTGTGCCGAAGGATGGTCCGTCTGCCGGTATCACATTGGCGACGGCAATCTATTCCGCTGTGACGGAGCAGAAGGTGCGTGCGGATCTGGCAATGACCGGTGAAGTGACGCTGCGCGGTCGTGTCATGCCCATCGGCGGTCTGAAGGAAAAGCTGCTGGCGGCAAAAATGGCACATTTGAAGACTGTCCTGGTTCCGGCAGAAAATCGCGCAGATGTGCAGGAGCTGTCGGAGGAAATCACAGATGGTCTGCAGATCATCTTCGTAGAAAAGATGGAACAGGTGTTAAAAGAAGCAATTCTGAAGGAGGAGACAGTATGATCATCAAGTCTGTAAATCTGGAACATGTATGCGGTATCACCAGCAAATTGCCGAAGACGGATCTGCCGGAGTTTGCATTTGCGGGAAAATCAAACGTCGGAAAATCTTCTCTGATCAACGCCTTGATGAACCGCAAGTCCTATGCCCGTATTTCTGCGCAGCCCGGTAAGACCCAGACAATCAACTACTATCTCATCAACAATGAGCTGTTTTATGTGGATCTGCCTGGCTACGGATTTGCAAAGGTGTCCCAGTCTGTGAGAGAAAAGTGGGGCACGATGATCGAAAATTATCTGCACAAATCCCCGCAGCTAAAAGCCGTCTTTCTGCTGATCGACATTCGGCATGAGCCGTCTGCCAATGACAGAGAGATGTACGAGTGGGTTGTGTATCAGGGATTCACACCGATCATTATTGCTACAAAGGCAGATAAAGTAACGCGCAATCAGCTGCCGAAGCACATCAAGATGCTGCGTACCGGACTGAATCTGGAAAAAGGAACGACACTGATTCCGTTCTCTTCTGTAACGAAGCAGGGAAGAGACGAGATCTGGGCGCTGATTGACAGCTATCTGGCTCCGGAAGAGGAAGAAACTGCACCGGAGACCGAAGAATAAGACATTTGAGGGAGGGAGAACGTGGCATTCACACATTTGCATGTGCATACCGAATATAGTCTGTTAGACGGTTCGTGTAAGATCAAAGAGCTGGCAGCGCGGGTCAAGGCGCTGGGAATGGACAGCATCGCGATCACCGATCATGGAAACATGTATGGCGTGATCGAATTTTATAAAGCGTGTCGAAACGAAGGAATCAAGCCGATCATTGGCTGCGAGATCTACTGCACCACGGGCTCCCGCTTCGACCGGGAGACGGCGGCAGGAGAAGATCGATACTATCATCTGGTGCTTTTGGCAGAAAACGATCTGGGGTATCACAACCTGATGAAGATCGTGTCGAAAGGCTTCGTGGATGGCTTCTACTATCGTCCCCGTGTGGATATGGAAGTGCTGGAGCAGTTCCATGAAGGCATCATTGCCAGCAGTGCGTGTCTGGCAGGTGAGGTGGCGCGAGGCATTGTCCGTGGCAATTACGAGGACGCAAAAGAAGCAGCTTTGAAATATCAGCGTATTTTCGGAGAGGGCAACTTCTTTCTGGAATTGCAGGATCATGGCATTCCGGAGCAGAAGCAGGTCAATGCCATGCTGCTGCGTATGAGTGATGAGACGGGTATTCCGCTGATCGCGACGAACGATGTACACTACATCATGGAGGATGATGTGGAGGCGCATGATATCCTGCTGTGCATTCAGACTGGCAAGAAAGTGACCGATGAGAACCGCATGCGCTACGAGGGCGGTCAGTATTATCTGAAATCCGAGGAGCAGATGCGTCAGTTGTTCGGCTATGCAGCAGAGGCACTGGACAATACCCACAAGATCGCAGAGCGCTGCAACGTGGAAATCGAGTTCGGTGTCACAAAGCTGCCTCAGTATCATGTGCCGGACGGTTTTACTTCCTATGAATATCTGGATAAGCTGTGCCGAGAGGGTCTGAAACGCCGATATCCGCCGAATTATCCCTGTGATCTGACCTTTGAGGAGCTGACAGCCCGTCTGGATTATGAGCTGGGAGTGATCCGCTCCATGGGATACGTAGACTACTTCCTGATCGTGTGGGATTTTATTCATTTTGCGAGATCCCAGAACATCATGGTCGGTCCGGGACGTGGCTCCGGTGCCGGAAGTATCGTTGCTTATACGCTGGAGATCACGAACATTGACCCGATTCATCATCGGTTGATCTTTGAGCGATTCCTGAATCCGGAACGTGTTTCCATGCCGGATATCGATGTGGATTTCAGTTATGATAGACGGCAGGAAGTCATTGACTACGTCAATCGTGTCTACGGCGAAGATCAGGTCGTACAGATCGTTACATTTGGTACGATGGCGGCGAAGGGCGTTGTGCGGGATGTAGGCCGTGTTCTGGATCTGCCCTATGCATTTTGTGACAGCATCTCCAAGATGATCCCTGCAGAGCAGAAAATGACGATTTCTCACGCAATGGAAGTCAACAGTGAGCTGCGGAAGCTGTATGAGTCCGATGAAAAAGTAAAGCGGCTGATCGACCTGTCGAAGCGTCTGGAAGGACTGCCGCGCCATACATCCATGCATGCGGCGGGCGTTGTGATCAGTCAGCTGCCGGTGGATGAATATGTGCCGCTTTCCAGAGGCTCCGACGGCAGTATCACGACGCAGTATACAATGACGGAGTTGGAAGAGCTGGGACTTCTGAAAATGGACTTCCTGGGACTTCGTACTCTGACGGTTATTCAGGATTCGGTCAAGATGATCGAGAAGACCCGCGGAATCAGCATTGACATTGATAAGATTGACTATACGGACAAAGCTGTATTGGATTCCTTCGGCACCGGACGTACCGATGGCGTGTTCCAGTTGGAAAGTGCCGGAATGAAGAACTTCATGAAGGAATTAAAACCGGAGAGCCTCGATGATATCATTGCGGGAATCTCCCTGTATCGACCGGGTCCGATGGACTTCATCCCCCGCTATCTGGAGGGCAAGAATCATCCGGAATCCATCACTTACGAGTGCCCGCAACTGGAGCCGATCCTGAAGCCAACTTACGGCTGTATCGTTTATCAGGAGCAGGTTATGCAGATCGTGCGAGATCTGGCTGGATATACGATGGGACGAAGCGATGAAGTGCGCCGCGCCATGAGTAAGAAAAAGACCGAAGTGATGGAGCGGGAACGCCAGATCTTCGTATACGGAGATCCGACGGAGAACGTAAAGGGCTGCATCGCAAATGGCATCGATGAGAAGACGGCAAATCACATTTACGATGAAATGATTGACTTCGCAAAATATGCGTTTAACAAGTCTCATGCCGTGGCATATGCAGTTGTGGCATATGAGACGGCATATTTGAAATACTACTATCCGGAAGAGTTTATGGCGTCCCTTATGACGTCCATCATCGATAACACCGGAAAAGTATCGGAATACATCCAGGTGTGCCGCCAGATGGGCATTCAGGTGCTTCCGCCGGATATCAACCACGGAGAGAGTGGTTTCTCCGTCTCAAATGGCGCAATCGTGTATGGACTGTCTGCATTAAAGAGTGTGGGTAAGAGCCTGATTGATACGATGGTGCAGGAGCGGGAAGCCAACGGTGAATACCGCAATCTGAAAGATTTCCTCACCCGCATGTCCGAAAAGGGAATGAACAAGCGCATGGTGGAGAACTTCATCAAAGCGGGGGCGCTGGATTGTCTGCCGGGCAACCGCCGTCAGAAGATGATCGCTTATGGCGATATTTTGGACGAGGTAGTGCTGGAAAAAAAGAAAAACATCGAAGGACAGCTGAGTCTGCTGGATCTGTTTGCACCGGCGGAAAAGAGTAATCTGGAAGAAAAGCTGCCGCCTGCCGATGAATATCCGAAGGGGATCCTTCTGGCAAATGAAAAAGAAGTGCTTGGCATCTACGTCAGCGGACACCCGCTGGAGGAAGACCGCAAGCTGTTAGAGGCAAACATTACGGTGGGCAGCCATGCATTTTTGCAGGATGAGGAGACCGGCAAGGTGGAAGTGCAGGACAATGAGGATGTGGTCATCGGTGGTATGATCGCCGGAAAGAACATCAAGACGACACGAAACAATCAGATGATGGCATTTCTGACCATCGAAGATCTGGAGGGTACGGTGGAGGTCATCCTGTTCCCGCGGGTATTTGAGCGGTATCGGGCAATGCTGCAGGAAGACAGCAAGGTGTTTGTGATCGGTCATGCTTCGGTGGGCGATGAGGAGGATGGCAAGGTCATCTGTGATCAGCTCTTCCTGTTTTCCGAGATGCCGAAGGAAGTCTGGATTCAGTATGCGGACAAGGAAGCCTATGCAGCCGATGAGAAAAATCTGCTGATGCTTCTGGCTCCGTGGGAGGGCAACGATCCGGTTGTCATCTATCTGAAAAAAGAAAAACTGTTCAAGCGTTTGCCCGCAGGATACTGGATTCGGGGCGATGCAGAGCTGTTAGAGAGACTTCGGAAGCTTTATGGTGCGGACAATGTGAAAGTCGTGCAAAAAAGCATTGAAAAGCAGAAAAAAAAGCATTAAAATATAAGGCGAGTTCGGACATCAGATTGAATGGTTGGAGGTACCAATATGGCTACAACGAGTAAGGTAAAAACAATCGGCGTTCTGACCAGCGGCGGTGATGCGCCGGGTATGAATGCAGCGATTCGTGCAGTAGTGCGCTGTGCGATTTCCAAGGGAATTGCAGTGAAGGGTATCAAGAGAGGATATGCAGGTCTTCTGAAAGAGGAGATTGTAGATATGAACAGTACCAGCGTATCGGATATTGTTCAGCGTGGTGGTACGGTTCTGTATACTGCAAGATGTGCAGAGTTTACGACCGCAGAGGGACAGCAGAAGGGCGCTGAGATCTGCAGAAAGCATGGCATCGAGGGTCTGGTTGTCATCGGTGGTGACGGTTCTTTCCGCGGTGCCGGTAAGCTGGCAAATCTGGGAATCAACACGATCGGACTTCCCGGAACGATCGATCTGGATATTGCCTGCACCGACTATACGATCGGTTTCGATACAGCAGTAAATACCGCGATGGAAGCGATCGACAAGGTTCGCGATACTTCCACATCTCATGAGCGTTGCTCCATCATTGAGGTTATGGGTCGTAATGCCGGATATATCGCACTGTGGTGCGGCATCGCAAACGGCGCAGAGGATATCCTGCTGCCGGAGCGCTACGATGGCAATGAGCAGCAGCTCATTAACCGCATCATCGAGGCGAGAAAGAAGGGCAAGGCTCACTATATCATCATCAACGCAGAGGGCATCGGACATTCCACCAGCATGGCGAGAAGAATCGAAGCTGCTACCGGTGTTGAGACAAGAGCGACAATTCTGGGTCACATGCAGAGAGGCGGACGCCCGACCTGTAAGGACCGTTATTATGCGTCCATCATGGGTGCAAAGGCAGTTGATCTGTTGGCAGCAGGTGCTTCCAACCGTGTCGTTGGATACAAGCACGGTGAGTTTGTAGATTTCGATATCAACGAAGCACTGGCGATGAAGAAAGACATTTCTCAGTACGAGTTTGATGTCAGCTATCGTCTGGCACGATAAGATTCGATTATTTTAATAAGAAGAAATGAGGTGAGATGGAGCCTGCCTGGCGGGTTTCATCTCATTGTGTATCCGGCGATTGGATACAGAATGGAGGAGTATGATCACATCAAACAGCAACGCACAGGTGCGCTATCTTGTGCAGTTACGAAAAAATAACCGTTTTCGCAGACAGGAGGGAGCGTTTCTTGTAGAGGGACCGAAGATGTATCGGGAGATTCCGGCGGCAAAGCGCAGAAAGACCTATGTTTCCGAGAGTTATGCCGGACAGATGCCGGCGGAGATCCGCGGGCTGATGGAGCAGGGAGACTATGAGATCCTGAAGGATTCTGTCATGGAATATGTCTCAGATACTAAGACACCCCAGGGCATTCTGGCGGTAGTATCGATGGATCAGTACCGGTTGGAAGATCTGTTTGGAGAGACGCCGCTGCTGCTTTTGTTAGAGAATCTGCAGGATCCGGGCAATCTCGGCACGATCTTTCGTTCCGGCGAAGGCGCAGGTGTGACCGGTATCCTCATGACAAAAGAAACGGCGGATGTGTATAATCCCAAGGTGGTACGCTCTACGATGGGGGCTGTGTTCCGCGTGCCGTTCTTGTATGTGGACAATCTGCAGGAGGCGATGAGAGAGCTGCAAAAGCGGGGCATTCGCCTGTATGCGGCACATTTGTCTGAGTCTGTCAGCTACGATCAGGCAGACTTTACAAAGCCCTCTGGATTTCTCATCGGCAATGAATCCGCTGGTCTGACTGCGGAGACGACAGCAGCAGCGGACGGCAGAATCCATATCCCGATGTTGGGTTCTGTGGAGTCATTAAATGCAGCGGCAGCCGCGTCCATCGTGGCATTCGAGGCAGCGAGACAGCGCCGAAATCTGAAAAAATAAAAATTTCTTTCCTGTGGTCTATTTCTTTGACTTTTCGCAAAATTCGTCATAAAGGGACAAAAATATTGTAATAAATTGAAAATTTCTTGCAGAGGTCACAATAGAACTTTGTCTTTTTGTGGTGGATGCCGGGTGATTTTACGGGCAAAAAAATGGCTAAAGTGGGGGCGAGAACCCAAAGACTTGACAAAAGATGTTAAGTCTGCTATTATAAGTCCGTAACAATTTTGTAACAAACCATTTCGAGAGTAGGAATGGACCAATCAGGAGGTATTATATGGCTACGAAAAAGAGCCACATTGCCCTGATGCTGACGGCCGGAATTACAGTGTTATCTGTAGTTGGATGCGGCACAGCTTCTTCTACGGGCAGTGGGAACGCTTATTCGAAAGACCTGTCATATCCCTCTGAGATCAGTACATTATCCGAGGAGACGGAGAGTCTGTTAGACAGCGTTGCAGCCGGAACCGATGAGTATGTACTGGACACGAAGATGCAACTTCCCGGCACGGAGAGCGCAGTGCAGACTGTTTCCACTGGCCTGAGCTTTGAGCAGGTACAGGAGATGAAACTGGCATCTTCCCTTCAGAGCACTATGACAGACGCCAATCAGACCGACAAGTATCTGGTTTCTACCGGAAGACAGGTTACAGAAGAGGTAGAGAGTGACTCCGCAGAGGAGATCGCAGGCGAAGAAAGCGAAGCAAAGGAGAAGACTGTATCCGAGGATACAGAAGATCAGGATCCTTTGCAGACATATGTGACAGAGCATGTCATCACCGACGACACGAAAGTAGAGACGTCCCTGAATGTCCGTGAGGGCGCAGGCACCGAGCACGAGGTCGTAGGTCGTATGTATCCTCAGAGTGCAGGAGAGATCCTGGAGGAGAAGGACGGCTGGGTGAAGATCGCATCTGGTCATGTTGAGGGTTGGGTGAGCAGTGATTATCTGCTGACCGGTGAGGACGCCCTGGAGACAATCACAGAGAACGGTTACTGCTATGGTACTGTTACTGCGGAGGCTCTGAATGTCCGCGATATTCCCGGTCTGGACAGCAACGTAGTGAGCAGTCTGGCACAGGGAGCAGATTGTGTGGTAGCTTCCATTGACGAGGATGGCTGGGCAGCCGTGACCAATGAGGACGGCACATCCGGTTATGTATCCGCAGAGTATCTGGACGTTGCATTTGCACTGAAGGATGCGATGACACTGGAAGAAGAGCAGACCTATCTGGCAGAGCTGGCAGCTGCAGAAGCAGCACGCCAGGAGGAAGAAGCCCGCAGACAGGCAGAAGAGCAGGCGCAGGCAGCCGCGGCAGCCGCTGCAAGTCAGACTGCAGCATATCTGCAGAGCTCCGCAGTTTCTCTTGGAACGGGTGCGATTTCCCTTTCTGCAGAGGAAATGGTACTTATGGCAAATGTCGTTGACATGGAAGCCGCTTACGAGCCTTACGAGGGCAAGCTGGCAGTTGCCAATGTCATCCTGAACCGCTATCGCAGCGGTATTTGGGGATACAGCATTCCGAGCATTATCTATGCACCGGGACAGTTCGTATCTCAGGGAGATCCGAGACTGACCTACTGGCAGCAGATTGGACCGACTGCAGAAGGCATGCGTGCTGTGCAGGAGGCATGTGCAGGTGTCAACAACATCGGAGGACTGATGTATTATTGCAGTTCCAGAAGCGCAAATGTTTCCCAGTACAGCTATTACATCTGGGTAGGCAGCCAGTGCTTCTATCAGAAATAAAACTAAATAAAGAAAAGCGTTCATATATGCAGCCGGAGCAGGATGTTGTAACCAATCCTTTTCCGGCTGTTTTTTGCTTTATAGCAAAAAAAGTATTGTGCTTTGCGCAGAACCTTGCTACACTAGAAATTGTATGCTTTTTAAGAACAAAAGAGGGAGGATTTTCATGAGTAACCAAACGACAGCCCCTGCCGGGGAGAATAAGATGGGAACAATGCCGGTCGGCAAACTGCTGGTCAATATGTCGCTTCCGATGATGATCTCCATGCTCGTGCAGGCTTGTTATAACATCGTAGACAGTGTTTTCGTTGCGAGAGTCAGCGAGAATGCACTAACAGCCGTTTCACTGGCGTTTCCGCTTCAGACACTGATGATCGCCGTGGGAGGCGGTACTGCAGTTGGTGTCAATGCCCTGCTGTCCAAATCCTTAGGAGAAAAAGAATTTGAGCGGGCAAACAAGGCCGCTGAAAACGGAATCTTTTTGTATGCATTGAGTTATCTGGTCTTTTTGATCGCAGGTCTGACGGTAGTGCATCCGTTTTATGCATCTCAGACTCATAACGCCGATCCGGAGATTCTGGAGATGGGCGTACAGTATCTGACGATCGCCATGACCTGTTCCTTTGGTATTCTGACGCAGTTTATTTTTGAACGATTGCTGACGGCTACGGGACGGACGTTCTACAGTATGATCTCACAGCTTTGCGGTGCGATCACAAATATTATACTGGACCCGATCCTGATTTTTGGTATGTTTGGTCTGCCGAAGATGGGCGTTGCCGGTGCGGCGATTGCGACCGTCATCGGTCAGTGCGTCGGCGGCACGGTTGCGATGATCTGCAACTTTAAGTACAACCATGATATTCATATTTCCTTCAGGGGATTCCGTCCGGACGGAAAAATTATTGCAACGATCTACAAAGTCGGTGTTCCGTCCATCATCATGCAGTCGATCGGTTCCGTGATGACATATGGCATGAACCTGATCCTTGTCACATTTTCCTCAACGGCAGCAGCGGTCTTCGGTGTGTATTTCAAGCTCCAGAGCTTCTTCTTTATGCCGCTGTTCGGTATGAACAATGGAGTGACACCGATCATTGCGTACAACTACGGCGCAAAGAACCGCAAGAGAATGATCCACACGATCAAGCTGAGTATGAAAGTTGCTTTTGTGCTGATGCTGATTGGATTTATCGTATTCGAAACTGTTCCGCAGGTATTGCTGGGACTGTTCGATGCATCGGAGGATATGTTAGTGATCGGAGAACCTGCTCTTCGGACGATTGCATTCCATTTCCTGATCGCGTGGTTCTGTATCATCGCCGGTACGGTGTTCCAGGCGCTTGGCTGCGCAGTGTACAGTCTCGTTGTGTCTGTCATGAGACAGCTTGTCGTACTGCTTCCGGTAGCCTATATTCTGGCACAGCTCGGCGGACTGCACGCAGTATGGTGGTCTTTCCCGATTGCAGAGCTGATGTCCTTTGCGGTATCCACATTCTTCCTGACACGAATCTATCGCAAGATCATTCGTCCGCTGCCGGAAGGTGTTGATTAAAAAATACATTTGGAGGAGATTGATTATGTTAAAACAGCTTTCTATTTTCGCAGAAAACAAAAAAGGTATGATGCAGCACATCACCCAGATCCTGTTTGAAAATGATATCAATATTCTGGGATCTGTCAACAGCGACAGCGCCGAGTACGGCATTGTCCGCATGGTAGTCTCTGATCCGGAAAAGGCAGAGAAAGAGCTGCAGGCAGCCGGATACATGGTTCGCCTGACGGATGTGCTGGGTGTCGAAGTTGTCGATAAGCCCGGTAATCTGAATGCCTTGCTGAAGACTCTGTTGGAGACAAACATCAACATCGACTACATCTATCTGTCTTACAACCGGGAATCCGGAAGCCCGATCATGGTATTCCATGTGCCGGATGTATACGAGACAGAGGTGAGCCTGAGAAGCAAGGGATATATTTGTCTGTAAGTTTGAGATGGAGATTGTTGGCATAGTTTTAATTCTTAGCGCTCTCGGAATAAAGTATACTCTATTAAAATGCTCTTGCTGCGGGGATAAAGGATTGATACCGCAGTGGCGGAGAAACAACAACTACCATTGCCCGAAATGCGGGGAGAAAATAACGTGGGAGTAAACATATTGAATTTGTAGTGTAATAAGGAAGAGGGATGCTGCGTTTGCGGCATCCCTCTTTCCGTAAAAAATTATTTGTGATAAAACTCCCTCACCCGATCCATTCTCGCACTCATATTCAGCAGCAGTGCGTCTGCCAGCGTCAGTGCGGTCATCGCTTCTACAACAACGATGGCTCTCGGTACAACGAGGGGATCGTGGCGTCCCTTGATCTGGATCTCGGTGGCCGTGCCGTCGGAACGAACGGTCTGTTGCGGCAGATAGATCGAAGGAGTGGGCTTGAATGCAGCGCGGAAAGTAAGCGTATCGCCATCACTCATGCCGCCCAGAACACCGCCGGAATGGTTCGTTGCTTTGTGGAGAATCGGCGTGCCGTCCGGACCAATCTCGCCGGGAAGAAAGGCATCGTTGTTGACAGAGCCTCTGGAGCGGGCAGCAGCGAAACCATCGCCGATCTCGAAGCCCTTGACAGCGCCGATGGACAGGATCGCTTTTGCGAGGTTCGCATCCAGCTTTTCAAATACAGTGTCGCCAAGACCGGCAGGAAGACCGGTGACGATGCATCTGGCGATACCGCCTGCAGAATCAGAGCCCTGAAACTCGCGGGAGAGCAGCTCAGAAGCGGCTTCTGCGGCCTTTGCATCTGGCATGCGCAGTGGATTGCGCTCAATCTCAGAACGGTCGAAATTCGCGGGATCTGCGGCGATTCCGGCAATCTCTTCGGAATAAGCATAGATGTCAATGCCGAGGGATGCCAGCATCTTCTCTGCGACAGCTCCGGCAGCAACGCGGGCTGCGGTTTCACGTCCGGAAGAACGTCCGCCGCCGCGGTAATCGCGGAAGCCATATTTTGCATCGAAGGTATAATCGGCATGTCCGGGACGATAGCAGGATGCGATCTGCGAATAGTCTGTGGAATGATGATCCTTATTGCGGATCTCCAGTGCGATGGGAGTACCGGTGGTCTTGCCCTCGAAAACGCCGGATAGGATCTCTACGCGGTCGTCCTCCTTTCGCTGAGTCGTAAATGCACTCTGACCGGGTTTTCTGCGGTCAAGCTGCGTCTGAATATCCGCTTCGCATAAAGGAATTCCTGCGGGGCAGCCGTCGATGACAACACCGATGCCGACACCGTGGGACTCGCCCCATGTTGTTACTCTGAAAATCGTGCCAATGGATGAACCAGCCATATGAAAAAACCTCTTCTCTTCTAAACTCAGGAAAATACTCTTTCAGTATACACAACCGCCGCCAGATTTTCCAGCATTTTCTTTTTGAAAAAAAAGTTGTAGGCACAAGTAAAGTGGATTATACTAAAGATAACAAAAACATTGTCCGGAGTGTCACAATCTTGGTTTGATGGCAGACGAAAACTCGCATATGCGATTTTTCGTCGCCCCGTCGCGTAGAACGCTCCAGAAGGAGGAAGCATGAAACTTACATTTGTCGGAGCTGCACATGAAGTGACCGGAAGCTGTCATGTACTGGAGTTGAATGGAAATTATATTTTACTGGACTGTGGTATGGAGCAGGGGCGTGATATTTATGTGAATGCACCGCTGCCCTGTGACCGTTCAGAGGTAAAAGCGGTGATTCTGTCCCATGCGCATATGGATCATTCCGGTATGATTCCGTGGTTATATGCGGGCGGATTCCGCGGACCGGTCTACTGCACGGGAGCGACGAGAGATCTGTGCAGTATTATGCTGCAGGATAGTGCGCATATTCAGGAGTCGGAGGCAGAGTGGAAGAGCAGAAAGAACCGTCGTGCCGGACTTCCGGAGGTGGAGCCGATCTATACTGTCAGAGACGCCCAGAGTGTTATGGAGCAGTTTGTGGCAGTGGATTATAAGAAGAGATTCGTGGTGCTGCCTGGTGAGCTGGAAGGACATTTTGAGGATGCGGGACATTTGCTTGGATCTGCAACAGTGAATCTGAAACTGACAGAGGGATTTGTGACAAAAGAACTCGTCTTTTCCGGCGACCTGGGCAATATCAATCAGCCGTTGATCCGAGATCCCGGCATCCGCAAAAAGGCGGACTATGTGCTGACAGAGTCTACATACGGGAACCGTCTGCATGGCGAGACACCGGATTATATCGGACCGCTGACAAAGCTGATGCAGGAGACCTTCGACCGGGGAGGGAATCTGGTTATCCCGTGTTTTGCAGTGGGCAGAACGCAGCAGATGCTGTATTTTATGAGAAAGATCATTCAGGAAAAGCGGGTGCGTTGTCCCGGCGGAATCCGTGTGATTGTGGATTCCCCGTTGGCGGTGGAGGCGACGAAGATTTTCGAGAAGGATGTGTTCGGATATTTTGATGAAGATGCACTGGATCTGATCCGACAGGGTGTCAATCCGATCCGGTTTGAAGGTCTGGAGCTGGCGGTTACGAGTGAAGAGTCCAAGGCGATCAACTTTGATGAACGTCCGAAGGTTATTTTGTCTGCATCCGGTATGTGTGATGCGGGACGTATTCGCCATCATCTGAAACACAATCTGTGGCGTGCGGAGTCTACGATTCTGTTTGTTGGCTATCAGGCAGAAGGTACACTGGGCGCAAAGCTGTTGTCCGGTGCGACGAAGGTAAAGCTGTTCGGAGAAGAAATCGATGTCCGGGCGAGAATCGAGCGTCTGCAGGGGATGAGCGGTCATGCGGATAAAGAGGGATTGATCCGCTGGATGACATCCATTTCCGACCATCCAACGCAGATATTTGTCGTACATGGGGAAGATCAGACTTGCGACCATTTTGCGGAAGAGCTGCGGCAGCGCTGCGGACTTTCGGCAATTGCGCCGTATACCGGCGATGTGTACGATCTGGGAGCCGGTGAGTGGGTGAGCCGCGTGACACCGGTTCCGGCATCAGCAAAGAAAGCACTTCCGAAGGTCAAGACGCTGCTTGATCTGCTGCGGGAAGCAGGGCAGCGTTTGCTGGGTGTGATCAGTCGCCAGAATGGTCGGACCAATGCCGAGCTGACTGCTTTTACGAACGATGTGAATGCGCTTTGTGAGAAATGGGATCGCGTTCCCAGTGCAGAGGATGAAGCGCAGAAGGGAAAATGATAAATTCATGAAACGAAACAAAAGATGGTTTCTGGCGGCGCTGCTGCAGCTTCTGGCTGCAGCGAGCCTGCTGGTGGCGTCCAGACAGATTGACGGGTTTGCGGCATGGCATGAAGCGCATGTGTATCCGTTGTTCGTCAATACGCTGGGGCGCTTGTGGTCAATCGTGCCGTTCTCTGTTGTGGAAATCGGACTGTACGCACTGCTGATCGGACTGATTGTGACACTGCTTGTCGCCCTTGTGCGGATGGTTTTGCGTATTGTCCGCAAAGAAGTGCAGAAAGTTCGTCCGATCACCACATGGGCGTGTCGGACACTGTGTCTTGCCTCACTTTTGTTGCTGCTCTATACACTGACCTGTGGTATCAATTATGCCGCGCCTTCTTTTTCGGAGCGGGCGAGATATCCGATTCAGGCATCCACAAAAGAAGAATTGCGTGCGACCTGTGAGATGCTGATTGACCAGATCAATGCAGAAGTGGATAACATTACTTATGATGAAGCTGGAAGCAGCGTGCTGCCAGCCGATGCAGGAAAGACGGCGAGACGCGCTATGCAGAATCTGGGGCAGACATGGGAGTTTCTGGACGGCTATTATCCGAATCCGAAAAAGATCCTGGTGTCCGAAATCCTGTCGTATCAGTTTTTGACCGGAGTTTATTCTCCGTTCACAGTGGAGGCGAATTATAACGGCGATATGCCGGATATGGACGTTCCGGCGACGATGTGTCACGAACTGAGCCATCTGAAAGGCTTTATGCGGGAGGACGAGGCTGGATTTCTGGCATATCTGGCATGTACGGGTTCGGACGATGCGATGTTTCGCTACAGCGGTGCTATGCACGCGCTGACGTACTGCTTGAATGCATATTACGATGCGGTGGATGGCGACACCTACCGGTCGTTGTATTATGAGCTGGACGAGCGGGCTGTTCAGGATCGCAGAAACAACTCCCAGTGGTGGGAAGCGTACCGCGGCAAGATTTCCGAGGCGGCAAACACCGTCAACGACACGTATTTGAAAGCAAATAATCAGACCGATGGTGTGGCAAGCTACGGCAGAATGGCAGATCTGATGATCGCTTACTGGCGGCAGACAAAATAAGAAAACAGGATAACGAAAAGAATGAATGATACAACACAGAATTTGACAGACTGGCACTGGAATGAGGACTATCATTGCTGGTGTCTGGAACAGGTGTGCTATGCAGCGAATCCGACGGTTCCGCAGATGCAGCGATTGAATATTTTTGTGCCGGGAGCATATCGAAATGTCGATGGCAGCTGGAATAAAAA
Organism: uncultured Cuneatibacter sp.; assembly: GCA_934234215.1. GTDB lineage: Bacteria > Bacillota > Clostridia > Lachnospirales > Lachnospiraceae > CAKQHB01. The sequence goes on from CAKQHB010000009.1 coordinate 24,975, forward strand.
TGTGCAGATTTCCGGTTATAACGTGAACACAGCGCCGGTCGTCTTCGAAAATAACGCAGCCGGATACGTGGAAATGCCTGCTGTAAAACTGGGCGAAGAGCGCTGCTACGCCAGACCTTATCTGGAACACGGACTGATCTACATTTCCTGCGGCTGCCGCGGCAGAGATTCGAAAGATGCAAATGGACGACTGGTAGGAAAAGCGCCGATTAACCTCATTGACTTTAAAGTAGCACTGCGTTTTTTGCGTCACCATGCGGAGCAGCTGCCGGGAGACTTTAACCATATCATTTCCGTGGGCTGGAGCGCAGGAGGCGCGATGAGCAGTCTGCTGGCACTGACCGGAGACAATCCGCTGTACGAGCTGTATTTGCAGGCAGAACAGGCATATCTGGACGAGAGCGATGCCGTGTATGCCGCACAGATGTATTGTCCCATCGTGGATCTCGACCATGTGGACATTGCATACGAGTGGAATTTCTTTGCGGACAAGACTTGCGAAGATTCTCACGCTGGTCCGTCAGAAACGATGTCACCGTTCAAAGAGGCATTCTCGAAAGCCTGCTTTGACCGATATGTAACGTATTTTAATGAATTGGAACTGCGCCATCCGCAAACAAACGAACTGCTGCAGCTGAATCCCGATGGCCGCAGCGGAAGTGGCTATGCGTACCTCATGACTTGCTTGGAAGATGCGGCAACGTATTTTCTTCAAAAATTGGCGGCAGGGGAACAGCCGCTGGGTATTCAGGCAACGCCGGAGCAATACCTGTCCGGAGATTACCAGCAGCCAAAGGTAGATCGAAAGCCCGGATTTAACGAGGGTGAGTACATTCTGGTGCCCGGCACGGACAAGCGCGAATGGCTGTCCTGGGACGGCAAGCGTGCGAAAATCAAAGATCTGGATACCTATATCTTGAATCATCGCCGCCGAATGAAGCCGTGCACCTCTTTCGATATTTTCTCTGGATTGTGTGGAGAAAATCAGCTGTTCGGCTCACCGGAAGAAGACTTCAAGCACTTCGCACCGGATCTGCCGGACATCTGGGAACAGTTAAAAGACGACTGGAAGGAAGAATACGATCGCTGCCACGGAGCATATGAAAATGTTCGTCACGACACTGCACAGGCAATGCAGCGCTTCCTCATCAACCCGATGAACTTCGTCGGAACAAAAGAGCAGGAGCACAGCCACCAGGCAGAGCATTATCGCATTCGCGTCGGTGCGAGAGATGCCGACACCGCGTGGAGTACATCCATGTCGTTGGCAGTCAAGCTGGCGAATGCGGAATGTGGAACCGTGGACTACGCCCTCGTGTGGGATGCACCGCATAGCGAAGCGGATTATGAGGGGGAAATGCTGCGGTGGATTGATGAGGTGTGCAAGTAAGTGATTTGCAAGTGCACAACTATTCTATGACAGAAACAAAAAGTCTGCCTCGCTCCGTGCCTTATGAAATCTCTACTGCTTTTCGCTGTGCATGTGCAAACGCGTCCGTTGGGCTTGAACGGTGCACATGCTTACAGCGGCAGCAGAGATTCCATGACAGGCACTCGCTAGATGGCAGACTTTTTTGTTCCTGTCATATAAGCTAGTTTTGTCGCAAATATAAGCAAGAAGATCACAGGGACACGCTTGGGTTTCGGCGTGTTCCTTTTTTGTTGCAATAAATTCTCAGCCAAAGTGAAAGTAGGTTGAGATAAGGTTGAGATGACTGAAGTTCACAATAGAAAACGTGGATATGAGTTAAAAGAAGGATTTTAAATGTGAAATGTGCTAAAAAGCTGAAATAATAGAAATGGTTATTGATAAAAATGTAGATACATGATAGGATGAAAATATAAAATTGCAAAAAAAATACCGGTTACACACTGGCAAAAATGGTTTCTGAATGCTCGACTCTTGAACTGTAGGCGCTTTTACAAAAAGCAAGGATTCTCCCGGACGAATGAGGGAAAGGAGTGGACTATGAAGAAGAGGTTGATTGCAATTACCTGTCTGGCAATCGGTACACTGTTTGCAGTTTCCTGTAACAAGGGACAGCAAACACCAGCTGATCATGCAGGAGATGTGTCGTCAGATTCTGCGGTGCAGTTGCATTATAACTGCGAGACGAATGCAAATGATTTTCCAACGGAAGTGACGCTGTATGAGGCGGAATACTGGAAATCAACGGACTATGATCTGGAAGCGGATTTGCTAAAAGGTGAGATTGTGGATCATAAAGTATGGGCGGTAGGTTCTCAGACAATCGCGAACTATCAGGGGAAAGATGAGTATTTGTATTTTCATGATGGTGGAGAGGCTTTCTATGGAGAATGGAAAAATGTCGTAGATGGTGGATTTACCTACGTAGACACGAGTGCCGGAGATTGGTATTCGGAACGTGCAACATGCTCATTGGTATGGGATCACCTTAATACAATATCTGGAGGGGCGATCGAACCAACAAATCCGGAGTTATGGGGCGATGAAGATTTGGCTTTTCGCTCATTCCAAGATGTAGAAGATGATTTGTTACAGCAATTTCAGAAGCTGGATTTAAATATGCAGGTTGTAGAAAAATATACGGTCAATGTTTCTCCAGAGCAAAATTGCTATTTATTGATGTTTACAGAAATGATCGATGAAATTCCACTAGTGCCTTATTTTTATACAGAAGGAGATGTACAGAGAAAAAATTGGTTGCTGAACTGCAATGCGAGTGTCTATGTTGGAGAAGATGGAATCATGGACGCATATGTGACGCATTTAGTACAGCCAACGCAGGAACTGGAGAAGGTGGAAATTATATCTCTGAATGAGGCGAAGTCTGCATTGGAAGAACGCATGAAAGCGAAGTATACGAGTGATGTTGAAGTAGAACATATGGGTTTGTACTATATTGGAATGCCGGGAGCTGAAAAGGAGAGTTTCAGACTGACACCGTTTTGGTTATTCTGTGTGTCATCAGAAGTAACAGGACAAACCAAAATTGGAACGGAAATATATACGCGTACAACTACGGAGGTGTGCTATGAAGTGCTCAACGCCGTCGATGGAGAATGGTTACAACATTAAGGTGATCTTGTTATGCCTGCGCATGAGTTTTCGGAAGTGGTTTCTATCACTGCGGATTCCGATGCTGTTTTTGCTCATTATCTCGTTCGGATATTGGACGAGCGGGGGTGTCTCATCGGTGGCGAAGATAATGGGAGAGCGAGTCGCGCCATGGCTGCTGCCGCATTATTTTGCAAATCCGCTGATGATGACGTTGTTTGGATTTCTGGTCACGTTTTTATTTAACGATGCACCGTTTTATGACAATCATACGGCGTTTGTGCTGATCCGGAGCGGGCGGAAAAACTGGATTGTGGCGCAGATTCTCTATGTCATCGTGGCAGCTTTTTTGAATGCGGTATGCTGGTTTCTCGCGTCAATACTTCCAGTCTTGGGAAGAGTGCAATTCACGAGTGACTGGGGAAAGGTACTGCTGTCCATTGCGAGTGGACAGGGGCAGGCGATTGCAGCGCAGCATGGAGTCGTGTTGAATTTTTATGTGGATGCGAATGTTTGCAAAGTATATAGCGGTCTGGAAACGACTCTTTTGGCATTTTTGCTTTTATGGCTGGTCGGTGCTTTTTTAGGATTTTTGATTTTTGCCTTTAATTTCTTTTTGAAGAATAACTGGGGCGTGATTGTTTCTGGTTTTCTTTCGTTTCTTCCAGTATTCTCAAGTTTTCTTTTGATTTATGGTGGCGAGCTGGGAAGCAAAATATTTTATGTTTCACCAGTGGGATGGTGCAGCTTATATAGCATTTCTCTGGATGGAAAGATGGGATATCCCTCGCTTCCCTATGTATTTTCTGTTCTGATGATCGGCAGCTTGATTATGGCATTTGTGCTTGGAAGACAGTTCCGCAAGAAGGATGTTCTGATCTAATGAGTCGAGGAGGTGCAACGAGTATGAGTAACAAGATTGAGATAAAAGGATTGAGGAAGAGCTTCAAGAGTCAGACAGTCCTTCAAGATGTAAATGTCAGCTTTGAAACCGGAAAGATTCATGGAATCATTGGGCGAAATGGCTCCGGAAAAACGGTGTTGTTCAAGCTGATTGCTGGATTTCTGATTCCAGATTGCGGTCAAATTATCGTGGATGGAATAGAACTGAAGCCTGCAATGAGGCGCAAGATGGGCATTTTGATTGAAAAGCCAGGTTTTTTGGAACATCTGAATGCCTTTAAAAATCTTTCTCTGCTGGCATCGATTCAGCATCGCATTACCGATCAGGACATTCGGGATGCGATTACAACAGTCGGTTTAGATCCGAAAGAGAAGAAGCCCGTTGGAAAGTTTTCATTGGGCATGAAGCAGCGACTTGGAATCGCGCAGGCAATTATGGAAAAGCCGTCATTGTTGATTTTGGACGAGCCGATGAGCGGACTGGACAAAAATGGCGTTGCGGAAATGCGGAAACTGTTTCTGGATTTGAAAGAGAAAGGAGTAACGATTCTGCTTTCTTCCCATTATGCAGAGGACATTGATGCATTGTGCGATACGGTATGCGAGATGGATCGAGGTGTTTTGACAAGGCTAGAGGGAGAGGAGTGATCAAGATGTTGTTTCTGAGAACCTTTGGGGCGGATATTCGGAGAATCCTATATCAGAAAAAGACATGGATTAGCATTACTCTGATCGTTTTGATTCTTGCGGGTGCTGCTCAAAACTTGATACGCCTTATGGGAGATGTAGATGTACTCACAATTTGCAGTACCGGATTAGTTGAGTCTGCCAGCTTTGTCATGACTACAGCAGTGCTCCCGATTTTTGTGTATTCCGCTGCAGCGGCAGAAGATCGGAAAAATAATAGCGTGCGCTATTTCGCATCCAGAAGCGGTATCCGAACATATGCCATTAGTAAGTTTTTGTCGGCACTGATATCCGCGATGTTGACCTTTGCAATCGGAATGGTAATCACAGCATTGATTTTCTCAATATGGTTTCCATTTTATAACGACAGCTTTTATTGGGGATGTGGCTACTTTCCGTTGGTTGAGTCTGGAAAGACGATTTCGTTTTTTATTCTTTTTTTACTGCATTATATGTTATCAGCAGCATGCTTTTCCACAACCTGTTTTCTTGCGGCATGTTGTTTTGAAGAGACATTCGTAGCCTACACGCTTCCAATTATGATTTTTTTCTTCTTACAACGGGCAGCGCTAAGTTGGAATATCCCATATTGGGCAAAACCCGGAGGATTGATTCAAAGTATTTACGATCTGGGGAGTGTCGCGAAAACATTCTGGTATCGGGCATTGATTATTGCGGCATATTGTCTGATACTGGGAGTTGTGGGGATAAAGGTGATTGAGAGGAAGATACGCAATACATAAAGTTGTTATTGGAAAAATTGCAATATGACAGAAACAAAAAGTCTGTCTCGCTATATGGCAGACTTTTTTGTTGTCAAGAACATGAGATCAGATTGCGAGCCAGGCATGTTTGTGTTATGATTGTCACAAAGTTTGTTTCCTAAATAACGTACCAAGAAAGGAATTTTGAAAATGAAACCGAAGTTTGATGGATATGCAGCACAATATGATGCCTGGTTTATGGAAAATGAGAATCTGTTCCAGAGTGAGCTTCGCCTGTTCCAGAAGGCGCTTGGTGATATCAGTGGCAAGCGCGTGCTTTCTGTGGGCTGTGGCAGTGGTTTGTTTGAGAGTATGATCGATTGCAGTGGTATCGAGGGCATAGAGCCATCCCGCGATATGGGGGCGATCGCACAGAAGCGCGGCATAAATGTAATTGCATTTGGTGCGATTGAAGAGGCTGAATTGGAAGAAAATGCATATGATGTTATTTATTTGAACGGCAGCTCAAGTTATATGGAAGATCTGACACGGGCATTTGATGTATGCAAAAAGGCATTGAAGCCGAATGGGACTTTCATTTCTCTGGATGTTCCGAAAGAGAGTGCGTTTGGATTTATGTACCTTCTGGCGAAAGCAGTCGGCACATTCGATCATCCGTCACTGAATGGCGTTATGCCGAAGCTGCCCTACCCGTTGGAGCTGTGCTGTGCAGGTGTATGGCATTCCACAGAGGAGAAGATTGATGTGTTGAAGTCTCTTGGCTTCCATGATTTTGAATTTTATCAGACTCTTCTGAAAAATCCGATGTACACAAATGAGGATGTAGAAGAGGTCGTTCCCGGATACCAGAGCGGCGGCTATGTTGCAATCGTTGCTCACAAATAAGGAGAACCGCATGAAACTCTCCGAGAGAATTTACGCACGTGCGAAAGAGCTTTGGCCGCAGTATCTGTGTCATCCGTTTGTGACGGAAATGGCGAATGGCACATTGCCGACGGAAAAGTTCCGATATTATATGCTGCAGGATTATTTGTATCTCAAAGATTATGTGAAAATTTTTGCAGCAATCATTCAGAAAGCAGATGATTTTGAATTGCTCTGTTTTCTGAGTGAGGAAATGTCCGAGACGATTCAGGAGACGGTGCGCACTCATGTTCCATATATGAAGCGTCTTGGAATCACAGAGGAGGAAATCCGGAATGCGCGCCCGCATATCGACAATAGCGCCTACAGCCATTACATGCTCTGTGAGGCGCAGATGGGGGATGTGCTGACTGGATTGGTGACGCTTTTGAACTGTTCCTGGAGCTACGCGTATATTGCGGAGCAGATTGTAAAGCTTCATCCGGAGGCGCTGCGCGGCGAAAAGTACGGCTCCTGGTTTGCTGGTTACATATCCGAAGAATATCGGAAAACAAACCAGGCGCTGATTGACCGGATTGATGCGCTTAGTGCCGAAGTTGATGAAGAGAAAGCAGAGCATTTCTGCGAGATTTTTGAGAAGTGTTTTCTGTTTGATCTGCGGTTCTGGGATTTGGTTTACACAATGGAAGGAGAATGACAAAATGAAGATCATAATACTTGGCGGAACTGGTGTCATCAGCCGCGCGATTGTGCGAGAAGGCATTGCGAGAGGTCATGAAATGACCGTTGTAAATCGCGGAACGAGAACCGTGGATTTTGGAGGAACCGTAGAAACGATTCTGGCGGACCGAAAAGATCGAGAAAGCTTTTCTGAGCGGATGCGGGATGTGACAGCGGATGTGGTGATCGACATGATTGCATTTGATGAGACGGATGCGGCACAGACGGTAGAGATGTTTGGTGGTCGAGTAAAGCAAATGATTTTTACGTCCAGTACAGCTGCATACAAAAAGCCATATCATTCCCTTCCGATTCGAGAGGATGCGGAATCGTTGTGTGACAGCGATGAGTTTCCATATGGATTCAAAAAGGCAAATCTGGAGCGCTATCTGCAGGAGCAGATGAAAAAAGGCGAAACGCCGATCACAATCATTCGCCCGTCTCTGACATTTGGCGAGGGTTGTGCCAATATTGGCGTGCTCAGACAGAATGCGAATATTGTGCACCGCATTCGAAATGGCAAGCCTCTCGTGTTTCCGGGAGATGGAACCGCGCCGTGGTCGTTTACCTTTGCGCCGGATTTGGCGAAGGGATACCTTCTCGCCTGTCAGAATGAAGCGACATACAATCAGGCTTTCCATATTACGAATACGCAGCTTGTCTTATTCGAAGACCTGTATCGAACCATCGGAAAAATCCTTGGAATCGAACCGAAATTTGCATACATTCCGTCCGAAGTATTGTGTCAGGCAGATCCAGGACTGTTCGCACATTTTCAGTATGAGAAGAAGTATGCGCATTATTTCTCTGTAGAAAAATTTCAGAAAGCAGCACCGGAGTACAAACCGGAAATGGATCTGGAGACCGGACTGCGGGATATTCTGAATTGGTGGGAAGCAGAGGGAATGCCGCTGGATGAAGAGAAAGACGCGCTGGAAGATCGCATCTGCGCGGTATATGATGAATTTAAGCAGAAGATGAAAACGATATAACAAACGCGGAGCGTTTTTTTACTTTATAGGAAATGCGACGCAATTTCCTATAAAGCAAAAAAAGGGACAGTGACGAATCGTTTGGAAGGATTCGTCACTGCCCCTTTTAAATTCTATGATGCAGGCAGCTTTCGGTTTAAACTTCAAACATCAGATCGCCATAGGTCGGGATCGGCCACATATCCTTATCCACCAGCATTTCCAGCTTATCAGCCGGTGCACGAACTGCATCCATAGCCGGTACAACTTCGTCTTTGTAAGCAACGGCGTTGTCCTTGGGATCGAGGATTGCGAATGCCTCCTCCTGAGCCTTTTCCAGAGTTACAACAGCCTTCTGCATTTCTGCTAACAGGCTGGAAATCTCAATCAGCATACCCTCCTGTACGCTGGTATCAGCAACCGGGCAAGCATCCTTTACGGAAGAGATGGAAGTAGCCAGCTCGGTAGTGTAAGCGATAACAGCCGGGATGATCTGCTTCTTAGCCATGTGCAGCATCGTCAGAGCTTCGATGTTGATGGTCTTGGAGTAAGTCTCATACAGGATCTCTTCTCTGGACTCCAGCTCAGCCTTTGTGAAGATATGGAACTTTTCAAACAGAGCGATTGCCTTCGGAGTGGTCAGAGTCGGAACTGCATCTACCATGGACTTAATATTCGGCAGACCGCGGCGTTCAGCTTCTGCAACCCACTCATCAGAGTAGCCATTGCCATTGAAGATGATTCTCTGATGCTCAGTCAGATATTTCTTAATCAGATCATGTACTGCCATATCAAAGTCGTCAGCCTTTTCCAGAATGTCAGCAGCTTCGCAGAAGGCTTCTGCAACGATGGCATTCAGAGTGGTGTTCGGGCTGGATACGGAGTCGGCAGAACCTACCATACGGAACTCAAACTTATTTCCGGTAAATGCAAACGGTGATGTACGGTTACGATCGGTAGCGTCCTTTTCGAAGTCAGGCAGTGTATTTACTTCGGTCTTCAGAACAGAGCCTTCCAGAGAGTGAGTAGCTTCACCGGTCTCAACGAGCTGCTTTACAACATCGTCCAGCTGGTCGCCGAGGAATACGGAGATGATAGCGGGCGGTGCTTCGTTTGCACCCAGACGATGATCGTTTCCGACATCGGATGCGGACTGACGCAGCAGGTCAGCGTGAACATCAACAGCTTTCAGGATACAAGCCAGAACCAGTAGGAACTGGATGTTCTCATGAGGGGTATCGCCGGGATCTAACAGGTTCTTACCGGTATCGGTTGCCAGAGACCAGTTGTCGTGCTTACCGGAGCCATTGACACCTGCGTAAGGCTTCTCATGCAGCAGGCAGGTCAGACCGTGACGGCCGGCAACCTTTTTCATGGTCTCCATAACGAGCTGGTTGTGGTCAACTGCGATATTTGCCTCGTTATAAATAGTAGCTAACTCGTGCTGTGCAGGAGCTACTTCGTTGTGCTGGGTCTTTGCAGTGATGCCCAGCTTCCACAGCTCGATGTTCAGATCCTTCATGTAAGAGCCGATACGCTCACGGATCGCACCGAAGTAATGATCTTCCAGTTCCTGTCCCTTCGGAGCGGGTGCGCCGAACAGGGTACGACCGGTGTAGATCAGGTCTTTTCTCTGTAAATACTTCTCACGGTCTACCAGGAAATATTCCTGCTCAGGACCAACAGAAGCAGTAACCTTTGTGCTGGTGGTATCACCGAACAGACGAACGATACGCAGTGCCTGTTCGCTGACAGCTTCCATAGAACGAAGCAGAGGAGTCTTCTTATCCAGTGCCTCACCGGTATAGGAACAGAATGCAGTCGGGATGCAAAGCAGCACGCCAGTTGCTTCTTCCTTTAAGAAAGCGGGAGAGGTGCAGTCCCAAACCGTATAACCTCTAGCCTCGAAGGTAGCACGCAGACCACCGGACGGGAAAGAAGATGCATCCGGCTCACCCTTGATCAGCTCCTTACCGGAGAACTCCAACAGGGTCTTGCCTTCTTTGTTGGGATTGGTAACAAAAGAGTCGTGCTTTTCAGCGGTAATACCAGTCAGAGGCTGGAACCAGTGGGTATAGTGAGTTGCACCATGCTCAACTGCCCAATCCTTCATGGCATTTGCCACTACATCTGCGGTCTGCAGAGACATCTCAGCGCCGGTCTCCATCATTTTCTTGACTTCAGCGAACACCTTCTTCGGAAGACGCTCTCTCATGACCGCTTCACTGAATACGTTCTGACCAAAAATTTCAGCGATATTCAATACTTCACTCATGCTCTTTGATCCTCTCATTCTTTTTTGTATAGATTTCGAACCTAAAAAAATAACGAGGACATTCCGATTCTGAACATCCTCGTTCTGCTGTAGTAGATCTGAACTACGCTTCCTAAAATACACCATTTCCAGAACAAATGCAAGTTCTTTTTCAGAAAATGTGAAAAAGAGTTGGAAAACGTGAAAGAAAGCTCTCTTTTTAATGAACAGCCGGAAGTTCTTCCCGCAGGACTGCCTGCACAACACTTCTGAAATTACGATCTTTGTTGCAAGTGACCAGTGTGAGAATGCGGTCTGCAACCGTCGGACGAATGCCGGTATCATAATCGGCATTTGCAATACTCTGATCTAAATACACCTGATATTCGGCATCGTTTGCGTAAGTGAGATAGAACATCTCATTGACTTTCGATGCGTTGTAGGTGGAATAGACTTCATAAACCAGCGTCTTATCCGGCAAATAAATATAGATATAGGGATGCTGGCTGCGGAAGTCAGAATCCAACAGTTTCTTGATCTCGGCGAACATCGTGGTGCTGATGGCGTTGTCGTTGACATCGTGTCCATACAGACAGGAATTCGGAGAGGTAAAATCTGCATTCAGACGGTAGTCCAGAAACGGACAGCCGATCCAGTATTCTTTTCGCTCGAAAGAATAGTGCAGATAGTAGTCGTTGTCTGTTGTCTGTACAACCGGATAGTCCACATTTGTACCGGGAATTGTGATCCAGGCGATGACATCGGAATTGATCGAAGACAGATAGTTGAAATCAATCGTATCTGGTATGCTGATCGGAACATCGGTCGTTCCATTCCCGGTGTCAGAAGTTTGCGAGGGAGCGGGCTCAGATTCGGCATCAGCCTCAGTCTCATCCGGTTCCGGATCAACGGATGCGGTTGTGGGAGCAGCCGATTCTACAGCGGGTTTTTTGGCATTCTGGGCGAGATTCGCGTACTCCTTTTTGCTGGCATAATACCGCCAGAACTCCGAACCGAAGTTCCAGGCAGACCAGACAAACACTGCCAGACAAATGAGAAACAAGCCCCGGAAAATCCATCTCCGGGGCCCATTCTTTTTGGGAGAAACACGATCGCCAGACTCAGATGTCTGTTTGTGTTTCATATGAAATTCAGGCCTTTCCGACAGAACCGAACAGTTCCATCTTTTCGCGTACAGTTTCCTTGATCGCTTCAGCGCCGGGAGCTAACAGCTTTCTGGGATCATAGCCCTTACCCTGCAGATCCTTGCCCTCTTCGATGTACTTTCTGGTAGCAGCAGCGAAGGAGAGCTGACACTCTGTGTTTACGTTGATCTTTGCAACGCCCATGGAGATTGCCTTGCGGATCTGATCCTCCGGAATGCCGGTGCCGCCGTGCAGTACCAGAGGCATATCGCCGGTCAGCTCGCTGACAGCTTTCAAAGTCTCAAAGCTTAAACCTTCCCAGTTTGCGGGATACTTACCATGAATATTACCAATACCGGCAGCTAACATCGTAACGCCAAGATCTGCGATTCTCTTGCACTCCTGAGGGTCTGCGCACTCGCCCTTACCGATTACGCCGTCTTCCTCACCGCCGATAGCACCAACCTCTGCTTCCAGAGACAGTCCCTTTTCGGCACAAACCTTTACCAACTCGGTGGTCTTCTCTACGTTCTCTGCGATCGGGAAGTGAGAACCATCAAACATGATGGAAGAAAAACCAGCTTCGATGCACTTATAGCAGCCTTCGTAGCTGCCGTGATCCAGATGCAGAGCAACCGGAACGGTGATGTTCAGCTCTTCCAGCATACCCTTTACCATACCAACAACGGTCTTATAACCGGTCATGTACTTGCCTGCGCCTTCGGAAACACCGAGGATAACAGGTGAATTTAATTCCTGAGCGGTCAGCAGAATCGACTTCGTCCACTCCAGGTTATTGATATTGAACTGACCAACTGCATAGTGACCAGCCTTTGCTTTTTCCAACATTTCTTTTGCATTTACTAACATAGGACAATCCCTCCCGTTAATTTAATGTCATACAGTGTAAGTATACTGCTATGTGGACAAAAAAGAAAGAGCTTTTTAAAAAAATTGTGCAAATCACAGACGCTTTTTGCAATTTTCAATATATTCTGTCATAACAACCGGACTGGGAGAACCGATGACCATTCTCTTTTCGACACAGGTCTTCATGCTGATGGCTTCGTAGATATCCTCCTCGAAAACAGGGGAGACGGATTTGTATTCTTCCAGAGTCAGATCATCCAGGGCGCAGCCTTTTTCGATGCACATCAGGACAAGCTGTCCGATAATGCCGTGGGCATCGCGGAACGAAACTCCTTTTACAACGAGGTAGTCAGCGGCATCCGTAGCATTTGTGAAACCATTCTTTGCGCTGGCAGCCATAACGTCCTTGCGGAAGCGGATCGTGGACAGCATTCCGGCGAACAGGGTCAGGCCTGTCTTTACGGTGTCGATGGCATCAAAGGCAAGTTCCTTGTCTTCCTGCATGTCCTTGTTGTAGGCAAGAGGCAGTCCCTTCATCGTGGTGAGAAGAGACATGAGAGCGCCATAAACACGTCCGGTCTTGCCGCGGATCAGCTCGGCATAATCCGGGTTTTTCTTCTGCGGCATGATAGAGGAGCCGGTGCTGTAAGCATCGTCCAGCTCTACGAAACGGTACTCGTTTGTATTCCAGATGATGATCTCCTCGCTGAAACGGGACAGATGCATCATGATAGTGGACAGTGCGGAGAGCAGCTCGATCACATAGTCGCGGTCAGAAACGGAATCCATACTGTTGAGGGTCGGCCCATCAAAATCTAACAGCTTCGCGGTGTAAGCGCGGTCCAGCGGGTAAGTCGTTCCGGCAAGAGCACCTGCGCCCAGCGGGCATCGGTTCATGCGCTTGCGAATATCTTTCAGACGATCGCGGTCGCGGTCAAACATCTCGAAATAAGCGCCGAGATGATGTGCCAGTGTAACCGGCTGTGCTTTCTGCAGATGGGTAAATCCCGGCATCCAGGTTTCAGTGTGTTGTTCCATGAGATCCACCAGCACAGACAGCAGATGGGTCAGCAGTTCAGAAATCTCGTCGATCTCATCACGGGTGTACAGGCGCATATCCAGAGCAACCTGATCGTTGCGGCTGCGTCCGGTGTGCAGTCTCTTTCCGGCATCTCCGATGCGGCGGGTCAGCTCACCCTCCAGAAATGTGTGGATGTCTTCCTGCGTCTCATCAATGTGCAGAGTTCCGGCTTCCAGTTCGTTCCGGATCTGAGTCAGACCGTTTACGATATTGTCACGGTCCTGTTCGCTGATGATTCCCTGTTTTGCGAGCATCGTAGCGTGGGCAATGCTGCCGCGGATGTCCTGTCTCCAGAAACGCTGATCAAAGCCGATCGAAGCATTAAACTGAAAGGCAAGTGCGTCGGGCTCTTTTGTAAATCTTCCGCCCCATAATTTCATAAGCTCCTCATTTCTCCTTCGTATCGTCGGAAGGTGACGGTTGTGCCGGAGTCGGTTCTAGATCAGACAGAAGCGGTTCGGAAGAAGCAGCATCGGCAGTTCCTTCCGGCATTTCGTCGTCATCGTCATCCAGAACTTCAATATCCGGCTGGTCAGCAGTTACAGATTTGCGGTAAAAATATTGTCCGAGGACAATCCCAATCAAAAGCAGAAGACTGATCGCGGAGACCAAAAATCCGAGACGCAATCCCTGCGGAGTGTAATTAAATTCCAGTGTGTGCGTGCCTGCACCCAACTCAAAAGCCAGCAGAGTGTCTCCAAAAGAAGACGGAGTGACGGCAACGCCATCCACCTTTAACTTCCAGCCCGGATCATACGGGATCGAAGTCACCAGCAGTCCGCCGTTCGTTGTGACGGAGGCAGTCACATGTCCGGAAGAGTAGTTCTCCACGGTCATCGGCTCCTGAGAAAGTTCCTGATAAGCTTTTTTGAAAGCCTCTTCGTTGAAAACGCCCGCCATGATAGAGATGGACTCGTCGGAATCCGGATTGGACACAAAGACGATATCTCCAGCCTCGCAATATCCCACATCTAACAAATAACCGCGATTGACATTCTCGAATGTCTGGCTGAAATTGCCGTGGGAGACAGAGACCTTCTTGATAGTATGTTTCGTCACATAGATGTAACACTGACCGGACTTTGAGACGGTGAAGGACAGCTGGGTGCCGGAGGCATCCGCTGATTGCATCGTAAACAGAGAAGTCACAGAGGTTGTTGCAGCTAAGAGGGCATTCTGCTCATCAAAGGGATTGGACTTATCCCCGAACGTATAGTCAGCAGCTGAAGACGGAACGACAAAGCCCAGCGGCAGCGTGTATTCATTTTCATAGAGGTACAGCATCTTTTCATTGTCGATGGCATTGTCCGCGACATAGGGCAGTGCAGCCTTCTGCGAATACAGATCACTGTCTGTCAGCTGCGTGGTGGACAGCAGATAGCGCACACTCATGAGCGATTCCGTAAAAGGTGTCGCACCATTCATACAATACGAGTTTGTGGAGCCCTCCATACCCAGCGCCTTATACATAGAAGTCATAGCTGCGTAGGACATGGAAGAGAACGTGGAAGCGGACTGGTAATCCAGCCAGGCCCCATCGTTTTTCGTTGTGCGGTTTACTTTCTCGACGCGGTAAAACTTCTCCGAAGAGTCAGCGTTTGTCATAATCTGTCTTCCAACAGAATCCAGCGCGGTATAAGTGCTGCGGCTGACAGTTGTGACGCTGGTGGTGTCGGTATTCAGAACGGACTCCGCAAGAATCACTGCCATCGTCAGCACAACGAGGAGGATCGGATCCGTCTTTTTGCGGCGATACAGGCAGAGCAGCAACGCATAAATACCGAGAAACAGCAGGCTCATCCAGATGACAAACCAGGTGACATCCTCTTGTGTTGTGATTGCCTGAATCAGTACCACGAGTCCCAGCGCGATCCAGATCGCAGTGGTGATCTGTCTGGGCGAACGATCCCGAATGCCGGACAGTCCCTTGAACGACATGACAAGGATCAGGAAAATATACAGGTACGACTGGCGGCAGGGCAGGGAGTTCGGGTAATGAAAACCGTGCCAGATATAGTTCAGTACGTTAAGACTGAAGCTTGCCAACAGGAAAAACGTCAGGAACAGATATCCGGCCTTTTCCTTAAAGGAATATTTGCGGTTCATGACATACAGCGGCACAAGCATCAGCACAGCGACACCGCAGTAAATGTTTGGCCAGTGATCCAATCCAATCTCCGTATCCACCGCCACAAGGTGTCTGGAAATCATCTCAAGGATGGAGAAATAACTCTCCACCTTTGTCGGAAATGTGGAATCTCCGGATGCGGTCAGACCGAGGGCATATACTTCCGGCATAAGGACGATGGCTGCCAGCCCTCCGGCAAGCAGAGAGTACAGAACGAATCGTCCAAATTGTCCGAAGACCTTGCCTGCGGTCTTATTTTCCTGCGTCAAAATCAGAACGAGGAAATACAGCACGAGGAACATGCAGGTCATGATGGAAATATAGTAGTTGGACAGGATCGAAAATCCCAATGCAACACAGTACAGAAGCGACTTCTTTTCGAGAACAAGGCGTTCCAGACCCAGCACGATGACTGGGAAGATCAGGATGCAGTCCATCCACATAATGTTCCAGCTGTAAGCAGCCAGATAGCCGGAAAGCGCATAAAAAATACCGAAGAAGCAGATGGAAAAATGCTGCGTCCGGCAATGCTTTCCGAGATACCAGGTAAATGTCAGTCCGCAAAGACCGATCTTCACAACGATCAGATACGTCATAAATTCAATCACGCGGGACTGGGGAACGATCAGCAGCACCCAGTTGATCGGGCTCGCCAGATAATAGGCGTACAGCGAAGAAAAGTTCGTGCCTGCACCGATGTTCCAGGAATAGAGCAGGCTGTCACCGGTGGTGAGCTTTGTGCGGAACTCCTGAAAGAAGGGGGCGTACTGATGATACAGGTCCGTCCGCAGGAAGCTGGCGTCTCCAAAGGGAAAAATACCTCTGCCGATAAACACTAAAATCATCACGAGAACCGGGACGAAAAACGACAGAGCCAATGCTCCCTTATAAGCGGAAGATTTTTTTTGATTCATTCTATTAAAAAAGTCCTTTCTTTAAGATTTTCGAAAAATACAGCTATTTTTTATTGTACCATAGACAATTTTAAAAATAAATGATAAAGTTAGAGTCAGGTTACAAATACAATCATTTCAGTGAACCAGGCAACGAAGAAATTCGATCTGGAACAGATCGTAAATCGTTGTTTAACCGAGGAGAAAATGGTTCGGCGGCAGTACATCGCGCAGCCGAAGGATTGATATAGAAACGGGGAATCACATTGGATAGAGAAGAAAGAGCAAGAGCCTTCCGTCAGGAAGAAAAAGGGCGCAGATCACATTCCGTGGCGCGTCCGGATGAGATTCGCAAAAGAGTGGAGCAGGAGAGAAAAAAGCTTTCCATGCCGCCACAGAAGCAGGATTTGGAGTCTGGTCGCAGCCGCCGGGAATCTGAGGGTCGTGATTTTGATTCGGATCGTTATCGAGAGGAAGGTACCGGAAATCGCCGGGAGCGGGAACAGCGTCGTCAGGAACAGCGCAGACGGGAAATCCGCCAGCACACCATCGCGGCAGTCTTATTTTTACTCGTTGTCATTGCGCTGGTCGTGATGGTAATGGTGATGAAGAAAACACCGTCCGCAGCGGCATCTGACGCATCGAGAGGAGAGAGCCGTCCGCCGATCATCCGGAACGAAACCGAAAACGAATCGGAATCCGAGTCCGAATCCGAGACAGAGACCGAACCAGAGACAAAGAGCGAGTTCGAGATCGGTAACGAACTGCTTCGCTCCATTCAGGACAAATTGCCGGATTGGATTACACAGGACTTTATTCCGGTCAATGAATACTCCAGACCCGGACTGGCACTTGGAAAAATCAACAACATCGTTGTTCATTATGTCGGTAATCCCGGAACTACCGCGGAAGCAAACCTTGGCTACTTCAAGACACTGGCGAACACCAGTGTAAATACAAGTGGGACAAAAGCCAGCAGTAACTTTGTGGTCGGTCTGGAGGGCGAAGTGCTGCAGTGCATGCCGATCTATGAGGAAGCTTATTGCTCCAACAACCGCAACTCTGACACACTTTCCATTGAAGTATGTCACCCGGATGCGGAGGGTAAGTTCAACAGCGCTACCTATGCGTCCGTCACACGCCTGTGCGCATACCTGTGCAACGAGCTGGGACTGACTGAGAACGACCTCATCCGACACTACGACGTTACCGGAAAACAGTGCCCGAAATACTATGTGCTGCACCCGGATGCGTGGGAGCAGTTTAAGGCGGACGTGGGAAGCCGGTTGAAGAGCGGGGACTATTAAAAGAGAGAAAGGCACTCTTATTTGTCACGTGCAATTTTCCTGCACAGAAAGTATGAATTATTTTTACTGGAACTAGAAACAAGAGAATGGTATGCACATCCACGTGCGTGTTTCCTGTAGGGGCAGCGGTACTCGTGTCCTTGAATTTGCAGAACTCGCCTTACGGCTTCAAACAGCTGCAAATTCAAGGTCGTACCGCTTTCCCTACGACGGAAACTTACGCAATGTGGAATGCGCATACCATTCTCTTCTTCTATTTCGCTGAAAATTCGCATTTTCTGCGCAGCGGAAAGTTTTGCAATGTGACAAGTAAGAGTGCTTTACTGTTTTTCAATATCGCAGGAGCTACTTTTTTGCAGGAATTTATGCAATATGGTTTGTGTTTTTAGGAAGAGCATAGTATGATTGCAGTGTAAGAAGTATGAAAGTACACAAGTTTGGATTATGCACTTTATAGGATACTTCGTGGCATGGCAAAATGAAATATTAAAATGAGTATAGAGCGCATAAGACAAGGGTAGCAGTTGTTTTATGCGTTTTTTATATGGGGCGAGAAAGGAGGATTCTGGATGAGAAACGATATGTCCCATGAAAGGCTGCGCAGGTGTATTCTTCTTGGAAGTCTTTCTCTTGTGATTTTAATTTTATTTGGTGTATTTGTGCTCAAAAAAAGAAGCGAAGAAAGAGAGTACATCTACTCGATAACAACGATGTCGATTGAGCGGGTAACCGCAAAATATGAGAAAGATGGCGCTTTCTATTTGACAGTCGTGTTGGACGATTTCTAGCATTTACCAGATCAGAAGATTTCCCTGCAAACGACCGAAAGCATTTACGAAAATGTGATTCTAAATGTAAAATATGTCGGTGCGATACTGAGAGTTCAACTGCCGGAAGAGGAAAAGTTAATGGCGATAGATGCACAAAGTGTTTTGAAGCTGTATGGCGGAGAATATTGTGAAATAACATCACTGACATTAGCGGATGGGAAGAATACAACCATCGAATGAAAAATAGTTGCATTGAAATAAAAAGTCCTGAAAAGCACAGATTTGGAAAAATCGTAATGTGCTTTTTGGGACTTTTATTTCCAAAGAACATTTTACGGTATCATGCTGCTGATGTTTACAGCACTAAAGTATTATGAAAAAAATAAGGTTTAATGTATGGAGGTGTGTTTCTTGAAAATTAAGATACGGAGAAGAAATTTTAATTTGGGTGCTAGTATCGCATTGGTGATCGCGCTTTTATCAAACATTCCAGCATTTCATCTGATTCATAGAGAAATGCTTTTGGCAGCAACAATTCTTATCGTGGGTGATGTAATCTTTGGACTGATCTTTTTGCGATGTCCGCACTGCAAGAAGTTATTGAATCTGAAATGGGATTCGCAAAGTATATGTCATAGTTGCGGTGAGAGACTGGATGAGGAGTGACGATAACTTATTTGCTGTTCTCCCAGCGCGAAACACATTATTTCCCAAAAAGAAAGCGTAATTCATGCGAAAAAGAAAAAAGGTAATCCGGCATTCACATTGCGAATTTTTTCGTCACGCAGGGAACGGTGCGTCCTGAATTTGCGACTGTCTGAGTCGAAGACGAGTTTCGCAAATTCAGGAGATAACGCACAGTTTTCTGTGTAGAAAAAATCGCACGTGAATGTCAGATTACCTTTTGATTTTTATTGCAGAATTAGTTGTTCTTTTTTGCAGCCGCTACCTCTGCATACTTCATCGCTCTTACCTTCAGCGGCAGTCCGAACAGTGTGATGAAGCCTTCTGCATCGTGGTGGTCGTACAGATCACCGGTGGTGAAGCTTGCCAGAGATTCGTTGTACAGAGAGTACGGAGAAGTGGTTCCGGCCTTGATGATGTTGCCCTTATACAGCTTGAACTTTACTTCGCCGGTTACGTATTCCTGTGTGGACTCTACGAATGCCTGTACAGCCTCGCGCAGAGGGGTGAACCACTTACCTTCGTATACGATCTGAGCCATCTTGTTGCCCATGTCTTTCTTGGCTTCCATGGTTGCACGGTCAAGAACCAGCTCTTCCAGCTGGGCGTGTGCTTCCATCAGAATCGTTCCGCCAGGAGTCTCGTAAACACCACGGGATTTCATACCAACGACACGGTTCTCAACGATATCAACAATGCCGATGCCGTGCTTTCCACCCAGCTCATTCAGAGTACGGATGATATCAGCAACCTTCATCTGCTTACCATTTACGGATGTGGGAACACCCTTTTCGAAGGTCATGGTAACATATTCTGCTTCATCAGGAGCCTTCTCAGGAGTGACACCAAGTACAAGAAGATGCTCGTAGTTCGGCTCATTTGCTGGATCTTCCAGCTCCAGACCCTCATGGCTGATGTGCCACAGGTTCCGGTCACGGCTGTAGCTCTGGTCTGCGGAGAACGGCAGGTGAATGCCATGTGCCTTACAATATTCGATTTCTTCTTCACGGGACTGCATGTTCCAATGACTGTCTCTCCAAGCTGCGATGATCTTCAGATCAGGAGCCAGTGCCTTGATCCCCAGCTCGAAACGAATCTGGTCATTTCCCTTACCGGTAGCGCCGTGGCAGATTGCGGTAGCGCCTTCCTTGCGGGCGATTTCAACCAGCTTCTTTGCAATGCCGGGACGCGCCATGGAAGTTCCTAATAAATACTTGTTCTCGTAAACGGCACCAGCCTGTACACAGGGAACGATGTAGTCTTCTGCAAATTCATCGGTGATGTTTTCGATGTATAATTTGGAAGCACCGGATAACTTTGCTCTTTCTTCCAGACCATCCAGCTCTTCGTCCTGACCACAGTCAACACAGCAGCAGATTACTTCGTAATCATAGTTCTCTTTTAACCACGGGATGATAGCGGTAGTATCCAGACCGCCGGAATAAGCAAGAATTACTTTCTCTTTCATAATTAGAATCCTCCATATTTTAATCGGAATAAGTGATGCATCCGGTTTGTACACTGTCAGAAAACGGTGTATTTGGAAATCGAGATGCGCGTTTGCTTTAAACTGTGCATTATTATACATTCACACAATTGAAAATGCAAGAGAAAATTTGAAAAAATATTAAAAAATATCTTGCAAAGATGAAAAACGTGCATTATAATCGTCCGTAAAAGAGGCGAAGCATGGAAAAAAAGAGTAGATTTCATGTTTTGCTGAAAAGAATAAATATTCATAATAAAATGCATAAAAATACAAATATGGAGGACGATATGATCAAAGTAGGAATCGTTGGAGCGACCGGCTATGCCGGAAATGAATTAGTACGTTTGTTACTGCAGCACCCGGAGGCAGAGATCGTGTGGTACGGTTCCCGCAGCTACATTGATCAGGATTATGCAGAAGTATATCCGAATGTATTTCAGCTGGTAGATGCGAAGTGTCTGGATGATAATATGGAAGAGTTGGCGAAGCAGGTGGATGTGATCTTTACCGCGACACCTCAGGGCTTCTGTGCAGCAGCGGTGGATGAGGACATTTTATCAAAAGCAAAGATCATCGACCTGAGTGCAGATTTCCGGATTAAAGATGTTTCTACCTATGAAAAATGGTACGGTATTGAGCACAAGGCTCCGCAGTTTATGGAAGAAGCAGTGTATGGTCTGTGTGAGATCAACCGGGAAAAAGTAAAAGGCGCCCGTCTCATTGCAAATCCCGGCTGCTATCCAACCTGCTCGATCCTGTCGATCTATCCCTTGTTAAAGGAAGGACTGATCGATCCGAACACGATCATTATTGATGCAAAGTCCGGTACATCCGGCGCTGGTCGTGGTGCGAAGGTCGCAAATCTGTATTGTGAGGTCAATGAAAATATCAAAGCATACGGTGTGACGACACATCGCCATACGCCGGAAATCGAGGAGCAGCTGGGCTATGCAGCAGGCGAACCGCTGATGGTAAACTTTACACCTCATCTGGTTCCGATGAACCGCGGTATTCTGATCACGGCATATGCTTCTCTGAAGAAGGATGTAACCGAAGAGGGGGTTCGGGCAATCTATGAGAAATATTATGATGACGAGTATTTTGTCCGTGTCCTGCCGAGGAATATGGCTCCGGAGACTCGTTTCGTAGAGGGCAGCAATTATGTGGATGTGAATTTCCGGATCGATCCGAGAACAAAGCGCATCGTTATGATGGGTGCGATGGACAACCTCGTAAAGGGAGCTGCCGGTCAGGCCATTCAGAATATGAATTTGCTGTTTGGACTTCCGGAAAATACCGGATTGAAACTGGTACCGATGGTTCCGTAAGTTTCCTTACAGGACGATATATAAAATAGAAGAAAGAGGATGAAAAAAGATGAACATTCAATATATTGACGGTGGCGTGACAGCGCCGAAGGGATTCTCTGCGACAGGTCTGTGGGCAGGTATCAAAAAAGAAAAAAAGGACATGGCGATGGTTTCCAGCAGCACACCTTGCCGCGGCGCAGGCGTTTTTACGACAAATGTTGTGAAAGCAGCTCCAGTCAAGTGGGATCGCAAAGTGGCATATGAGTCCGAGTTTGTACAGGCAGTCGTTATAAACAGCGGCGTTGCAAATGCCTGCACCGGTGAAGAGGGGTATCAGTACTGCATTGACATGGCAGCGGCGACAGGTAAGGCACTGAACATTCCGACAGAATCCGTATTTGTGGCATCCACAGGTGTTATTGGCAGACAACTCCCGATGGATGTCATCAAAGCTGGCATCGCTAAGCTGGCTCCGGCATTGGGAGAGAGCAGAGAGGACGCACATCTGGCAGCAGAAGCGATCATGACGACCGATACTAAGCCGAAGGAAGTTGCAGTTGAGACGGTGATCAGCGGCAAGACCGTGCGGATAGCCGGTATGTGCAAAGGCTCCGGCATGATTCACCCGAATATGGCGACGATGCTTTGCTTTGTGACGAGCGATGTGGCAATCAGCCACGAGCTGCTGCAGAAAGCATTGAGCGATGATGTGGTGGATACATTTAATATGATTTCTGTAGATGGCGATACTTCCACAAACGACAGCGTACTTTTGATGGCAAATGGTCAGGCGGGCAATGCAGAAATCACAGAAGTCGGCGAAGATTACGAGATCTTTTGTGAAGCTCTGAACATGATTATGACGGAACTGAGCAAAAAGATTGCCGGGGACGGCGAAGGTGCAACCTGCCTGTTTATGACAAAGGTTGTCGGTGCAGACACAAAGGAAAATGCAAGAATCCTTGCAAAGTCCGTCATTTGTTCCAGTCTGACAAAGGCTGCGATTTTTGGACACGATGCAAACTGGGGAAGAATCCTGTGTGCACTTGGTTATTCAGGTGTGAATTTCGATCCGGAAAAAGTAGATATCACGATCCGTGCAGGAGAAGCATCCCTGCAGCTGGTAGCAGATGGTGTGGATACCGGTTACAGCGAAGAAGTTGCTACGGAGATCTTGTCTCAGGAAGAAGTGCTTGTAACATGTGATATGAAGATGGGTTCTGAGGAAGCGACCGCGTATGGCTGCGATCTGACCTATGATTATGTGCGGATTAATGGCGATTACCGGAGCTGATGGGACATCATTTCCGATGATTCAGAGAAAAAGGTGAGGATAAAGAGATGGTAGATGAAAAGATTCTGGAAAAAGCAGAAGTGCTGATTGAGGCACTGCCTTATATTCAGCGGTTTAACCGCAAGATCATTGTTGTAAAATACGGCGGCAGCGCGATGGCGGACGAAGAACTGAAGAAGAAAGTCATCAAAGACGTGGTACTGTTAAAGCTGGTTGGCTTCAAGCCAATCATCGTACATGGCGGCGGTAAGGAAATCAGCCGTTGGGTGAAGAAGATCGGTATGGAGCCGAAGTTCGTGAATGGTCTTCGTGTAACGGATGAGCCGACGATGGAACTGGCAGAGATGGTTCTGAATAAAGTCAACAAGAGCCTTGTACAGATGGTGCAGGAACTGGGTGTCAAGGCAGTCGGTATTTCCGGCAAGGATGGCGGTTTGCTGCAGGTAGAAAAGAAGTATTCTGGTGGCGAGGACATCGGCTATGTGGGGGAGATTACCGAAGTAAATCCGAAGATTTTGTATGATCTGCTGGAAAAAGACTTCCTGCCGATCGTATGCCCGATTGGATATGATGATTCCTTCCACAGCTACAACATCAACGCGGATGATGCAGCATGTGCGATTGCAAAGGCAGTCAAGGCGGAAAAGCTGGCATTCCTGACAGATGTAGAAGGTGTTTATCGCGATCCGTCGGATCCGTCTTCTCTGATTTCTGAGCTGACGATTTCTCATATGAAGGAGCTGTTTGACAGCGGCAATATCGGCGGCGGGATGCTTCCGAAGCTGAAAAACTGTCAGGATGCTATCGAGCAGGGCGTATCGAGAGTGCACATTATGGACGGCAGAATTCCTCATTGCCTGCTGTTGGAAATCTTTACGAACAAAGGTATTGGTACTGCTATTTTAAATAATGATGGAGAGAGGTATTATCAGTGATGGAAATGAAGCCGATTATCGAGAGAGCAGAGGCTGCTCTGCTGCACACATACAATCGTTATCAGATCGTGCTGGATCATGGCGATGGCATGTATCTGTATGACACAGAAGGAAAAGAATATTTGGACTTTTATTCCGGAATCGCAGTTTATGCGCTGGGATATCATTATCCGGGATTGGATGAGGCAATGAAAACACAGATGGACAAGCTGCTGCACACATCCAACTATTTCTACAATGTTCCGGCAGTGGAAGCTGCAGAGAAATTAAAGAAAGTATCCGGCATGGATCGCGTCTTCTTCACAAACAGTGGAACAGAGGCCATTGAGGGCGCTGTAAAGCTTGCGCGCCGTTATGCTTACGACAAGGATGGAAGCAACGACCATGAGATCATTGCGATGAAGCATTCCTTCCACGGACGCAGCATGGGCGCACTGTCTGTAACCGGAAATGCACATTATCAGGATCCGTTCAAGCCGCTGATCGGCGGAGTGAAGTTCGCAGATTTCAATGATCTGGACAGCGTAAAAGCACTGGTAACGGACAAGACCTGCGCGATCATTCTGGAGCCACTGCAGGGTGAGGGCGGTATTTACCCGGCGACCGAGGAGTTCCTAAAGGGCGTGGAAGCCATCTGCAAGGAGAACGATATCCTGCTGATTTTGGATGAGATCCAGTGCGGCATGGGTCGTACCGGTCAGATGTTTTATCATCAGCAGTTCGGCATTGAGCCGGATGTGCTGACGGTCGCAAAAGCATTGGGAAATGGTCTGCCGGTTGGTGCATTTTTGTGTAAGGAATCCTGCGCAGCGCTGGTGGCAGGTGATCACGGCACAACTTACGGCGGTAATCCGATGGTTTGCGCAGCCGCTTCGAAGATTCTCGACATCTTTGAAGAAGATCATATTCTGGAGAACTGCAAGGAGACAGGAAAGTATCTGTGGGATGCGCTGGAGACATTAAAGTCCGAAAATGCGCATATCATCGGACATCGCGGAGCCGGTCTGATGCAGGGACTGGAGTTTGATCAGCCCGTTGGACCGATCATCCAGAAAGCGATGGATGAGGGTGTGATCCTGATCAATGCAGGTCCGAACATCATCAGATTTCTGCCTGCTCTCATCGCAAAACCGGCACACGTGGATGAAATGATTGAAAAACTGAAGAAGGCGATGGTATAATAGACTGCAAAAAGAGAAAGGACGCAACGGACGAAATGACGTTGTGAGAGGATACACGCAATGAAATGGGGTATTCTGGCGACCGGAACGATCGCTCATAAATTTGCATCTACCGTCAATCAGATGGATTCCGAGGAGGCGGTGCTGACAGCAGTTGGCTCCCGTCACATCGAGTCTGCAAAGGCATTTGCCGAGCAGTATGACATTCCGAAATATTACGATTCCTATGAGGCACTGGCAGCAGATCCGGAAGTGGAAGCAATCTACATCTCCACACCGAATAATTTTCATTATGAAAATGCAGTCATGTGTCTGAATGCCGGAAAGCATGTTCTGTGCGAAAAGCCGTTTACGACCAGCGCAGAGGACGCGGAGAAGCTGTACGCGATGGCAAAAGAAAAAGGACTCTTCATCATGGAAGCGTTCTGGATTCACTTCTTGCCTCTGTACACAAAATTGCAGGAAATGCTGGCAGCCGGTGAGATCGGCGACATTCGCCATGTGCGCTGCGAGTATGGCTTCATCGCCAAAGGCGCAAGAAAAGAGCGTAAGTTCGACTCTACACTGGGCGGCGGCGCATTGTTAGACATCGGTATTTACAATCTGGGCTTCCTGCATATGGTGATGGGCAGCGCTCCGGAGAGCTTCACATCCGAGGTACGCTTCAACGAGTACGGCACTGATGAATTCAGCGCATTGCAGCTTGCTTATCCGAACGGCGCGACTGCACACTCCGTTCAGACTATCGGCATGGATCTGGAGCGCCACGCAGCCATCTTCGGAACAAAAGGCATCATCCGCCTCGAAGACTTTCAGCACGCACATCACATGACCGTGCGCAAGTACGATGGCGAAAGCTACGAAGTAAACTGCCCGGTAGACATCAACGGATTTGAATACCAGATTCGCGAGGCGGCACGCTGCGTCAGAGAAGGCAAGAGCGTCAGCGACTGGTACACACCGGAGGATAGTCTGACCGTGCTGAAATTGATGGATGACATTCGGGAAAGTTGGGATATGAAGTTTTCCTATGAAAAATAAGTGACAACAGATAAACGAGAAAAACTTCTGTCACGCCAAACTCGCTTCGCGGGGCGTTTGGCTTTTGACAGAAGTTTTTCTCGTTTTATCGCAGTATCCACATATTTTTCAAAGGGAAGAGGGTTGCGACCGCGGGGGGGGTTTGCTAAGATAGGGACGCGCGGTCTCTTACCACATACTTCTCAAACGTGATAAAGCTCGCTTCGCGGGGCGTTTGGCTTTTGACAGAAGTTTTTCTCGTTTTACCGCATTATCCACATATTTTTCAAAGGGAAGAGGGTTGTGACCGCGGGGGGGTTGTTAAGATAGAACAGCATCCTCTTGTTATAGTCGCAAATTTCTTAAAGTTGAAAGAGACAAACTAGCGTCGCCAAAAGGGAAACATGCGAATTGTTATAACAGGAGAGGGACTGCACGATCAAAAAGCAAAACGCCCCGCGTATGCGAGTTTTGCGCTTGATTGTGCAGTCCCTCTCCGTAATACAATAATTACAAAATTCCCTTTTGGTAGCGCTGCTTACGCCTCTTTCGACCTCACATACACCAACTGAATATTCCGATTCCCATTTGCCCTCACTCTCTTGATCTCGAATGGTTCCAGATCCGCGAGGAAGGAGCTGAGTTTCTTAAATCCGAAGTTTCTTACGTCAAAGTCCGGATATCGCTTTGCCAGCTGGTTTCCCACATCGCCGACGAACATCCATCCCTCTTCGTCGGAGCCGTCCTCCACAATGGAGAGAATGGCGGAAGCGATGGTATCGCGGTCGGTCTGGGGTGTGGGAGCCGGTTCTTCTTTGACTTTCGTTTTTTCTTTGGAAGCAGGAGCGGGCAGAGATTCTTTCAGCTGCTTGATTTTCTGCTTGCTCTGTTTGACGGAACGTGCAGTTTCTTTCAGAGAGTTCGAGTACAGAATGTCGAGGTACTTGAATTGGTTGCAGGCAGCGATGAATGGCTTCGGTGTCTTGGATTCGCCCATGCCGACGACGAGCATGCCGGATTCCCGGAGTCTCGCCACGAGACGGGTGAAGTCACTGTCGGAAGAGACGATGCAGAAGCCGTCCACATTTCCGGAGTACAGAATGTCCATCGCGTCGATGATCATGGCAGCATCGGTGGAACTCTTGCCGGTGGTGTAGCCATATTGCTGGATCGGGATGATCGAGTGGTTCAGCAAAACATTTTTCCAGCTTGTCAGCCGCTGGCTCGTCCAGTCTCCATAAATTCTTTTATAGGTCGCAATGCCGATATTGGCAGTTTCATCCATAATAACCTGAATGTATTTTTCGGAAATATTATCCGCATCGATCAGTACAGCAATCTTTAAATCTTGATCCATGAATCCCTCCATTTGTTTGATCGCAGCAGATGAACTGCTGATTCGCTTTTCTATTGTACAACAGATTCCAATAAAAAGCAAAAAGAACAAAAAGAGCATAAAAGCAGTTCAGAATGCAGACAATACAAGAAAGACGACAGGAAAGCGAGTCGCGTGAAAAATGCAGCTTTGTTTTTTTACGCGAAATGCTTGGAAAAGGAGAAATATGGGGATTTTAATGGCGATTTTATCCGGTATTCTGATGAGCGTGCAGGGCGTTTGGAACACGGGCGTGACAGAAAAAAGCAGTGTCTGGGTGGCAGCGGGATTGGTACAGCTGACGGCATTTCTGGTGTGTGTCGGCGCCTGGTGGATGAACGGCAGACCGCCGGTGTCGGATCTTCTGCAGGTAGAACCAAAATATATGCTGCTGGGCGGTGTGCTTGGCGCGTTCATTACCTATACCGTGATTCAGGGGATGGCTGGGCTCGGCCCGGCAAAAGCAGTGCTTTTGATCGTGGTCTCACAGCTGGCAGCAGCGTATCTGATCGAATTGTTCGGATTGTTCGGTGTCGAAAAAGTGGGACTGGAGTGGAAAAAATGCGTTGGAATGGCATTGGCAATGGGGGGAATCATTCTGTTTCAGTCCGAATAAAGATTTTGCTTGCCCATCCCCTATTTTTAGGGTACAATATGCCTTGTCAGACTGTAAACCGTTTCCATCAGACGAAGATGGAGCTATGAATCAAAAGAATAAGAGAACGAACAGAGTGCTGATTGCCTGGATCTGTCTCGGAATGTGTTTCGCCCTTTCTGCCTGTACCAGAGAGGAGACATTGCCGGGGGAGACTTTTCTGTTGTCCGATGGGACGGCAGGGGAAGCGCAGACGGGGCAGACAGCGGGATATTTGGACACGCTGCAGGAGGATTCCACTGTGCAGAACAGCGTGTGGGTGCATGTATGCGGTGCTGTGAATGAGCCGGGAGTATATGAACTGGCAGCAGATCAGCGCATTGTGGATGCCGTGGAAGCAGCAGGAGGATTCGCCCCGGGAGCTGCTTTGGAGTATGAGAATCTGGCTGCCGGGATTTCGGACGGACAGAAGATCTATATTCCGTGGATCGAGGATGTGACCGAAGATCCTTATGGAGAGAACAGACAGTCTGGAGAGAGTAGTGCCACAGGTCTCGTGAACATTAACACCGCAGATCTCACGCAGCTGATGACCCTGCCGGGCATTGGCGAGGCGAAGGCAAAAGCCATCCTGAGTTACCGGGAAAATGGTGGAGTATTTTCCGCTGTGGAGGATATCATGCAGGTATCCGGCATCAAGGAAGCAGCGTTTGAAAAGATAAAAGCATATATCACGGTGGAACCGTAAGGAGAAGCTGCCTGCAGGGGGGCTTGTAAGAAGGAGCTGTATCGATGGCGAAGGTGTTGGTCGTAGACGACGAGAAGATGATTGTAAAGGGGATTCGTTTTTCCCTGATCCAGGAAGGCATGGAAGTAGACTGCGCATATGATGGAGAGGAAGCGCTCTCCTATGCCAGAAATACCGAGTACGATGTGGTATTGCTGGATGTGATGCTTCCAAAACTGGACGGTTTTCAGGTGTGTCAGCAGATCCGGGAGTTTTCGGATATGCCGATCATCATGCTGACGGCAAAAGGCGATGATATGGATAAGATTCTGGGCCTGGATTACGGCGCGGATGACTATATCACAAAGCCGTTTAATATTTTGGAAGTAAAGGCGCGGATGAAGGCAATCATGCGCCGTACGAGCAAGACCGCGAGACCGGAGAAGCAGACTGTCCGCAAGGCGGGAGGTCTGGAGCTGGATGAGCAGAACAGACGGGTCTATGTGGATGGCAGAGAAATCAATCTGACAGCAAAGGAGTTCGATGTTCTGGAGCTTCTGATGCAGAATCCGGATAAGGTATACAGCAGAGAGAGCTTGTTGGGACTGGTCTGGGGCGCAGAGTTCCCCGGAGACGCCAGAACGGTTGACGTACATATCCGTCGTCTGAGAGAGAAGATCGAGCCGAATCCCAAGGAGCCGCAGTACGTGCACACAAAGTGGGGAGTGGGTTATTATTTTAAAGCTTAAAAAAAGAGTACAGCATTTTTTCAGCCTGAGGCTGATTGTGACAGCGGTTGTTTTTTTCGTTGCGCTGATCCCAATGGAGGGCTTTCATCATTACCTGATCAGTTCTTATCAGGACGAGCAGGTGGAGGATCGCAAGACAGATCTTCTGAATGCCAGTGTGCGCCTGTCCGGACAGATCCGTTTGGGCGAGAGCGGTTTTGTCATGATCAATGACGCGCAGGAAGCCGAGAGTACGTTGCTGGCGGATTTATATGGTGGTCGTATGCTGGTGGTGAATACCGCATATTCCATCATTATGGATACTTACGAGATTGATCTGGGGAGAACGGTTGTCTCCCCGGTTATTTTTCAGTGCTTTGACGGCAAAACCTACAGTAACCTGAATAAAAATGAGCATTACATCGAGGTGGCGATGCCGGTAACGGATGCAAACAGCAAAGAGATCGTGGCTGCAATCTTTATCAGCTCTTCTACGATGGATATTTATAATAATGTGCAGGAGCTGAACCGCAGAGTGCTGCTTGTGGAGATCGTAGCGGCAGTGCTGTTGGCAATCGTGGCTGCATTGATCGGCTGGCTGGTGGCGATGCCATTCCGCAAGACGAGACAATCTCTGGAACGTGTCGGCGAGGGCAATCTGGACGCACCTCTGTACCATTCGAACATTGTGGAACTGCGGCGTCTGACGGAGGAGTATGAGTCCATCTTAAAGCAGGTGCAGAATCAGGACATTTCCAGACAGGAATTCGTCTCAAATGTCTCCCATGAGTTGAAGACTCCGATCACTTCCATGAAGGTGCTGGCAGATTCGCTGAACACGCAGGAGAATGTTCCAATCGAGTTGTATCAGGAGTTTATGCAGGACATTTCCGAGGAGTTAGATCGTGAGGCGCGGATTATCAATGATCTGCTGCTCCTGACTCGCATGGAGAAGTCCGCGGAGGATTCCATGCACATCAGCGATGTGAATGTGAATACATTGTTGGAGCAGATTTTGAAGAGAGTGCGTCCCATCGCGCAGAAGCGCAATGTGGAGCTGGTATATGAGAGTCTTCGGGATGTGACGGCGCAGATCGACGAGATCAAGATGTCTCAGGCATTTACGAATTTGATCGAGAATGCGGTCAAGTATAACAACGACGGCGGCTGGGTCAAGGTCATTGTGGATGCGGATTATAAGTATTGTTATGTTAAGATTGCAGATAACGGTATTGGTATTCCGAAAGAGTCACTGGATCGGATCTTTGACCGGTTTTACCGGGTTGACAAGGCGCGTTCGAGAGAGAGCGGCGGAACTGGTCTGGGACTGGCAATCACGAAGAATATTATTCTGCTGCATAACGGTGCGATCCGCGTTACGAGCGTTCTCGATGAAGGCACCACATTTACCGTGCGGATACCGTTGACGTACAGAACGTAATGAGCGGGAGATTGCAGTTGCGCGGAAGAGGGATCAAGATTTTATGAAAAGACAAATACAGAAAAAAAGAAGAGGACTGTTGCTTCTTTGCCTGCTGCTCGTGTTGAGTTCTGTCTTTGCTGTCGGATGCAGGCAAAAGAAAGAACAGACAGCAGATCCGGAGAATGGCAGTTACCTGATATATTATCAGGGAAATTCCTACCAGCTTTTGACGGAAGTGCGGCAGATCGATGTCCGCGGAATTCCGGAAAAGGCAACAGCGCTGTTTGAGGAGATGAAAAATCCTCCGGCAGGGCTGCGGGGCGGTTCGGTATTTCCGGAAGAGGTCACATTGTCGGATGTCCGTTATGAGGGACAGATTTTGTATGTGACTGTCTCAGCAGCGATGCAGTCGCTGACGGGTGCACAGGCAGTGAACTGTCGGGCAGCGCTGGTGCGTACGATGACACAGATTCCGGGTGTGGAGTATGTCTATATCTATGCCGGTAATCAGCCGCTGATGGATGAATCCGGAAGCCCGGTTGGAAACCTGTCCTCCAACAATTTTGTGAATGTCGTGGGCAGAGATGTCAACACAATGAATCATGTCACGATGACGCTTTATTTTGCGGATGAGACCGGACAATATTTGAGACCCGTAGCGCAGAGTGCGGTTTATAGCAATGCATTCTCCATCGAAGAGTATGCAATCCAGCAGTTGTTGGAAGCACCGCAGAGTGAAGATGGATATTGTTCTGCACTTCCGGCAGGAACGCAGCTTTTATCGGTCAGTACACGAGACGGTGTTTGTTATGTGAATTTCAGCGAGGAATTATTGACAGAACAGCTTCCATGTAAAGATACCGTAGCGGTATACAGCATTGTCAATACGTTGACGACATTGCCGAGTATCAGCCGTGTGCAGATCATGATTGCCGGAAAGACCGATGTTTCCATCGGATCGATTTCCTTGTCCGATCCGTTGGCGAAGAACATGGATTACGTTGAGGTAGAGTCAGATTGAGAAAAAGAGAGCAGGCATTTCGAAAACTCAAACAAAAAATGGTCGAGAACCGTTCAACCTTATTGGGGTGGGCGGTTCTTTTTTTGATGTTATGTCTTTCTTTGTGTAATCTGTGCAGAGCTTTGCAGGTGGGAAGCGAGGCATGGTGTGAAAAGCAGCAGGAGGAGACAGGTGGGAGTGTGTGTGGTTATCTTTGGAAAGTAGAACAGACAGAGAAAAGCATACGGCTTTTTGTGTTGGGGGAACCGGTAGCGGTGTATGTACCAAGAGAAGAAGCGGGAAATCTGCATCCGGGGCAGAAAATCAAAGTATCCGGCGAGATCGAGCCATTTGCGGAGGCTCGGAATCCGGGGCAGTTCTCCATGCGGGAGTATATGCGGGCATTGGGGTATGGCGGACAGCTGCGAGCAGAAAGCTGGCACATCGAGGAAGCACAGAGTGTGCTTGCAAGAATAGCGGAGCATGTAGGAGGCAATCTGTATCGGCTGAAAAACTGGATCAGCACAACATTGGAGGAAACCTGTGCTGTGAGAGAAGCGGGAATCCTGCGGGCGATGCTGGCAGGGGAGAAGACAGCGTTGACAGAAGAAGTTCGCAGTCAGTATCAGGCGGGCGGCTTGTCACACCTGCTCAGTGTGTCCGGACTGCATGTCACAATTTTGTGTGCAGGGGCATATCGCCTTTTGAAGCGGATGCGGATTCCACTGCCGGTGCGCTGTGGGTGCAGCATGGTACTGACAGCAGGGTATGTGTGGCTGACAGGAGCATCGGTGTCTGCACTGCGGGCTGGTGGGATGTTTTGGTTCACAATGATCGCAATTTTGCTGGGGCGGACCTATTGCATGAGCCGTGCTGCTTTGTGGATGGCGGGTGTGCTGCTCGTATGGCGTCCGCTGTTATTAACGCAAGTGGGCTTTCAGCTCTCTTTTGGTGCAATCGTGCTGCAGCGCAGCATGCCATTGCTGACAGTGGAAGAAACGGACAAAAAGAGCAGGCGACAGCAGTTGGAGGAACGTGTGGAGAGTTGTCTGTTGTTCTTTGTGGGAATGGCGCCTATTCTGGCGTGGCATCAGTATCAGATATCAATGCTATCACTGGGAATGAATGTTCTATTTTTGCCATTGGCGGAGCCTCTGTTGCTGTCTGGTGTGGCAGGACTGGGATTGACGGCACTGCGGCCTGTCTGGAAAGGTGTGTGGCTGTTTCCGGCGGAAAAACTGACCTGGCTGTTGACAACGGTGTGTGAACGGGCAGAGGAGGCGGGCGTTGGTGTGGTGACAACGGGACGGCCGGCATGGTGGCAGATCGCAGTGTATAGCGGCGTGGTGATGGTTCTGCTGCTTGTTCGAAAAGGAATCAAGCAGAGCGAGCAGGAGCGACATTCGATAGCGGAAAAAGAGCAAAAACGGAATGCGTGGGAGAAAAGACTGGTTCACTGGTGCGCGTCCCATACGACACGGGTACGGTATTTGCTGCGGGGAAGCTGTCTTGTATTGCTATTGGCATCGCCATTGCTGATGATTCGTCTGCCGCATCGAAATTTGCAGATTACAATGTTGGATGTGGGGCAGGGAGATGGGATTTTGACCTGCTTTGCGGATGGAACAACGATGCTGACAGACGGCGGGAGTACGGATGTATCGGAGGTGTGGAAGTATCGAATCCATCCGACACTTTTGGAGAAAGGGATTCGTCGATTGGACTATGTGCTGGTGACGCACGGGGACAAGGATCATTACAGCGGCATTCAGGAGCTGCTGGCAGATGGATTTTCAGTGGGAGCGCTGCTTTTGGCAGATCCGTCTGAGTCAGAGCATTTGCAGGAACTGGCGCAGCTGGCAGCGGTACAGGGCGTTCCGGTGCGAATTATCGGAAAAGGGGATGCATGGAACATAGGAACGGCGTTTATCGAAGTGCTGTGGTCGCCAAAAGGAGCAACAGGACTGGAAGAAAATGAACGCTGCCTGGTCTATCGACTGCGGGATGGAACCTTTTCGATGTTGTTTACCGGAGATATTTCTTCGGAGATTGAGGGGCAGGTTGCAGTGGATTCGCCCTGCACGGTGCTGAAAGTGGCACATCATGGATCAAAATATTCCACCAGTGCGGAATTTCTGGAGCAGGTGCAGCCGCGTCTTGCCCTGATCTCCAGCGGGCGAAATGTCTACGGGCATCCAAGCGGGGAGACCGAAGCGCGGCTGGAGGAGGCGGGCGTTCAGATCGAAGAGACTGTGAGGAACGGTGCACTATGTCTGGAAGTGAAAAAAAATCAGGTGCAGCTCTTTCGATTTTGCAAAGATTCGTGATGGGGAAGTCCGGAAAAAAGAATTGTAAAAACAGGGCAGCTATTGTATACTAAACAGAGACAGGCAGAGCGTGAACAGGACTACGAAAAGTGAGAAGAGCGCCTGCAGAATGGAGGATTCGATCGATGGATGAAAAGATGACCTGCCCTTATTGTATGGAGGGCGAACTGGTAGCAAAGTTTGGTATTAAGATTTGTGAGCTCCCTCACTCCAAGGTATATCTGTTCAAGGAGCAGAGCCACAAGGGTCGTGTGATCGTAGCATGCAAGGAACATGTCAGAGAGATCGCAGAGCTGTCCGATGAGGATCGCAATGATTTTATGGCAGATGTTGTCCGCGTTTCCCGCGCAGTCAGCAAGGCATTTCATCCGGATAAGATGAACTACGGTATGTACAGCGATACCCTGCATCATCTGCATGTACATCTCGTTCCGAAGTATAAGGATGGCTACGAGTGGGGCGGCGTATTCGCTATGAACCCCGGTGAGACTCTGCTGACAGACGCAGAATATCAGGAAATCATCGATGCCATCAAGGCAAACCTGTAATGGATTCGATTCAGCAGGATATTAAGGAGAACACCTTTCGGTCCGTATATTTACTGTACGGACCGGAGGCTTTTCTAAAACGCAGCTACAAAAACCGCCTGAAACAGGCATTGACGCAGGGAGATACCACGAACTTTCATGCATATGAGGGGAAGGGTATCTCCTTTGATGAAATCAGGGATCTGGCAGACACGATGCCGTTTTTTGCAGAGCATCGGATGATCCTTCTGGAAAATACCGGACTGTTGAAGTCAGCGTCGGAGCAGTGGTCAGAGTGGATCGCAACGATCCCGGAGACGACGACGGTGCTGTTCGTGGAAGACGAAGTGGACAAGCGCAGCAAGCTGTATAAAGCGGTGGTGAAACACGGATTGTGCGAGGAATGTGCGCGACAGAGTGCGGATCAACTGCGTAGCTGGTGTGTGCGTTATCTCGGACATGAGGGCAAGAGGATCAGCCGCAGCGCTGTGGAGCTGCTGCTTGCGAGAGCCGGAGAAGACATGGAAAACCTCCGTTCTGAGATGGAAAAGCTGCTGGCATATGCAGGCGAGGCAGAGGGCATCACAGAAGAGATGGTGGAGGAAATCTGCACCGAGCAGGTGACGGGACAGATTTTTGCGATGGTGGAAGCCGTTGCAGTCGGAAAAGAGCGCCGTGCACTGGAGCTATATTATGATCTGCTGGCATTGAAAGAGCCGTCCATGCGGATTTTGTTTTTGATTGCCAGACAGTTTAATCAGCTGCTGCAGGTGAAGCTGCTCACCGGTCAGGGAATGCGCCAGAAAGAACTGGCAGATCAGATGAAGCTGCGCGGTTTCATTGCGGGAAAGCTTATGGAGCAGGCAAGAGTCTTTTCGGAAAAGCAATTAAAAGAATATGTGGAGCTGTGTACCTCATCGGAGGAGGCAGTCAAGACAGGGCGTCTGGCGGAAAAACTGGCGGTAGAGCTTGTGATTTTAACGATTTCCAGAAGACGACCGGTAGTAGAATAGAATCGAGGCAGGACATGGAGCAGACAGAAGTAGCGGAGATTTTACAGGAAGTGCATGGCGGCAGCATGTCGCCGGAGGAAGCACTGATCAAACTGAAACTGGAACCATTTGAAGAACTTGGATATGCAAAGATCGATACTCACCGTGGACTGCGGCAGGGAGCGAACGAAGTGATTTTCGGACAGAATAAGACCGTCGAGCAAATGGAAGGCATCGTGCAGCACATGATGGCGCAGGGAGCGACGAACATTCTGATTACGAGAGTGTCAGAGGCTGCGGCTGCGGAACTGGAGAAAAGGATTCCCATGAACTATTCCAAAGCAGCACATCTGGCAGTGGCGAATCCGGCAGAGATTGAGAAAGTCGGCAAGATCGTCATTGCCTCTGGCGGCACGAGCGATATTCCGGTGTGTGAGGAAGCAGCATTGACAGCAGAAGCATTGGGAAACCGTGTTATGAGACTGTATGATGTGGGCGTCGCCGGAATTCACAGACTGTTGGCGAATCTGGAGCCTTTGATGGATGCGCGGGCTGTGATCGCAGTCGCCGGAATGGAAGGCGCACTGGCAAGCGTAGTGGGTGGTCTGGTGGATTGCCCGGTCATCGCAGTGCCTACCAGCGTTGGCTATGGAGCAAGCTTCGGCGGTGTCAGCGCACTGCTTTCGATGCTGAATTCCTGTGCCAGCGGCATCAGTGTCGTAAACATTGATAACGGATTTGGTGCCGGATATCTGGCATCTATGATCAATAAAATGCCGGGAATCCCGGAACATCAGAAATAACAGGAGAAAAACAGATGAAGACGTTATATTTTGAGTGCAGAATGGGTGCGGCAGGAGATATGGTGACGGCTGCACTGTATGAGCTTCTGAGTGAGGAGCAGAAAGCACTGTTTCTGGAGAAGATGAACCATCTGATGCCGGAAGTGCAGGTACATGCGATGGAGCGTGTGCGCAGCGGAATCACCGGAACCGGTATGGAAGTGCTGATCCACGGTGAGGAGGAAGCAGCAGGCGAAGACGCAGATCATGTACATACACATGATCACGAACATCATCACGACGATGAGGATCACGATCATGAGCACCACCATCACGACGATGAGGATCACGATCATGAGCACCACCATCACGACGATGAGGATCACGATCATGAGCACCATCATCACGACGATGGGCATGATCACGAGCATCACCATCATGATGACGAGCACCATCACGACCACGAGCATGCGCACCATCATGACCACGACCATGAACATCATCATGAGCATACGCATCCGCATGTTCATCGCGGATTACCGGAGATTCAGCACATGATCGAGAGCTTTGATCTGCCGCAGGAAGTTCGGGATCAGGCGATGGCAGTTTATCGCCATATTGCAGAAGCAGAGTCTGCGGCGCACGGAAGACCGGTGGAAGAAGTACACTTCCACGAAGTTGGTGCATTGGATGCGGTAGCAGATGTAACAGGAGCTTGCTATGCGTTGTATCTGCTGCACCCGGATCAGGTTCTGGTTTCTCCCATCAATGTGGGCAATGGCACCGTTCGTGCAGCGCATGGCATTCTTCCGGTACCGGCACCGGCGACGGCCTTCTTGTTGAAGGAAGTTCCATCTTATATGAATCCGGACCCGATTGGAGAGCTTTGTACTCCTACCGGAGCTGCTTTGCTGCGGACATTTGCAGATGGCTATCAGCAGATGCCGGTGATGCAGGTGGAACAGATCGGCTACGGCATGGGCAAAAAAGAGTTTGACCGTCTGAATGGTGTGCGGGTATTTTATGGTGAGCAGGAGATCCGTCCGGAAGGGCCGAACCAGCAGATCTGCCAGCTGTCGGCAAATCTGGACGACATGACAGCGGAGGAGCTGGGCTATGCATCGGAGCAGCTGTTGGTGGCTGGCGCACTGGATGTGTATACGGTGGCAGCAACGATGAAGAAGAGTCGTCCCGGTGTCGTTTTTTCCTGTCTGTGCAAAGAGGCGGATCAGGATCGTATGGCAGCGTTGATGCTGCGCTACACAACCAGCTTTGGTGTGCGAGTAGAAAAATGTGACCGCTATGCAATGGACATTCACTTCGAGAAAGAGGAGACTCCCTATGGTACGGTTACAAAGAAGACCGGAACTGGCTACGGCCTCACAAAGTCCAAGTATGAGTACGAGGATCTGGCAAAGCTGGCGAGAGAGCGGGAGACTTCGATCCGTGAGATTCGCGAAGCAAAGAAAGTCTGAATATCAGGAAAGAAATTTATGATAAAAACGATTTTATTTGATCTGGATGGAACACTGCTTCCGATGGATCAGGAAGTATTTACAAAGAGTTATTTTGCGGAGCTGGCGAAAAAGCTGGCTCCGTACGAATATGATATGGAGCGGCTCATACCGGCAATCTGGAATGGTGTCAAAGCCATGGTCATCAATACGAGTGGCAGCACAAACGAGGAAGCATTCTGGAAGGACTTTGCGAAGAGTTTTCCGGAGAAGGATGTGAGAAAGCAGGAGCCGATCTTTCTGGAATTTTATCAAAACGAATTTCAGAAAGCACAGCAGGTGTGTGGATTCAATCCGGAAGCTGCAAAGACGGTGCAATTATGTAAGGAACTGGGCTATGAAGTGGCGCTTGCGACGAATCCGCTGTTTCCATCGGTGGCAACTGAGAGTCGGATCCGCTGGGCAGGACTTGCACCGGAAGACTTTCTGATGTATACCACTTACGAAAATATTCATGCCTGCAAGCCGAACCTGGACTACTATCGGGAAATTTTGCAGAAGATCGGTCGCAAGCCGGAAGAGTGCGTGATGGTAGGAAACGATGTCGGGGAAGACATGATCGCAGAGAAACTGGGAATGAAGGTATTTCTGCTGAAAGACTGCCTGATCAATACGAAAGAGCAGGAGATCAACCAGTATCCACAGGGAGGATTTCAGGAACTGCAGGAGTATTTGAAGAGGCTGTAAAATGTGTGGAAAGGAAGATGCAGATGGGACGTTTTGTGAATCCAAATAACAGTGCGTTTCGAGTGGCACTAAACAGTGAAATATATGTAGATAAGACAGGACTGTTGAATGAGACAAATCGAGTGCTGGGTACAAAACAGGGTTATATTTGCAATAGTCGCCCCAGAAGATTCGGAAAATCCACAACAGCTGATATGTTAGTGGCTTATTATAGTAAGGGCTGTGATTCAAAAGACATGTTTTCTGATCTTGAGATTGCGAAGAGTCCAGAATTTAAAAAGCATCTAAATCAGTATGATGTGATTCATCTGGATGTACAGTGGTTTCAAAAACATGGCGAAAATGCGGACGAAATCGTAAAAAATATGACAGAGTCTGTACTGAAGGAACTGAGAGAGATTTATCCAGAAATTCTCACATCCAACATTGATACACTTCCGGATGCACTGTCTGTATTGCGGGAAGCAACCGGGCAACCATTTATTATTATCATAGATGAATGGGATGTTCTGATTCGTGACGAAGCGATGAATGAAAAAGTTCAGATGGAATATATTGATTTTCTGCGAAGATTATTTAAAGGGTCTGAGCCGACAAAATATATCCAGCTTGCCTATCTGACAGGAATTTTGCCAATCAAGAAATTAAAGACACAATTCGCTTTGAATAATTTCATCCAGTACACGATGTTAAGTGCAGGGCAATTTGCTCCTTATATTGGATTTACGGAGGAAGAGGTTCAGCAGCTGTGTGAAAAATATGGACAGGATTTCACAGAAGTAAAGCGCTGGTATGATGGCTACGAGCTTGGAAAATATCATGTATATAATCCCAATGCTGTGGTAAATTTAATGCTGGAAGAAACTTTTCAGAGCTATTGGTCCGATACGGGAACGTATGAATCGGTTGTCCCGTTTATCAATATGGATTTTGATGGCTTGAAAACATCTATTATTGAAATGCTATCAGGGGCAGAAATAGAGGTGCAGACGAGAACATTTCAAAATGATCTGACGAGTTTTGAAAATCAGGACGATGTGTTGACGCTACTGATTCATTTGGGATATCTGGCATATCATCAGAAAAAGAGAACTGCATATGTTCCAAACGAAGAAATCCGACAGGAGTTTCAGACAGCGGTGCAAAGTAAAAAATGGAGTGAGTTTTTTGCTTTTCAGCAAATGTCAAATGATTTGTTGGATGCTACATTAGAACTGGATGCGGATACAGTTGCAGAAGGAATCGAGAAAATTCATGATGAATATGCTTCTGCGATTCAGTATAATAATGAAAATTCATTGAGCTGTGTGTTGGCATTAGGCTATCTAAGCGCAATGGAATATTATTTTAAGCCGATTCGGGAAATGCCGACAGGGCGCGGGTTTGCTGATTTTGTTTTTCTGCCAAAACCGGAATATCGAAAGGAATATCCGGCGTTGATCGTGGAGTTAAAGTGGAATCAAAATGCAGAAACTGCGATAAAACAAATTCGCGAAAAGAAGTATCCGGAGTCCATGAAACAATATACAGGAGAGATATTGCTGGTTGGAATCAACTACGATAAGAAGACAAAAAAGCATACCTGCCATATTGAAAAGGTATAACAAAAAGGGGATTTGCCTGATAGCAAATCCCCTTTCAAAGTCATTTCATATCGAAATTAGTTCATTCCGTTTACAGCCTTGGTCAGACGGCTGATCTTTCTGGAAGTGGTATTCTTGTGGTAGATACCCTTTGTAGTAGCCTTGCTCAGCTCGGAAATAGCATCGGTCAGAGCAACCTGAGCAGCAGCCTTATCACCGCTAGCGATAGCAGCGTCAACCTTCTTTACGAAAGTCTTAGTTCTGGACTTAACAGCCTTATTTCTTTCAGCCTTCTTTGCGGAAACGAGAACTCTTTTCTTTGCAGATTTGATGTTAGCCAATTCTTTGTACCTCCAAAAATGTATAAATGTTTCTTAGTCTATACACGGAATGAAAGGAGAGTGGGCTTCCATCCTGTGTGGAAATGTACGAACAGGCAGACGGAGACACACCATCATCCTGAACACACTCATTGATTTTAATGGATATTTCCCGTTCTGTCAATACATATTTTGAAGAAAAATCAGAAAAAATATAGGAAAAAACACTGGAAACAGGCGGGATGGAGGCAGCGAAAGTGGAAATGAGAGAGAACGTGTGGAAAATTTATTCGGATCTGGCGGTGGAGGATCGGGAGCGCTTTCCCGGAGAGGAGACGGAAGTGCCCGGAGTGGCATTGAAAAAAGAGACATTGCCCGGCGAAATCACGCGGACACGGGTAGAAATCCGCAATGAAGTGGGAGCTGCGCAGATGGGAAAGCCGGAGGGAATCTATATCACATTGGAACGAAAAGAGATTGTGGATGCGGAGGAGGAAATTCAGGAACAATTTGTGGATGTTTTGGCGGACAGTATCAGGGAGTTATTGCCGGACGGGTGGAATACACTGCTTGTGGCAGGGCTTGGCAACCGACATTTGACGGTGGATGCGCTGGGACCGGAGACAGTGGATGCGCTGCAGATGACGCGGCACATTCGCAAGGAGCGACAGCTGTGTGGTGTTATTCCGGGGGTGTTGGCACAGACGGGAATGGAGAGTGCAGAGCTTGTGCAAGGCTTGGCAGAGAAAGTGCAGCCAGATGCAGTGTTGGTCGTGGATGCGCTGGCAGCGCGGAATATGGAACGGCTTGGAACAACCGTGCAGCTGGCAAATGTGGGCATTCAGCCCGGTTCCGGCGTACACAATCATAGATGGGCGCTGAATGAGGAGACACTTGGGTGTCCGGTGTTGTCTCTGGGTGTGCCAACGGTGATCGGCGCGGCGGCATTGGCGAGCGATACGGTGCAGGCATTGTCAGAAGTGCTTGCCCGCATGGAAGAGATGGAACAAGAGGGAGAGATCGGACATTTCTTTGGACATTTGGGCGAGCAGGAGCGTCTGGAGTTGATCCGGCAACTCTTGCCTCCGGAGACGGTGCAAATGCAGGTGACACCGGTGCTTGTGGATCAGATGGTGGAAAGCTTTGGAAAAATTCTAGCAGAGGGGATTCAGCGGGCAGTGGAAAAAACGGAATAGGTGGAAAACGCGGAGAATAGAATAGGGAAAAAGCAGAAAACGCGGGGAAAGGCAGTGAGACATTCCTATCGTGGAACATTTTTTTTGCTGGCAGTATTGATTGTATTGGGACAGACCTGGATCATGGCAGCGGCACAGAAGATGGAGACTTTGGAGCAGACGACAGATCCGGTTTTTCTGCACATTGCGGAGAGTGGTGCTGATCCGGGCTATCAGGTGGCGACATCGGAGACAGTGACATCCGAAGCGGCACCAGAGCAGGACAAAGAAGCTGGAGCCGGACAGAACGAGCTGACACGGCAGGAGACCGTAACGCAGGAAACACAAACTCAGGAGGCGGGGACAGATTCCTTCGAGCAGACCGCAGACAATGAGACTGCAGATGCAATCGCGGCATCGGCTTCGGTGGAAAGCGAGGAGCCGTCCGCCTCAGAGGATGCGAATGTCGAGGCGGTGGCATTGGGGAGCTCCGGGATTTTGGCTTCGATGGAGCGGGACATTCAGAATGCCGGATTGTCGCTTTCCAATGTGCTGAGTTATGATTGGATTGTGCCACAATTCTATGTCGTGAATGCAGGAACGAGCGTCACGCCGGAAGTGTTGAATCCGACGGTGCTGTTGTCAAAAGATGTGCGAATCCACGGAAGCAGCGACGCTCCGCAAATTTTGCTGTATCATACCCATTCGCAGGAAGCGTATGCAGATTCCATTCCCGGAGACAAGTCGCAGACAATCGTAGGTGTGGGGGACTATCTGGCAGAATTATTGACAAATAAATATAGCTATCAGGTCATTCACCACACCGGAGAGTACGATGTGACAGACGGAAAGCTGGACCGAGATCCGGCGTATTCCCGCGCACTTCCGGCGCTGGAACAAATATTAGCGGAAAATCCTTCGATTGAATGTATCATCGACTTGCATCGGGATGGTGTGGCGGACAATGTGCGCCTTGTGACGGAAATAGATGGACAGCCTGCTGCGCAGATCATGTGGTTCAATGGGCTGTGCCGGGATGAAAATGGTTATCTGCCGGGCATCGCCCATTCGTGGCTGGAGACCAATCTGGCGCTGTCGCTGCAGCTGCGGGTGGCAGCTATGAGCAGTTATCCGGGGCTGACAAGGTTTAACTATCTGAAAAGTATGCGCTACAACCAACATTTGCGGATGTCCGCGCTGATTGAGGTTGGAGCACAGACGAATACCGTATCGGAAGCGATGAATACGATCCCTGCATTGGCAGATCTTTTGGATCAGGTATTGTCCGGAAAATAAGAATTAGAAAAAAAGTGGTACTGAAGGAGATTCAGCACCACTCTTTTTACTATAACAGAAAAGTGCTAAAAAATCAACTGTATTTCAAGAAAAATATTGTGAAATTTCACAAAAAAAACGATGCGAAAATGAGAAATCTATGCTATGATGGAATCAGAAAAAACGTGATCAGAAGAGCATTCTTCGGAAAAGGAGGGGCAAATGAAATTTAGAAAAAGAAACAGTCTTTTATGTGCAGGTATGGTGTGTTTATTACTGCTTGGCGGATGTGAAAAAGGAACGGTAGCGAGAGAACCGGACCGGTCAGAGCCGGAAGCTGCCAGTCGAGTGGCATTTGCCCGGACGAGTGAATCCTGTGCAGAGAGCACAGACGAGAAAATCTACATTCA
The DNA here is from genome assembly GCA_934234215.1 of uncultured Cuneatibacter sp. GTDB lineage: Bacteria > Bacillota > Clostridia > Lachnospirales > Lachnospiraceae > CAKQHB01. Next base: position 68,686 of record CAKQHB010000009.1, read on the forward strand.
GCCATTTGGGGAGTCTTCCGGGGTTGTATCCTTGAATTTAGAATCCGGAGAAACAACGGTTCTGAACCTGAATGAGAGCGACAGTATCTTTTCGAAAAACCTGGTGTCAGATGGAATCCAGATTGTAGATGGAAGGCTGTACGCGTTTGTGAAAGGTACAAATTATAAAAATCCGGCGTTGTACCGCATGGATCTGGATGGAAGCAACATCGAAAAAATAGCAGAAATTTCGGAAAAGATGCATGTATTGTCCGGTCGGGTGATCGGGGATGAGATGTATTTCTTTGGCGTTCCGATTCAGGAAGATGGAAGCGTGGAGCATCTGTATCGTCAGAGTCTTACCCAGATAGATGCAGAGCCGGAAGAAATTCTGATGATGGACGAGGACGGCGATGAGTGGGCATTTACCGGTCTTCGGAGTCTCGTTGCCGAGGAAGAACAGGGAGTGCTTTATTTTGAAAGACATCGACATCAGGATGATGGACAGGAGGAAACCACTGTCTGGATGTATGATACAGCAAAAGAACAGGCAGAGAAGATTTTTGAGACGAATCGCGATGTGAGCTATTTTGTGAAGGATGGCTGGGTTTACTATTCGGAGTGTACTTATATAGAGGATGAGCCGACCGAATATGACACGATTCAGAGACAAAACATTCAGACCGGCGAAGCCGAAGACACCGGTGTTGCGGGTGGAAAACTGATCGGCTGTGATGCAGATTACTATTATGTAGAAACCCACGAAAAAGAATATAGCACTGACATGAGCAATATCGAAGTGTACAAGCTGGATGGAACACCGGTGGAAACACTTCGGGTGGCAGCGCATGATACCATTGTTGGAACAACCTATGATGCCATCGTAATCCATGATTATGAGAGCAGCGGATCATCGGAATTTTCGGAAATTGTCTATGTATATGACAAATCACAGATCGGAACCGGCGAAGGCGAGTGGAAAGAAGTTGCGATCAAGTGCAAGCCGGATGAAAAAGCGGCAGTGGAGGTTGTGCAGAGATAAGACGAGAAAATATTTTCATTTCGGAAAATGGAACAGGAGGGAGAATATGCGCAAGAAAAAAGTAATTGCTGGTATTGTGACACTGACAATGTTACTGGGATTTGGTGTTGGATGCGGAAAAGAAGGGACAACATCGAATGGAGAAGAGGCGAATAGAGGGGCTTTTGCTAGAACATATGCAGCAATGGCAGACAGCTCTTCAGATGGGATCTATGTACAAACCCTAATGCCGATACCGGATTTGTTTTATATGGATCGTGCAAGCGGTAAAATTGTTTTTCTTTGTGGAAAAGCAGATTGCGAGCATGGAAAAGAGGGAAATACAGATTGTAATGCTTACTTTGAGGAGGATTTGATTCGTGACAGTATACAGCGTGTAGATGATAAGTTATATGTATTGGGACAACCAACTAAAGAGCATAATTCGGTCTTGTATCGAATGGATTTAGATGGTAGCAATCGTGAAGCTGTTACGACAATCAATGCAGAGGCTGGAGCAGGTGGAACACGAGTTATAGGAAAAAACATGTATTACATCGGCGTACCAGATGCAGGAGATTTCAGTGTATATCATATGTATCGACAGAGTATCGAGGATAAAAGTGAACTGGCAGAAGATATATTCCCTGTTGATGAAGAAGAGTGGTCTGCTAGACGAATTGAGGAATTCTATTTAGATGAAGAAAATGAACTGATTTATATAGCAGAAAATAAATATACGGAAGACTTGAAATATGAAGGCTCGATATGGAAATATGATATCAAGGATGAAACATGGGAAGAAATCTTCAGTGACACAAGATTTTTTACATGGTTTCTGGATGGAGAATGGTTCTACTATTCGGAGTATACAGGCGGTGCTGATGATAGTGGAAATCTTATTCGCGTAGAAGTTGTAACATGTGATCCGGTGAAAAGAAAAAACCTGAAAACAGGTGAAGAAGAAACAACAACAATTCCAGGTGGCTTTTTAGAAGGGTATGATGGAAACTACTGTTATATGCGAACCTACGGAGAAAAAGCAGGTGATGGGCTGAAAAGTATTGATGTATACACCCTAGATGGAACGATGGTGACATCAATAAAAAGTCCGGTTGAAGATTATCAATATAATGATGCTGTGAATGTAGGAGTAACATATGATGCAATCGTCATCCATCATAGTCCATCAACATCAGAGACATATGTAAGTGAAAATATTTATCTATATGATAAAAAAAATATTACAGAGCAAAAGGGCGATTGGAAAAAATTTTACATAAATCTGCTGTATGATGAAAATAGTAATACACTGGATTTGCATGTAAAGCAAAAATAAGAAGAACGGAGGAAATCTTATGAAGTCAAATAGAAGTAAAATTATGGCGATAACAATGGTGATGTTGCTTTCAATATGTTTTTCTGTTACTGTATTTGCAGATAGTGGCACACATACAGGAACAGTAACGAGTAATGGTAAAAAATTAACGCATACAGAAACATATACAGGAACAACAAAAACAATGCAAGCACGAGTTTCTTGTCCTGGGGCAAGAAGTGCAGAGGTCACAATGAATGCTTATTATTCAACGGCTGCAGGAAATGTGTATCCAGCGACAGGAAATCCGTATAAGCAGTACCTAGAACCAGGTACAAGCGCTGGAGTGACATATAATGCACTAACAGGTACATATTGTCATCAAGCGACAGCTACGTATTATATTGATAACGCATACGTTTGGGGAAATACATTTTATGGGTATAAGTAAAGTGATTATCTAAATAATTTAGAGGGGGATTAAAAATCCCCCGTTTCTTGAATTAAAAGTAATTTGGAAATGCGGACAAGGAGGAAAAATGGAGTTTCGGCGTGTCTTCGGAAGATACAGTTATTGGGTAATAGTAGTTTTGGCGCTGGGCTTAAATGTATTTTTGTTCCTCCGCACACAGGGACAGCAGTATTCGACATGGGCAAGTGTATATGAGATTTCAGAAAAAGAACTGCAGCGGGTGTATGTAGAACAGATTCGAGAGTTGCAGACAATGCCTATTTCGGATGCCGTAGAACTGTATCAGAAAGAACTTCAACAGGTCCAAGAGGGCGAATCCTATACATCTGAAATAGAAGCTGATGTGAGACAGAACATGGTGCTGCCACTCCTGTTATATCAGAGTAATTATCCGGACTATCTGAAAAAGGTACAGGAAGATGCGGTCACGCTTGGCACTATCAGCATCTTTGCAGATAAGGATGCTTTTTCCAGCGGGAATCTGAAGATGACAGCACGGGATTTTGCCCAGTTGGATGGCAAGCTGACGATGGGGAGCTTTCGGGGGATTTCTTCTGTGATGGAATACCGGATCGCGGATTATCTGATTCTGGTGTTGATGTTGGTGATCTGCTGGCGGATGCTGGAGGAACGCAAGAAAGGTCTTTGGGGCATTGTGCGTCTGGCTGGCGGCGGCAGAGCAAAGCTTGCCGGGAAGCGGTTGATATTGTATGCAGTTTCGTTTCTGGTGATCGCTGTGCTGATGTATGGAAGTACGGTGGCAGCAGCATGGTATTACTATGGCATGCCAGATTTGCATGTGGAAGCGCAGTCGATGCAGGAATTGGGAAAGATGCCTCTTGCGATTACGACCGGGCAATTCCTGACGCAGTTCCTGATCGTGAAGATCGCGGGAACGCTGGTATTTGGATTGCTGATCTGGTTGATCCTGTCTGCGATGGACAATGTGAACGCTGCGATGGTGGTTGTCGGTCTTGTGCTTGGAACAGAGTATGCGTTGTTTACAGCAATCCCGGCGCAAAGCAAGCTGAATTTGTTTAAATATCTGAATCTGTTTTCTTACTTCTTTACGGATCAGCTTTATGAGAATTATTTGAATTTGAATCTATTCGGTATACCGGTCAATGCGAGGCGCTTGCTTCTTACGGTTTTGCCGGTGCTGATAGTTGTCAGCATGGTTGCAGTATTTGCGGTAAATACCTGCAAACGTCCGGAAAAGAAAGGACGTTTCTGGGCATGGCTGTATCAATATTTCCGCAGAGCGGTGGATGGCATTACGAGTCATCTGCGGGGATTCGGAATGGAACTGTATAAGGGACTGATCGTGCAAAAGGGGCTGGTATTTCTCCTTGTAGGTGGTTGGCTGCTGTGCCAGATGTTCCCGGTATTCGACCAGAATGCATATGCGATGAAGCCGTTATTTGAGATCCGGTTGGAAGAATGGGAAGGTCCCATCGACAGTCCGGAGACAGCACAGAAGATGCAGGAAGAAAAGCGATGGCTGGACGAGCAGTATGCGCATTTTCAGGATTTACAGCAACAGTATGAAACTGGAGAATTAAGCTGGGAAGAGATGGAGGCTGCAAAGATGCTGATGCAGCCGGTGGACAACCGGATGGCAGCATACAGTGAAGTCGAATCTCGGATCATGCAGATGGAGATGGTCGGAGAAACGACCGGAAAGACGATGTGGCTGTTAAATTATCGCTGGTTTTTGCGACTGTTCAATAATCAGGATCCGGATGTGCTGCAGAACCAGAGAGTGACCGGTCTTGTGGCGATCCTGCTTTGTATTCTCCTGATTGCACCAGTATATGCTTATGAGGAACAGACTGGTGTGCGGTCCGTCATTCGTGGTTCTGGAAAAGGTCGTGGCAGAACAATCTGGAGAAAGCAGCTGTATGTATTTCTGATGACCTTTGTGACGTTCGGATTGGTATTTGGTGCATATTTCTGGAGCGTTGTTCGCTTGCACGGGGTTCATGGATGGAACGCACCGATGCAGAGTATTGTGTGGCTGAGTAATTCCACATGGGATCTGACGGTGGGACAATTTACGATCGTGCTGTATGCGCTGCGCTTTTTGACATTGTGGGCAGTCGCAGAGGTGGTACTGGTGTTGTCCGGTCTGTTGAAGAAGGTGCAGACAACGATGCTGGCTGGCACATTCCTGATCCTTGTGCCAGCGGCGTTATGGACAGTTGGCGTTTCCGTTCTTGGATTTTTGAGCGCAGCGAGACTACTCAGCACGATGGAGATTCTGGATGCAGCATGGTTTACCGGATGGAGCTGCTTCCTTCCGTATATCGTGGTAGCACTGGTTGGAATCGGATGCGGTATCTGGAGTAGTCGCAGTTGGCTTCATAGTCGGTAGGAGAGAGGTGATACGATGGAATTGCGGATAGAAGGATTGACGAAGCAATATGGGCAGAAGAAAGCATTGGATGCATTTTCTGTGACATTTACCGAAGGACTCTATGGAATCCTCGGAGCAAATGGTGCGGGCAAGAGTACGCTGATGAATCTGATCACAGATAATATCAGCCGGACATCCGGTGAGATTTTGTTTGATGGAACGGATATTTTGAAGCTGGGCAAGGCATTCCGAACGAAAGTAGGCTATATGCCGCAGCAACAGGGATTTTACGAGCAGTTTTCCGGACGAGCATTTTTGCACTACATGGCAGAGCTGAAAGAGATTCCCCGGAAGCAGGCAAAAGTGCAGGTGGAGGAATTGCTGAAGCTGGTGAATCTGGATGGAGATGCTCACCGGAAAGTCGGAGGCTATTCCGGCGGTATGAAGCAGCGATTATTGCTGGCACAGGCGCTTCTTGGAGATCCCTCGATCCTGATTCTGGATGAGCCGACGGCGGGACTGGATCCGAAAGAGCGAATCCGGCTGCGGAACTACATCGCGGATCTGGGACGAAACAAGATCGTATTGCTGGCAACGCATATCGTCAGTGATATCGAGACAATCGCTGGACAGGTCGTGCTGATGCAGGATGGAAAGCTGGCGCATCAGGGCAGCGTAGAGGAACTGCTGGAAGAGATGAAGGAAAAGCAGGTGACGCCAATCGGCGGAAATCTGAGTCTGGAAGATGTGTATCTGTACTATTTGGGCGGAGAATCATAGGATAAAAAGCTTGGGGCTGCAGGTATTGTAAGCTATTACATCTGCAAGCTGATTGAAAAAATACGGAACGACAACTAACCGGATACCCGCCGGAATAAACGGGAAGAAGCCCCTTGGAGCTACCACCTCCAAGGGGCTTCGTTTGTTTTTTGGTGTGCGGATTTAGTGACTTGTTAAATCGCATTTTTATTATATCAGTTTTCCGAAAAATTACAACTACTATTTTCCTGATTTTACGTTGTGCTTCCGTTTGTTTCTCCCTGTTCCGGCGGTGTCATCTGCTGTCCGCTATTTCCGCCGTTCGGTGCGCCCTGACCGTTCTGACCGGGTGCGCCGCCGTTGCCGGGATCATCAGGTGTTTCGCCATCGGGAAGTTCTGGCGGCGTCTCACCGTCGCCAGCCTGAGGACCGTTGCCGTCTGGGGCATTGCCATCGGGAGCATTGCCGTCAGGAGCATTTCCGTCCTGTCCGCCAGGTCCCATCTGACCGCCTTGACCGGGACCACAGCCGAATCCGCCGCCAAATCCATTTTCGCCGCCGCTGATCAGGCTGTCACTTAAAGTAACTTTGGTGGACTGATTGCCGAAGGTGACGGTATAGGTGGAGTCGAGTGTCAGATCAGGGCTGCTGAATATGACACTGTTGCAGACTTTTTCTGCGGTGCAGGTTAGCAGGATGTTGTCATCTGCGTCTGCAATGGAGATGGTGTCGCCCACATTCAGATTGGAGCTGAAGGTGGAGAGAATGGAACCCTGTGTGGATTCGCTGCCGAAGTTTTGTGCCATGCTGCTGTTGCCGAGAGCGATGACAGTGCCGCCGGTGATGGCTGCGGAGCCGCTGTAATCGAGAGCACCATCTGCACCGCTGGTAGGGCCGTAGACGATGGTGGAGCCGCCGCTGATGAGAAGATTGCCGTTGCTGTCGATGCCGTCCCCTTCTGCATTGATGACGAGATCACCGCCCTCGATGCGGATGCAGCAATCCGAAGAAACTGCCATCGGATCATCGGAAGAAGTGTCTGTAGGAGAGGCTGCATTCAGACCATCATCGGAAGAAACAACGGAGTAGGTGCCGCTGCGGAACAAAAGAACCTGTCCTTCGATTCCTTCATGGGATTCGGTGATGTTGATGGTGCAGTTTTCCATGACGCAGTCCGCTTCGGCGTGGATACCATCGTCGCCGGAAGCGATGATGATGCTGCCGCCTGCGATGTAGACGTAACCGAGGGTCGTGTCGTCTTTATTTTTCGCATGGACGCCATCCTCGCCTGCGGTGATGGTAATGTCTCCGTCCAGAATGCGGATGCTGTCTTTTCCGGACAGACCGTGTTCAGCAGCATCAATGGTGTAAGTTCCGCCAGTGATCACGAGATCATCTTTGGAGACAATGCCATGTCCGTAAGGGGAGGAGATCGTCAGAGACCCGGTGCCGTTCAGGGTCAGATCGTCTTTGGAGAAGATGGCAGCGTCGATGTTATTGTCATCAATGGCAACGAATTCTCCTGCGGCGGTCAAAGTATTGTCAGAATCAGCAGCAAGAGTGATGAAGACTTTATCCGCCTGTCTGACGTAGATCGGAGCGCTGGAAGCGGAGGTGATGTCCATGCCATCCAGCACGAGCTGGACTTTAGAGGAATCCTCGACATCCACGATGATCTGTCCATCGGAGAGCGTTCCGCTGAGGAGATAGGTTCCTTCCTGCGTGATCGTGACGGTAGAGCCGTCCATCGTGACGGAGGAATCGGAGCAGGAAGCAGAGGTGCCATTCAATTCAATGGAGATGGCTTCCTGTTCGTCGTAGCCGGATTCCCGGTCGCGGTCTGTGAGCTGATCTTCAACGGTGTAAGAGCGGTCAGAAGACACGTTCGCATAGTCGGAAATGGATGTCTGCTGGGTCTGTCCGGGCGGCGTCATGCCCTGCCCGCCGCCGGGAGCATTTGCGTCCGCATCCGAATCCGTGTCGGAAGCAGCTTCGGTGGAAGCGGCTGTGGAAGTGGTCGTGTCGGACGTATTTTGAGCGCATCCGACAGCACCAGTTGTGAGCATCATAGCGATTAAAAGATAAGCAATTTTGCGTTTCATCGTGAATCTCCTTTCAAAAAATGGATGTGTGCAGAGGAATTACAGCTCTGTCACGCTTGTTTCCTGTCGGCCAATGGAAATTTCCAGATTTCCATTGCGGCAGCGCAGCTCATCGAGAAATTCTTTTTCGAGATTGGTGTCCTTCAGAGTAATCTCATAAGTCAGCTTGTAGAGGCTGCCGAGATTGGAAGTTTTTACATTTGTCATTTCAGAGCGGGTGGTGTACTTTTCCATCAGATCGTCAAAAACATCGGTGTAGTTCAGGTCCTCCGGAATGGTGATGTGGAGGATCTTTTCTTTTGCGGCGCGGGGCTTACGCTCCGTCAGTGCGGTGGCAAGCATCAGGAAAAGTCCGGTCACAAGAGCAAAGAGAACAGCATATCCGATGTAGCCCATACCGACGGCTAATCCGACTGCCATCGCAAGGAACAGAGAGCCGATTTCTTTTGCAGTTCCCGGTGCGGAACGGAAGCGGACAAGGCTGAAGGCGCCTGCCACAGCGACTCCGGCTCCGAGATTGCCGTTGACCATGAGGATGATCATGCACACAGCGGCGGGAAGCAGTGCCAGTGTCAGCAGAAAGCTGCGGGTGGATCTGCCGTGCCAGCTATGTACAAAAGCGAGAAAGATGCCGATGGCGAGAGCCGCGATCATGCAGATCAAAAAGTTTGCGAGTGTCATAGTCTGTGTGGTTGTGGTATCAAAAAGTCCCTGAAAAAGATTCATTGGTGTCCTCCCTGTAATTGCATATTCTGGTAAGCGGTTCCGTATTTGGAAAAGCTGGTTTTCTGTAGGTTCTGTGCAGTGAGCAGGCGCGTCATCCAAAGCGGGATCGCACCGGCGGTTTTGACTTCCATCAGCACCATGCCGGGCGGCAGGAGCTGTTCACCGGAAGCAGGAGACTGCAAGGAAAAGTCTTCCATGCGGTAGCGGATGTTTTCGTCAAAGGTGATGCGGAAGTTCGGATCGGTCTTGGAATAAAAAGCTTCCCGGTCGTAAAAGAGTGCCACTGCCGGTTCCAGAGCTTCGTAAAATTTTCGGAAATACGAGATTTCGTGATGGATCTGACTGTCACCGGGAAAAGCATGATTTCGCCTCATACAGCTTTCCGCATCGTGATCGGGAAGCTGTATCCGTCTTTTGTAGACAACGGAGCGGTATTTCTTTTTCAGTTCGATGAATACCGGCGTGTCCGGGGAAGCACATCCATAACTGCGGATCCGAAACTTTTCTTTGTACACCGGATGCTCCATAGAATGTCGGATTAGGTAGTAGTCCGGGGTGTCATAATAAATGTTGCAGATCGTACTCTGCCCGTGAGGGTCCGGATCCATGTAATCCTGCATGGCACACAGCAGTTGAATTTTCTGTTGCTTCGTAAGCATGTATTTGATTTCGTAACGCTGAAAAATAAACTGTTCCTTCAAAGGGATTACCTCCTTTCGATGGGAACAGTTTATTCGAAAAAACTAAAATGAAGTTTAAGAAAAATGTGAAGAAATTGTGAAACGATGATGCTCGCAGAAAGCGGAGATTGTACCGCCGTGTGCGGAGACAATGGCATGGGCGATGGAGAGTCCGAGACCGTAGCCGCCAGTCTCACTGCTGCGGGAAGCATCTGAACGGTAGAAGCGCTCGAAAAATTCCGGTTTTGTGCCATCGGACATGGTGGCGGCAGGATTGGAGACGGAGAACAGACAGCCGCGTCCCTGTTTGGAGAGGGCGATATGGATGTCGCCGGGACCATCGGCGTATTTTAAGGCATTGTCTAACAGGATTTCTGTCAGCTCCCGCAGTCTGGAATCTTCCCCGGAGATGGAGATGCCGCTGGCGATGTCTGTCGTCAGATGTCGTCCGCAGGCAGATGCCCTGGCCTGCATATCCCGTACTTCTTCTGTCAAAAGTGCGGAAAAGTCGATCTGTGAGGGAACGAGGGATGCTTCCTCCAGACGGGACAGAGTGATAAGTTCTTTTGTGAGAGAGGTCATGCGCTGCACCTGATGATGGATGCTTTTCGTCCATTCATTTTCGCCGCTTAACATTTCCAGAACTTCCGTGTTGGCATCGATGGTGGCAAGCGGCGTCTTGAGTTCATGACCGGCATCGGTGATGAATTGCTTTTGCTTGCGCTCGCTCTCTGCCACCGGTCGGAAAATCCGTCCGGAGAACAGCAGAAGCAGTCCAAATACAGCGAGAAGTCCGGCGAAAGAAGCAAGAATGCTTAAGAACAAAACCGTTCTGGCGCTGGAAAGGCTGCGGTTGCAGTCCACAAAAGCAATCCAGGTGCCATCATCTGTCTGCATGGAGCGATAGCGGTAGGCGGAATGAAATCCGGAAGTCTTTCCGGTTGCATACAGTTCCTCCGCCAGTTGTTTGGCTTCACTGCTGGAAATTGCGGCGATGCTGCCGGTATTGATTTGCGTTACTTCACCGGCATCGGAAAACAATACGCTGAAATAGCGGGTCTCGTAGGGGGTTTCCTGTGAAATGCCGGAAGCAAAGCGGGGATCCTCTTTGGGTTCGGGAGGCGTGTCCGCCTGATTGTCGGAAGATGCATTGGGAGCATTGGCGGCATCCGGCGGCGTGTCGTGGGGAAACGTGCCATCGTTATCAAGGATAATCGCGAGGAGGTTGTCTGCGTCCTGGGTGAGTCGGGAATAATTCAGAAGATTGATCGCGCCGATCATGACAAACAGGACGAGAAACATTGCCAGCATAGCGGCACGGAGAAATTGTCTGCGCAGTTTTTTTACCATGTCAGCCCTCTCTTTCCGAAGATGCCTTGGATTCCAGCGAATAACCCAGACCGCGGTGAATCGTGATCGTGATATCGGCTGAGATCGCGTTCAGCTTCTTTCGAAGATTTGAGATATAGACCCACACGACATTGACACCGGCATCTGTGTCATAGCCCCACACTTCTTCAAGAAAACGATCCGGGGAGATGAGCCAGCGGGGATGCCGCAAGAACATCTGCATCATGAGAAATTCTTTGTTGGGAAGGCGGACGCTTCCGTGAGGGGAGAACAGCTCGCCGGTCTCGCAGTTTAACGTGACTGAGCCAAAACGAAGCAGGGTGCCGTTTTCTTGGAAAGTCGCAGGAGTATTTGTGGTAGAAACTACGGCGGAGGTACCCGATGCGGATGCTGTGGCAGAATCGTCAGAGGGTTGCGACACACCGGCGGAGCGCAGCATCGCGCGGATGCGGGCAAGGAGTTCTTTGGCAGCAAAAGGTTTCGCCAGGTAATCATTGGCTCCGGCATCCAGCCCTTCCACTTTATCTTCCACCTCACTTTTTGCAGTGAGCAGCAGGACGGGAAGCTGCATGCCCTGACTGCGGATGTTTCGCAGGACAGACAGTCCGTCCATCTTCGGCATCATAATATCTAAAATCGCAGCGTCGTATCCGCCCTGCAGCAGCCGGGATAGCGCTTCGGCACCGTCATAGACCGGATCAATGTCGTAGCCATTGTGACGGAGAATGACGGTCAGCGCTCCGGACAATTCTTTTTCATCTTCAGCAAACAAAAGTCGCATAAAAAATCCTCCGAATCGAAATGATTTCTTTATCAGAAGTTTACCTGCTTGACAGTCAGAATGCAATGCCCGCTTTACAAAAAAATCGGGAAATGCTATACTGGCAAAGTAAAATTAGCGAAACTATGCGAAGCAGCTGAAACAGGCGGCTTCACAGATTTTGGATAAAAGACCGGAGGAAGAAATAGATGACAGTGGATCAGAGCAAAATCCGCAATTTTTGTATTATTGCCCACATTGACCATGGTAAGTCCACGCTGGCAGACCGCATGATCGAACAGACGGGATTGCTGACGAGCAGAGAGATGCAGGAGCAGGTTTTAGATAATATGGATCTGGAGCGAGAGCGTGGCATCACGATCAAGTCCCAGGCAGTCCGCACGATTTATAAGGCAAAGGACGGCGAAGAATATATTTTCAACCTGATCGACACGCCCGGTCATGTAGACTTTAATTATGAAGTATCCCGAAGTCTGGCAGCCTGTGACGGCGCAATTCTAGTGGTAGATGCAGCGCAGGGCATCGAGGCGCAGACACTGGCGAATGTCTATCTGGCATTGGATCATGATCTGGATGTGTTCCCGGTTATCAATAAGATCGATCTGCCCAGCGCAGAGCCGGAGCGAGTGATTGAGGAAATCGAGGATGTCATCGGCATCGAGGCGCAGGATGCGCCGCTGATCTCCGCGAAGAACGGCATCAACATCGATCAGGTGTTGGAACAGGTTGTGACGAAGATCCCGGCACCCACCGGAGATCCCAACGCGCCGCTAAAGGCGCTGATCTTTGACTCCATCTATGATTCTTACCGCGGTGTTATCGTATTTTGCCGCATCAAAGAGGGTACGGTGCGCAAGGGCACTCGCATCCGCATGATGGCGACCGGCGCAGTGGAAGAGGTTGTGGAAGTTGGTTATTTCGGCGCAGGTCAGTTCATTCCCTGTGAGGAGCTGTCCGCCGGTATGGTAGGTTATATCACTGCCAGCATCAAAAATGTAAAAGAGACCCGTGTGGGCGATACGGTGACAGATGAGGACAATCCCGCTGCAGAGCCGCTGCCCGGCTATAAGAAAGTCAACCCGATGGTATACTGTGGTCTGTATCCTGCAGATGGTTCCAAGTACGGCGATCTGCGTGACGCACTGGAAAAGCTGCAGTTAAATGATGCCTCTTTGTTCTTTGAGCCGGAGACATCGGTAGCGCTGGGATTTGGTTATCGCTGCGGATTCCTCGGACTGCTGCATCTGGAGATTATTCAGGAGCGTCTGGAGCGTGAGTATAATCTGGATTTGGTTACAACAGCACCGGGCGTTGTGTATCGTGTTCACAAGACCAATGGTGAGATGATCGAGCTGACGAATCCCTCGAATCTGCCGGATCCGTCCGAGATCGAATATATGGAAGAGCCGATGGTATCGGCGGAGATCATGGTGACGACCGATTTTATCGGACCGATCATGAGTCTGTGTCAGGAGCGCCGTGGCATCTATATCGGTACCGAGTATATCGAGCAGACGAGAGCGCTGCTTCGATATGAGCTGCCGTTGAACGAGATCATCTACGATTTCTTCGATGCATTGAAGTCCCGTTCCAGAGGTTATGCATCCTTTGATTATGAGATGAAGGGATACGTTCGTTCCGAGCTGGTGAAGCTGGATATCATGGTAAACCGCGAGGAAGTGGATGCCCTGTCCTTTATCGTCTTTGCCGGAAATGCTTACGAGCGCGGCCGCAAGATGTGTGAAAAGCTGAAGGATGAGATTCCGAGACATATGTTTGAGATCCCGATTCAGGCGGCGATCGGCGGCAAGATCATTGCCCGCGAGACCGTCAAGGCAATGCGAAAAGATGTCCTTGCTAAGTGTTACGGCGGTGATATCAGCCGTAAGAGAAAGCTGCTGGAGAAGCAGAAGGAAGGTAAGAAGCGCATGCGCCAGATCGGTAATGTGGAGATCCCGCAGAAGGCATTTATGAGCGTGCTGAAGCTGGATGAAGATTAAAAAAGAATAAAGTAGATGATTTTAAATATCGAATGATGGATATTCATGAGACTATAAGTGAGCCAAAGCAATGGAACTTTGAATGGTAAGCTAAAAATGAGAAAATGCGGGTTTCGAGAGGAATCCGCATTTTTATGTGCAAAGATGCAAAAACAGTTTGCATTTCATTGTATACCACATATAAAATGGACAGGTGAAAAGAAAGAAGCGAAAGAAGCGGAAGGAGAAAGCGATGCAGACAGCCCTTTACATTCACATTCCCTTTTGTATGCGCAAGTGTGCATACTGTGATTTTTTGTCCGGTCCTGCCAGTGCAGAAGAGCAGGAGCGATATTTGACATCCTTAATAGAAGAGCTTCGTTTGACAGGATGTTCCTTGCAGGAACGATACACCGAGAAAATAGAGGTGACAAGTATTTTTATCGGCGGCGGGACGCCCTCTCTGCCGGATGCGATCTGGATTCAGAGGATTCTGGATATGGTGCGGGAACAGTTTGCACTGCTGCCGGATGCGGAGATTACGATGGAGATGAATCCGGGCACTGTGACAGCAGAGAAAATAGCGATTTATCGAAACGCAGGGATTAACCGGCTTTCGATTGGCTTGCAGTCCACGGATAATGCGGAGCTAAAGCAGCTTGGCAGAATTCATACATGGGAGACATTTCTGCACACATGGGACATGGTGCGGGCAGCAGGATTTCAGAATGTGAATATTGATCTGATGTCTGCTCTGCCGGGACAGACAGTGGATTCTTGGAAGCGGACGCTGGAACAGGTGATCGCCCTGCAGCCGGAGCATATCTCTGCCTACAGCCTTATTATAGAAGAAGGAACGCCGTTTTACGAGCGTTATGGAGAGGATGTGGAAGAACAGAGTAAGTATCCACCGCTGCCCGGCGAGGATGCGGACAGGCAGATGTATGCACTGACAGGGCGTATCCTTGCGGAAAATGGATATCATCGCTACGAAATTTCAAACTACGCGAAGCCGGGATATGCCTGCCGTCACAATCTGCGTTACTGGCAGGGCGGCAACTATCTGGGATTTGGAATCGGAGCGGCATCCTTGTGGGAACAGACGCGGTATAGTAACACGAGCGACCGAGAGCGGTACGAGCAGATTTTGAAGCAGGAGAAAAATTTGGATGCGCTGCGGGAAGATGTGGAGCATCTGACGGTTCAGGCGCAGATGGAAGAGTTTATGTTTCTCGGTCTGCGATGTATGGAAGGAATCGAGACGAAACGGTTTGAACAGCGGTTTGGACGGAAGATTGAGGAAGTCTATGGGGAAGTGTTAAAGCGGCTGCAGGAGGAGCAGGTGCTGATTTGGAAAGACGGGCGGATTGCTCTGACGGAGTATGGAATTGATGTAAGTAACGCAGTGTTGGCGGAATTTCTACTATAAAAACGAAATATATTTCACATAAACGAAAGATAATTTCGCTTAAACGAATTGCAAAACGAAAAAATATCTCACTTTCAGCGAAAAAGTACGTGACTGATTTCGCATTCTGCATTATAATAAAGACAAGAGTAGCTGTCGGGAATGGAAACGAAATCGGAGGTGCACGAAATGAGATATAAAACCAGCAAAGAGATGGCGGAACAGATGGGGATAAGCATTCGCCGGATTCAGCAGATGTGCAAGGAAGGTGAATTTCCGGGAGCAATCAGACAGGGACGTTCCTGGATGATTCCGGAGGAAGAACTGCCGGTTTTGAGAGAGGCGGATGCACTGTATGGGAAGAAAAAGCCGCTTCCAATCGGAATTTCGGATTTCAAGCAGGCGACGTCGGATTATTATTATGTGGATAAGACATTGCTGATCCGCGATTTTTTAGATAGCAGACCGATGGTTTCTTTATTTACACGTCCGCGCCGGTTTGGCAAGACGCTGAATATGGACATGCTCCGAGTTTTTTTTGAAAAGACAGAGGAAGATACATCGGTTTATTTTCAGGACAAAAAGATTTGGCGATGTGGAAGTGCGTATCAGGCATATCAGGGAAAGTATCCGGTGATTTTTCTGAGCTTCAAGGATGTGAAGTGTACTTCATGGCAAGATACGATCCGAAAAATCAGCAAATTAATCTCGATGGAATATCAGCGTCACATGGATCTTGCGGAGAGTGATCGCCTGAATCCATATGAGAAAGAACAATTTCTGAAAATTGCAGAAGGCAGAGAAGATGAGATTGAAGATCAGATGTCTCTGCAAATTTTGTCGTTGCTGCTGCACAAACACTATCAAGAGAAAACGGTTATCATTATTGATGAGTACGATACCCCGATTCAGCAGGGACATGTGTGTGGCTTTTATTTGGATATCGTGAATTTTATGCGCAATTTCTTTTCTGGGGGATTGAAAGATAATGAACATTTAGCGTATGGATTTTTGACGGGAATCCTTCGTGTTGAAAAAGAAAGTATTTTCAGCGGATTGAATAACCTCAAGATCAATTCCATTTTGGATATGGCGTATAGTCCTTACTTTGGATTCACAAAGGAAGAAGTGCGTGACATGCTGGAGTATTATGGCGCGGAAGAGAAGTTTTCAGAAGTCTGTGAGTGGTATGATGGATATTTGTTTGGACAGACCGAGATTTTTAACCCGTGGTCCGTCATTAATTATATCTCCGACCAGTGTTTCCCGAAAGCGTTTTGGCAGGCAACAGGAAGCAACGAAGTCATTGGAGAGATTATCGAAAGTGCAACGACGGAGGTAACGACAGGTCTGTATCAGCTGTTGAATGGTCAGAATGTTATGACTTATATAGATACGAGCGTGATCTATCCGGAAATTCAGAGTAATCCGTACAGTATTTACAGCTTTTTATTAGTAGCGGGATATTTACGGGTATCGGCTGTTTATCCGCAGGAGGATGGAAATTATATGTGTGAAGTTGCGATTCCAAATAAAGAAATCGCATTTGTATATGAAAAAGAAGTTCTGAACCGGACAAAGCAGAATGGCGTGGCAATTTCGATTCGGCAGGCGATCTTCTCTGGAGACGAGCAGAAATTGCAGACACTTTTGGAACGGTATATGCTACAGTCGATTGCATCTGTAGATGGAGGAAGCGAGGCATTTTATCATGGTATGATGCTGGGACTTTGCGCAGTCCTGAGCAACCAGTATCAGGTGCGTTCGAACAGAGAGTCCGGCTTGGGGCGGTTTGATATCATGCTGATGCCGAGAAAAAAGAATCTTCCGGGCTTTGTGTATGAGTTTAAGTTTACAGCAGACCAGAAGACGGATTTGAATGTATTGGCGGGACAGGCATTAAAACAGATTGAAGTAAAAAAATACGACACCGATCTGCATGATGCTGGAATTTCAAGGATTTACAAGATGGGCATCGCCTTTCGCGGAAAGTCTGCTGTCGTGAAAAAAAGTGTTTAAAAACTTCATAGATTTTTCACAAAATAAATTTCAAAAACAGTTGACAAACCTCTAAGGCAGTGTTATTTTATGTACAGATGTTAGCACTCCTCTAATTCGAGTGCTAACAACTAAAATCAGAAAGGAGCAGACAGATGGAATTAAGTGATCGTAAGAAAGCGATTCTGAGAGCAATCATTCAGACGTATCTGGAAACCGGCGAGCCGGTGGGATCTCGAACCATCAGTAAGTGCTCCGATATGAACCTCAGTTCTGCAACTATTCGAAATGAGATGGCAGATCTGGAAGAGATGGGACTGATCGTACAGCCGCACACCTCTGCTGGTCGGATTCCTTCAGATCGTGGCTATCGGCTCTATGTCGATGACATGATGGCAGAGAAGGAAAAGGAAGTCTCCGATATGAAGGAGATGCTGATTCAGCGAGTAGATCGAGTGGAGTTGCTGCTGAAGCAGCTGGCGCAGTTATTAGCGACAAACACAAACTACACGGCGATGATCGCAGGTCCCCGTTCTTCTCATAATAAGGTCAAGTACCTGCAGCTTTCGAGAGTAGAGGCAGATAAGCTTCTGGCAGTTGTTGTAGTAGAAGGCAACATCGTGAAGAATACGATCCTGGATATTGAGGAATCCTTAAGTGATGATGTGTTATTGCAGTTGAATGTTCTGTTGAACACGAGTCTGGCGGGAAAGTCATTAGATGACATTAACCTGAATCTCATTTCCGAGATGAAGGCACAGGCAGGCGAGTACAGCGAGATCGTAGCAGTCACATTAGAAGCGGTAGCAGATGCGATCCGTTCCGAAGAAGATTCCATGATCTACACCAGCGGCGTGACGAACGTGTTCCGGTATCCGGAGCTGGCAGACGGTGAGAATGTCAGCGGCCTTGTAAGAGCTTTTGAGGAAAAGAAGGGTCTGGCAGAACTCATGACAGAAACCCGGGAAGAGAGCAATAACACCGGCATTCAGGTTTATATCGGCAGTGAGACCGGTGTATCCGACATGAAGGACTGCAGTATGGTAACAGCAAGCTATGAATTGGGCGATGGACTTTCAAGCACCATCGGTATCATCGGACCGAAGCGAATGGATTACGAAAAGGTAGTCGGTACGCTGAAGACGATGATGGAGCAGCTGGATCAGATCTATAAGAAATAGAAAGGCGGAAGCAGAGTTGTCAGAGAAAGATATCATTGATGAGATTTTAGAAGATGCAGCACAGGGCGCAGCGGAGGACATCCTGAACGATCAGGCAGTAGCCGGTGAGGACGAGATGAAAGAAGCGGTTCGCAAGCATCTGGATGAAGAGAAGGCAGCGGCGAAGGACATTCACGATGTAGCTTCTGAACAGGAAGCGGCTCCGGAAAAGGAGAGTGAAGAGGCGCAGGCTGAGACTTCCGAAGAGAAGAAAGGCTTCTTTAAGAAGAAGGACAAGAAAGACAAAAAGGACGAGAAGATTGAAGAGCTGAACGACAGACTCCAGAGAAATCTGGCAGAGTTTCAGAACTTCCGGAACCGCACCGAGAAAGAAAAAGCAGCAATGTTTGAAGTAGGTGCCCGCAGTGTTCTGGAGAAGATCCTCCCGGTTGTAGATAATTTTGAGAGAGGTCTGGCAGCAGTACCGGAGGAAGACAAAGAAGCATCTTTTGTAACCGGTATGGATATGATTTACAAGCAGCTGTTAAAGACTCTGGAAGACATGGGTGTGAAAGAGATTGAAGCCGCAGGAGTGGAATTCAATCCGGAACTGCACAACGCAGTGATGCACATCGAGGATGATTCCCTTGGCGAGAACACGGTAGCAGAAGTATTCCAGAAGGGTTACACCTACCACGACATTGTTCTCCGTCATGCGATGGTAAAGGTTGCTAATTAACTTTATTTGAAATAAAAATTGTAAACAAGTCAAACGCTGATAAATCAGCAGAAAGAGGAATGATTATGGGAAAAATTATTGGTATTGATTTAGGTACTACAAACTCTTGTGTAGCTGTTATGGAGGGTGGTAAGCCCGTTGTTATCGCAAACGCAGAAGGTATCCGTACGACACCTTCCGTTGTAGCATTCTCCAAGACCGGTGAGCGTCTGGTTGGTGAGCCTGCAAAGCGTCAGGCAGTTACCAACGCTGACAAGACTATCTCCTCTATCAAGAGACATATGGGCAGCGACTACAAGGTAACAATCGAAGGCAAGAGCTACACTCCTCAGGAAATTTCCGCTATGATCCTGCAGAAGTTAAAGGCAGATGCTGAGAGCTATCTGGGAACTACCGTTTCTGAGGCAGTTATCACAGTTCCTGCATACTTCAACGATGCACAGCGTCAGGCTACCAAGGATGCTGGTAAGATCGCTGGTCTGGATGTAAAGCGTATCATCAACGAGCCGACCGCAGCAGCTCTGGCATATGGTCTGGACAATGAAAACGAGCAGAAGATCATGGTATACGACCTTGGTGGTGGTACATTCGATGTATCTATCATTGAGATCGGTGATGGTGTCATCGAAGTTCTGGCTACCAACGGTGATACACACCTGGGTGGTGATGATTTCGATAACGCAATCACAAATTGGATGATTTCCGAGTTCAAGAAGGCAGAAGGCGTAGACCTGTCTGGCGATAAGATGGCTATGCAGAGACTGAAAGAAGCAGCTGAGAAGGCAAAGAAAGAGCTGTCTACCGCTACTACTACCAACATCAACCTGCCTTTCATCACTGCAACTGCAGAAGGTCCGAAGCATCTGGATATGAACCTGTCCAGAGCAAAGTTTGATGAGCTGACCCGCGACCTGATCGAGCGTACCGCTATCCCGGTACAGAACGCTCTGAAGGATGCCGGTATCACTGCTTCTGAACTGAGCAAGGTTCTGCTGGTTGGTGGTTCCACTCGTATGATCGCAGCTCAGGAGAAGGTAAAGCAGCTGACCGGCAAGGAGCCGAGTAAGTCTCTGAACCCCGATGAGTGCGTAGCAATCGGTGCAGCTATCCAGGGTGGTAAGCTGGCTGGTGAAGCTGGTACTGGCGACATTCAGCTGCTGGATGTAACTCCGCTGTCTCTGTCTATTGAGACTATGGGTGGTGTTGCTACCAGACTGATCGAGAGAAATACTACTATTCCTACCAAGGCTAGTCAGGTATTCTCCACCGCAGAAGATAATCAGACCGCTGTTGATATCCACGTTGTACAGGGTGAGAGACAGTTCGCAAGAGATAACAAGACTCTGGGTCGCTTCCGTCTGGATGGTATCCTGCCGGCCAGAAGAGGTGTTCCGCAGATTCAGGTTACCTTCGATATCGATGCAAACGGTATTGTAAACGTAAGCGCAAAGGATCTGGGTACTGGTAAGGAGCAGCACATCACCATTACTGCTGGTTCTAACATGTCCGACGAGGATATCGAGAAGGCAGTAAAGGAAGCTGCTGAGTACGAAGCTCAGGATAAGAAGCGTAAGGAGGGCATTGATGCCCGCAACGACGCTGAGTCTATGGTATTCCAGGTTGAGAAGGCTCTGGAAGAGGTTGGTGATCAGCTTGCTGATGCTGACAAGACTCAGGTACAGGCTGATCTGGCAGCTCTGAAGGAAGTCGTAGACCGCACAACTCCTGAAAACATCAGCGATTCCGATCTGGAAGAACTGAAGCAGAAGAAGGAAGCTCTGATGAATGGTGCGCAGGCTCTGTTTGCAAAGGTTTATGAGAAGGCTCAGGCGGAGCAGGCTGGCAATGCTGGTACTGGCAACGCAGGTGATGCTTCCTACAATGCAGCAGATGATGTTGTAGATGGCGACTACAAGGAAGTTTAATCCGGAATAAAAAGTAAGATCAAAAAGCAGAGAGAATCTGCAAAAAAGAAATAAAAAGACAGGACGACACGCGGATACTCTTGAGGGCATAGCCTTCAGGAGTTTCCGCAAGTTCGGAGGAAGGGTGCCCCAATGGCAGAAAAAAGAGATTATTATGAAGTGCTGGGCGTAGACCGCAGCGCGACCGGAGATGAAATCAAAAGGGCATACAGAAAGCTTGCGAAAAAGTATCATCCGGATTCCAACCCCGGAGATGAAGAGGCGGCAGCAAAGTTTACCGAGGTTTCGGAAGCTTACAGTATCCTGAGTGATGCAACGAAGCGTCAGCAGTACGACCAGTACGGTCATGCAGCTTTTGACAATGGGGCAGGCGGTTCTGGTCCCGGAGGCTTCGGAGGCTTCGGTGGATTTGATTTCGGCGGCGGAAGCTTTGATTTCGGAGACATTTTTGGAGATATTTTTGGCGGTGGCAGAAGCAGCGCAAGAAGAAACGGTCCTCAGAAGGGTGCAAATGTCAATGCGACCGTTCGCATCACCTTTGAGGAAGCGGTATTTGGCGTAGAAAAAGAGCTGACACTGAACATGAAGGAGCCTTGCCCGTCCTGTAACGGTACAGGTGCAAAGGCTGGTACGAGCCCGAAGATGTGTCCGAAGTGCGGAGGTTCCGGTCAGGTGGTATATCGTGAGCAGAGTATTTTCGGTCAGGTGCAGAGTGTCCGTACTTGTCCGGATTGTAACGGCAGCGGTAAGATCATCGAGCAGAAGTGCCCGGATTGTCGTGGTACCGGTTACAAGTCCGAGAGAAAGACCATCAGCATCAAGATTCCGGCTGGTATTGATAACGGTCAGGTATATCGTATCCGTGGCAAGGGAGAACCCGGCATCAATGGCGGCGAGCGCGGTGATGTACTCGTAGAGGTACAGGTATCCAGACATCCGGTATTTGAGCGCCAGCAGACGGAGATCTTCTCCACGATGCCGATCAGCTTTGTGACTGCAACATTGGGTGGTACGATCAAGATCCAGACACTGGATGGCGAGATCGAGCAGGAGATCAAGCCCGGTACACAGACGGGCACCGTTCTTCATCTGAAGGGACATGGTGTTCCGAACCTGCGTAACCGCAGCATCCGCGGCGATCATCATGTAACGCTGGTTGTAGAAGTTCCGACAAAGTTAAATTCCGAACAGAAAGAAGCACTCATGAAATTCGATGAGGCAATGGGAGGAAAAGGACCGGAGCATCATAAGAAGCGTGGATTGTTCAAATAAATAAAAAATAATACATTAAAAGAAATAGAAAGCCAGTGACTTCCCATCTGGAAGTAACGTGCTGCGTTTCCTGTTTTCTTGCAAATCCTCTTATCCGTCAAGAGCGTAACTCGCTGTCGCTCAGACAGACGCTCTTAGACGGGAGGCTTTGCAAGAAAACGACGGAATCCTCGCAATGTTACTTCAGACAGGAAGTCACCGGCTTTTTATTCGTTTTTGCTGTATTTTATGACAAGGGAAGAGCGTAAAGTTTGTTTAAGAGATCGAAAAAGAATGAACAAATGGATTTTGTGCAATATGCTGA
>CAKQHB010000010.1 GCA_934234215.1 uncultured Cuneatibacter sp.
GAAGGAAAAAGAAAAACCCCCTTCCCCTCATGAATGAGGGGTCAGGGGAGTTGAGAGTGTCGAAGACACTTTTTTGCACGTTTGGGAGTGTTCTTATTTTTCTAAAAATGATACTTCTTTTCCTAAAGGGTTGGGACAGACCGGCTTCTGATGCAGTTCCACGATGCTCTCAATAGATGCATACAGATACGGCTTGTACGTCTCCAAATCCACCGGATCGTTGTCTAAGATCACGCTGTGGCAGGTGGAGCCAACCATCGAAACGATGGTGTAGAGCATAATGTCCGGATTGTCATATTTCACGCCGTCGGTGCCGATGATCTGCTGCAGCACTTCCATATAGTTGCTCTGCTCGATGAAGTTCGGATTCTCCAATGCCTGATGGAACACACCCCAGGTCAGGTTTTTGTTGATAAAACGAACGAGCAGTGGATTTTTCTGCATCTGCTTTAGCAGATCGTCGATAATGGCAATCATTTTTTTTGCGGTAGTGGGCTGCTCTTCATAATGAGAGTAATCCAGCGCATGCTGAAACAGAGATGCGGACTTATCCGCAATCAATTTTTTCTGAATATCATATTTGTCTTTAAAATATAAATAAAAGGTGCCCTTTGCGACACCGGCATCCCGGACAATATCGGCGATAGAGGTTTTGGAAAATCCCTGCGAATTGAACAGTTCAAAGGCGGTTGTCAAAAGCCTCTTTTCTTTTTCCAGTTTATTTTCCAATAATTTGCTCATTGTAAAGCCTCTCTTTCCAGCTGTGTAATTGCTTCGACAACTAGTGTAAACGGTTTTGAAAAAAAAATCAAGAAAAAGATTGACCGTTGGTCATTTTTGTGATAGTGTATGTGTCGGAAGAAAAATGACCGTTGGTCAGTTTTTGAAGGAGGTATTGAAGATGCTCAAGTTTGGCAAGGGAGTTGTCAAATATCGGATTCCGATTTTGATCCTCAGCTTTCTGCTGTTGATTCCATCGGCATTCGGATATTTTAAGACTCGAATCAATTACGACATCCTTTACTATCTGCCTCAGGATATTGAGACGATGGTAGGACAGGATATCTTGTTGAATGATTTTGGAAAGGGTGCTTACGCGATGGTCGTCGTGGAGGGTCTGGAAGATAAGTATGTAGCAGCATTAAAATCAGAGATAGAGGATGTGCCTCATGTAGCAGATGTTTTGTGGTATGACAGTATTGCAGATCTGGACATCCCGATGGAAGTATTGCCGGATGAAGTTTATGATGCGTTTAATTCGGACAATGCGACGATGATGATGCTGTTCTTTGATACGACGACATCGGCGGATGAGACGATGGAAGCAATTGAACAGATCCGTACATTGGGCGGTGAGCAGGCGTTCCTGTCCGGTATGTCCGCAATCGTTACCGATACGAAGAACCTGGTAGAAGAAGAATTAGTACCGTATGTTCTGATCGCGGTTGCGCTTTCTTTCCTGGTTCTGGCGATCACGATGGATTCATTCCTCATCCCGGTACTCTTCCTGTTGAGCATTGGTATGGCGATCATCTACAACCTTGGTTCGAATATTATCAAGGGAGAGATCTCCTTTATTACGATGGCTTTGGCAGCGGTCCTGCAGCTGGGTGTTACGATGGACTACTCCATTTTCCTGTGGGGCAGTTATAAAGAGGAGAAAGAGAATTATTCCGATCACAAAGAAGCGATGGCACATGCGATCGCGATGACGATCACTTCTGTAGTTGGTTCTTCTCTGACAACGGTAGCCGGATTTATTGCACTGTGCTTTATGACCTTTACACTGGGGCTTGACCTTGGTGTGGTTATGGCGAAGGGGGTTGTTCTGGGCGTTATTGCCTGTGTTACCATCCTGCCGTCTATGATCCTTGTTTGTGATAAGGCAATCGAGAAGACGACTCATAAGGCATTGACCCTGCATTGTGAGAAGCTGGCACATTTTGTGACAAAGAATCATGTCGTGTTTGCAGTCCTGATGGTGATCCTTTGGATTCCGTCCATCATCGGCTACAAGAACATGAATGTATACTATAATCTGGACTCCAGCTTGCCGGATTACCTGCCCAGTGTGCAGGCGAACACAAAGCTGGATGAAGAGATGGGAATGAATGCCGTTCATATTATTCTGGCGGATTCCCACATGTCTTCCAAAGATGCGAAGGCGATGTTGAAAGAGATCCGTAACGTGGATGGCGTACAGATGGCGCTTGGTATGGACTCCATTGTTGGCTCTATGATTCCGGATTCTGTGATTCCCAGTGATGTTTCCGGTATGCTGAAGGGGGATCATTATCAGCTGATGCTTGTCACCACCGAATATAAGACCGCCAGTGACGAGGTGAACAACCAGATCACGGAGCTGCAGGAGATCACAAAGAAGTATGATGAAAACTCCATGGTTATCGGTGAAGCAGCTTGTACGAAGGATTTGATCAATATTACAGACCGTGACTTCAAGGTTGTAAACATTGTTTCCATCGCAGCGATCTTTATTCTGATCCTGTTAGTATTGAAATCCTTCAGTTTGCCGGTCATCCTGGTTGTTGTCATCGAGCTGGCGATTTACATCAACCTGGGGCTGTGCTGGTTCCTTGGTACGACAGAGCCGTTTATCGCATCCGTCGTAATCGGTACGGTTCAGCTGGGTGCAACCGTTGACTATGCAATCTTGATGACAAACCGTTTCAAGAGAGAGCGTGCATCCGGTAAGTCTAAGACAGAAGCAGTTGAAACCGCTCTTGCAGTTTCCATTCCGTCCATTCTGGCGAGTGCACTTGGATTCTTTGCAGCGACGATCGGTGTCGGTATTTATTCCGACGTAGACCTGATCGGTTCCCTGTGTATGCTGATGGCGCGCGGCGCACTGATCAGTATGGTAGTCGTTATCCTCATCCTGCCGTCTATGCTGTATCTGTTTGATGGACTGATTCAGAAGACGAGCTGGGGACTGCGTGAGAAGGTTGCAAAGAAGAGAGCAGCAAAGCAGCAGTAAGGTGGAACACGGTAGAATTTTTGCCCGTAACTGTGAAAAGTACAGTTACATGTTGAATATGGAGGAAGTCATGAAATATAGAAAAGTAGTTGCAATTTTATTATCCATGATGTTAGCTGCAAGCACCGTAGTAGGCTGTGGTCAGGCATCCACGGAGACAAATTCAGACGCAGCAGTTGAGGAACAGACCAATCAGCTTGTCGCTGCAGCAGAGAGTCTGTTCGCATCCCATGGTGCAGAGCAGGGAAAGGAAGAGACCGTATACGTTCTGGCTGGTGCAGATGGCAGCGCCAATAAGGTTATCGTAAGCTCCTGGCTGAAAAATCCGGATGAAGAGACGACCATCACCGATGCCAGTAATCTGACCGACATCGAAAATGTCAAAGGTGATGAGACTTACACGGTAGATTCCGAGGGCAATCTGGTCTGGAACGCAGATGGTAAGGACATTTACTACCAGGGCACAAGCAATGAGCAGCTGCCGGTAGATGTCAGCATCGAGTATCAGCTGGATGGCAAGACAGTAACCCCGGATGAACTGGCTGGTGCGACCGGTCATCTGACCATCACCTTCCGTTATCAGAACAATCAGAAAAAAGACGTTACCATCAACGGAAAGCAGGAGACCATCTATCAACCGTTTCTGATGGTATCTGGTATGATGCTGGACAATGACAAGGCATCCAACATCGAAGTTACAAATGGTAAAGCAATCAACGACGGCGATTCCACCATCGTTCTTGGTATGGCTCTGCCGGGCATGAATGACAGCCTGAACTTAAAGAGCATCAAGGATGCAGATGGCAATGCAATCGACCTTGATCTGCCGGAAGAAGTTGTTATCGACGCAGATGTGGAGAATTTCTCTCTGCTGACTACAATCACAATGGCAGACAGCCACCTGTTCAGCAGCATTGATCTGGATTCTGATAATCCTCTCGATGATCTGACAGATGCAATCGCAAAGATGGAGGACGCTTCCAAGCAGTTAGTAGAAGGTTCTTCTGATCTGTATGACGGAACCGTTACCCTGAGCGATGGTCTGGGCGAGCTGGTAGACGGTGCAGGTCAGGTAGACGACGGAGTTGGTACTCTGAAAGATGCTACTGCAGTTTTGCCGGACAGCGCAAAGCAGCTGTACAATGGCTCTCTGGCAATCAAGCAGGCATTGAAGAGTGAGAACATGAGCAGCCAGGATAAGTATGGCATCTACGAAGCAGCAAGTGCTATTGGCAGTGGTGCCGGACAGATCTCTGCCGGATTAAAGAGCGGCGACGCTTCAAATCCCGGTATTTACGAAGGAATCAGCAGCATCCAGAGCGGTGCTGGTCAGTTAGCAGCCGGTGCAAAGAGCGGCAGTGCAGAAAATCCTGGTATCTACGAAGGTGCAGCAGCCATTTCCACAGGTGCAGACAGCCTGTTAAATGGTGTAGCAAGACTGGAAGCAGGTGCACAGGCGCTGGTGAGCGGATCTCAGGCGCTGGTAGCTGGTGTGGATCGGGTAATGGCTGGTGTAGATACAGCGGTTACTGCATTGACGAGTGAAGAAGAAGGAGCAAATACAATTCCGAATGGTGTAAAAGCATTGATTGCAGGAATGGAAGATTTGAAAACAGCACTCGGAGCAGGTTCAGAAGGACTTGATAGTGCAGTACAGGCTTTGAATGCTTTAGGATTGACACAAAAAGACGTAGCAGCATTAACGGATTTCGCAGCATCTGGAAAGTTACAGAAATTAGCAGCTCAGCAGAGCCTGACTGCAGATCAGGCAGCACTGCTCATAAAAGCAATTCAAAGTGCAGCAACCAGCTATAACTTGCAGAGTGGTTTGACAGGTATGCAAACTCAGCTGACTAGCGCATCAGATGGTATTGATAAGTTGGAAGCAGGTGCTAATAACATTACTGAAGGAGCAAAAACAATCGCAGCTGGCTTAAAGAATAGCGAAGGAGAATCTGTTTACGGCGGTCTTGCTCAGATCAGAGCCGGTCTGGATAACAACGATGCCTCCAACCCTGGTGTTCTTCAGGGCGCAAGCCAGATCGCAGCCGGTCTGCAGAGCAACGATGCTTCCAATCCTGGTGTAACCGAAGGTCTAACTTCCATCTCCGCAGGTGCAAAGAGCCTGATGAGTGGTGCAGATCAGTTGGCAGCTGGTGCAAATACAATCTCTGCTGGTTCCGGCACATTGCTGTCCGGTACGGATCAGCTGGTTGCAGGTACCAGTGCAGTACAGACGGGTGCAGCTGGCATCATGAATGGTGTTGACACCATGATCTCCGGTAATAACGGCAGCAACCTAAATGCTCTGGTTGTTGGTCTGGGACAGTTGTCTGACAGCAGTGTAACGCTGGTAGATGGCATCTCCACTCTGAAGATTGGTACTGCCGAGCTGCTGGCAGGTGCTAAGACTGCAAAGGATGGCTCCGATCAGCTGACCGATGGTGCAAAGCAGTTGAAGGATGGTATGGCAGAGTTCGATAAGGAAGCAATCCAGAAGCTGACCAGCCTGATCAGTGATGAGACAACAGGTGTTTATGACCGTCTTGTTGCAATGAAGGATTATGCAGAGGAGTATCATTCCTTCTCCGGAAGCGCAAATGGCGAAGATACTGGTGTGAAGTTCATCTATCGTACAGATGCGATTGAAAAGGAAGACTAATCTTTCCTGAATCGGGAAGCAAAAAGAGGCCGCTGAAATAACGTGCGATGTTATTTCAGCGGCCTTTTTCTATAGAAAATAGCACGACAGGATTCTATTTTTTACTCCTTCACTTCCAGTGCAACTTCTTCTTTTTCTTCAAACTGTCGCATACTTTTCAACGAAGACTCCACCATATCGGACACGGCCTGATTGGTGAAGAATGCAACATGAGGAGTAACGATGGTATTTTGAAAAGATTTCAATATGATGTAGTCGTGATTGACAACACGGCCATCGTATTTCTGGTCTCGGCGAATGAAATCGTCCTCGCCTTCACAGCAATCGGTTCCAACTGCGCCGATTTTTCCACTCTCAATCGCTTCAATGAGGGCTTTGGTATCCACCAGTGCGCCACGGGCAGCATTGATGAGAATTACGCCATCTTTCATTTTTGCGATGGATTCCGCATTGATCATGTGGTACGTTTCGTCACTGAGATAAGTATGTAATGTAATCATATCGGAGCGGGTATATAATTCTTCAAGCGGTACATATTCTACATTTTCCAGATCTTTGGATGGATAAAGGTCGTAAGCAAGAATTTTGCACCCAAATCCCTTTAAGTTCTGAATCACCGCTTTTCCGATACGGCCGGTGCCGATGACGCCGATCGTCAGATTCTGCATTTCAAATCCGCAGATCGGTCCGAGGGAATAGTCTGCAGTGTGAGAACGGAACATGATGTAGCCGGCTTTGCGGATGCACATCAACATGAGCATGATGGTGTAATTGGCGACGGAATACGGCGAATAGCCGCTGTGGGAGATGCGGATTCCAAGACGGACAGCTTCTTTCAGATCAACACTGTTATAGCCAACGGTTCGCATGCCAATGTATTTGACACCGTTCTCCGCAAGCTTTCGGAGCACTGGGGCAGACAAATCGTCTGTGCCGTCACAGGCAGAAATGCCATCACAGCCTTTGGTAAGGGCTACATTTTCGAGAGAGAGGCCCTCTTTAAAAGTGAGAAGCTTCTGCTGATAGTCGGTGGAAAATTTCTCAAAATAGGGAAGTTCATCGGGACGAGTGCTGAATGCTGCAATTTTCATAGATTTCCTCCATTCCGGAGTCGCTTCTGGACTCCTTTTAAAAAAGTTAGACAATTCATAAAGTATCACAGGTCAAAAATTGCTTCACATAATAGAGCGCAGCGCCAATCGCAGGGGTATATTGTCCGTGAGTGCCGAACAAAATCTGTTGCTTTGTCATCGGAAAGAGCGTTTGCTGATTGATCTGCTGCAAAAGATACTCGATGTCTTCACTCTGAAAATACGGAGCGAGAGAGCCGCTGATGATAATCGGACTGTCAAGAACAAGTGCTAAATTGCGGATTGCAAATGCCAGATGGTCGAGATAAGTCTGCCAGATGTGTAAAAGCCTGGAATCAGCTTCTTTCTTGCGCAGAGCAACGAAAAAATCCGGAATAGTCATTCCGGCAGCAGACCGCAGAGCGCTGGCGGAGCAATAGGTTTCAAGGCATCCTTGCTTACCGCAGTAGCATTTTGGACCATCTGGATCGATGCAAATGTGCTCAAACAGCCCGCTGCGCATATGACAGCCCGGATGAACGCGGTGTCCAGTGATGACAGCACCGCCAAGATTGGGATTCAGGAGCAGAACAAGTGCGCTGTCCAGTTGGGGATGATTCCAGAGCTCCAGTTCAGCGGCAGCCTTGGAGTCATGCTCCAGATGACAGGGATAAGGCAGCCTCGCAGAAAAGTCCGAAAGCTGCATCGCGGTATTTCCCATTAGGTCACCGTAGAGGACACCGGTTCCGTCCGGCGTGATGATGCCTTGCGTGGCAATGGAAATTCCGGCAATGTGTTCCGGGATATAGTGATGCTTCTGTATAAAATGCTCGACAATTTCTGCAAGCCTGGAATAGTAGGCATCGCTATTTTCGTAGGGGAGCGGAATGGTCTCCGCAGCGATAGCATCTCCATATAAATTAACGGCTGCGATGTGAAACATGTCTTTTAGAATGCCAAGGCCGATGGAAATGCGAAAATCCTCCGCAATCCGGATGATCTGCGCTTTTCGACCGCCAGTAGATTCAAAATAGCCGTTTCGGGTGATGAGACCGTCCCGCTCCAGAATCGTCAGATTTTGACTGACCGTGGAAAGTCCCATCTGCAAATCCTGAACAATCTGATGCTTGGATGTTTCCTTTTGCCTGTAAATATATTGATAGACTTTTTCACGATTTATTTTTTTCAACGTGATCGTGGTGATACCGGTTTCTTTCATGATAATCCTCATTTCGGAACATTTCTGCATGCTCCGCCAAAATGACTAAAATTTTGAAGGCTAGGTGTATTTTAATATAGATCGGTGAAGAAAACAAGTTCACAGAAGTGCATTGTGAATAGTGTAAAAAAGAATGCTGTAAAATTATACGTTTTGACAATAGACAATTTCGAAAGAGCATTATACACTAGACTTATGATTAAGATACAATCATAAGTTGAAGGCTCTTAAAAGATAAAATTTATATAGATCGGAGCAGGAGGTTTATCATGAAACTGACATTAGAGGGAATTCAGGAACGCAATGCATGGGAAAAGGCAGGAATTACACTTCCTGGATATGATGTGACGGCAGCGTCCGAAAAGGCAAGAAAAGAGCCGGTTTGGGTACATTTTGGAATCGGCAATATTTTTCGTGTGTTTATCGGCGGCATTGCAGACGGACTTTTGGAGGAAGGTGCGTTGGATCGGGGCATCACCTGCGTGGAGACGTTTGATTATGACGTTGTCGATAAAATTTATGAGCCGCATGACAATCTGGGCTTGAGTGTCATTTTACACGGAGACGGAACTCGCGAGTATAAAGTGATCGGTTCTCTGGCGGAGGCAGTGAAGGCGAAGTCGGATGATGCGGCACAGTGGAATCGCCTGAAAGAAATTTTTCGAAGTCCGTCGCTTCAGATGGTTTCCTTTACGATTACGGAGAAGGGCTATGCGCTGCAGAAAGCGGATGGCGCCTGGTTCCCGTTCGTGGAAGCAGATATTCAGAACGGTCCGGACAAGGCAACTGGTGCGATGGCAGTTTTGACGGCGATGCTTTTGGAGCGCTATCAGGCGGGCGGTAATCCGTTGGCACTTGTTTCGATGGACAACTGTTCCCAAAATGGCGCAAAGCTGCGGGAATCTGTCCTGACAATGGCGGAAGAATGGAAGAAGCAGGGCTTTGTGGACGATGACTTCCTGGCATATGTCCGTGACGAGCATGTTGTGGCATTTCCGTGGACGATGATTGACAAGATCACCCCTCGCCCCAGTGAGCAGATTGCAGCAGATCTGGAAGCACTCGGTGTGGAGGAGATGCAGCCGGTCATCACTGGAAGGAAGACGTATATCGCACCGTTTGTCAACGCCGAAAAGCCACAGTATCTTGTGATTGAGGACAGCTTCCCCAACGGTCGCCCGGCGCTGGAAAAAGGATTTGGTGTCTATCTGGCAGATCGGAATACGGTCAACCTGTCGGAACGGATGAAAGTGACCGTCTGCCTGAATCCGGTGCATTCCGCAACAGGTCCCCTGGGTGTCGTGCTTGGCTATGATTTGTTTGCACACATGTTAAATACCAACAAAGACATGATGAAGATGGCTCGCATGGTAGCATATGACGAGGGGCTTCCGGTCGTGAAAAATCCCGGCATTTTGTCTCCACAGGCATTTGTAGACGAATTGTTTGATGATCGTTTCCCGAATGAGTATTTGGGAGACACAAACCTACGTCTGGCAGTGGATGTATCACAGATGGTTGGCATTCGATTTGGTGAGACGATCAAGGCATATGTCAGAAAATTTGGAAACACCTCCGCATTGACTGCAATTCCGCTGGGTATCGCGGGATGGCTTCGTTACATGCTGGGAGTGGATGATGCTGGTCAGAAATACGAACTTGCCCCCGATCCGATGAATGAAGAAATCGGAGAGCAGCTGAGTGACATTGTGATCGGAAAACCGGAAACACTGCGGGATCAGTTAAAGCCGATTTTATCCAATGAGCGGTTATTCTTCACGGATTTATACAAAGCTGGAGTTGGTGAAAAAATCGAAACGATGTTCCGTGAGATGATTGCCGGGCCGGGTGCGGTGCGTGCGACGATCCACAAATATGTAAATTAAGAGTAAAAGTTGCCTATCATGACAAAATTATGAGAATCGCCTTGTGGAAGCTGCAGAAGAGTATTCTGGTTATCAACCACAATCCTTGCGAGCATCGTAGCGACAACCCTCCTTGCCAGCATCCAGAAAGATCGACTGGGACGAGAATATCGGACCTTATAAAAGTAGTATAAAACAGGATTTTCGTGTAAAAAAACATGCGGAGATCCTGTTTTTGTGTAGAAGTGCGAAAAATATGAAAAAGAATAGTATGGAGTTATGTTGCCCCTGCGAATTGTTGCAAAGTGGAAAATGAAGTATCACTGCTCCCTTGCAGTTTTTTTCGTCGCGTAGCAGGTGCGGAACCACGCTTTGTGAATCTGTTTGAGTCCGAAGGACGAGTTATTCACAAAGCGTGATAAGTGACGTGCATGCGTAGCAGAAAAAAACGGAGAACTCAAAAACTTTGGTTCTTTTTGATAGATTATTTTACACTACACTTTACATTTCCTTTCGAGGTTTGCTATACTTTACCCGAAGTAACTAACCTTTACAAAAACCGTTGCAGGGAGCACTTAGAGGAGGCGTTATGCTGCCGAGTACCGAGTATGAGATACGTTATTTAACCCCAAATGATGCCGAACAGTACAATGCATTGCTGCGCTATGCATTTCAGATTACAGAACAGGAACTTTCGGAGTGCGGCTGGCGCGATGATGAGATCAAGCAATCCAAGTTTCCAATTCTGGAACGTGCAGATGTGTTAGGATGCTTTGATCATGAAGCATTGGTGTCGCAGATCGCGGTGTATCCGCTGAAGATGAATGTGTATGATGCAGTCTATCCCATCGGATTTGTGACGAGTGTATGCACCTATCCGGAGTACAGCGGACATGGATTGATGAAGCGTCTGATGCATCAGAGCCTCAAGCACATGCATCACAGACAGCAATCGTTAGCGCTGCTGTTTCCGTATTCAATCCCGCTGTATCGCAAAATGGGCTGGGAGATCATTTCCAATAAGATTACATATTCTGTAAAAGACAGACAGATTCCGAAAAAAGCGGAGGCACCTGGCTATGTGCGCCGCGTGGATTGGGAGAACGAGGACTTCCGCAATTTGCATGCGCAGTTTACAGCAGCGACACACGGCTGTCTGTTCCGCAATGCACTGGCGTGGGAAGAGTATTGGCGTTGGGATGAGGATGACACGGTTGTTGCCATTTATTATGATGTGAATGGTAAGCCCAGTGGCTATATGGTGTATCTGATCAAAGAAGACATCATGCATATCAAAGAGATGATTTATCTGACGAGAGAGGCGCAGGAGGGATTGTGGGAGTATATCCGTGCCCACGATTCGATGATTGATGAGGTGCGGGGCAGCTCGTATTTCAGCGATCCCATTGCATTCGAGCTGGAGGATGGTGATATTAAAGAGACGATCCGACCGTATATCATGGGACGGATTGTAGATGTGGATCAGTTCTTCCGGAAGTATCACTGTGATCCAACGGCAGATCATGTGCGAATCACACTGGATGTTGCAGATGAGTTCCTGCCGTGGAATAATAAGAAAATCACGGTGGAATTTCACAAAGGCAATTGTGAAATTGTGGAAAAGCAGGCAGAACAGACAGTACGCTTGTCGATTGCATCTCTGACGACACTGACGTTGGGATATAAATCTGCAGCAAAATTGTATCGGCTGGGGCGAATTCAGGCGGAGGAAGAGACAGTATGTCTGTTGGATGATGTATTGCTGCACGAAGTGCCGTATATTTCTGATTATATTTAATCAAGTGATGAGACAGATTGTGAAGATTCATTGGCATAAAAAACACATGCCGGTAGAATTTCGTCAATTTGTGAAGAAAAATCAAAGGATAGTTGATTCTGATTGCACCGGTACAGAAAATAAAGTATAATAAATCGATGTTGTGTAAAATCATTGAAAAGACATCATGTGAAATACGACAGAATGAGGAAAGAAGATACAGTTTGCAGTAGTTTTAGGTTAGAAATGGAGAGTATGAAAGTATGTGTGGAATTGTAGGATTTACAGGAGATCACCAGGCAGCGCCGATCCTGTTGGACGGACTGTCCAAGCTGGAGTACCGCGGATATGATTCTGCCGGTATTGCAGTGCGGGACGGAGACGGTGAGACTGTCATTGTTAAGGCAAAGGGACGTCTGCAGGTGCTGGCTGATAAGACCGATCAGGGCACTGCAGTAAAGGGATGCTGTGGTATTGGTCATACCCGCTGGGCAACCCACGGAGAGCCGTCCGAGACAAATGCGCATCCGCATCACAGTGATGATGGCAATGTCGTTGCCGTTCACAATGGTATTATTGAAAATTATCAGGAATTAAAAGAGAAGCTGCTGAAAAAGGGCTACACCTTTTATTCTTCTACCGATACCGAGGTTGCAGTTAAGCTGATTGATTATTATTACAAAAAGTACGAGGGGACTCCGGTAGATGCAATCAATCATGCGATGGTTCGTATCCGTGGTTCTTATGCGCTGGCAGTGATGTTCAAGGAATATCCGGGCGAGATTTATGTTGCAAGAAAAGACAGCCCGATGATCCTTGGTCTCGGTGATGGAGAGTCTTATGTGGCATCCGATGTTCCGGCAATTCTCAAATATACAAAACAGGTATATTATATAGGGAATATGGAAATCGGTCGTCTGGAGAAGGGCAAGATCACATTCTACAATCTGGACGGCGATGAGATCGAGAAGGAGCTGGTAGAGATCGAGTGGGATGCGGAGG
Source organism: uncultured Cuneatibacter sp. (assembly GCA_934234215.1). Taxonomy (GTDB): domain Bacteria; phylum Bacillota; class Clostridia; order Lachnospirales; family Lachnospiraceae; genus CAKQHB01. The sequence goes on from CAKQHB010000010.1 coordinate 12,591, forward strand.
CAGCAGAAAAGGGCGGCTACGAGCATTTCATGATGAAGGAGATCCACGAGCAGCCGAAGGCAGTGGAAGATACCCTGCATTCTGTTTTGAAGGAGGGTCGTCTGGATCTGAGTGACGTAGGACTTTCCGATGAGGAAGTAAAGAAAATCAGCCAGATTTATATTGTAGCGTGTGGCTCCGCTTATCATGTGGGTATGGTAGCGCAGTATGTCATCGAGGATCTGGCGCGGATTCCGGTTCGCGTAGAGCTGGCATCTGAGTTCCGTTACCGCAATCCGATCCTGGACCCCAACGGTCTGGTAATTATCATCAGCCAGTCTGGCGAGACTGCAGACAGTCTGGCAGCGCTGCGTGAGGCAAAGAAGCGCGGCATTGCAACGCTTGGTATCGTCAATGTGGTCGGTTCCTCTATCGCCAGAGAAGCAGACCATGTTTTCTACACACTGGCAGGTCCGGAGATCGCAGTTGCAACAACGAAGGCTTACAGCACACAGCTGATCGCAAGCTATGCTCTGGCAATGCAGTTCGGTCTTGTGCGGGGCACCCTGGAAGAGAGCAAGTACGAGGAGCTGATCGCAGAGCTACAGACCATCCCGGTGAAGATTGAGAAGATTTTGGAAGATAAGGAGCGTCTGCAGTGGTTTGCAGCACAGAAGGCATCTGCCAAGGATGTGTTCTTTATTGGCAGAGGCGAAGATTATGCAGTCTCTCTGGAAGGCAGCCTGAAGATGAAGGAGATCAGCTACATTCATTCTGAGGCATATGCGGCAGGTGAATTAAAGCATGGCACCATCAGCCTGATCGAGGATGGCACGCTGGTTATCAGTGTTCTGACCCAGTCCGCTCTGTATGAGAAGACACTGAGCAATATGGTTGAGGTAAAGAGCCGCGGTGCATATTTGATGGGGCTGACGACAAATGGCAACTACAGTCTGGAAAATACCGCAGACTTTGTGACATACGTTCCGAAGGTGGATGAGCATTTCGCAGCAAGTCTGGCAGTAATTCCGCTCCAGCTGTTAGGCTATTATATTAGTGTTGCAAGAGGTTTGGACGTAGATAAGCCCAGAAATCTGGCAAAAAGTGTTACGGTTGAATAAAAATCTTGACAAAATCGCACAGTACGCATATGATAAACACACAGACACAGGCTGAGAAGAAGAGGAGTATGGATGATTCCGCCGCAAGAGAGAGAGACTGCTTCGCTGAGAGGTCTCTTCGGAGAGGAGCATACAGAAGGTAGCTTCCGAGCCGGATGAAGAACACCGGAACTGGTTAGTAGAACATCCCGTGAGCGCCCGTTATCGCGCAGAGAGGCAGACAGGATTTCCTGCCTGTGAAAAAGGTGGTACCGCGTATTCAACGCCCTTTGCATTTTTGTGCAGAGGGCGTTTTTGCTTTACATTAAAAAACACCAAGCACCATGCAAATAAAATGGAGGAAGTTATGAAAGAACTGGAGAAGAATTACAATCCTTCTGAGATCGAGGATCGTCTCTATCATAAGTGGGAAGAAAAGAAGTATTTTCACGCAGAAGTAGACCGCAGCAAAAAGCCGTTTACCATCGTAATGCCGCCGCCCAATGTTACCGGACAGCTGCATATGGGACACGCGCTGGACAACACGATGCAGGATATCCTGACCCGTTATAAGAGGATGCAGGGCTACAATGCACTGTGGCAGCCTGGCACGGACCATGCAGCAATCGCAACCGAGGTAAAGGTCATCGAGAGTCTGAAAAAGCAGGGTATCGACAAGGCAGACCTTGGCAGAGAGGGATTCTTAGAAAAGGCCTGGGAGTGGAAGGAAGAGTACGGCGGACGTATCATCCGTCAGTTAAAGAAACTGGGTTCTTCCGCAGACTGGGACAGAGAGCGTTTCACAATGGACGAGGGCTGCTCCAAGGCAGTTCAGGAAGTATTTATTCGCCTGTATAACAAGGGCATGATCTACAAGGGCTCCAGAATTGTCAACTGGTGTCCGGTTTGTAAGACTTCGATTTCCGATGCAGAGGTTATCCACGAGGATCAGGATGGATTTTTCTATCACATCAACTACCCCATCGTTGGTACCGATCAGTGTCTGGAGATCGCAACCACCCGTCCGGAGACTCTGCTGGGTGACGTTGCAGTTGCAGTCAATCCGGAGGATGAGCGTTATACGGATCTGGTTGGCAAGATGTTACTCCTGCCGCTTGTAAACAAAGAGATCCCGGTCATTGCAGATTCTTATGTAGATAAGGAGTTTGGTACTGGTTGCGTAAAGATCACTCCGGCACATGACCCGAATGACTTCGAGGTTGGCAAACGTCACAATCTGCCGGAGATCAACATTCTGAATGATGACGGTACGATCAACGAAAAGGGTGGCAAGTACGCTGGCATGGATCGTTACGAAGCTCGTAAGGTGATGCTGGAGGATCTGAAGGAGCAGGGACTGCTTGTCAAGATCGTTCCTCATTCTCACAGCGTTGGTACCCATGACCGTTGTAAGACGACGGTAGAGCCGATGATCAAGCAGCAGTGGTTCGTCAAGATGGACGAGATGATTAAGCCTGCTGTAGAAGCTGTCAAGAACGGCGAGATCAAGCTGCTGCCGGAGCGCATGGATAAGACCTATTTCAACTGGACCGATAATATTCGCGACTGGTGTATTTCCAGACAGCTGTGGTGGGGACATCGTATCCCGGCTTACTACTGTGACAAGTGCGGCGAGGTTGTTGTTGCAAAAGAGCAGCCGAAGATCTGTCCGAAGTGTGGACATACCCATCTGACACAGGATCCGGATACGTTAGATACCTGGTTCTCCTCTGCACTGTGGCCGTTCTCCACGCTGGGATGGCCGGATCACACCGAAGATTTTGACTATTTCTATCCGACAGACGTTCTCGTTACCGGATATGATATCATCTTCTTCTGGGTAATCCGTATGATCTTCTCCGGTTATGAGCAGACCGGTAAGGCACCGTTCCACACCGTTCTGTTCCACGGACTGGTTCGTGACTCTCAGGGACGTAAGATGAGTAAGTCCCTCGGAAATGGTATCGACCCGCTGGAAGTTATCGACAAGTACGGCGCAGATGCTCTGCGTATGACACTGATCACGGGAAATGCACCGGGTAACGATATGCGTTTCTACTGGGAGCGTGTTGAGGCAAGCCGCAACTTTGCAAACAAGGTTTGGAATGCGTCCAGATTTATCATGATGAATCTGGAGCAGGCAGATGCGACGGAGGTTTCTCTGGATGCTCTGACCGCAGCAGACAAGTGGATCCTGTCCAAGGTAAATACTCTGGCAAAGGATGTTACCGAAAATCTGGACAAGTACGAGATGGGTATTGGTCTGCAGAAAATCTATTCCTTCGTATGGGAAGAGTTCTGTGACTGGTACATCGAGATGGTAAAGCCTCGTCTGTACAGCGATACCGATCAGACAAAGGCAGCTGCGCTGTGGACCTTAAAGACCACTCTGATCCAGTCTCTGAAGCTGCTGCACCCGTATATGCCGTTCATTACCGAAGAGATTTTCTGCAATCTGCAGGACGAAGAAGAGAGCATCATGATCTCTTCCTGGCCGGAATATAAGGAGGAGTGGAACTTCACAGAAGAAGAGACCAGCATCGAGACGATCAAGGAAGCTGTTCGTGCGATCCGTACCGTGCGCACTTCCATGAACGTACCGCCGAGCCGCAAGGCGAAGGTATTCGTTGTCTCCGAAAAAGAAGACATTCAGAATATTTTCCGTCAGGGCAGCGTATTCTTTGGTACGCTGGCAAGCGCTTCTTCCGTAGAGGTACAGAGCGATAAGACCGGTATTCCGGAGGATGCAGTTTCTGCAGTGACACCGGATGCTGTGATGTATATGCCGTTTGCAGATCTGGTTGATATCGAAAAAGAGCTGGAGCGTCTGCATAAGGAAGAAGAACGTCTGAAAAAGGAGATTGCCCGTGGTGAGGGAATGCTCAGCAATGAGCGGTTCATGAGCAAGGCTCCGGAAGCAAAAGTCAAGGAAGAACAGGAAAAGCTGGCCCGTTACCGCGCAGCAATGGAGCAGGTACAGGAGCGTCTTGCGGCTCTGGGCTGATAACTAGGAGGGAAAGTAATGACTCTGGATGAACTGGTTCATGCAAATTATCACAAACTGAATGCAGGGGATCTTGAAATCTGGCAGTATATTTACAACCACAAAAAAGAGTGCGCACACATGACCATCGAAGAGTGTGCCTCTCAGTGCAATGTGTCCCGGACAACGATCCTCCGCTTCGCAAAGAAGCTGGATCTGTCCGGTTACACGGAGTTTAAGTATCTGCTTCGCTCGGAAGTGCAGGTGGAGTCCAACCAGTCCGCTGAGGATGGCATTGATATGCGCCGCCTGACGGAAAACTACACCGGGCTGCTGCAGGATCTGCAGGAGCGGGACTATGGAAAGTTTGCACAGATGTTAGACGATGCAGACCGTGTGATCCTGATCCCGTCAGGGCACACGCAGGAAGTGGCAGTGCAGGAGTTTCAGGATATTTTGACCGTATACACGGGCAAGACTGTTCTGGTGCTGGACAGCCGCAGCCGCAGAGAGTCAATGCTGACGATGCTGCAGCCGGAGGATGTGGTCGTCTTTATTTCTCAGAGCGGAGAAAATGAGACATTGCTGGAGTTTGCAAGAGAACTGAAGTGGAGAAAGATCCCGATCATTTCGTTCACACAGGTACAGAGCAACCCGATTGCAGACATGGCAGACCTGCCGATCCACTACCCGCTGCGGACATTTGAAGGTGTCGGAGAGCACGGCTACACGAGCATGGGTCCTTTGTATGTTGTGATCGAATTTTATCTGGCACACTACATCAACCACATTTCGGCAGAACAGTAAATTTCATGATTGTCTGAAAATAAGATTCCGGAAGCAGAAAAAGATTTTGCTTCTGGAATCTTTTGTGGTATAAAGGTGGTATAGAAAAACAGTTGATTGGAGCATTGTATGAAACAAACAACCAGATTTCAGCGGTTTCTTCTCGGAAACGGCGAAAATCAGTCGCGAAAAAATGTGATCTGGAATATGATCGGCAGCATCGGATTTGCATTGGCAACGATGGTTTTGACATCTCTGGCAGGACGTATGACCGGAGAAGAGGGCGGTGCAGTCTTCACGGCAGCCTATACGCTGGCACAGCAGCTTCTGACCATTGGCTACTTTGAAGTGCGAACATTTCAGGTGACGGATCTGCAGCGGGAATATGAATTCGAAGATTATTTCACTTATCGTTTGATTACCTGCGGTGTGATGCTTGTGACCGGACTTGGGTATGCAGCATTGTCGGGAGGCGGCGCTGTGCGGGTGTCCGTTGTGCTGCTCATGGTGCTGTATAAGATGCTGGACGGCATTGCAGATGTTTTTGAAGGAGAATTTCAAAAAGACATCCGCCTGGATCTGTCCGGAAAGTCCATGGCAGTCCGGGTTGCGTGTTCCATCGCAGCATTTACAGCAGTGGGCGCGGTGTCCGGCAATATTGTGCTCGCCAGTGTGGCAGCGGTGGCGGCATCGACACTGGCAGTGGTATGCATGGACTTTGGAATGATTGGCGCATTTACAACCTGTCGGATCGTGTTTCACAGGGACAAGCTGTTTGGAATCTTTCGGGACTGCGTGCTGCTGTTTGTGGGATCATTTTTCAGTTTGTATATCCTGAACAGCTCCCGTTTTGCAGCGGAACAATTTTTGACAGCGGGCGATTATTATGCATATTCCGCAGCGCTGTTCATGCCGGCAAATATTATCAATCTGTTCTGCGGATTTTTGTTCCGACCGGCACTTGTGACGCTGATGGAGCGCTACCAGAACAAAGAATATGCGGCATTTGAAAAGATGGTTCGTCTGCTGTTTCTGGCGATTTTGGGTGTAACAGTGCTGACGATGGCGGGCGGCGCATTGCTTGGAATTCCGGTACTGGAGCTTTTGTATCCGACGGATCTGACCGGCAGAAGACCGGAGCTGATGCTCATTATCATCGGCAGCGGATTCAATGCCGTTGCACTGATCTTATATTATATCCTGACTGTCATGCGCATGCAGCGAGGTCTTTGTTTCGGATATTTTCTGTCCGCTGTTTTGACGGTTTGGGTTCCGTGGGTGCTGATTCGAAATGGCGGCATTTTCGGAGCGGCAGCCAGCTTCTGTGTCCTGATGATGGTGCAGGGTATTGTGTTGGGCGGCATCGCATGGATCGGATATCACAGAGAAAAGAAGACACAGGGAGAGGAGTGATCCAAATATGAACACAACAAAAACGGTGGATGTTGTCATCCCTACTTATAAACCGGACGAGAAATATGATCGCTTGCTGCAGATGCTGAAGAAGCAGACGCTGCAGCCGGGACGAATCATTGTCATGAATACGGAGGAAGCACTCTATGGAACGCATCCGGAAGCGCCGGAGACCGTAGAAGTGCATCACATTCGCAAGGTGGAGTTTGACCATGGCGGCACGCGTAACGAGGCGCTGCAGATGAGTCAGGCAGATCTGGTATTGTTTCTGACACAGGACGCAGTGCCGACGGATGAGCACCTGATTGAGCACATGGCAGCGTGCTTTGAACAGGAAAATGTGGCGGCAGCGTACGGCAGACAGCTTCCGGCAGCGGACTGCAATGTGATTGAGACTTATACCAGAGCGTTTAATTATCCTGGCGAGAGCCGAATCAAGACAAAAGCGGATCTGCCGAAGCTGGGCATTAAGACCTATTTTTGTTCGGATGTGTGTGCGATGTATCGCAGAGATATTTATCAGAAACTTGGCGGTTTTCCGCGCAAGACGATTTTTAATGAAGATATGATCTTTGCAGCGACAGTGATCGGAGCCGGATACGGTATTATGTATTGTGCGGAGGGACGCGTGATCCATTCCCACAACTATACAGGAGCGCAGCAGTTTCATCGGAATTTTGATCTGGCAGTCTCCCAGAAGCAGCATCCGGAGGTGTTCTCAGGACTTCGCTCGGAGGGAGAAGGCATTCGCCTTGTAAAAAATACGATGGGATATCTTGCAAAGCATGGAAAAGCATATTTAATTCCAAAGCTGATCTATGTCAGCGGGTGTAAATATATGGGCTTTCTTCTCGGAAAAAAATACGATCGCTTACCGTCAAAAATTGTCAGATGGTGCAGTATGAGCCCGAATTATTGGTGCGAAATGTGATTGGCAAAAGAAGGATTCTGCGGTATACTGTGTGCAAAGGAGAGCGATAGGTATGATGCGAATCTATTTTTGCCCTTCCTGCAAATGCTGGAGAATTGTGAGCAATCGTCTGGAGGCAGAATGCCTGGATTGCGGTTCGAAGCTGTTGTTGTCGGATATCCCCTTTGAAAAATGGGTGGAGCTGGACTATGACAACCGAGATCGGATCGCGCAGGTGTATCTGGGAAATCCCGCGATGACGGCGTCTTCTGTAAGACAGAGAACTCTGGCAGATGTAAGAGCCAGGATGGCGATGGAGGGGATCTTAGGAGAGTCGGTACCGAGTAATCAGCCGGAACGGGTGGACACCGGCTATGATTACTGAGGAGAGAAAGGCACGCAGCATACGAAAGAAAAAATCAAGATACTTCGTTTTGAGAAAGGTCGCCCGGACTTCGGGAGGCAGAGCAAAAACTTTTGACAGAAAGGGTTTGGTGGTTCGATGGAAACGAAGTTAAACTGCCATATCGCCACGGTGGAACAGCTTCACAGAGTTGCGCAGAATAAGAGTCTGTACTCGATTCGTCTGACGGGTGAGGTGAAGCTGCAGGATCGCATGTATGACACATGGATCGCACGCTATACAGACAGAGAGGATGAGGTCCTTTATGTCAGCCGGACGTAAGGCAGAGACAGGGGGATTACAATGAAGAGAGAGTCGATGCTTCCGGCATCCATGAAGCTGTCTCTGCAGACTACGATGCCGAAAGCGGCAGATCGGGAAGGCAGAGAGGCGTTTGAGACGTTGCTTGAAAAGATGGAGCATCTGGGCTTATATGGTCTGGAACTGAATATTCCGAATCTGGAAGAAGACATTGCGCCGGAGCAGTTGCAAAAGCTGCTTGCGGCGCATCATCTGAAACTGACATATGTGGCAAGCGGCGTCTACGCAAAAGCGAGAGAACTGGGGCTTTCAGCGTCTGATCCGGAGGTGCGGGAGCAGGCGATCGAGGCTGTGCTGAGACATATGCAGTATGCAGAGAAGATGGATCCGGAGTGCGGTGTGATCATCGGAACACTGAAAGGCAGTCCGGAAATGACCGGAACAGATGCGGAACAGCAGATGATTGCATCCTTGCAGAAAGTATTTGTGAGGAGCAGGGAACGTGGCATTGGTCTGCATGTTCCGGTAGTTCTGGAAGCAACCAATCACTATGAGTCTTCTGTCGCAAATACGCTTGCAGATACGCTGCGGATTGTGGAGGCAGTGAACGAAGATCGTCTGTATCTGCTGCCGGATACATATCACATGAATATTGAGGAGCGGGATTCTGGGAGAGCAGTAAGAGAGAGCCTGTCCCATATTCGAAATATTCATCTTTCGGACAATAATCGTTATTTTCCCGGATACGGAGCATTGGAGTTTGGATGGATCTACCATCAGCTTCAGTATCAGGGATATACCGGAACCTATGGAATCGAAGGCAGGATTTATCGAAGCCTGCTGGAGGATCTGGAAGAGAGCGTGGAATTTCTGGAGAATGTACTGTGACGGTATCTTCAGAAGAAGGAAAAAGAGCGTATGGGATTAGAATATAAAATTGAACAGCTGGACGGGATCAGCGGGCGGCTTCATGTCACAGGCTGGGTCGTTTCCACGGAAAAACGTCCCATTACCTGGACGATATCCACGAAAAAAGGAGACCCGGTTCCGAGTGCAAAGTATTATACCGTTCAGCGCAGTGATATCAGCCGTTTGTTTTTCGAGACGGAGGATTACGCGGACTGTGGGTTTGAGATTGATGCCAATATGGAAGGCGAGCAGGGCATGGTGCTGAAGCTTTCGGATGGCGAGCAGACCGTGACCGTTCCGTTAAAACCCCACGGAATCGGAAATCGTCTTAAGGCGGAAAAACGACTTCTGAAAATCTATCAGGAAAACCGGGAGTATCGTAAGTGGTATAAGACACATCGCGTGACGTCCAAGGAGCTGCGTCTGCAGCATCAGACGACAGAGGGACCTCTGATTACACTGCTGCTTCCAATTTATCGGACTCCATTTTTGTATCTGAAACAGATGGTGGAGAGCATTCGCAGTCAGAGCTATGAGAACTGGCAGCTCTGTCTGTCGAATACCGGTGCCAGAGATGGCATTGTGGAAGAGTATCTGAAAGTGCTGGAGCAGAAAGATCCCCGAATCTGTCTTGTGGAAGAGGATGGACAGATCGGAATTTCCGGCACATTGAACAAAGCATTAGAGTTGGCAAAAGGCAGCTATATCGGCTGGGTGGATCACGATGATCTGGTGGAGCCGGACGCGCTGTATTGTGTGGCGCAGGCAATCAGGCAGTATCCGGACGCCGGTATTTTCTATACCGATGAAGATCAGATCACAGCGAACGGCAGACTGACATTTCGGCCAAGGTTTAAGCCGGATTTTGACCGGAAGCTGTTTTATACCCATGACTATCTGCATCACCTGCTGGTGATGAAACGGGATGCGATTCCGGAGGAAGAGTGGTTTTTCCGCAGTGAGGTGGATGGTGCGCAGTATTATGATCTGATGCTGCGGGCGCTGCAGTATTTGAAGGATGCGCAGATCGTGCATATTCCGCGGATTTTGTATCATGAGCGGATGCATCCGATGGCGGTAGCCGCCAGAAGAGAGGTGCGTCAGAACAGCCATGAGGCAGGACTGCGGGCGTTGCAGGATGTTTTTTCGGGCAATCCGGACGCGTATCCGGAGTCGGGCATCGGGACAGGATATTATCAGATTCGCAGAATGGAGCCGGAGGAGATGCCGGAGACATCCGTTGTGGTGCGAAATGTTGCACACCTTTCGGATCTTCCGGTGTTGGAGAGTGAAGTGCGCAGCTGGGGCAATGCAAAGTTCGAGATCGTTGTGGAGACAGAGCGCGGACTGAATCGCACGCCGCGGGGCGAATGGATCCTGTTTCTTGATGCAGCGTGGGTGCCTACATTTGGCGAGTCTTTCCGAAAGATGGCAGCGATTTTAACAGATTCCACGGTGGGAGCGGTTACCGGTATCTGTTGCGGTATGGATGGCGATATTTATAATGCAGGCGTGCATCTGGAACAGTCGGCGGAGCATCTGCGGGCAGTCAGCTCATTTGATGGATACCCTCTGGAAAAGACGTCCTATCAGAACCTGACAAAGCTGAGACACCAGACATTTGGTGCGCTGGCGCAGATTTTGCTGCTTCAGGGAAAAATCTACCGGGCGATGGAGAATCCGCTGCGGGGAAGAATTACCGGAGAAGAGGCATTGGAGCAGGCAGCACAGATGGGCGTTGTGGCAGAAAAGCTGGATTTAAAAGTCGTCTGTGAGCCGGAAGTGCGGGAGTATGTAAAGGATTGGAACATCCCGGTTCGGACGGAATTGGAATCCGAAATGCCGTTGCGAGACCCCTATGTTCCGGATACGATCCGGCAGGGCCGGGACGGAAATTGGAAAGTAAATTTGCAGAAAACTTGACGGATGGACGGAATTCCTGTATAAATGATATGTTTCGGTAGATACAGGCAGAGTCTGCCTGCGCATAGATAAAAATCACGGCGAAGCCGTAGAATGGAGATTACAATGGGAAAGATTAAAGTAACAAGATGCGAAATTGAAGGACTGTGCGTTATTGAGCCGACTGTATTCCGTGATGAGCGTGGATATTTTGTCGAGACTTATAATTACAATGACTTTGCAGCAGAGGGGCTGGATATGAAATTTGTTCAGGACAACCAGTCCATGTCCGTAAAGGGTGTACTGCGTGGTCTGCACTTCCAGAAGCAGTTCCCGCAGGGCAAGCTGGTTCGTGCGATCCGCGGCAGCGTATTTGATGTTGCGGTTGACCTGCGTGAAGGTTCCAAGACATTCGGTAAGTGGTTCGGCGTTGAGCTGACTGCAGAGAACAAGAAGATGTTCTACATCCCCGAAGGCTTTGCACATGGCTTCCTCGTACTGAGTGATGAGGCTGAGTTTGCATATAAGGTAACAGACTTCTATCATCCGGGCGATGAGGGCGGTCTGGCATACAACGATCCCCAGATTGGTGTAGAATGGCCCATCGAAGAAGGTATGCAGCTGATCCTGTCTGAGAAGGATCAGAAGTGGAAGGGTCTGCAGGATACTTTCCATTTTGCATAATTACTGGAGGAACGAATGGAAAACAAACTTAACCGCAGATTAAAAAAAGGCGGCAGTATTGTTGTGGGCATTTATGTCTTCTATGCAGCGCTGCTCCTTCTGTTTGCGCGGGATCATTTCCCGCTGATGCCTTACGGCATCGTATTTGGTGCTGGTCTGGTTGCGCTGCTTGCGTATATCTGGCATCTGTTCCAGAATGAAAAAAGAGGAAATATCCGTGGCGGACTGCAGTTTATTGCAACGCTGAACAAGTACGAATTCCTGATCGAACAGCTTGTGTCTCGCGACTTTAAGACAAAGTATAAGAGATCGGTACTGGGTGTATTGTGGAGTTTCTTAAACCCGCTGTTGCTGATGCTGGTGCAGTACATTGTATTCTCGAACCTGATGCGGTTTAATATCGAACATTATGCTGCCTACCTGCTTTCCGGTATTGTGATCTTCAATGGCTTTCAGGACTGTGCAAATCAGGCGATGCATTCCATCACGGGCAATTCGACCCTGATCACAAAGGTTTATGTGCCGAAGTACATTTACCCTTGCAGTAAGGTCTTTTCCGCGAGCATCAATACCGTACTGTCTATGATCCCATTGCTGGTAGTAGCCATGATCAACGGAGTTCGTCCGTCTCTGTCTTGGCTGCTGATTCCGATTGGACTGCTGTTTATCCTGATCTTTACGGTTGGTGCTGGTTTCCTGCTGTCCAGCGTAGTTGTATTCTTCCGGGACATTGAGTTTTTGTGGGGAATTTTCACAACGCTGTGGATGTATGCGACACCGATTATTTATAGCATGGATATTCTGCCGGTGTGGATGCAGAAGCTGGAAGTGATTAACCCGATGTACCATTTGATTGAGTTTATGCGTACGATCGTCATTGGAGGACAGTCCCCCGCTCCGGCGCAGTATCTGATCTGCTTCCTGATCGGTGTGATCACAGTTGTCATTGGCGGCACAGTATTTAAGAAAACACAGGATCAGTTTATCCTGTACCTGTAAAGATGGAGAAGATAGAAAACATGGAAGAAAAAAAAATCATGGTACAGGTAGACCATGTTGGAATGCGCTTTAAGATGACGCAGGACCGTGTGTTCTCACTGAAAGAGTTCATGATGCAGGCAGCAACGAGAAAACTGAAGTTCAATGAATTCTGGGCGTTAAAGGATATCAGCTTCACGATCGAGAAGGGTGATGTTCTCGGAATTATCGGTCGCAACGGTGCTGGTAAGAGTACCATCCTGAAGATTATTTCCGGAATTATGAAACCCACGCAGGGCACTGTGACCCGCGGCGGCAACATCGTTCCGATGCTGGAGCTTGGCTCCGGCTTTGACTACGATCTGACCGGCAGAGAGAATGTCTTTCTGAACGGTTCGATCTTAGGCTATTCCAAAGAATTTTTATACAGTAAGTACGATGAGATCCTGGAGTTTTCCGAGCTTGGGGATTTTATCAACATGCCGATCCGCAACTATTCTTCCGGTATGCTGATGCGACTGGCATTTTCCATCGCAACAGTCGTTGAGCCGGAGATCCTGATCGTAGATGAGATCCTGTCTGTTGGTGACGAGGCATTCCAGCGCAAGAGTCATGCCCGTATGATGGAGCTGATGGGCGGCGGTACAACCGTACTGTTCGTATCCCACAGCCTAGATCAGATCCGCCAGATGTGCAACAAGGTTGTCTGGATCGATCAGGGCTATGTGAAGATGGCAGGGCCCACACAGGAAGTGTGTGACGCTTACAAGCTGTAAATACAGGAGATAGAAGAAATGCAGTTAAAAAAGATGATTGAAAATCTGATCTACGATCAGACAACAGACAAGGTCGCCATCCGCGGCTGGTGTTTTGATGCAGCCGGAAGCGACTACGAGGTGGTTGCAAAGATCAACGGTCAGGTGTGGGCACCTGCAAAAATCACATATGAAGACAGAGAAGACATTGAGGGCTTGTATCATGATGCATTTGAGGCTCCTCATGTTGGATTCCGAATCGAGCTGCCGCTGCAGGGGACTGCATTTCATTCGGTGGAGGTCTGGATCAAAACAGAGGAGGAAAGTACCTGCATTCTGAAAAAGCACCGCTTCCAGATGGGACGCTGGACGGTAAAGAATCCGCTGATCTATTATCTGGATTCCAAAAAGGCAGAGCGCGGAATCTTATATCTGCGCGGTTGGTGTGCAACGACAAATACGGATACAATCCCGAAGATCACACTGACTGATAAGCAGGGCAATCCGGTGGAAATCGACTATTATCCCATCGAGCGCAAGGACGTTGTCTATGCCCGTGGTATTTCCATGGCGCACAGCGAGTGCGGATTCCTGATCCGAACTCCATATGACGAGACCAAGGATTATGTGCTTCATTTTGAGGCAGACGGCAACACCGCGAAGATTCCGGTGCGCAGAAGTTCAATCAAGCTTGATCATTTTCTGGAGAAGTCCGGCTACCGCAAGGTGGAGGAGTATTATCTGCGCTACGGCAAAAAAGAACTGATCCGCAAGATCATCATCAAGCTGTTCCATCTGGAGGAAGCACAGTACAACCGCTGGTATTTGAAGACGCGCTCCACGGAAGCGCAGCTGGAAGCACAGCGCAAGAAAAAGTTTGACTTCGAGCCGAAGATCAGCTTTGTTGTACCGCTGTATCAGACACCGGAGCGTTATCTGAAAGAGATGATCGAGAGCGTACAGGCGCAGACCTACACGAACTGGGAGCTGTGTCTGGCAGATGGCAGCGGAAAGGATCATTCGGTTGAGAGTGTTGTTGCTCCTTATATGCAGAAGGATTCCCGGATTCGCTATCGTCTTCTGGAAAAGAATCTCGGTATTTCCGGCAACACAAATGCTGCACTGGAGATGGCACAGGGCGATTATATTGCACTGGTGGATCACGATGATCTGCTGTCACCGGATGCGGCCTACTATGTCGTAAAGGCATTGAACGATGACCGTGATGTGGACGTTGTTTACAGCGATGAAGATAAGGTAGATATGAAGAGCCAGAAGCACTTTCAGCCGAACTTCAAGCCGGATTTTAACATCGATATGCTTCGTTCTGTCAATTATATCTGTCACCTGTTTGTAGTAGAAAAAGGACTGCTGGAGCGTGCGGGACATTTCCGCGAGGAGTTCAATGGTGCACAGGACTATGACTTTATTCTGCGCTGCACCGAGCAGGCAAAGAAGATTTATCATGTTCAGCGGGTACTGTATCACTGGAGATGTCATCCGGAATCTACCGCGATGGATCCGTCCAGCAAGATGTATGCGTTTGAGGCAGGTCTGCGGGCAGTGAATGAGCATTATAAGAGAGTCGGAATCCCGGCTCATGTTGAGCATGGCTTGAAGTATGGTATGTATCATACGATCTACGAGTGGAAGGAAAAGCCGCTGGTATCGGTTCTGATCCCGAACAAGGATCATACCGAAGATCTGGATGTTGTCATCCGCTCTCTGGCAAGATGTACCTACAAAAATTACGAAGTCATTGTAATTGAAAATAACAGTACAGAAGCAGAAACATGGGAATACTATGACAAGATCCAGAAAGAGTTTTCCAATGTTCATGTTGTGAAGTGGGAGAAGGAATTCAACTACTCTGCAATCAATAACTTCGGTGCAGAATTTGCGAAGGGCGAATATCTGCTGCTTCTGAATAATGATGTTGAGGTAATCACAACGGATTGCTTCGAGGAGATGTTAGGTTACGCACAGCGCCCGGATGTGGGGATTGTGGGAATTAAGCTGCTGTACAACGATGATACGGTACAGCACGCCGGTGTTGTCATCGGTCTCGGCGGTGTAGCAGGTCATGCATTCCCCGGTGTCCGCAAGGAAGATGCCGGATATATGGGCAGAGCCGTATTTGCACAGGATTACTGTGCCGTGACCGCAGCGTGTCTCATGGTGCGCAAGAGTGTCTTTGACGAAGTTGGCGGACTGGATACCGGACTGCAGGTTGCATTTAACGACATTGATTTCTGTCTGCGGGTTTACGAGAAGGGTTATAAGATCGTATACAATCCGTATGCACAGATGTATCATTACGAGTCCAAATCCAGAGGCTATGAGGATACCCCGGAGAAACAGGCTCGTTTCGCAAGAGAAATTGAATTCTTCCAGAATCGTTGGGGAGAATTTTTAGCAAAGGGCGATCCGTTCTACAGCCCGAATCTGACACTGGATAAAAACGACTTTTCACTGAGAAAGCTTCGGGAAGAGGAACAATGAGGGGTGGAATGAAACAGGTATCAATCGTAATTCCGAATTATAATGGCATGAAGTTCCTTCCGGAATGCATGGAAGCACTGGAAAAACAGACATATCGGGATTTTGAAGTGATTCTGATCGACAACGCTTCTGCAGATGAAAGCGCAGACTGGATCCGGGCAAATTGCCCGGATGTTCGTCTTGTTGTCAACGAAACGAATCTCGGATTTTCCGGTGCTGTCAATCAGGGAATCCAGATGTCGGAGTGTCCGTATGTGCTGCTGCTGAACAACGATACGGCAGCGGAACCGGATTTTGTGGGAGAGCTTGTAAAAGCGATCGAAAAATCCAACCGGATTTTTTCGGTGTCTCCCAAGATGGTACAGTATCATAATCACGCATTGCTGGACGATGCAGGAGATTTGTACAATCTGCTGGGCTGGGCTTTTCAGCGGGGCGTCGGTCAGCCGGTGGAAGCATATGATAAGCCAACTCGCGTTTTTACGGCCTGTGCCGGCGCGTCAATCTACCGCCGCAGTGTGTTTGAGGAGATTGGTTATTTCGATCTGATGCATTTTGCTTATCTGGAGGATCTGGATGTGGGCTACCGCGCCCGGATCTATGGCTATGAAAACTGGTACTGCCCGACAGCGGTTGTCTACCATGTGGGCAGCGGAACAAGCGGTTCAAAATACAATGATTTCAAGGTTCGCTTGGCAGCAAGAAATAATGTGTATCTGAAGTACAAGAATATGCCGGCTTTTCAGCGTGGTCTGAACTGGCTTCCGTTCCAGATGGGACTGGCAGTCAAAAAGCGGTTTTTCCGGAAGATCGGATTTGGTCAGGCATATCTGGATGGTCTGGAAGAGGGTATGCGCACGCGTTCTGCGTGTAAGCGGGTTCCGTTTCAGATGCGCCATCTGAAAAATTATGTGCGCATTGAGGGAGAGCTGATCGGAAACTCATTCCGATATGTGACAGACTATCTGAAGAGAAGACGGCAGAGGTGAGATTGTGAAGAAAGATTATCAAGGGCTGTTGAATCAATTGCATATTGTTTTGGATATTTTGGTGACCGTTTTTTCGTATATCGTTGCCTATGCGATCCGATTCTATTACATGGAAGTACAGCCCGGATATCCGGCAAAAGAATATTTTATCTTTTTGATTCCCATTGTCCTGTTTTATCTGGTGCTGTATGCAGCGTTCCAGCTGTATCAGCCAAAACGGGTGATGGGCAGACGTCTGGAAGCAGGTCGTGTACTGTATGCAAACGGTATGGGACTGATGGTACTGATCCTGGTTCTGTATCTGTTCAAGTTCGTACATTTTTCCCGTACGATGCTGATGCTGTTTGCTGTGATCAATACCTGTCTGATGACTGCTGAGCGAATTGTCGTTCGTATGATCCTGCGTTCTCTGCGCAAAAAGGGCTTTAACCAGAAGCAGGTGCTGTTAGTCGGCTATAGCCGGGCCGCAGAAGGATTTATCGACCGTGCCAAGGCAAATCCTCAGTGGGGCTATCAGGTGCGTGGTATTCTGGATGACACCTACGACTGGGGGCTGGAGTACAAGGGCGTCAAGGTCATCGGAAAGCTTTCGGAGTTAGAAGGAATTCTGGAATTAAACCGTCTGGATGAGGTTTTGATCACGTTAAGTCTGGAAGAATATCAAAAATTACAGCATTTGGTGTATCTTTGTGAAAAATCAGGGGTTCACACCAAGTTCATTCCGGATTATAATAACATCATTCCGACAAAGCCGTATACAGAAGATCTGTTGGGGCTTCCGGTTGTTCACATTCGACATGTGCCGCTCACGGGACTGCTGAACAAGACGATCAAGCGGACGATGGATATCGTCGGTTCTCTGATCTGTATTGTGATATTCTCACCGGTGATGCTTGTGACTGCGATTGCAGTCAAGTTATCCTCACCGGGTCCGATCATCTTCAAGCAGGAGCGTGTAGGATTGCATAACCGTCCGTTCCGGATGTATAAGTTCCGGTCGATGGGAGTTGCACCTGCCAGCGAAGAGAAGAGCAAGTGGACGACAAAGAACGATGCAAGAGTTACCGGTGTCGGAAAGTTTATCCGCAAAACGAGTATTGATGAACTGCCGCAGTTATTTAATGTGCTGATCGGAAATATGAGTCTTGTGGGACCGAGACCGGAACGTCCGTTCTTTGTAGAAAAGTTCCGGGAAGAAATCCCGCGGTATATGATCAAGCATCAGGTGCGTCCAGGTATGACCGGATGGGCGCAGGTCAACGGACTGCGCGGAGATACGTCAATCCGCAAGCGGATTGACTATGATCTGTATTATATTGAGAATTGGACCGTCGGTTTTGATATCAAGATTCTGTTCCTGACCGTCTTCCGCGGTTTTGTGAACAAGAATGCATATTAAGAAAAGAGGAAAAAATGGCTGAGAAACGGAAGACAACGACATCAAATACTGCAAATGGCGCAAGGAAACCTTCCTCCGGCACAAGAACGAGAGCAGAGGCAAAAGCGCTGCAGATGAAAAAGAGAAAGGCACGCAGACGCCGCAGAATTGCAATCTTCGCATTAGAGATTATTGCGCTGCTCGTCCTTTTAGCAGGATTTTATGTAGTAAGCAAGTGGGATAAGATCAAACATGTGGATCTGGACAAAGAAGATATTGTCGTAAACACGGATATGGACTCTTCCTATGTGGAGGAAATCTCCAAAGGATATACCAACATTGGTATTTTCGGTGTGGATGGTGACGGTTATAACTGTGATGTTGTTCTTATCTGCAGCATCAATAACGATACCGGCGAGATCCGGATGGCATCTGTGTTCCGTGATACGATCATGCAGATGGAAGATGACTCGTTTGATAAGATCAATTCCGCTATCAACGATGGACAGTACGGAACCAGTGTAATGAATACACTGAACAAAAATCTGGATTTGAACATTGATAATTTTGTAGTTGTCAACTGGCAGGCGGTTGCATTGGGGATTAATATCCTCGGCGGTGTAGATGTGAACATTACCGATGCAATGATGGGAGAGATCAATGGTTATATCACAGATACCGTTGCGCATGCAGGCGGTCTTGGTACGGTTCAGCTGACTCATTCCGGTATGCAGCATCTGGACGGCGTTCAGGCAGTTGCATATTGTCGTCTGCGTCATCAGGACAGTGATATTGGCAGAACTGCCCGTCAGCGAGAGGTTATCGGACAGCTGTTTGAAAAAGCAAAGACTGCAAGCGCTTCGGTGCTGAATAGTGTTGTCAACAACGTATTCCCGTTGGTTACCACTTCTCTGGAGTTGGATGACCTGTGGAGCATGGCACTTGGCATCAGCAATTATAATATGGGCGAAACCGTTGGATTCCCGTTCTACAATCATTCGGTAGAAACTTGGAGAAAGCCGGGGGATTGGCCGATGTTTGCAATGAATCTGCAGAACAATGTGTCTCAGTTGCATGAATTCTTGTATGAGTCGGAGGATTACACACCGTCCGCAACGGTTCAGCAGATCAGTGCAATGATACAAAATGAGACGAACAATATGGGCCTGGCAGTGCCAGAGACAACCGCATTCTCTACTGAAGGCGCACAATAAAAACTTACATGAGAAGGTGTCATACGATTTCATCCGTTTTACACTTTTTTCAAGAAGTCTACACAAATTGAACACAATTAGTTGGTACACTCCTTTCATAAACAGAAGAGACCTGGATATGAAAGGAGTGTTTTTATCATGTCAGAAGAATATAGAAACAACGAAGAACAGAACGAACAGCAGACTGAAGCGCAGAACACAGAAGTGCAGAGCAACGAAACTCAGAACAATGAGACTGCACAGGATGTGAACTTTGTAATGCAGGGTTCTGTACAGAGAGAGAACGAAGCTGAGACAGCTGCTTCCGAGACAGCTCAGGAAACGGCACAGGAAGCGCAGACAGCAGAGACTTCTTCTGCAGCACAGGAGACAGCAGCCGCCTATGAGCCACAGTTTACTGCTGCTGAGGAGATACATTCCTCCGAAAAGAAAGCAAAGAATAAAAAGAAAGGCGGCTGGAAGAAGGGCGTTGCGGTTGCAGCAGCGGTTGTGATCGGCGTT
Organism: uncultured Cuneatibacter sp.; assembly: GCA_934234215.1. Lineage (GTDB taxonomy): Bacteria > Bacillota > Clostridia > Lachnospirales > Lachnospiraceae > CAKQHB01. The sequence continues at coordinate 32,238 of CAKQHB010000010.1, forward strand.
GGTGCAGTTGGCACCGGTGGCTACTATGGAGCACAGTCTCTCAAGTCTTCCATGAGAAATTGGATCAGTCAGGAAGTTGCTTCCCAGCAGAGCAGTCAGACTGCAAAGACCGCTACTTTGAGCCAGTCCGACAGCAGTTCCACAACTACTACGACAGGCAGCACTGGCGCAACCTTGCTGGACGTTTCGGATGTTGTAAAGAATATCAAGCCTTCCGTAGTAGCTGTTACCAATGAGCTTTTATATACAGCAAACTATTTTGGCCGTACCGCCAGCCAGACATCCCCGGCAAGCGGCTCTGGCGTTATCATTGGTGAGAATGATGAGGAGCTGCTGATCGTGACAAACTATCATGTTGTTTCCGGTGAGGAGAGTAGCAGTAGTAATCAGATGTATACAGTAACCTCCGAAAATATTTCCGTTCAGTTTATCGATGGTACTTCCGCAGATACCACACTGAAGGGCACAGATGAAGCAGCAGACCTGGCGGTTCTGGCAGTGAAGAAGTCGGATCTGAGTGATGATACGATGAGTCAGATCAAGATCGCAACAATCGGAGATTCCTCTGCACTGAGTGAAGGCGAGGGGGTCATTGCGATCGGCAATGCACTTGGCTATGGCCTGTCTGTAACAGTCGGTTATGTCAGCGCACTGGATCGGGAGTTGACAGTCAATGATAATACGAACACATACATCCAGACCGATGCAGCCATCAACCCTGGTAACAGTGGCGGCGGTCTGTTCAATACGGCAGGTGAACTGATCGGTATCAACGATGCAAAGACCGTTGATACAAACGTAGAAGGTATGGGTTATGCCATCCCGATCAGCAATGTCAGCGATATTATCACGAATCTGATGAATGAAGAGCCGAGAACGCAGGTATCAGATGATGAAAAGGGGTACCTTGGCATCAGCGGACAGGACATTGATGCCAGCATGTCAAAAGTATACGGAATGCCGGAAGGTGTTCTGGTAGCTTATGTACAGGAAGGCTCTGCAGCAGAACAGGCAGGTCTGCAGAAGCATGATATCATCTGCGCAATCGATGGAACCGAAGTATCCAGCTTCGAAAAACTGCGGGAAGAGATTGGCTACTACGCAGCAGGTGAGCAGGCAGAACTGACCGTAGAACGTCTGGAAAACGGACAGTACACCGAAAAGAAAATCACAGTCACATTTGGATCTTATGCGGAGGAGGCACCGGAAGGCGGAACCATTCCTGCAGATGAGGCGAATGGAAATTAAAACAAATATAATTTATTCATCAAAGCAGAAGAACTGCGCAAGTACCTGTGCATTTTCGGCTTGAACGGAACAGCTTCTATTTCGATCTTTGCGATAACTCGTCTACGACTCAGACAGATCGCAAAGATCGGAAGCTGCCCCGCCCAAGCTGCGAAAATCAGCACAAAGCACTTGCGCGGTTCTTTCTGCTTTTTTCGAAAAAATCGTGTATTCAGCAAGAAGTGGCTGTGTTACAGCTCCGTTTTCGCAACTAACACCATGCTTCTGTTTTATTGTTTTTCGCGGATTATCTGAAATAAGCCCCAAAAAGTTTCTTGGATGGGCTCAGGAAAGACATTCTTGTATTGTCGGCATTGTAGTCTCTTGACTCTACTGCCTCTGATTGGTATGATGAAGAAAATCGAATTTTCGTAATTTGTATAAAGGGGGCGCACAGATGATTTTATGTTATTTATACGATGGCATGGCAGATTTTGAGGTGACGTTTCTGTTACACCGTCTGCGCAATCAGGGGCATCGGACGATTGTTGGAATTGCGGAGACGCTGGAACCGGTAACGGCACAGTCCGGCCTGACGTATTATCCGGACAAACGGATTCGGGATATTTTAGATATTTCGGATGTAGAGGCACTGTTGATGCCCGGTGGTCCGGTGAACGAGGAACAGAATGCAATCTGCCCGTTAGCCAGACAGCTTGCAGATGCAGGAAAGCTGATCGGAGCAATCTGCTTTGCACCGCAGTTTCTGGGGAGAGCCGGGATTTTGGCAGATCATACGTTTACGACATCCTGTTCCGCAGAGAAGGTAAGGCAGACGGGACAGAAAGACCCGTATCCGTGGGAAAATTATGTGGCAGCGCGTGTGCATCAGGATCGGAATATTTTGACGGCGCAGGGATATGCTTTTGTGGACTTTGCAAAGGCGGTTTGCCGGAAGCTGCATGTTTTTTCGGAAGAGCAGGAAGAGTATGAAATGCTGGATGTTGTAAAAAACGACGCAGTTTTGTGAAAAAAGAGTCTCAGAGGGATCCTGTACCGAAAAAAAAGCAGGAAAACTATTTCAAAAACAAAGAGATTGTGGTAGTATAAATCTATATTATGCGTAAAAAGGAGAAAATCCAATGAAGGGTATTATCTTAGCTGGCGGAAGTGGTACGAGACTGTACCCGCTGACCAGAGTAACCTCGAAGCAGCTACTGCCGATTTATGATAAGCCGATGATCTATTATCCGCTTTCTGTTTTGATGAATGCCGGAATCCGCGAGATTCTGATCATCTCCACGCCGGATGATACGCCTCGCTTTGAAGCACTGCTTGGCGATGGACATCCTTTCGGAGTAGAGTTATCATACGCAGTACAGGCAAGTCCGGACGGACTGGCACAGGCTTTCCTGATTGGTGAGGAATTTATCGGCGGTGACAGTGTTGCGATGGTTCTGGGAGACAACATTTTCCATGGACACGGACTGCGTGCAAGACTGCAGGAGGCTGCGAAGAAGGAAAAAGGCGCAACGGTATTTGGCTACTATGTAGACGATCCGGAGCGTTTTGGTATTGTAGAGTTTGATGAGAATGGCAAGGCAATCTCCATCGAGGAGAAACCGGAGAAGCCGAAGAGCAATTACTGCGTAACAGGTCTGTATTTCTACGATAAGAATGTAGTAGAGTATGCAAAGAGCCTGAAGCCGTCACCGAGAGGAGAGCTGGAGATCACCGATCTGAACCGGATTTATCTGGAAAAGGGAGATCTGGAAGTAACACTGTTGGGACAGGGCTTTACCTGGCTGGATACCGGTACGCACGAGTCTCTGGTAGATGCAACGAACTTTGTAAAGACCGTTGAGACGCATCAGCATCGTAAGATTGCTTGTCTGGAAGAGATTGCATACCGCAACGGCTGGATCGGAAGAGAAGAGCTGCAGAAGGCAGCTGATCTGTACAAGAAGAATCAGTACGGTGCATACCTGCAGGATGTTCTGGACGGAAAGTACATCGATAATAAATAAGTAAAAGAGCGCATAAGCGCTCCGGAATGGAGATTAAAGCAAGATGAAGATTTTAGTTACCGGCGGTGCCGGATTTATTGGTGGTAACTTTGTTCACCATATGGTAAACAAGTACCCGGACTATGAGATCGTAAACCTGGATCTGCTGACTTATGCAGGTAATCTGGAGACATTGAAGCCGGTTGAAAACAAGCCGAACTACAAGTTCTATCGCGGCGATATTGCAGACAGCGATTTTATCATGGATCTGTTCGAAAAAGAGAAGTTTGATGTTGTTGTCAACTTCGCAGCAGAGAGCCATGTAGACCGCTCTATTACGGATCCGGGTATTTTCGTACATTCGAACGTACTTGGTACGGTAACTCTGTTGGATGCCTGCAGAAAGTATGGCATTAAGCGTTATCATCAGGTATCTACCGATGAAGTATACGGCGATCTGCCTCTGGACAGACCGGATCTGTTCTTTACAGAGACAACTCCTCTGCACACCAGCAGCCCTTACTCTTCTTCTAAGGCAAGTGCAGATTTGTTTGTACTGGCATATCACAGAACCTTTGGTCTGCCGGTTACGATTTCTCGTTGCTCTAACAACTATGGTCCTTATCACTTCCCGGAGAAGCTGATTCCTCTGATGATCAGCCGTGCACTGGCAGATGAGGAGCTTCCGGTATACGGAAACGGTGCAAATGTCAGAGACTGGCTGCATGTATCCGATCACTGTGAAGCAATCGACCTGATCATCCACAAGGGCAGAGAAGGCGAAGTCTACAACGTAGGTGGTCACAACGAGAGAACGAATCTGGAAGTTGTAAAGACAATTCTGAAGGCTCTGGACAAGCCGGAATCCCTGATCAAGTATGTAACGGACCGTCCTGGTCATGACATGCGTTATGCCATCGATCCGACAAAGCTGGAGACTGAGCTGGGCTGGAAGCCGAAGTACACCTTCGATACGGGTATTCAGCAGACTATTCAGTGGTATCTGGACAACAAGGAATGGTGGCAGAACATTTTGAATGGTGAATATCAGAACTATTTCAAAAAAATGTATGGTGAGCGTTTATCCGACTGATAGGCGAGCATGAAAAGTTGGGGCAGTTTTCCAAAATCTGCAGAAGATTGCAGCAGAGGAAAGCTGCCCTTTTTTACTTTATAGGAAATTGCGTCGCATTTCCTATAAAGCAAAAAGCGCTCCGCATGGATCGCACTGCGGCGGAACAGAATTTGTCGCTTCGCGACCCGCCGCAGGCGTAGAATCCTGCGGAGCAGGATTCTATTTTTATCATGAGAACACAGAAAGGAAAAAGCATGTCGGAAAAGACAAAACGATATGTATTACTTGGCCTGACGATTGGATGGATGCTGTTGATCTTTTTCTTTTCCTCGCAGAATGGACTGACGTCTTCGAAAAACAGCGATGGACTGTCTGTCTGGATCACACGTCATGTGCTGGGGAGCGAGGCATCCGAGCTTGAACCAGAAGTATGGGAGCATTGTCTGAGGGTGGCATCGTATTGTGTGAGAAAAGTAGCACATATGACGGAGTATGCAGTGCTTTCTGCTTTGCTGTCTCTGTTGCTGCGCACATATGGACATCCGCTTTGGAGACACTGTCTGCTGGGATTTTCAGGAGCGGCAGCTTATGCAGCAACTGATGAGCTTCATCAGCTATTTGTGTCAGGAAGAAGTGGACAGCTTTTGGATGTTGGAATCGACAGCATTGGAGCATTTACAGGCGGATGTGCTTGCTTTTTGTGTCTGCTTTTGGGAACTGCATGGGAGAAACAAAAAAAGGAGAAGGACAGAAAATGAAAGCTTGGGAACAGAACATTCGAAAAGTAGAACCCTATGTGCCGGGAGAACAGCCGAAGCAGGCTGGTATTATTAAATTAAACACAAATGAGAATCCGTATCCACCGGCACCGGAGGTGCAGAGAATCTTAAATCAGATGGATGCCGGAATTTTTCGCAAATACCCGGATCCTGCGGCGTCCTCCCTTGTAAACTGTCTGGCACAGTATTATGGATTACGATCGGATCAGGTTTTTGTGGGAGTTGGCTCCGATGATGTGCTATCCGTTGCATTTCTGACGTTTTTTAATTCGGAAAAGCCAATCTTTTTTCCGGATATCACCTACTCCTTTTATGATGTTTGGGCATCCGTATATCGGATTCCGTTTGAGAAAAAGCCTTTGCAGTCCGATTTTCATCTGAATCCACGGGATTACGATGCGGAAAACGGGGGAGTGATCTTTCCGAATCCAAATGCCCCTACAGGATTATATGAGCCGCTGGCAGTGATTGAGGATATTTTGCAGCACAATCAGGATGTGGTAGTGATTGTGGATGAGGCATATGTGGATTATGCTCCGGAATCTGCGAGGAAATTGCTGGACCAGTATGAGAATCTGCTGATTGTACAGACATTTTCGAAATCCCGGTCAATGGCTGGTATGCGAATCGGTTATGCGATGGGACATCCGGATCTGATCCGTGCGATGAATGATGTGAAGTATTCGATCAATTCTTACACGATGAATGCTCCGTCTCTGCTTGCAGGAGTTGCTGCTGTGGAGGATGACGCTTATTTTCGGGAAAATGTGCGGAAAGTGATTGCGACAAGAGAGCGGGCAAAAGTAGAATTAAAGGCGCTTGGATTTACATTTCCGGATTCTTCGTCCAACTTTTTGTTTGCGCGGCATTCGTCAGCGGATGCGGGATGGCTGTTTGAAGAATTAAAGAAAAAAGGAATCTTCGTGCGGCATTTTGGCGGAGCGCAGGTGAAAGATTATTTGCGGATCAGCATGGGCACAGAAGAGGAGATGGAGCAGCTGTACAGAGTGCTTCGTGAAATTTTGCAAGGGGCAGATTGACAGACGGTGGTTCGCCCGGTACAATAGAAAATGAGAAAGAGTTTGTGGCAGGAATTCAGGCAGAAAGGAATTCCATGTATATGCCAATGAGTAAAGAAATGGTCATTCATTGTCTGCAGATGGAGCCGGGAAGCTGTGGCACAGACACACAGCTTTCTGCTGAGGAGCGGAAAGAATGGCAGGAGCTTCTGCAGGCATCCGGAAAATCGTATCGGAGAGTGCGGCTGTGCGCTCTGATTTTGCCGGAAAAACAGCAGCAGGCGATTCGGGAAACTTACGGAAAGCGGGAAAAAGTGCAGAATGCGGCAAACAGGATGCACTGCTCTCGCAATACAGTGAGTAAGTACCGAAAGCAGGGCGTGGAGGAGATTCTGCGGCTGTATCATTCCGAGTATACAGAGCAGGAACTGCGAACGTTGGGGATCCAGACGCTGCTGGGAAAAAAACAGCCAGGTTGAGAAGGAGATTGAGATTACGATGAGCAAGTACACGCGCGAGGACATTATACGCATGGTAGAAGAGGAGGACGTGGAGTTTATCCGCCTCCAGTTTACAGATATTCGCGGCGCTTTTAAGAACGTGGCAATCACATCGAGTCAGTTGGAAAAGGCGCTGGATAACCAGTTTATGTTTGATGGTGCTTCGATTGGATTTGTTGAGATCGAGGAATCGGATATGTATCTGCATCCGGATCTGGACACGTTTGCAATTTTCCCGTGGAGACCCCAGCAGGGAAAAGTAGCGCGCCTGATCTGCGATGTGTATTATCCGGATGGACGTCCCTATGAGGGTGATCCTCGCTATATTTTAAAGAAAGTGCTGCGGGAAGCAGAGCAGATGGGCTACCGGTTTAATGCAGGACCGGAGTGTGAGTTTTTCCTGTTTGAGTGTGATGAGGCAGGACTGCCCACAACGAGAACTCGCGAGAAAGCCGGCTACTTTGATATGGGACCTGTGGATACTGCGGAAAATGTCCGCCGTGATATTGTTCTGAATCTGGAAGAATTGGGATTTGAGGTAGAGTCCTCTCATCATGAGGGAGCGCCAGGACAGCATGAAGTAGATTTCCATTATGAGGAAGCATTGAAGACCGCAGATAATGTAATGACCTTCAAGCTGACAGTTAAGAGTATTGCCAGAAGACATGGTCTGCATGCCACCTTTATGCCGAAGCCGGTAAAGGGCATTGCAGGTTCTGGTATGCATATCAATATGTCTCTGTACAATGCAGACGGAAAGAATGCCTTTGCAGATGACGGAGATGAAAACGGACTGTCGATGACGGCATATCAGTTTATTGCCGGCATTATGCACCATGCAGCAGCGATGACGGCACTGACGAATCCTATTGTAAATTCTTACAAACGTCTGATTCCGGGATATGAGGCACCGGTTTATATCACATGGGCGCGGAATAACCGCAGTCCGTTGATTCGAGTGCCTGTCACAAGAGATGGAAATGTCCGCATTGAGATGAGAAGCCCGGACGCATCGGCAAATCCGTATCTGGCACTGGCAGTTTGTCTGGAAGCTGGATTGGATGGTATTCGCAACAAGATGACACCTCCGCCGAAGTTTGAGGTGAATTTGTTTGCAATGCAGGAACATGAAGTCGCAATTCGTGGAATTGAACGTCTGCCGGAAAATCTGGGAGATGCGATCGATGCGCTGGAAGAGGATGAGCTGATCCGTGGCATTTTGGGTAGCTATGCATTTCCGCGCTATGTGCAGGCAAAAAAGAAAGAATGGAAGGAATACTGTGCGCAGATTACACAGTGGGAAGTGCAGCAGTATCTGAATGAGCTTTGATCAGGAGTGGTTCCGAACAACTTACAGGTAGGAGGTGAGGAGGCGTGACCAATATCCTGGTTGCATTTCCGAAGCCGGAAAACTGCAGAAGCATGCGCTCGATCCTGGTGCGAAGCGGTTATCCGGTCACAGCGGTCTGTACGACGGGAGCACAGATCCTGAACTATGTGGAAGAGTGGGACAGCGGAATTATTTTATGCGGTTATCGTATGCCGGATTATGTATACAGTGATTTGCTCGCGAACCTTCCACCGGGATTTCAGATGCTGGTTGTAGCAAGTCCGCAGCATTGCGGGGAGATGAGCAGTGAAAATCTGCTGTATCTATCCATGCCTTTTAAAGTCAATGACGTCGTGAACACGGTGGAAATGATGGTACAGGCGCATATTCGATATAAGAAAAAGAAGAGACGGCAGCCGACACAGCGAAGCGAAGCCGATCAGAAGATAGTCGATGAAGCGAAAGCGCTGCTGATGGAACGTAACCATATGGAAGAATCCGAGGCGCACCGCTATCTGCAGAAGACCAGTATGGAGAATGGAACAAATCTGGTGGAGACAGCGCAGATGGTATTGAGTGTGATGCAGGAATAGTTTTGGAAAATATCATGGGAGGACGAGATGGGAAAATATTTTGGAACAGATGGTTTTCGCGGTGAGGCAAATGTGACACTGACTGCCGATCATGCATTTGCAGTGGGAAGATTTCTTGGGTGGTACTATAAAGAACGGAAGGAGCGGGCAGGCGAAGAAGGCCCTGCAAAGGTTGTAATCGGAAAAGATACGAGACGCTCCAGCTATATGTTTGAGTATGCTTTGGTAGGAGGACTCACAGCATCTGGAGCAGATGCGTATCTGCTGCACGTTACGACGACCCCTTCCGTAGCATATCTGAGCCGCGTGGATGATTTTGATTGTGGTATCATGATCTCTGCAAGTCACAATCCTTATTATGATAACGGCATTAAGCTGATCAACGGAAACGGCGAGAAGATGGAGGAGGAGACGATTCGTCTGGTAGAGGCGTATTTGGACGGAGAATTGGAAGTGTTCGGACAGAAATGGCCTACGATTCCTTATGCGAGCAGAGAGAAGATTGGACGAACTGTAGATTATGTGGCAGGACGTAACCGCTATATTGGTTATCTGATTTCTCTGAGCAGAGTTTCTTTCCGCGGTGTAAAGGTTGGTTTGGATTGTGCAAACGGCAGTTCCTGGAATGTAGCCAAAGCAGTTTTCGATGCATTGGGAGCAGATACATATGTAATTCATGCAGAGCCGGATGGAACGAATATCAATCGGGATGCAGGATCAACACATATTGAATCTCTACAGAAGCTGGTGGTAGAAAAAGGGCTGGATGTGGGATTTGCCTTTGATGGTGATGCAGATCGTTGCCTGTGTGTAGATGAAAAAGGACAGGTTGTCACCGGGGATCATATTCTCTATATTTATGGTCGTCATCTGAAAGAACAAGGAGACCTTCCGAAAAATACGGTTGTTACAACTGTTATGTCAAATTTTGGATTGTATAAGGCATTTGATGCTCTTGGAATTGAGTATGCAAAGACGGCAGTTGGCGACAAATACGTCTATGAATATATGGTACAGAATGGATGCTGCATCGGTGGTGAACAGTCTGGTCACATCATTTTTTCCCGGTATGCATCCACAGGAGACGGTATTTTAACCAGTCTGATGATGATGGAAGTGCTTCTGGAAAAGAAAGTGAAGATGAGCCAGTTGTGCGAAGATCTGAAAATTTATCCTCAGGTACTTGTCAATGTGCGTGTCAAGGATAAGGCAGCAGCACAGGCTGATCCGGATGTACAGAAGCAGGTTCAGATTGTTGCAGAGCGTCTGGGAGATACGGGACGTATTCTTGTGCGGGAATCCGGTACAGAGCCGTTGATCCGTGTGATGGTAGAAGCGCCGTCAGAAGAAGTATGCCGCACTTGTGTGCAGGAAGTTGTAGATGTTATTTGTGAGAAAGGCCACAAAAAAGAGGCATAATAGTATAAAGGAGACAATGAGATGAAAAAGCAATCCCAATATGCAGATGCATATGTAAAGTATTATCGCCTGGTAGCAACCCGCGCGTATGCGATTATTGGCAATGCACAGGTCAGCCATGAAATTGCGCAGGAAGCGTACTTGAGACTGACAATCTATATTGATGAGCTGACGAGTATGGAGCATATTAAGAGATGGCTGCAGCGTGTCGCAATTAACCTAGCATTAGATTATATGCGGGAACAACAGCACTACAAAGAAAGTGATATTCAGGACGAAACATTGCAGGATACACTTGTGGCAGAGGAAGATCTGACAGAAAACTTTTGCACAAAGGTTTTATTGAAAGAAGTAATGCATTATGTAGACAGTTGGGATGATCTGTCTGCATACATTTTCAAAAGCAAATTAAATGGCTATCGAAATCGTGAGATTGGAGAACATGTGGGGCTGAGAGCGGAGGCTGTCGAAGACCGCTACCTGAAACTCAGACGCAGAGTATGCAAGAAGTTCTATGCAAAATGGTTGGAGCTGGACTTGCCGAGCAAGGAGCCGAAGAAAGCGAAAAAAGCAGGAGAAAACAAAATCTGCGACTGATAAAAGGAGAAGGTGACATGGAAGAAAGACAAAGCGAAAATATCAGAGAGTTAAGCGTTTCGGATATGTTGTGGAAAGTACTGGAACATTGGAGAACACTTCTGGTATGTATGGTTGTATTTGCAGCGCTTTTGGGCGCATTCAGCTATGTAAAATCAAAGAATGCGGCAGTGGACACAGTACCCGCTACAAAAGAAGAACAGGAAGCACATGCAGAAGAGCTGAGAGAGAGTCTTTCCTATGCACAGCTGACACAGCTGACGGATACCGAAAACTATCGCTTGAGACTGGAAGAGACCGAGCGCTGGATGGAAGAAAATCCTCTGGCGAAGCTGGATCCGTATAACGTGCCGACAATCACACTGCAATATTATGTAGATTCTGTTCCAACACTGGATTCGGAAGGTCGGGTTCTGAGAGATTACAATACGGATCTGACGAAGGCATTCACTTCGTTTGTTTTGGACATGAATAATCGAATCCAGATGGCAAAGTTGACAGAAAATCTGACAGCGGATGAGATTTCATACTTGATCAACACCTATAGTGTGACAGATAATTCCTTTAGCGTAACGCTGATTGGTACAGATGAATCTGTGGTAGAAAAATTTGCAGATTATATGAAAGATGCACTGGAGACATACTCAGAGTCTTTGAAAGAAATTATTGGGGAACATACTCTGAAACTGGTAAATGAAAACAGCATTCAGGGTACAAGCGAAAGTATTATCAACCAGCGCAATACGATCATGGATCGCATGAATACACTGCGTACAAAACTGGCTTCTATGGTTAAGGAATTGTCAGATGAGCAAAAAGAAATTTATGAGTATGATTTTCTGGTAGAAAGTGAGACTGAGGATAATATAGCAATAACGGAGGCAGTAATAACGTCACCTTCTGTTAGTAAAAAGTATATTGTACTTGGGGCATTAGCGGGTATTTTTTTGGCAGCGCTCTGGATTTCAGCTAAGTATTTGTTGGATGGTCGTATAAAGAGCGTGGCAGAACTGGAATCATTTCGAAGCACAGAGTTTATTTGTGAGTTTGATACAGAAGATAAAAAGAGATGCCTGTTTGGTGGCGTAGATCGCTGGATTCAGAAGAGAAAGTATCATGGAAGAGAGATGCTTCCGGAAAAAGAACGTGTGAATATTTTGGCTTCCAACTTGAAATGGCTGGCAGAAAAAAATAACATCTCCTCGATATACGTGACAGGAACAAAATTAAATACAAACAGTTCATGCATTGTAGCTGTGAAAGAGGCACTGAGAGGTGTTGTTAAGGTTGAAGTTGGTGAGAACGTATTGACAGATGCAGAAGCCTTGAATGAAATGGTGACAACTGGAGCAGTTTTGATTTGGGAGTATGCGGAAAAGAGTTATTACAGAGAAGTAGTACAGTTGAAGGATTTATGCAGTACACAAAAAGTAAAAGTTCTTGGCTATGTATTAGAAAAGTAAAAATTGCAGAGGGAATCAGGTTTGATTCCCTCTGTTTTGTATGTAAGCAAATAAATGAATTGGAAAAGAAATGGGGGAAAGGAATGAAAAAGAAAATTGCGGCGTTTGTATTGACTATATTGTTAGTGACGATTGGTACTCCGGTTTCGTCTTACGCAGAGCAGAATACGGCAGATATTGTGAAGGAGCCGGAAATGCAGGAACAGCAGGAACAGCAGGATATTTTAGAGAAATCTGAAATAGAGAAGGAGCCGGAAACTATGGAGGAGTCAGAAACTGAGGCGCAGCTGGAAGTTTCAACAAAAAGAGAAAAAGAGGAACAGCCAGAAGTTTTACAGGAAGGAGAAGTTTCAGAACAGGCGGAAGTAATAGAATCGCCAGATCGAGAAGAAAAGGGGCAATTCGCCCAGAAAAATAGAAATGTGATTGCAGATGGATATTATACAATTCGAAGTGTGGCAAACCACACATTTGCAGTAGATGTGACAGAAGGAAAGACAACAGATGGAGCAAATGTGCAATTATATCGGTATAATGAGACGAAGGCGCAGGTTTGGAAGGTGAGCCATGATGTAGAAGGGTATGTTATACTTGTAAATGAAAAATCAGGAAAAGCATTAGATGTGCGAAATGCATCAGCAATGAATGGCACGAATGTTTGGCAGTATACAGCGAATGGTACTGATGCGCAGAAATGGATCGCAGTAAAGCAATCAAGCGGCGGTATAGTCCTGCATTCTGCGTTAAATACAAATTATGTATTGGATCTGTATTATGGTCAGGTGCAAAATGGACAGAATATCCAGATTTATCAGGAAAATGGCACAGTAGCACAGCAATGGCAGTTTGATGAATATAACGAAATCGATATTTTGGCAGAAAAGAATCGAAATATTATTGCGGATGGTGTATATAGTGTACGAAGTCAGATGAATACGGAATATGTATTGGATGTAGTAGGTGGTGGAACTGCTAATGGAACAAATGTACAATTGTATAACTACAACGAGACAAGAGCACAAGCCTGGAGAATCAGCCATGATGAAAAAGGATATGTGACACTGATTAATGTAAAGTCAGGAAAAGCATTGGATGTAAAAAATGCTTCTGCTGCAAATAAGACGAATATTTGGCAGTATGATGCTAATAGGACAGTTGCACAAAAGTGGATTGCATTGAAACAGCAGAACGGAAGTATTGTGTTTGCATCTGCACTGGATCCAAGATATGTGTTGGATTTAGATTGTGGGGAGACGAAAAATAGTCAGAATATTCAATTGTATCTAAATAATGGCACGGCAGCACAGCAGTGGGTCTTGCAGGTGTATGACGAATCAAGTATTCTTGCAGCACAAAATCGGAATGTCATTGCAGATGGAGTATATAGTATCCGTAGCCAGGTACATACAGGATATGCCTTGGATGTATCAAGCGCAGGAACAAAAGATGGCACAAATGTACAGTTGTATCAATACAATGGTTCTAAAGCGCAGTTGTGGAAGATAAGCCATGATAGCGTTGGATATGTGATTCTTACAAATGTAAATTCGGGAAAAGTTTTGGATGTAAAAGAAGGAAGAACATCTGATGAAACGAATGTGCAACAATATCAGTATAATGGATCAAGAGCACAAAAATGGATTGCGGTGAAGCAAAGTGATGGATCAATTACGCTACTGTCAGCATTAACTGCAGGAATTGCACTTGATTTACATAATGGTATAATCGGAAATTGGCAGAATGTGCAGATTTTTCATGTGGATGGGACACAGGCGCAAAAATGGGTATTCAAAAGACATACAAACACAGATGATTTAGCAAATGCGAACCGTGGAACAATCGGTGCAGGAACATATGCAATTCGTAGCGCAGTAAATCAGTCATATACACTGGATGTGAAAAATGGATCGAAGGACAACTGTGCCAATGTGCAGGTGTATGGCTACAATCGAACGAATGCGCAGGTCTGGAAAATCACAGAAGATGTGGATGGATATTTAACGATTGAAAATTACAAGTCTGGAAAAGTTTTAGATGTAAAAAATGGACAGGCGGTAAATAGAGCAAACGTGCAGCAATATGACGCAAATGGAACGGCAGCGCAAAAATGGATTGCAATTCGTCAGAGCGATGGAAGTGTGAAATTCGTATCTGCCCTGAATCCACAGCTTTGTCTAGATTTGGATAATGGGACTGTGAGCAACGGACAAAATGTCCAGATTTACACATCAAATAATACGAAGGCGCAGAGATGGTTCGTGACTGGAGCCAGACCTTTACAAGCCTCTCCTCTGAATACCAAGGTGGTTGTTTTGGATCCGGGACATAATGCGAAATTTACAGGCGCGTTTTACTATAATCGTCAGGAACACGTGATGACGTTGAAGGTAGCACAAGCGTGCAAAACATATTTGGAATCTCATTACCAGAATATAGAAGTATATATGACAAGAGAAACAGCAGCATCATTAGGAAATACGATCGGAGATGATTTGTGGGCTAGAGTTGAACTTGCTGATCAAAAAAATGCAGATATTTTGGTAAGTATGCATTTTAATGCATTAAATGGAGCTCAAGATGGTGCGTTGTGTTTCGTATCCGGGCAGCAAAATGTGTCGTCACAGTGTCAGAAGCTTGGAAATGCAATTTTGAGAAAACTGCAGGGACTTGGACTTCGAAATCGCGGAAATCAGGTGACGGCAAGCAAGGATTATCCAGGAGAAGACTATTATGCAATCAATCGTTTGAGTGCAAGATATGGAATTCCGGGAATCATTGTAGAACATTGCTTTATGGACAATGCACATGATCAGATCTACATTCAAAGCGATACGGCTCTGCAGAGACTTGGATATGCGGATGCACAGGGGATTGCGGCATATTTTGGACAATAAAGAAAATAGTTCTGTCAATCTCACGGGGAATATGATATACTGTTACCATTAAAAGGTGGGAGTCTGCCATGCTGAATGAAGAACGTGTGAAACTGATGACACAGATCACGCTCTTTCAAGAAAAAGAAGAGCGAAAAAGTTTGGAAATAGATCGAAATAGACGAAGAGATTACATTGTACTGCAGGTGATCAAGGCATGGATTTCCTACACGCTGCTGTTTCTGATGGCGCTCGTTTGTGTACTTGTGATCGCGCAGGCACAGCCGGGAGGCTGGGGGAATGCAGAGATTCTTTTGTACGGCGCGTTATTGATTTTGGTGTATACGCTTGGAGCCGTGCTGAGCGTACTGCTTGGGAAAAAAAAGGCGGCGAGGCGGTATGATATCGCGGAGCGAAAGGTCGGGCGATATGAGCAGATGCTTCGCAGATTAAAATGGATCTATGAAAAAGAAAACAGAAAATAAGCATGGGGATGCAAATACATGATGGTTCGGATTCTGGAATTTCGGGAAAGACTGAGAAAATTATATAGCAAAACGGATCGGTATCTGCTGGCAGTCGGAAAGTTTCTGGTGGCTCTGGTCGGTCAGTTGGAAATTTTTTATCTGCTTGCGCCGGAACAGAGCGGAATCGGGCTGTTGCTGGTTCAGATTGGACTGGCACTTGTATGCGCATGGTTTCCGGCAGGGCTTTTGGCAGTTGTTTATGGCGGGACGATTCTGTACACGCTGTATGGACTGAATGTGGAGGCATTTCTGGGCGCAGCTTTGCTGATGTTAGTCCTGATTCTGGTACTATGGACGATTCATCCGGGACATACCTGGCTGATCGCTCTGGCATTTTTAGTGGGACTGTGGAAGATTCCACAGCCACTGATTTTGCTTGCGGCGATGTGGTATACGCCATTTGCATTGTTGCCGATGGCAGCAGGCATGGTTCTTTGCGGGTATGTGCATTATGTCGCGACAAATCTGTATCTCTATCAGGAGAGCACGTTTTCCCTGAAGCTGTTACTGCAGATTCTGGAAGGTGGTCTCGGGAATATACAGGTTTATATCGGAATTCTGGGAGCGGCACTGACATTTCTGGTTGTTTATCTGCTTCGAAAAAAAGAGTTTCACCACAGCAGACCAATCTCCGTTTTTACAGGGGGAATGGCATATCTGCTGATTCAGCTGATGCAGCAGCTTGTGCAGGAGGGCAGAGGACTGGTGCTCGGCACAGAGCTTTGGACAACAATCGGCTCTACAATTGTTGTTCTGCTGTGTGTAATCTTTGGCTATGCCGGAGATTACACACGTGTAGAGTATGCGCAGTTTGAAGACGATGATTATTATTACTATGTGAAGGCAGTTCCGAAGATCAGTATTCCGGAGGCGGACACAAAAGTTAAGACATTCAGTTCCGTTCAACAGACAACGGAGGAAATTCCGGAGGTGATCGTGACGGATGCAGAAGGTCAGGAAGGGAGGAAACAGTCGTGACAATGTCAGATTTCATACAGGTGCTGAAGAAGTTTTTCGGTCTGTCGATTCCGCGGCTTGAGTGGAATGATGTTCTGGAGATTCTTCTGCTTGCAGTGATGATCTACTATGTGATCCTGTGGATCAAGCGAAATCGGGCATGGACGCTTTTGAAAGGCATCGCAATGCTCGTTGCATTCAGTATTGCAGCATATGTGCTGCGACTGACAACAATCTCCTGGATTCTGAGTAAGCTGTTAAATGCAGGATTGCTGGCAATCCTGATTTTGTTCCAGCCAGAGCTGCGAAAAGCACTGGAGGAGCTGGGAAGGAAAAATCCCATTGGAAACTGGTTTAATCTGGATGAGAGCCGGGTGGTGGATAAAAGCTTCAGCAATGAAACCATTGATGCCATCGTAAAGGCGACATTTGATATGGGAAAGGTAAAAACCGGTGCACTGATTGTGATCGAGCAGGAGTACGATCTGACGGATTATATCAAGACTGGTATTGAGCTGGATGCGATGATTTCTTCTCAGCTGCTGATCCAGATTTTTGAGCACAATACGCCGCTGCATGATGGTGCTGCGATTATCCGGGGCAACCGAATTGTATCAGCTACCTGTTATTTGCCGCTGTCTAACAACATGGACATCAGCAAGGAGCTTGGTACAAGACACAGAGCAGGACTTGGCATCAGCGAAGTGACAGACAGTGTGACGATCATTGCATCAGAAGAAACCGGAAAGATTTCACTGGCGGTTGGAGGACAGTTGTCTCGTGATCTGGATGCGGAAGCACTTCAGAATTATCTGAAGACACTGCAGAAAACACCGTCGGATTCCCATCGTTTAAAACTTTGGAAGGGAAGGCAGAAGGATGAAAAAAAATCTGACTAAAAATATCGGATGGAAGCTGCTGTCCGTTCTGCTTGCGGTTCTGACTTGGTTTGTTGTAGTGAATCAGGTAGATCCCATTGTGACGACGACCATCAGCGGAATTGAAGTCGAGATTCTCAATCCGGAGGCAATCACCGGACAGGGAAAAGTATTTGAAGTAACTGGAAATAAAACGATCAGTATCCGGGTCAATGCCAAAAAGACAGATCTGGGGCAGATCCGTGCGACAGATTTCCATGCCTATGTGGATATGCGATATTCCTATGGAACATCCGAAAATCAGCAGGCAGCACAGATCCGGATCGAAGTAGTGAATAACCGTTCTATTATTGATGAAAGCAGTATTGAGTTTCGAGGGGAAGATGTGCTGTATTTCACAACAGAAAATGTAACGAGCCGTTCTATGCCGGTTGAGATCAATCAAAGCGGAGAACTGGGAGACACGTATCATCTGGAAAATCTGGCGTGTACGCCGTCTGAGGTGACGGTGACAGCACCGGAGTCTGTAATGGCAAAAGTCAGCAAAGTTGTTGCACAGATTGATTTATATGCGCTGAACAGTGATACAACAGAAATTACAGCCGTGCCAAAGGTATTGGATGCCAATGGGGATGAAGTTGTTTCGGACGATTTGACAATTAGCAGTGATTCGGTCACAATCAGTGCTTCGTTGCTGCATACGAGCAGAATCCCAATCAGTGTAGCAGGTGTCAGCGGCACACCGGCAGATGGATATCAGTACCGAGATTACTCGCTCTCAGAGGATTCTGTTGTAGTAGCAGGACCGAGAAGCGAGCTGTCCAACATTACGAATATCCTGATTCCGGCAGAGCGTCTGAGTGTCGATGGAGCGCAGGGGGATACGACGGTTTCTATCGATCTGACGGAATACCTCCCGGAAGGTGTGCAGATTGTGGATGGTTCCAGCACGCTGGAGGTAAAATTGTCTGTTGAGGCGATGAAGACGAGGCAGTACGCGATTGAGACAAAAAACATCAATCTGGAAAATCAGTCAGATCAGTATGAATATCTGCTGCAGGCGAATACCGTTTCAGTTAGCTTGACTGCATTGGGTGAAGATCTGGATATTTTGCAGGCGAGTCAGCTCGTAGCATCGATTGATGTGGGAGGATATGGTCCCGGAACATATCGACTTCCGGTATCCTTGGCGTTGTCAGCCGGATATACGCTGAAGGATACGCCGACGACGACTGTTGTGATCAAAGAAAAGAGTACAACAACACCTTCGTCTTCTATAGAAGAGAGCACAGAAGATACGACACAAGAGTCAAAGGAAACGGAGACGGAAGAGGCGACTCCGTAAAATGACATCATAGAACAACAGAATGTGGAGGAAAGTCAGCTATGGTAACGCAGAAAGTAAAAATTAAAAATCCGACCGGTCTGCATCTGCGCCCAGCAGGGGCGCTGAGCAAACTGGCTGTTCAGTTTGAGTCAACGATTCATTTTCAGTTTGGTTCTACAAATGCAAATGCAAAGAGCGTATTGAGTGTTCTTGGAGCCTGTATTAAGTGTGGAGACGAGCTGGAGTTTATTTGTGAAGGTCCGGATGAGAAAGAAGCACTTGCAGCAATTGTTGCATTGGTAGAAGCCGGATTCGGAGAATGAGCGGAGGCAGAATGGCAGGACCGCAGCGATTTTCCCCGTGGATGATAATTCCATCGGTTCTGCTTTACGGAATTTCAGCAGTTAGCGGATCATTCGGACAGACGGTGTTGCCGTGTCTTTGTTTGATTGCTCTGGCAATCTTTCTGTATGGATATTTCTATGTGGAAAGCCAGAATTTGATCGCAATGCCGGCACTGTTTGGACTGTTCTGGTTCGGCGGAGAGGGGATTGCATGTCTGAAGCTGAGTGAACTGTCAGCTGTCTGGAATTGGAAAACATGGCTGGCACTGTTCCTTGTCTATGCAGGATTTGTTTTTGGGTATGAGGTGTGCCTGGCGCGTGGAAACCGACACAGATCCTATGCAGCGAGAAGAACTGGTGGGAGAGGAAGCCTACAGGAAGCACAGCAAAAGCGGGTTTTCTTCTGTATTGTGGCAATGACGGTTCTATCCTTGGGGGCGTTTTTGTTTGAAGCAGCGTATCTGGGATACGTTCCGGCGCTGATCAAAGATACGCCGCATGCGTATTCCTATTTTCATGTGACAGGCGCACATTACTTTACGGTCAGCAGTGTCATGGTACATCCACTGTCCGTCATTTATCTGTTCTATGCGAAAAAGAGAGATCCGCGAATCAAATGGATCGCACTGTGCAATGTGATTGCGATCCTGATTCCTTTTTTGTGTGTTTCCCGCTATTTCATGATTATGGCGGTGGCACTCTCCCTGCTTGTTTTTCTGGCATTGAAGAAACAGGTAACAGCACGGACACTGGCAATCCTTGGAATTGCCTGCGTGATCTTTTTGATTCCGGTGTATTTGATTTTGACAGTGTTCCGGAGTCATTCGGTCTCTTATTTGAATGAGATTTTTGCAATGAAAAATCCCAATACGCCAATCTTTGTCACGCAGCCGTACATGTATATTGCAAACAATTATGAAAACTTTAACTGCCTGACGGGACAGATTGCGGGCGATTGGATGTTTGGACGCAGACAGTTATTCCCACTGTTTGCACTGACCGGTTTAAAGTTTGTTTTGCCGGATTGGATGATTTCCACGATCCCGACATACATTACAAAAGAGGAATTGACAACGGTTACGATCCTATATGATGCTTATTATGACTTTGGCCTGATCGGAGCGGCTGGATTTGGAGCGATTCTTGGATGGGCATGCGGTTTCCTCACAGATAAGTCAATGCGGGAGCGGCATAATCCGCTGGTATATCTGTTTTATGGACAGATTGCGATGTATCTGGTACTGTCCTTCTTTACGACCTGGTTTAGTAATCCAACGACTTGGTTCTGGCTGATTTTGACGGGTGTGATGTATGTTTTTGTAGAACATGGAGGAATACATGAAAGTAGTAATTTTAGCCGGAGGCTTCGGCACAAGAATAAGTGAAGAAAGTCATCTGAAACCTAAGCCAATGATTGAAGTGGGAGAGATGCCGATTCTCTGGCACATCATGAAGGGCTATTCGGAGTATGGATTTCATGAATTTGTGATCTGTGCCGGATACAAACAGCATTTGATCAAAGAATGGTTTTCTGACTACTTCCTTCACACTTCGGATGTGACATTTGATTTTACGGATGGCAATCGTATGATCGTGCATCACAAGCACGCAGAGCCGTGGAAGGTTACGGTAGTGGATACCGGGCTGAATACCATGACAGGCGGACGTGTAAAACGAATCCAGTCATATGTGGGCAACGAGCCGTTTATGTTGACATATGGAGACGGTGTGTCCAATGTAAACCTTGATGAGCTGTTAAAATTCCACCGGGAGCATGGTAAGATGCTGACGATCACGACGGTCAGCGCGGGACAGCGATTTGGAATTCTGGAGATCAACGATCAGGACGAGATCGTGGCGTTCCGGGAAAAGTCTGAGTCGGATGGTAGTATGATCAATGCTGGTTTTATGGTATGCAATCCGGAGATTTTTGATTACATCGACGGAGATGAGACGGTCTTTGAAAAAGGTCCTCTGGAGCGTGCGGCAGCGGACGGTCAGTTGATGGCATACAAGCACACGGGATTCTGGAAGTGCATGGATACACAGCGGGAGAAAAATCAGCTGGAGCAGATGTGGGCATCCGGACAGGCACCGTGGAAAACATGGTCGGACAAAGAGGAAAAGTGATGAAAGAGTTTCTTTCTTTTTACAAAGGGAAAAAAGTGCTGGTAACCGGACATACCGGTTTCAAAGGCAGTTGGTTATGTAAGATCTTGACGGAAGCAGGAGCGGAGGTGACAGGGTATTCTTTGGAACCTCCCACGGAGCCTGCTTTGTTTGCGCTCAGCGGACTGGAACAGAAGATGCATTCCATTCTCGGAGATGTGCGGCACCTGGAGCATTTACAGCAGGTGTTCGCAGAAGTTCAGCCGGAATGTGTTTTTCATCTGGCAGCGCAGCCCATCGTGCGGGAATCCTATCGGGATCCGGTAGGTACCTATGCAACGAACGTGATGGGAACAGTGCATGTTCTGGAGTGTGTGAGACAAAATGCCTGCGTGCGCTCCGTATTGAATGTTACGACCGACAAGGTGTATGAAAACCGGGAGTGGGAGTGGGGCTATCGAGAGACAGATCCGTTAGATGGGTATGATCCGTATTCCAACAGCAAGTCCTGCTCGGAGCTGGTGACACATTCTTATCGCAAGTCGTTTTTTACAGAGCCGTATCCGGCGGTCTCTACCGCTCGTGCGGGAAATGTGATCGGCGGCGGTGACTTTGCTGCAGACCGGATCATTCCGGATTGTGTACGGGCAGCAGTGAAGGGACAGGCGATCGAGGTGCGTAATCCAAACTCTACGAGACCATATCAGCATGTACTGGAGCCACTTGCGGCATATTTGCAGATTGTAGCCGCGCAGTGGGAACATCCGGAGCTTGCAGGATATTATAACGTAGGTCCGGAAGAGACGGATTGCAGAACGACCGGGGAGCTTGTGACTCTGTTTTGTGACAAGTGGGGCGAGCAAATGACCTGGCACAGCCGGCAGGAAAATGGTCCGCACGAGGCGAATTTCCTAAAACTGGATTGTTCCAGATTGAAGAGAACCTTTGGCTGGGCACCTAGGTGGAGTGTGGAAGATGCAGTGGCAAGAACGGTAGAATGGTCTAAAAACTGGATCGCAGGTGGTTCCGTAGAAGCATGCATGGAACAGCAGATCCGAGAGTTTTTTCAATAAGAGAGACACTGCTTTCAAGAAAAATATAGGAATAGACGATGATGAGAGAAAATCAGTTTGAAAACATGAGTGAGAAAGAAGCCAGAGAAGAGATTCTGGGGATGGTGGCAGAATATTGTGGAAAGTACCACAACCAGAAGAAGCCGTATGTGGAAGGAGAACGAATTCCCTATGCTTCTCGTGTGTATGACGAGAAGGAAATGGTGAATCTCGTGGATTCCGCATTGGAATTTTGGCTGACTGCAGGTCGCTATACCGATGAATTTGAGCAGAAGCTGGGAGAGTATCTCGGTGTAAAGTTCTGCTCCGTTGTGAACAGCGGATCTTCCGCAAATTTATTAGCTTTTATGACGCTGACCTCTCCACTATTGGGAGAACGCAGAATTCGCAGAGGGGATGAGGTCATCACGGTGGCAGCCGGATTTCCAACCACGGTTTCTCCGGTGATCCAGTACGGCGCGGTTCCGGTTTTTGTGGATGTGACGATTCCGCAGTATAACATTGATGTGACGAAGCTGGAGGAAGCTTATTCGGAAAAGACAAAAGCGGTGATGATTGCACACACGTTGGGAAATCCGTTTGATCTGAATGCAGTCAAAGAATTTTGTGACCGGCATGGACTTTGGCTGGTGGAAGACAACTGTGATGCACTTGGATCCGAATATACAACGAAGGATGGAAAGACTCACTTTACCGGTACGATCGGAGATATTGGCACGAGCAGCTTTTATCCGCCGCATCATATGACGATGGGCGAAGGCGGCGCAGTGTACACAACCAATCCGCTGCTGCATCGGATTATCCGTTCGATGCGGGACTGGGGACGTGACTGTATCTGTCCTCCCGGAAAAGACAATTTCTGCGGACACCGTTTTGACAAGCAGTTTGGAGAGCTTCCGCTGGGATACGATCATAAATATGTCTATTCTCATCTGGGATATAATTTAAAAGCCACCGATCTGCAGGCGGCAGTGGGCTGTGCGCAGTTAGAAAAGTTCCCGTCCTTTGTGGAGCGCAGAAGAGCGAATTTTGCCAGATTGCGCAAAGCATTGGAGGGCTGTGAGGGAAAGCTGATCCTGCCGGAAGCATGTGCAAATTCCAATCCAAGTTGGTTTGGTTTCCTGATCACCTGCAAGGAAGGTGTTGACCGCAATGAGGTTGTTCGCTATGTGGAGCAGCACGGTGTGCAGACGCGAATGTTGTTTTCCGGAAATCTCATTAAGCATCCTTGCTTTGACGAAATGAGAGCATCTGGCACAGGATATCGTGTGGTTGGAGATTTGACAAACACAGACCGGATCATGCGGGACACTTTCTGGGTCGGTGTTTATCCGGGCATGACCGATGAAATGATTGATTATATGGCGAAGATGATTCGGGAAGCCGTACAGGCATAAAAGTTTAAAACTTAGTCAGGCGAATGCAGGACGAAGGAATGGAGGAACGCGTGAAACAGAAGGTCTCAGACTATATTGCAGAATATTTGGTGCAGGCAGGAATCCGTCAGGGATTTACTGTAACTGGCGGTGGTGCGATGCATCTAAACCATTCCTTTGGCTGTCAGCCAGGGCTTTCGATGCTGTATCAGCATCATGAACAGGCATGCGCGATTGCAGCGGAGAGTTATGCCAGAGTACACAATGAGCTGGCACTGCTGTGTGTGACGACTGGTCCCGGCGGAACAAATGCCATCACTGGTGTTGTGGGTGGCTGGCTGGATTCGATTCCGATGCTTGTGATCTCCGGACAGGTGCGCTATGATACGACAGCGCGGAGTACCGGACTGAATTTGCGAGCAGTGGGAGATCAGGAGTTTGATATTTGCAAAGCAGTTTCCTCCATGACGAAATATTGTGTGATGGTGACGGAACCAAGTGAGGTCCGATATCATCTGGAAAAAGCACTGTATCTTGCAAAGCATGGTCGTCCGGGTCCGTGTTGGCTGGATATTCCGATGAATGTGCAGGGAGCGACGATCGAGACGGAAAATCTGAAGGGATACGAGCCAGAGAAAGAACGGATAGAGCCAATCCCGGAAGTGACGGAGGAACAGATTGCGCATGTGCTGCAGAAAGTACGGGAGGCAAAACGCCCGGTATTTTATGCGGGAAATGGGATTCGTTTGGCGGGTGCGTATGATACATTTTTGGAAGTGATTGAGAAATTACAGATTCCGGTTGTAACGGCGTGGGACAGCAGTGATGAAGTGTGGGATGATCATCCGCTTTATGCCGGACGTCCAGGAATCATGGGAGATCGTGCCGGAAACTTTGCGGTGCAGAATAGTGATTTGGTGTTGTCTGTAGGCTGCCGTTTGAGTATTCGGCAGGTGGGATATAATTTCCAGACATGGGCAAGAGAGGCTTATGTGATCGATTGCGATGTAGATGGTGAGGAATTGAAAAAGCCGACATTGCATGTGGAATACCCGATTCATGCAGATGCGGCAGATTTTTTGAAAAAATTAAAAGAAGCGGCGGTAGAGCCGGTCTTTCACGGCGAGAGTTGGAGAGAACAGTGTCAGCTGTGGAGAAAAAAATATCCTGTCGTACAGAAAAAGCATTATGCCAAGGCTTCTCTTACGAATGTATATGCATTTGTGGATACGTTGAGTAAACTGCTTTCCGAAGGGCAGATTACAGTTGTTGGAAATGGTTCTGCATGCGTGGTAGGAAGTCATGCATGGCACATCAAAAAAGGGCAGCGTTTTCTGGTGAATTCTGCGATTGCTTCCATGGGATATGATCTCCCGGCGGCAATAGGTGCCTGGGAAGCAGCAAAGCAAGATCCGGACACGTCAAATGTGATTCTGGTGACAGGCGATGGCAGCATTCAGATGAATTTGCAGGAACTGCAGACGATCTGGCATCATCGGATGCCAATCAAGATCTTTATGATTTCCAACGGTGGATATCATTCGATTCGGCAGACACAGAATAATTTCTTTGGAAAGCCGTTAGTCGGTGTCGGTCCGGAGAGTCAGGATCTGAGTTTCCCGGATATGTCGAAATTGGCGCCGGCATACGGGTATCCGTATTTTCGGGTAGAAAAAAATGAGCAGCTGGATGTGGTGTTGCGTCAAGTTCTTGCAACAGAAGGTCCGGTATTTTGCGAAGTATTGGTGGATGAAGAACAGAAATTTGAGCCGAAATCCGCAACGAAGCGATTGCCGGATGGTTCTTTGGTGTCGGCACCGTTAGAAGATCTGGCACCATTTTTGCCGGAAGAAGAGTTGAAGGAAAATTTGTATATTCCGATGCTGAAAAAATAATCCGGAACGAGGAGCAACATGGAGAAAAGAGCAATCGTGACAGGTGCCGGAGGCATGATCGGGCAGGCATTAACTGCAGAATTGTTGGAACATGGCTATGAAGTTCTTGGAATTCTGCGGGAAGATTCCCCGAAGGAAGGGCAGATGCTGGAGCAATTCCGTGGATACGGAGACAGGCTGAAGCTGACTTGCTGCGACCTGAAGCAACTGTCAACACTGGAGCTTCCGAAAGCAGAAGTTTGCTTTCATTTGGCTTGGGCAGGAACGACAGGCGCTTCACGAGATGATATGTATCTGCAGAATGAAAATATCCGTGGCGTGTTGGACGCTGTGGCACTTGCAGCGCGATGCGGCTGCAGTTGTTTTGTCGGAGCTGGTTCACAGGCAGAATACGGAAAAGCAGAGGGGGCGTTGTCAGCAGAGACCCCCGTATTTCCGCTGACTGGGTATGGAATGGCGAAGCTTTGTGCCGGACAGATGAGCCGGAAGTATTGTACAGAGCTTGGGATTCGTCATGTGTGGGCGCGGATTCTCAGCGTCTATGGTCCGGGAAATGTGGAAGGCTCGATGGTGATGAGTGCAATTCGCGGATTCCAGTCCGGTGAGCCAGTGAAGTTCACAAAGGGTGAGCAGCAATGGGATTATTTATATAGCACAGATGCAGCAAGGGCGCTTCGCCTGATGGGCGAATCCGGAAAGGATGGCGCGGTTTATCCGCTGGGAAGTGGTCAGGTGCGACCGCTGGCGGAGTATATTCAGACAATCCGTACATGTGTTGCGCCGGAGGCGGAATTGCGGCTTGGTGCGATTCCATATGCGCCGGGCCAGGTGATGTATTTGAAAGCGGATATCACGCAGCTGACGGCAGATACCGGATTTGAGCCGGAGATTTCATTTGAAGAGGGAATTCAGAGACTATGGAAGCAAATACAAAAAAAATAAGCATCATGGTGCCATGCTATAACGAAGAAGAAAATGTTGTTCCCATGAGCGAGGCGTTGATTGCGATGTTCGCAAAAGATTTGCCGCAGTATGATTATGAGATTTTATTCATTGACAATCATTCTACAGATACGACGCGGGTAAAGCTTCGCAAGCTATGTCAGAGCAATTCGAAAATCAAGGCGATTTTCAATGCTAAGAACTTTGGACAGTTCAATTCTCCATATTATGGTCTGCTGCAGACAACGGGAGATTGTGTTGTTTCGGTCTGCGCAGATTTTCAGGATCCGGTGGAAATGGTCCCGAAATTTGTAGCAGAATGGGAAAAAGGATATAAGATCGTTATCGGAAGAAAAACATCCAGCAAAGAGAATAAGCTGATGTATGCGCTGCGTGGTCTTTATTATAAGGCAATCCGGAAGATGTCTTCGGTGGAACAGATTGAGCAATTTACCGGATTTGGTTTGTATGATAAGGACTTTATTCAGGTGCTGCGGGATCTTCATGATCCGACTCCGTTTATCCGCGGAATTGTAGCAGAGCTGGGATATGAGCGGAAAGAGTTGGAATACGAACAGCCGCAAAGACGCGCCGGAAAGACGCACAATAACTGGTACACGCTGTACGATGCTGCAATGCTCAGTTTCACTTCCTATACGAAGATCGGTCTGCGGCTTGCCACATTTGCCGGATTTATCATGGGAACATTGAGCTTGATCGTGGCGCTTGTCTATTTAGTTCTCAAGCTGACAAACTGGTATGGTTTTCAGGCGGGGATGGCTCCCATTGTGATCGGGGTCTTTTTGATTGGGTCAATGCAGTTGTTTTTTATTGGACTTTTGGGAGAATATATTCTCAGTATGAATGCGCGTTTGATGAATCGTCCGCTCGTTGTGGAAGAAGAACGGCTGAATTTTGAGCCGGAGCAGGTTGACGTTCACAAGGACGAAGTGATAAAATAGACAGACACGCAAGAGGAAATTTATGAGTATGGAAAATTGGAAGAAAAAAGAGCCTCTGTTCTGGCAGGTCGCAGCGTTGTGCCTGTACGGAATTATGCTGACAAAATATATTTTGATGGACAGTGTCGTGCAGTATACGATTGTTGCATGGCTTCCGAAAATCAATTCCTATTATCTGTGGCTGCGGTTATTCGCGATTGTATTGCTCTTGGCAAAGATCTCCCGCGGCAGCCGGTTTACATGGAAAGAAATCGGTATTTCTGCGTTACTTGGAATTGCACTGATTCGCTGTGTACAGGTCGTATCCTTTGGAATGGAAGTAACACCCTATGAGTATGACGAGCTGATTGATCTGCTGATTCTGATTGTGGTGATGCGGGAAGTGCCATTCCGGAATATCCTGAAAGTATATGTAGTGATTGGCAGTGTGCTGGTGCTGGGAATCGGTGTGCTGAGTCAGATTGGAAAGGTGGAGGATTGGATCCTGTTAGCATGGAATTCTGCTGGAAAACAGGTAGAGACACATGCGCTTGGTTTTTTATATCCGAATGAGTATGCAGCACATATCTTTTTCTTATCAGCAGCATGGATTGCATTACGCGGAAAGAAGACAAGCTATGCGGAGCTGATTCTTCTAATGGGATTGTCGGTTTTGATTTTCCACTATACCAATGCCAGAACGGGAGTAATTAGTACAGCGTTGTTAGTAATCGGTGTGGCAGCATGGAAGTTGCTTACAAGATTCACAGCAATTGAACAGTCAAAAGCGGGAACCGTTTTTTCGATAGTTCTGGGTGTTCTTCCAGTTGTGCTTTGCGTAGGAATGTTGGTGTTGACGTGGCGTTTTGACTGGTATTCTGGAACAATGATGCGATTAGATCAATTCTTTTCAACACGCCTTTCTTTGGGAAAAACTGGCATTCAAAACTACGGCATTCATCCATTTGGACAATATATTCAGATGGTTGGCATGACACGGGATACTGATTTTGCAAACTATAACTATATCGACTGTTCTTATGTCTCCATTCTTCTGCGTTTTGGTCTTGCTGCTTTTGCGGCTTTTGCAGTTGCGATGGAGGAAATCATTCGAAAAGCATGCAAGCGAAAAGATGTCCTGTTTCTCGGTGTGCTGGTGCTTGTTTTTCTGCAGTGCGCGATGGAAGATCATTTTCAGGAAATCGCATATAATCCGTTCCTGTTGGCGCTGTTTGCCGGTATGGAACAGAAAATAGAAAGGTAAGGGATTATGTACAAACGGACAAATGTGGGATGGTTAAAGCACTTTGATTTTGTGCTGACAGATTTGATCTGTGCAGAGCTGGCGTTTTGGACAGCATATTTTCTGCGGCATCATCTCTATATTTTCAAATCAGACCTCTATATAGAGATTGCAGTTTTGCTGGCAATCGTGGAGTTGGTTGTAGGGCTGTTCTTTGGTGCCTATGCGGGTATTTTGCGCAGAAATTCAACAAAAGAATTTATGTGTGCAGTTGTGCATGTGTCGGAAGTCAGTGTAGCGCTGTTGCTGGTGCTGTATCTGATCAAGATGGCAGAGCCGTTTTCCCGTGCGACATTTCTTTACATGTGGGCGCTGTTTTTGATTTTGGATTATCCGGCGAGACTGTTAGTAAAGCAGTTGGCAATTCATCGCATGGAAAAAAATCCGAGCCGTTCGGTGATCCTGCTGACAACGAGTACCCGTGCGCAGGAGATGGTCAAACAGTTTAAGAAGAACCGCAAGTATGGTTTTCGAATTGCAGGACTGATTTTGTATGATCGCGATGGCACCGGTGAGATTTTTGAGTCAGTTCCGGTTGTAGCGGGGCTGAAGGATGCCGGAGAATATATCTGCAGAAACTGGATCGATGATGTGTTTGCAGATCTGCCGGAGGGGATTGCATTCCCAGGAGCATTGTTTTCTGCCTGTATGTCTATGGGGATTCCGGTACATCAGCGACTGGCGCAGGAGAACTATTTCCCTGGAGAGCAGTTTGTAGAGCGATTTGCAGGTTATAATGTCATCACGACGGCGATGAAGACTGTAAGCTGGAAGCAGGCGCTTTGCAAGCGAATTATGGATATCATCGGTGGTCTGGTCGGCTCTGCAGGAACCTTGGTTCTGACGCTGATTCTTGGCCCGATCATTTTTATCAAGTCACCGGGGCCGATCTTTTTCAGACAGGTTCGAATCGGTCAGAATGGTCGAAAGTTTAAGATTATCAAATTCCGCAGTATGTATCTGGATGCAGAGGAGCGGAAAAAAGAGCTGGAAAAACAAAATAAAATAAAAGATGGCATGATGTTTAAGATGGATGACGACCCCCGGATTATCAAGGGTGTCGGTCACTTTATCCGCAATCATTCGCTGGATGAGTTCCCGCAGTTTTTTAATGTTCTGATGGGACAGATGAGTCTGGTTGGAACGAGACCGCCGACGGTGGACGAGTGGGAAAAGTACGAGTTCCACCATCGAATCCGAATGTCCGCAAAGCCGGGTATCACAGGTATGTGGCAGGTAAATGGTCGCAGTGAGATTACGGACTTTGAGAAGGTTGTACAGTTGGACGAGGAGTATATCCGCAACTGGTCTTTGCTGCTGGATCTGAAAATTATTTTCAAGACAGTAGCTGTCATGTTTACAAAGGATGGCGCATCATAAGATGTGCCATTCGCCGTTCCTGAGGGAAGTAAAATAGGAATTGGATCAAGTACGGAAGGAATTAGTCGTTAGAATGAAAAAAATATGGAATCTTCTGGAACGGTTTGTGCGATTTTGTCTGGCACTGTTGTTTCGGATTCTGCATCGGGAACTGACACCGCAGATGGCAGACAGCTTTGTGCAGTTCGTGAAGTTTTGTCTGATTGGTGTATCGAATACAGTATGCAGTTATGTCGTTTATCTGGTGACCCTGCTCCTTTTCGAAAAGGCAGAAATCAATTTTCGTTGGGATTATGTCATCGGAAATCTGATGGGATTTTTAATCAGTGTGGTGTGGTCCTGGTTTTGGAACAGTCGCCTTGTCTTTCAGGAGGAAGAGGGCGAAAAGCGTGTCTGGTGGAAGACTTTGCTGCGAACCTATGTGGCATATGCGTTCACCGGTGTTGTGTTGTATAATGTATTGGCGTTTGTATGGATCGATTTGCTGCATATCCGGAAAGCGGTAGCACCGATCCTGACGATGTTTTTCAGTGTGCCGATTAACTTCCTGATGAATAAGTTCTGGGCATATAGAAAACAAAAATAAACAAAAGAAAAAGAAATACGACAAAAAGAAACGAAATAATTTCAAAAAAAGGAGAAGGCAATGAGCAAAACAACGGGAGGATTTACAATGCCGGGGGAAGCGGGATATGAAGATTTGACGCTTCGACTGGCAAAAAAATGGGGAGCAGATGTGATTCGAGACAGCGATGGTACGGAGTTATCTCCGGAAATCGTAGATGCCGGATATGGCATTTATTCGACAATCTGTCTGATCCGGGATCACAATGAATGGATTCGAAAGCATCCTGAGGCAAGACAGCAGTGTTTTCTGATGACGGAGCCGCGTGTTGCAGCTGCAGGAGAAGAATTGACAATCCCGTTACTGGCAGATTTTTTTGAAGAACAGTTTGAAGTCAATGACAGCAGGGAAGCACTCGGCTGGTGGCAGGTATACGATCGGACAGAGAATCGTCTGCTGACAGAGACAGAATGGGAATACCACAGAGAAGAACGGACTGTGACATTGGCAGGAGCAACAGACTGGCATGAGTACACGGTCAGCTTCCTGGCGTACCGAATCTGGGAAGAGATCTCGATGTACAATCACACCACAAACAACTGGCAGAAAGAACATCTGATGCAGTTGGATGCCCGGTATCCGGAGGCACAGGAGTATTTGCTGCAGTGGATGAAAGAATGGTGCGAAGCACATCCGGCGACAACGGTTGTCCGCTTTACCTCGATGTTTTATAATTTTGTATGGATCTGGGGAAGCAGCGAGCGACTTCGGAATCGTTTTACCGATTGGGGTTCCTATGATTTTACAGTCAGTGTGCTTGCGTTGGAACAGTTCCAAAAACAGTATGGTTATGCCATGACGGCTGAAGACTTTGTGAATCAGGGAAAGCTTCATGTATCTCATATGCCACGGACCCAAAAGAAAAAAGACTGGATGCAGTTTGTAAATGATTTTGTCGTGGATTTCGGTAAACAGCTGGTGGATCTGGTACATAGCTACGGCAAGAAAGCGTATGTCTTTTACGATGACAGCTGGGTTGGCACGGAGCCCTATGGAAAGCGTTTTCCGGAGATGGGCTTTGATGGTATGATCAAGTGCGTCTTTTCCGGATTTGAGTGCAGACTGTGTGCGGGAGTTCCGGCGCAGACTCATGAGATTCGTTTGCATCCGTATTTGTTCCCAGTTGGACTGGGCGGAGCCCCCACCTTTATGGAAGGCGGAGATCCGGTGAAGGATGCAAAGGGATACTGGATGCATGTTCGCAGAGCACTTTTGAGAGAAAAGATCGATCGCATCGGTTTGGGCGGATATTTGCACTTGACAGAAGATTTTCCGGATTTTCAGGATTATATCGAGGAGATCTCGGATGAGTTCCGCCAGATCCGGGAGCTGTTTTCCGCAGGAAATCCCGAAACATTGCCGATCAGGGTCGGTGTGCTGCATGATTGGGGCAGCTTGAGATCGTGGACACTTTCCGGTCATTTTCATGAAACATACATGCATGATCTGATCCATATCAATGAGGCACTGTCCGGACTTCCGGTGGAAGTGAAGTTCTTTGATTTCGAGCAGGTGAAAAAAGGCGCATTGGAGCAGGTGGATGTGGTAATCAATGCCGGAATCGCCGGTTCCGCATGGAGTGGCGGCTCTGCATGGAAAGAGGAAGAGCTTGTGCGTGTTCTGACAAAATGGGTGTATGAAGGCGGTGTATTCCTTGGCGTTGGAGAGCCCTCCGCATGGGCAGGTGCACATCGCTACTTCCGTATGGCACAGGTACTTGGAATTGATGAAGATACCGGAGATCGCGTCTGCCACGGTCGAATGACCTGGGAGAGAGAGAATGTGGAAGGTCTTTTCCCGAAAAACAGTTTTGTTCATGGAAAACACCGCGAGCTGTATTTGACGGATGAGACCACAAAGGTACTGGCGGAAGACGATGGAAAGCCGACGCTTACGGCGCATTCGTTTGGAAAAGGAATGGGACTCTATCTGGCATCCTTTGAGACAACGACAGAGAATAACCGTCTGCTTCTGAATTTGCTTATTTATGGAACAAAACTGGAACATCCGGTTTATGTGACAGATAAGGCGGAGACAGAGTGTGCCTATTTTGCAGAAAAGAAAGAACTGGTTGTGATCAACCAGACCGAGGAGACGGTGGAGACGACAGTGGCATTGCCGGAGGGTGATGTGACCGTGACGATCCCCGCCTTTGGGTCTGTTTTTCAGAATCTATGATCCGGTAATCAGGCGAAATGCCTTATTGCATACCACTATTATTTTACATTAGAGGAGGAAGTTTGTATGTTGGAAAAGTTTTTTCACCTCAAGGAAAACCACACGAATGTAAAGACTGAAGTTATGGCTGGTATTACCACGTTCATGACAATGGCTTACATCCTTGCGGTTAACCCGAGCATCCTGTCCGTAGCAGGAATGGACCCGAACGGCGTTATGATCGCAACGGCATTGGCATCCTTTATCGGTACGATCCTGATGGCATTGTTAGCAAACTACCCGTTTGCACTGGCTCCCGGCATGGGTCTGAATGCTTACCTGGCATATACCGTTTGTCTTGGAATGGGATATAGCTGGCAGCTGGCGCTGATGGCAGTCTTCTTAGAGGGTCTGATCTTCATCGTACTGTCCCTGACCAAAGTCAGAGAAGCAATCTTTAATGCAATCCCCATGAGTCTGAAGTCCGCAGTCAGCGTAGGTATTGGCCTGTTTGTTGCCTTTATCGGTCTGCAGGATGCCAAGATCATCGTTGCCAGCAGCTCTACTCTGGTAACTTACCAGAATTTCCACGGGGAACCCGCAGTTACGGTTGGTGCGATTCTGGCTCTGATCGGTGTTCTGATCACTGCAATTTTGCTGGTAAAGAAGGTAAAAGGCGGTATCCTGATCGGTATTCTGGCAACATGGGTACTGGGTATCATCTGTGAGCTGATCGGCATTTACAACCCGACCGCAGAGTCCGGTATGCCTTCCACAATTCCGGGAGGTATTATCAGCTTTGACTTTTCTGCACTGGGCAATACATTCGGAGCATTTCTGGATGTTGATTTTGGCAGCATTAACATTGGTGATATGCTCGTTATCATGTTCTCATTCCTGTTCGTCGATATGTTTGATACGATCGGAACCCTGATCGGTGTTTCTTCAAAGGCTGACATGCTGGATGAGAACGGAAAACTGCCTCGCATCAAGCCGGCTCTGCTGTCGGATGCAATTGCAACCAGCGTCGGTGCTGTTCTTGGTACTTCCACCACCACTACATATGTAGAGAGTGCATCCGGTGTTACCGCTGGTGGACGTACTGGTCTGACCGCAGCTGTTACCGCAGTCCTGTTCCTGTTAGCAGTTATTTTCAGCCCACTGTTCCTTGCAATCCCGTCCTTCGCGATTGCTCCGGCACTGATTACCGTTGGTTTCTACATGATGGGTTCTGTTGTAAAGATCAACTTCGAAGATCCCTCCGAGGGAATCCCGGCATTCCTCTGCATCCTGGCAATGCCCCTTGCATACAGTATTTCTGAAGGTATCGTAATCGGCGTGATTTCCTGGACTCTGATCAACCTGATCACTGGCAAGGCAAAGGAAAAGAAGATCAGCGTACTGATGTATGTGTTGTCTATTCTGTTTGTCTTAAAGTACATTTTCTTATAATTTCGAAAAAATAGTGGTAGAAAATTCGAAGAAGGCGACTTGCTGTGAAGAAATTTCATGGCAAGTTGCTTTTTTCTGATTTCAGAGCTCTACATTATGAAATCTTTCTAAAATCATAGAGTTACACAAGAACTTGTGATAGACTAAATTTCAGTTTGTGTGAGTTGAAGGAGGAAATTGCATGCTATCAAAGAGGAGTGTCCGAAAGCCTTTTACGGTCTTGGCGGCAGTTGTCATAGTTCTTGTGCTGGGATTTGTATCGGTGACAAGAATGACGACGGATCTGCTGCCGGATATGAGCTTTCCTTATGTTCTGATTATGACGACCGATCCGGGTGCGAGTCCGGAGGAGGTGGAGACGGCGGTTACAGCGCCGATTGAGGCAGGGATTGCGACAACATCGAATATCGAGACAATCAGTTCCATGTCTTATAACAGTTATTCGGTTGTAGTCGCAGAATATGCGCAGAATACCAATATGGATTCTGTTCTGATTGAGATTCAGCAGAAGCTGGATACTGTCACGGGACAGATGACAGATACTGTCGGAACGCCAATGATCATGCAGATCGATCCGGATATGCTTCCGGTCTTTGTGGCGGCAGTGGACGTGGACGGGATGGATAGCGTAGAGCTCACAGACTATGTGACGTCGAAACTGGAGCCTCAGCTGGAGAGTATTGAAGGTGTTGCATCTGTTACGATGTCCGGTGGAATCGAGGAGACGATTCAGGTCACCCTGAAGCAGGAAAAGATTGATGCCTTGAATGCAAAGATTCAGGAGGTGATCTCCGGACAGTTTACCGAAGCGCAGGAGGAGTTGGATTCCGCTAAGGCAGAGCTGGAGGATGGAAAGAACCAGATAGAAAACGGTCAGAATGAACTCGCTTCCGGGATGGCACAGGGCAATACAGAAATTCTTAAGCAGAAGTTTAATCTGGTAGAGACGGAGAGTGAGCTGAATGAGCAGCTTTCCAACCTGCAGGTGATGGAACAATTGCTGGAGACGATGATTCCGCAGCTGCAGTCAATGTATGATCGTGTGCAGGAAATTCAGGGACAGATCGATGTAGCAGAGGCACAGTTAAAGCTTTGGGAAGCCGGACTTTCAGCAGAAGACTTTGCAGCGCAGACGGGCATGACGGTAGAACAGGCACAGGCGATGATCGATGGTCTGAAAACACAGCTGGAGCAGATCCGTGGATTGGCTGCACAGGTGGGCGAAATGCTGAAGAAGGCAGGGATTGAACTGGGTTCCACCGAAGATCTTCCGGCAGCGATCGCGCAGCTGAGCAGTCAGCTGACAGAAGTTCGTGCGGGGATTGCAGCCATTGAAGAAGGCAAAGCACAGATCGAGCAGGGAAAAGTCACATTGGATGAAGCTTTGCGGACTTTAAATGAGCAGCAGATCCTCGGCACGATTCAGATATCCAGCTCCCTGTCAGCACTGACGAATGGAGAGAGCAAGCTGGAGGAAGCACAGGGAACGCTGGATACGACAAAAGAGCAGGCATTGAAATCCAGTGATCTGAATGCAGTCCTCTCTCTGGATACCTTGCAGGGAATTTTGACAGCGCAGAACTTTTCCATGCCGGCGGGGTATCTGACAGAAGGAGAGAATCAGTATCTCGTGCGAGTGGGAGATTCCGTGGATTCGCAGGAAGAACTGGAAAACCTGACGCTACTTGATCTGGGACTGGATAGCATTGAACCGATTAAGCTGAGTGATATTGCAGATGTTGAGCGGGTAGACAACTCCTCAGAAGTATATACAAAGATCAATGGCAATCAGGGCCTGATGCTCAGCTTTGAAAAACAGACCGGATATTCCACCGGAGATGTGACAGATCGAATTTTGGAACGCTTTGACCGTCTGGAGCAGGAGGAAGCGGGCTTACATCTGACGGCGCTCATGGATCAGGGCGTATACATTGATATGATCGTAGATTCGGTCGTTCAAAATATTTTAGTCGGTGCAGCTCTGGCAATTTTTATTCTGCTTTTGTTCTTGCGGGATCTGCGTCCGACACTGATCGTGGCATGCTCCATTCCGTTGAGCGTGGTGATGGCGATCGTGCTGATGTATTTTTCCGGTGTGACACTGAATATCATTTCCCTGTCCGGACTGGCACTGGGAATCGGTATGCTGGTGGATAACTCCATTGTCGTCATCGAGAACATTTTCCGAATGCGCGGACTGGGTTATTCCAAAAAGAAAGCGGCAGTGGAAGGTGCCTCTCAGGTTAGCGGTGCAATCATTGCTTCCACGTTGACGACGGTTTGTGTATTTGCCCCGATCATTTTCACTGATGGTATTACGAGACAGTTGTTTGTGGATCTGGGCTTGACGATTGCATACACCTTGTTTGCAAGTTTGTTGGTTGCATTGACACTGGTACCGGCAATGGCGTCCGGTATGCTGAAGCGTTCGGAGACAAAGGAATTTGCATTCTTTACAAAGCTTCGAAACGGATATGGAATATTGCTGGAAAAGCTGCTGCACTGGAAGCCGGTGGTATTGATTCTGGCGCTGGTGCTGCTGGTGTTGAGTGTAGTTCTGGCATTGTCCCGCGGTACTGCCTTTATGCCGGAGATGAGCAGTACGCAGATGACGGCGACCTTGACTGCAAAAGAAGGAGAATCCCTTGATTTTGAGGAGCTTTGTGCGATCTCAGATGAGGCAATTTCCAGAATGGAAGCAGTGGATGGCGTTGGTACTATCGGTGCGATGATCGGAAGCGGCAGTACCATGAGCCTGATGGGCGGAGGCGGTTCCGACAGCGTGACGATGTATCTTCTGATGGAAGATGGAACAAAGCGGACCGATAAGCAGGTGACGGCGGATGTTCTGGAGGCATGTGCGGATCTGGACTGTGAGATTTCGATTGATTCTTCCAGCATGGATATGACTGCACTGACTGGAACCGGTATCTCGATTAATGTGATTGGCAGAGATCTGAACACACTGCAGGAAATCGCACAGGATGTGGCAGATCAGATCAGTCAGGCAGAGGGCATCAGCAAGGTGGATGATGGCCTTGGAAAGACAACAAATGAGTTTGTTGTGACCGTAGACAAGGAGAAAGCGGCAAAATATCAGATGACCGTTGCACAGGTGTTCCAGCTTGTATATCAGAAGCTGGCGGATGATTCTGCGGCAACAGCAGTTTCCACAGATGTGAAGGATTATTCCGTTTATCTGAAAACGGAGGATCAGGCAAATGTGACGAGACAGGATCTGGAGGAGCTGACATTTACTTGGACGGATCAGACGACCGGGGAATCCGAAGAAGTTCCGTTGTCGGAGATTGTTACCTTTACCAACCAGCAGGGACTGAGTGTCATCAACCGAAAGGCGCAGAATCGTTATCTGACCGTGTCAGCGGAGCTGGCGGACGGATATAACATTGGTCTGGTAGGGGATGATGTGAAGGCTGCTCTGGCAGATTACAACTGTCCGGAAGGCTACACATTGGAGATGACCGGCGAGAATGAGACAATTAACGAAGCGATGGGACAGATTATTTTGATGCTGGTACTGGCAGTTGCGCTGATCTATCTGATCATGGTTGCCCAGTTCCAGTCGCTATTGTCGCCGTTTATCATTCTGTTTACGATTCCGCTGGCATTTACAGGCGGTTTCTTCCTGCTGTACTTCAGCGGATTTGAAGTGAGCATCATTGCGCTGATCGGTTTTGTACTGCTTGCTGGTATTATTGTAAACAATGGTATCGTGCTGGTAGATTATATCAATCAGCTGCGAAAAGAGGGCAAATCCAAGAAAGAAGCCATTGTGGAAGCCGGTCAGACGCGATTGCGTCCGGTTCTGATGACGGCACTTACAACCATCATTTCCATGTCCACCCTGGCACTCGGTATGGGACAGGGCTCTGAGATGATGCAGCCGATGGCGATCGTTACCGTAGGAGGTTTAATTTATGGTACACTTTTGACGCTGATTGTGATACCATGTATTTATGATTTGTTCCACCGGGAAAAGAGCATGGTGGAAGAGGATCTGTAAGACAAAGAAAACAGGATTCTTAATGGTATGAACGGATTGGAGGACAAAAATGAACTATCAGATTTCCGAACAGACAAAACAGAAACTGGAGCAGTTGACAGCACAGACATCCGTACAGAGAGCGTTGGAGTTTGCAGAAGCAGATCAGGAGACGATTTTGGAAAAGCAGATCGAACTGACGCTGATCCCGGCACCGACAGGAGCGGAAGGACAGAAGGCAAAACGCCTGTTGGAGATGTTTCAGGAAGAAGGACTGGAAGATTGCCACATTGACGAGTATGGCAACTGTGTCGGCATTCTGAGAGGTACCGGCGATGGTGTGACAACCTTGCTGGAGGCGCACATGGACACCGTATTCCCGATGGACACAAAGTTGGAGATTGTAAGAGAAGATGGTTATATCAAGTGTCCTGGTATCGTGGATGACACGAGAGGCTGTGCAGCCGTATTGTCCGCTGTTCGTGCGATTCGTGCGGCAGGTATCCAGCCGAAGGGAGATATTCATGTGGTCGGCACCGTACAGGAAGAAGGTATGGGTGCACTGAAAGGTATGCAGTATTATTGCCAGCATCATCCGGAGCTGCAGGCAAGCGTATCTGTAGACGGAGATGGCTTTGAGGAGATCGTGTGCCAGGCAACCGGTATTCAGACTTATGAGATCACATTCCACGGTATTGGCGGACACGCGTGGGCAGCATTTGGTCAGGTGGCAAATCCGCTGCATGCGGCAGCCCGCTTCATGGCGAAGCTGGCAGATTTTGAAGTACCGTCCGAATCCTTTACGACATTTGCTGCGACCGGTTCGCATGCAGGAAATATGGCAGCCGTTCACGCCATCGTCCCGGAGGCTTCGGTTGTACTGAACTTCCGTTCCAACGACCAGAAGGATCTGATGGATCTCAAGGAGCGGATCTTCGCAGCAGTGGAGGAAGCATGTCAGGAAGAGACTGCTCGCTGGGGCAAGGATAAGATCACATGGACAAGCCGCCATATCTGTGATGTCAATGCAGGAGCGCAGGACATTCATGAGCCGATCGTAGAGGCAGCATATGCGGTTTCTCAGTACCTTGGCTGTGCAGAGCCCGGCATTGCAAAGGGCGGTTCCACAAACTGCAGCCGTGCTTTGGAGGCAGGACTTCCGGCTATTTGTCTGGGAGCAGGCAGAGACTATGACAGCAAGTGCCATACTCTGCAGGAGCAGTTCAAGCCGGAGGGCGCTTATAAGGGAGCACAGATTGCGATGCTGATGGCACTGCTTTGCGCCGGAACAGAGGAAGTGGAGTCTGTGATCCGATGAAAAAGACAGTACCTGATTTTCTGAGGGACTTTCACTGTATCGCGTCCGCATGTCAGGATACCTGCTGCGCCGGATGGGAGATTGAAGTGGACAGCGTTTCCGCAGAATATTATCGCAGTATTCCAGGTGCATTCGGGGAAGAACTTCGGAAGCGGTTGGAGACGGAAGAGGGGGAAGATTTCTTTCGTCTGACGAGGCAGAGACGGTGTCCGTTTCTGGATGAACAGAATTTATGCCGGATCTATCAGAATCTGGGAGAGGAGGCTCTGTGCGACATTTGCACAGAGCATCCCCGCTTTTATAACTGGTTGGGAGCCGATACGGAGGAGGGGCTTGGATTGTGCTGTGAGGAAGTGCGAAGACTTCTGTTCACACATCCGGAGCCGATCCGGTTTGAGACAGAGGAGCTGGAAGCAAGCGGCGAGGAGGAAGACGAAGATCCATTTCTGCCGCTGTTGCTGAAAATCCGGGAAGCGGGTTTTTCGCTGCTGCAGGATCGCAGCGTGTCGGTGGCACAGCGTCTGATCCGTCTGGAAGTTTTTTTGATGGAGATGCAGGATTTGCTGGATCAGGGACAGGAACTGACAGAAGTTCAGATTCAGAAGGCATTTGCTATATGCAGACAGCAGACGTATCAAAAAGATCCGCTGTCAGAGGAAGAGCTGACGGATATATTGGATGTCTGTTTGAAGTTGGAGTATCTTGGAACAGAATTACCGGATGCCCTGCGCCGGATCAGAGAACGTCTGCCGGAATTGCAGATGTCAGGGAATGCTCTTCTTGAAAGACGCTCCGAGCAGGAATATGAGTGGGAGCATCTGAGCGTTTATTATTTGTATCGCTATTTGGTGGAAGCATTGTATGACTGGGATCTGGCACTGCGTCTGCAGTTTTTGCTTTTGCACATTCGTCTGTTGACGATGCTGATCGCGGAGGCAAATGCGGGAGATTCTGCGGATTGGCTGCCGCGGGCACAACTTGTGGGACTGTATTCCAAAGAGATCGAATATTGTCCGGAAAATGTGGAAACTCTATATGAAGCAATCCAGGAAGGAAGGATCTTACTTTGAGCGAGCAGAACAAGAAAAAAAACAAATGGGTCTGTCCGGGTGCAGAGCGCGGCGCGGCATTGTTTCATCAGGGATGCAACTGTGCGCAGTCTGTTTTTTGTGCTTTTTCGGATCAACTGGGGATGGATCGCAATCTTGCGATGCGAATGTCGGCGTCCTTTGGCGGCGGGATCGGCAGAATGCGGGAAGTGTGCGGCGCAGTGTCCGGAATGGCGCTGATTGCAGGTTTCTTTACAGGAAGCACGGTGCCGGAAGATCAGGAAGCAAAAGGTGCAAACTATCAGTTGGTGCAGGATCTGGCGCAGGAGCTGCGGGCAGAGCATGACACGATCTTATGCAGAGAATTGCTTGGTCTGACGGAAGTGGATGGCGTAGCGATGCCGGAAGCGCGGACAGAGCAATATTATGCATCGCGTCCCTGTGAAACATTGATTCGACATGCCTGTGCCATCATCGAGGAGCATTTTCCACAGCTTCGGACAGAGACGGAAGAGGGCACGCCAGAGGAAAGTTGAGGATAGACATGGAAATTTGGGATGTTTATGACGCGGATCGTCGCCTGACTGGCCGGACGATGGTGCGGGGAGAAAGATTTCAGCCGGGCGATTATCATCTGGTTGTACATATTTGCATTCGAAATTCTGCGGGAGAAATGCTGATCCAGAGACGCCAGCCGTTCAAGCAGGGATTTCCCGGCATGTGGGATGTTTCTGTGGGCGGCAGTGCTGTTGCAGGAGATACAAGTGCCCGGGCAGCAGAGCGGGAAGTGGAAGAAGAACTGGGACTTACGCTGCATTTGCAGGGCAGAACGCCGCATTTGAGCCTGAATTTTGATGAAGGTTACGATGATTTTTATATCGTGGATCAGGATGTGGATCTGAGTGCATTGCATTTGCAGGAAAGCGAAGTGGCAGAAGTTCGTTGGGCATCGAAGGCGGAGATTCTGGAGTTGATCCGGGATGGCAGCTTTATTCCGTATCATGAGAGTCTGATCGGATTGCTGTTTGATCTGGAGCAGATTCCGGATTCCCATCAGGGACGAATCAACGGAAGAGACCGGATTGCCGGTCAAAAGAGAGAGGAAGAAGTATGAGTCAGAAGGCATTGATTGCCATGAGC
Source organism: uncultured Cuneatibacter sp. (assembly GCA_934234215.1). GTDB lineage: Bacteria > Bacillota > Clostridia > Lachnospirales > Lachnospiraceae > CAKQHB01. The sequence continues at coordinate 73,915 of CAKQHB010000010.1, forward strand.
GGCGGAGTAGACAGCTCGGTAGCAGCATGGATGATGAAGGAACAGGGCTTTGACTGCATGGGCGTCATGATGAAGCTCTATGAAAACGAAGATGCCGGTATTCCGGCGCATCAGACCTGCTGCTCGCTGGAAGATGCGGAGGATGCGCGGAGTGTCGCGTTCCGCCTGGGAATGCCGTTTTATGTGTTTAATTATAAAGAAGATTTCTGTACACAGGTCATGGATCGATTTGCCGCCAGTTATGAGGCGGGAGAGACCCCGAATCCGTGCATTGAGTGCAATCGCTATATGAAATTCGAAAAACTGCTGCAGCGGGCAAAAGAACTGCAGATGGACTATGTGGTGACGGGACATTATGCGAGAATCGTAGAAGAAAATGGACGTTATCTGTTGAAAAAGGGATTGGATGAGAGCAAAGACCAGAGTTATGTGTTGTACATGCTGAACCAGGAACAGCTGGCGCATATCAGACTGCCTCTGGGTGAGCTGCGCAAGACCGAGGTGCGGGAGATTGCAGAGCGGGAAGGATTTCTGAATGCACACAAGCATGACAGTCAGGATATTTGCTTTGTTCCGGATGGCGATTATGTGGCATTTCTGGAGCGCCACACCGGACGTCATTATGAGGATGGTCCCATCGTGGATCTGGAGGGAAAGCAGTTGGGAACGCATCACGGCGCGATTCGCTACACGATGGGGCAGCGGAAAGGGCTGAATCTTGCAGTTGGTTCTCCGATTTATGTATGCGGCAAGGACATGGCAAAAAATACCGTCATCGTCGGTCCGTCGGAGGCATTGTTCTCCACGACATTTTATGCGGACAGACTGAACTGGATCGCGTTTGAAGATCTGACAGAGCCGATCCGTGTCAAGGCGCGGACGCGCTATCATCAGAAGGAACAGTGGGCAACGGTATCCCCGGAGAGTGACGGAATCGTGAGGGTAGAGTTTGAGGAACCACAGAGAGCGGTGACACCAGGGCAGGCAGTTGTGTTCTATCAGGAAGATCTGGTGGTCGGTGGAGGTACGATTTTATCCAGATAAGCCGGATAGAAAATGCCGAAACTTCGAAAAAGCGTGAAATTACGACAAAAAAATACCCGATAAATATAATGTCCCGGAAAAATGTGTATTGATTTTCCGGGGTGTTTCTTATATACTATTAGTCGGGCATTTTTGCCCTTTAGTATTTTTAGAATCATGGATTCAAATGACAGGAGGAACAGTCCTATGGTTAGAGCTATTGTTGGTGCGAACTGGGGAGATGAAGGAAAGGGTAAGATTACGGATATGCTTGCCAGAGAGTCCGACATCGTCATCCGTTTCCAGGGTGGAAGTAACGCAGGTCACACGATTATTAATGATTATGGTAAATTTGCCCTGCATCTGTTGCCGTCCGGTGTTTTCTATGGACACACTACCTGCATCATCGGTAACGGTGTAGCGCTGAATATTCCTTATCTGTTTAACGAGATCAAGAGTCTGGAAGAGAGAAATGTTCCGACTCCTCACATTCTGGTATCCGATCGTGCACAGATTCTGATGCCATACCACATTGATTTTGATAAGTATGAGGAAGAGCGTCTGGGCGGTAAGAGCTTCGGTTCTACAAAGTCCGGTATTGCTCCTTTCTATTCCGATAAGTATGCAAAGATCGGCTTCCAGGTAAGCGAGCTGTTTGATGAGGAAGGCCTGAGAGAGCATGTAGACCGCGTTGTTGAGCAGAAGAATGTTATGCTGCAGTACATGTATCATAAGCCTCTGATCGATGCAGACGAGCTGTATCAGACACTGCTGTCCTACCGCGATATGGTAAAGCCTTATGTATGTGATGTTTCCGCATATCTGTATCAGGCAATCAAAGATGGCAAGACGATCCTGTTAGAGGGTCAGTTAGGTTCCATGAAGGATCCGGATCACGGTATTTACCCGATGGTTACTTCTTCTTCCACTCTGGCAGCTTACGGTGCAATCGGTGCCGGTATCCCTCCGTACGAGATCAAGGACATCATCACCGTTGTAAAGGCATACTCCAGCGCAGTTGGCGCAGGTGAGTTTGTCAGCGAGATCTTTGGTGATGAGGCAGATGAGCTCCGCAGAAGAGGCGGAGACGGCGGTGAGTTCGGTGCTACCACCGGACGTCCGAGACGTATGGGATGGTTTGATGCAGTTGCTACCCGTTATGGTTGCCGTATTCAGGGTGCTACTGAGGTAGCTCTGACCGTTGTAGATGCACTGGGCTATCTGGATGAGATCCCGATGTGTGTTGGCTATGAGATCGATGGCAAGGTTACAAAGGACTTCCCGACCACCAGTCTGCTGAAGAAAGCAAAGCCGGTATGGAAGGTTCTGCCGGGCTGGAAGTGTGATATCCGCGGTATCCGCAAGTATGAGGATCTGCCGGAAGCATGCCGTAACTACATCGAGACCATCGAAGGCGAGCTGGGAGTACCGATCACGATGGTATCCAATGGACCCGGAAGAGATGACATCATCTTACGCAAGTAATAAAAAAATAAGAACTGAATGATTTTCTGCGAGCCGAATGATTCATTCGGCTCGTGTGGTTTCCGCAGAAAATGAGGATGAATGTATGAAGAAGATTTTAGAGTTGATTACAGAGCAGGTACAGGAGGCGTTTGAAGCAGCCGGATACGACAAGGACCTGGGAAAGGTGACACTGTCCAATCGTCCTGACCTGTGTGAGTATCAGTGTAACGGGGCGATGGCAGGAGCAAAGCTGTACCACAAAGCTCCGATCATGATCGCAAAAGACGTAGAGGCGAAGCTGGCAGATTCCGAGATGTTTGAGGAAGTATCCGCAGTTGCGCCCGGTTTTCTGAACCTGAAACTGACCGGAGCATTTGCTGCCTCCTATCTGAACGAGATGCGCACCAGTGAGAAGCTGGGGGTGGAGACGATCTCCTCAGATGGTCCGGCAATCGTAGACTTCGGCGGTGCGAACGCTGCAAAGCCGCTGCATGTGGGACATCTGCGTTCCGCGATCATCGGTGAGAGCATCAAACGTCTGCTGCGTTTCATGGGTAATGAAGTGCTGGGCGATGTTCATCTGGGAGACTGGGGGCTGCAGATGGGACTGATCATCGAGGAGCTGCATGACCGGAAGCCGGAGCTGCCTTATTTCGATGAGAGCTACACCGGTGCATATCCGGAGGAGGCACCTTTTACAATTTCGGAGCTGGAAGAGATTTACCCGGCAGCCAGTGCAAAGTCCAAAGTGGATGAGGAGTTTGCAGAGCGTGCCCATCAGGCAACTTTGAAGCTGCAGAGCGGAGATCCGGCATGTACCGCAATCTGGAAGCACATTATGAGCGTTTCCCTGAAGGATCTGAAGCGCAACTATGCAAACCTGAACGTAGAGTTTGATCTGTGGAAAGGCGAGAGCGATGCACAGCCGTACATTCCGGATATGATCGAGGATCTGAAGCAGCGCGGTATTGCACACGAGAGCCAGGGCGCTCTTGTTGTGGATGTGCAGCAGGAGTCTGATACCAAGGAGATTCCGCCTTGTATTGTCCAGAAGTCCGATGGCGCAGCGCTGTATGCCACTTCCGATCTGGCGACGATTCTGGAGAGAGAGAAGCTGTATCAGCCTTCCCGTTATATTTATGTTGCAGATAAGCGTCAGGAGCTGCATTTCACGCAGGTATTCCGTACCGCGCGGATGGCAGGCTATGTGAAGCCGGAGACAAAGCTGGATTACGTTGGATTCGGTACGATGAACGGCCGGGACGGCAAGCCGTTTAAGACCCGTTCCGGTGGTGTGATGCGTCTGGAGACCCTGATTGCCGACATCAACGAGGCAGTCTATGAAAAGATCATGGAAAACCGCACTGTTTCCGAGGAGGAGGCAAGAGAGACTGCAAGAAAGATCGGTCTGGCTGCCATCAAGTATGGCGATCTGTCCAATCAGGCTTCCAAGGATTATGTATTTGATATTGATCGTTTCACTGCATTCGAGGGAAATACCGGTCCTTACATGCTGTACACCATTGTTCGTATCAAGTCAATCCTGAAAAAGTACGCCGATACCGTTGCTGCAGGATGGACAGAGGAGAGTCTGTCCGCAGACAGCATCTGTGCAGCAGAGAGCGCAAGCGAAAAAGCACTGATGCTGCAGCTGGCGCGCTTTGGCGAGATGATGACACAGGCATACGACGAGCTGGCAATTCACAGAATCTGTGCATACATGTACGATTTGTCAAATGCATTCAATAGTTTTTATCATGACACGAAGATCCTGACGGAGATCGATGTAAAGAAGCAGACAAGCTACATTGCACTGATCTGTCTCGTAAAGCAGGTACTTCTGACCTGTACAGATTTGCTTGGAATCGAGGCCCCTGAGCGGATGTAACAGGGAGTCCCCACACTGCCCTCTGGCAGTAGGAGGATGAGATGATTCAAAAAGAAAAGATCATGACTTATTCTGCCTCGCTTTCGGAATATCGGGCAGGATTGGCATTGTACAAAAAGAATCTCGTGACCATCGAGCGAATCGACAGCTTCTGGCGCGGGGAAGATACGGTATCCGCGACCGTACGGGAGAAGGAAGACTCCCGTACGGTTGTGGTATCATTTGGAGAGGATCAGATTCGAAATTGGACCTGCGACTGTGACTTGGCGCAGACAAAAGGCAATCGGGTCCTTTTTGGCATGTGCAGACATTGTATTGCTGCGGCATTTGCTTACAGTACAGGAAATGCGGTAACAGCAGACACCCACATTCGGACAAGCCTTGCAGCGAGACAGCTGCTGCAGCAGTATACGGATCGCAACTGGACGGATGCGATGCAGTTAGACGGGGGGATACCAGTGAGTCTGCGCCCGTCATTTGAGTTCGGACAGCGGGAGGCATCGGTGCAGTTTCAGATCGGCAGACAGAAGTTTTATATCCTGAAGGATCTGACGGAGTTTGCGCATGCGTTGGAAGACCATGAGACGGTGACATACGGAAAGGCATTGACGCTGACGCACACAAAGGAGGCATTTTCGGAAGAATCCCAGAAGCTTGTGGACTGGATTGCAAGAGAAATCCCCCATCAGGCACCGCGGGGCGGCTGGACGCAGTCGCGGAGTATGAGCATGATGCGGCGATTGGGTCTGAACCGCTTTAACATCGAGGAATGTCTGGAGCCGCTGGTAGGGACATCAGTGCCGGTGTCATTTTACCGGGAGATCGAGATGGAGATGCCTGTAATCGCAGGAAATCCGTCATTGACGCTGATCATTACCCGAAAGGGAAAAGACGGAGCCAGTTTGTCGCTAAAAGAGCGAATCTGGTCGATGGAAGGGACAAAGAGCCGGATCTGCTGTGACGGAAAGGCAATTTATCTGTGTGAGGAAGAGTATTCGTACCGCACAGGAATGCTGCTGGAGCAGTTCCAGAAGCAGGCGGATGGCGAGCGAAGTCTCGACGTCTCAGACGGCGATCTGACGGTCTTTTGCGGAGAAGTGCTGCCCCTTGTAGCGGGATATCTGGATGTGGAGGTTCAGGGACTGACGCTGGAGGATTATGAGCCGGACCCGCTGCGGACAGAGTTCTACTTTGATCAGCCGGAGAAAGATCGCATCACCTGTGAACTGCGTCAGTATTATGGTGATCGGGAATACAATCCGGTGACCGGGGATGTCCCGGAGGGCATTTACCGGGATTACGCCGGGGAGATGCGGGTGCGGCAGATCGTGACCCGGTATTTTCCGTATCGCAATGAGCAGGGAGAGTTGGTGATCGATCACGATACGGATCGAATCTATCAACTGCTCGCCACTGGTATGAAAGAATTTTCTGCCTGCGGCGAAGTATTTGGAACCGATGCATTTCACCGGACGGAGATCCGCCATGCGCCGAAGGTGACTGCCAGTGTGCGGATGGATGCCGGACTTTTGCAGCTTCGAATCGAGGCCGGAGAGCTGGAAAAGAAAGAACTGGCGGGGCTTTTGGCAAGCTATCGTCAGAAGAAGCAGTATCACAGACTGGCGGACGGCTCCTTCTTAGATCTGGGAGACGGCAGTGCACTGGCAGCGGTCAGCGAGCTGGCGGACAGCGCCGGAATCACAGCTGAGCAGCTGGAAACCGGAGAAGCACATCTGGAGCGCTTTTGGAGCGCCTATCTGGATCAGGTATTGCGAAAAGATGGCGGCATCTCCGTGTATCGGGACGAGAGCTTCCGAAAGACAATTCGGGATATGCGGGAGTTGTCCGGAAACGATTTTCCGGTGCCGCAGGAAGTGTCTGAAATATTGCGTGCTTATCAGAAAGGCGGTTATGAATGGCTGCGAATGTTGGACGGCTATGGATTCGGCGGTATTTTGGCGGATGAGATGGGTCTGGGAAAATCCCTGCAAATCATCACGGTGCTGCTGGCAGATCGCAATGAGAAACGGGAGGAACAGGCGGAGCGCTATGAACGGGATACGTCCCTGCTTGTATGCCCGGCATCCCTTGTGTACAACTGGGAAAACGAATTTCGCAAGTTTGCGCCGGATCTGAGCATTCAGCTGATCGTCGGCAATGAAAAAGAGCGGGAAGAACGTCTGCAGGAGTGGAAACAGTACGATGTGCTGATCACTTCTTATGATCTGCTGCGGCGGGATCGCAGCCGGTATGAAGGGATGAATTTCCGTTTTCAGGTGATTGATGAGGCGCAGTATATCAAGAACGATCAGACGCAGAATGCAAAAGCAGTCAAGGCGATTCAGGCAAAGACCCGTTACGCACTCACCGGAACACCGGTGGAAAACCATCTGGGCGAGCTGTGGAGCATTTTTGATTATCTGATGCCGGGATTTCTCGGAAGTAGTCGAAAGTTCCGGGAGAAATTTGAGCAGCCCATCGTGAAGCAGAGCGATCAGAAGGCGATGGAGCGTCTGCATAAGATGACAGCACCGTTTTTGCTGCGCAGAACAAAGAAAGAAGTGTTGCCGGAGCTGCCGGAAAAGCTGGAAGAAGTCGTGTATGCGCACATGGAGGGAGAACAGGAGAAGCTGTACCGCGCCTCTGTCCTGAAATTGCAGGAGGAGCTGGAAGAAGCACCGGAGCTGACCGGGGCATCCAGAATTCAGGTGTTGGCGCAGTTGACGAGACTGCGGCAGATCTGCTGCGATCCGTCATTGTGTTTCGAAAATTACGGCGGAGATTCCGCAAAGCTTTCAACTTGTATGGAGCTGATCCATCGCAGCGTGGATGCGGGACATAAGCTGTTGCTGTTTTCGCAGTTTACGACAATGTTAGACCGGATTGCGGCAAAGCTGGAGGAAGATGGCGTGAGCTATCATATGCTGACCGGCGCGACACCGAAGGAAAAGCGCATGGCGATGGTGAACCAGTTCCAGATGGATGAGGTGCCGGTGTTCCTGATCTCGCTGAAAGCGGGCGGTACGGGATTGAATCTAACGGCGGCGGATGTGGTCATTCACTACGATCCCTGGTGGAATATCGCAGCGCAGAATCAGGCAACAGATCGCGCACACCGCATCGGTCAGGACAAGATTGTGACGGTCTTTTCCCTGATCGCAAAGGGAACGATCGAGGAGAAAATCCGGCATTTGCAGGAGATGAAACGGGAGCTGGCAGAGCAGGTTCTTGCAGGGGAAAACGGAACGCTTGGCTCGTTGCGGCGGGAAGAACTGCTGGAGTTGTTGGCGGATACCCCATAAAAGAGGAGAGGAAAAATCATGAAAGCAGTTAAAAATATTTTTACGCGTATTTTTGTAGACGGAATGAGCGGCATGGCGCTCGGTCTGTTTGCAACATTACTGGTGGGGACGATTCTGGAACAGATCGCCGGATGGTGCAGCGGTGCAGTTGGCTATTATCTGCTGATCATTGCGACCGTCGCAAAGAAAATGACCGGTATCGGCATCGGCGTCGGTGTTGCTGCGAAGTTTCAGTGTTCGCCCCTTGTGACAGTCTCAGCAGGAGCTGCCGGCATGTGCGGCGCATTTGCGAGACAGATCATTGGACAGACATTGTTGGTGGATGGAGTGTTCTCTCTTCCCGGCGTTGGAGAGCCGTTGGGAGCGTTTGTAGCGGCTTACTGTGCGGTGGAAGTTGGCCGTCTGGTATCCGGTAAAACAAAAGTAGACATTCTGGTAACGCCGGTCTGCTGCCTGTTGATCGGTGCAGCAGTGGGTATTCTGATTGGAAGTCCCATCGCCAGCTTTATGACAAAGGTTGGTGCCCTGATCAACTGGGGCGCAGAGCAGGAGCCGCTGCTTGCCGGTGTGATCGTATCGGTACTCATGGGAATCGCTCTGACACTGCCCATCAGTTCTGCGGCAATCGGGGTCTCTCTTGGTTTGTCCGGAATCGCTGCGGGAGCTGCAGTTGCCGGATGCTGTGCGCAGATGGTTGGATTTGCAGCGGCAAGTTATCGGGAAAATAAAGTTGGTGGTGCGATTGCACAGGGGCTTGGTACGTCGATGCTGCAGATGCCGAATATCGTGCGGAAGCCGGTGATCTGGCTGCCGGCTATTCTGACGAGTGCGATTCTGGGACCGGTCTCAACGGTGCTGCTGAGAATGACCAGCAATGCGACCGGTTCCGGCATGGGTACCTGCGGTCTTGTGGGACCGATCATGACATTCCAGACGATGGTAGCGGAAGGAAATTCTGCGGTGATCGTGCTGGTGGAGATCCTCTGCGTGCAGATCATCGCGCCGATCCTGCTGTCCCTGTTTTTCTCGGAAGCAATGCGTAGATGGGGCTGGATCAAGTCCGGAGATATGAAGCTGGAGGTCTGAAAACGTAGCGATTTTAACCTGCTCAAATTTGGAAAAACAGGATAATATCGCTCAAGGATGTTAAGAATGAACCTTTTCTTTTGAATTTTATTGTGCTATTCTTAATAAGAAATAACAAAAAAACAACGGGCATAACCCGCGGAAAAAGGAGAAAAACCAATGGAAAAGAAAAATCTGGATTGGGGAAACATCGGATTTGGATATATGCCCACCGATTATCGCTATGTAGCCCATTATAAAGATGGAGCATGGAGCAAAGGAGAACTGACCACAGACAGCACCATTCAGCTGAGTGAATGTGCAGGCGTTTTACAGTACGCACAGACTTGCTTCGAGGGTATGAAAGCATACACCACCGAAGATGGTCACATTGTAACATTCCGCCCGGATCTGAATGCATCCCGTATGCAGGATTCTGCAAAGAGACTGGAGATGCCTCCGATTTCTACGGAGCAGTTCCTGGATGCGATCGACCAGGTCGTAGCAGCAAATGAGGCATGGGTACCTCCTTTTGGTTCCGGTGCAACTTTATATATTCGTCCCTATATGTACGGCAGCAGCCCTGTAATCGGTGTAAAGCCCGCAGAAGAGTATGATTTCCGTGTACTGTGTACACCGGTAGGACCTTACTTCAAGGGCGGCGCAAAGCCCATCGTCATCAAAGTCAGTGACTTTGACCGTGCGGCACCTAACGGTACCGGACATGTAAAGGCTGGTCTGAACTATGCCATGAGCTTACATGCAATCGTTACAGCCCATGAAGAAGGCTATGCAGAGAATATGTATCTGGATCCGAAGACCCGTACAAAGGTAGAAGAGACCGGTGGTGCAAACTTCCTGTTCGTCACAAAGGACAACAAGGTTGTTACCCCGAAGTCCTCCAGTATCCTTCCTTCCATTACCCGTCGTTCTCTTGTATATGTAGCAGAGCATTATCTGGGTCTGGAAGTAGAAGAGCGCGAAGTATATCTGGATGAAGTAGCTGATTTCGCAGAGTGTGGACTGTGCGGTACTGCAGCTGTTATCTCCCCGGTAGGTCGCATCGACGATCACGGCAAGAGTATCTGTTTCCCCAGCGGTATGGAAGAGATGGGACCGGTTACCAAGAAGCTGTATGAGACACTGACTGGCATTCAGATGGGCAAGATCGAAGCTCCCGAGGGCTGGATTCGTGTAATCAAATAAGACATTCTTTGAAAATGAAACAGACCCCCGGTCATCAGAGTGTATCTGAGATCGGGGGTCGATTTGTAATCCGGTTACTGCGGATCCTGATCGGATCGATTGCGAAGATTTTTGCTGACGAGAGAGACGGCGTAGAGAATGACCGGTATCACGATCGTGGCAAAAACAGATGCCTGCAGGCAGGAATATGCCCAGGGCTTTTTCAAAAGTGCAAATATGAGAGTAGAGCCGTAAAGCGCGAGCAGCAGCACCACACCGCAGATGGCAAGGATCTTTTTCAAAGAATGTTTCATAGCAGAGTACGCCTCCTTTATGGGCTATTATAAAGGGGAGTACCCGGAATAGCAAGTAAAAAGAATTGGTGCAGAGGAGAAAAGAACAGGGGAACGATGGAAAGCAGAATTGATGGCAAGACAGAACGGATCGGACTGATGGCATATCCGATCCGTCATACGAGCAGTCCGACGATGCAGAATGAGGCATTTCGGGTATTGGGATATAATTATGCGTACCTTGCTTTTGAGGTGGAGCAGGATTAGCTGAAAGATGCGTTCTGGGATAAAGGTGAGAGCATTCGGGATAAGATCAATGCAAATACAGAGTGTAAGGCAGTGCTGTATGATCTGGACGATCTGCCTTGTCTGAAAGCAGAGATCGCAGACAGTGTACTGTTCGTCAATGCAACTTCCGTGGGCATGCATCCGCAGGAGGGTATAACATACATTCCGGACAGCTCCTACTTCCCGAAGGAAGTTGTAGTTATGGATGTAGTCTATGCACCTCGTGTGACAAAGACAATGGAGCTGGCGATGGAAGCCGGATGCAAGACCTTCAACGGATTGGACATGATGCTGTTTCAGGGATCAGCGGCATTTGAATTGTGGACCGGAGAATCGATGCCGATTGAGCATATGAAAAAATTCCTTGGAATCGAGTCCATCGAGAAACAGGATTAGAAGGAAGAGAAACAGAAAGAAAACAGGACAGAAAGGTGAAAATGGCTGTATGAAAATTGTAACAGTAAGAAATCTCACAATGGGAACAGGCAGACCGAAAATCTGTGTTCCCATTGTTGCAAAGACAGAAGCTGATATTTTGGAGCAAGCGAATTCGTTTACTGGACTTTCTTTTGATCTGGTAGAATGGCGTGCAGACTGGTTCGATGGACTGGGAGAAGAAGGCTCGATTGCTCGAATTCTTGGAAAGCTCCATGATATTTTGGGAGAAAAGCCGGTGCTGTTTACAATCCGCACCAGGAAAGAAGGTGGCGAGATCGAACCGGCATCAGAGGATTATATGCGTTGGAATGAGGCGGCAGCTGCAGGCGGCGCAGATTTGATCGACGTGGAACTGTTTTCCGGCAGAGAGATCGTGCGTACCCTCGTGAAATATGCTCATGAGCAGGGGGCAGCTGTGATCGGCTCCAGTCATGACTTCCAGAAGACACCGGAAAACACGGATATGGAGGCAAGACTGGCAGACATGGATGCGCTGGGATGCGACATCGCAAAGCTTGCTGTGATGCCTCAGTCAAAAGAAGATGTTCTGCGTCTGCTCACAGTGACAGAAAAAATGAGCCGGACGCTGGAGAGCCCGCTGATCACCATGTCGATGGGTGGCGATGGTGTACTCAGTCGTTTGTGCGGAGAAGTCTTTGGATCCTGTCTGACATTTGGTGCAGCAAAAAAAGCATCCGCACCGGGACAGATCGGAGTGGAGGATTTGGAGCAGGTGCTGGAGATTTTGCATAAGAGTATGTAAAACAATGCAGGAAGAAATCCAGGTCAGCATAGCTGCCTGGATTTCTTCAAAAAGGGGAGGATCTATCCGGCCGCAGCCAGATAAGTTTTTTTCTTTTGTAGGTCGTATTGGAGGGGGAGTCCAATTGTATGATCGGAATCGCTTCCGATGGTAGTAGTATATCCGCATGCTCGCGGTCTATGCAGAAGAATTTATTTTGCGGAAAAGATTTTTGAAAGCTTGTCTTTGCGGTGCTCCTTCAGCAAATGTGCGACAAGCCTGCGGTGCTCCTCAGAGTAGCCAATAAAGAAATTCGGGAACTGGGCGGTCAGAACATCTAAGATCGTGTCCAGTTCTTCTTTTTTCTTGTTGCGGAACTGATAGCGGTCGCCAAATTCCGTGACGAGGTAAAGCGTGTATTTCATGCGGTGGAACCGCAGTGTACCGTAGTAGAATGCCCAGAGGACATGTTTCATCGGGACAATGGCGGAGGTGCTTCCGGAAAACTCTACGAGATAGTCGGATGTCAGAGCCATGTCGCTGGTGCGCAGCAGACAGTTTTCCCGAAGCTGCTGTTCGACCTCCGGCAAAAGCTCATCGGGACTGCCGGAATGGTACAGGCGGATAAATCCGGGAGAAAGTGCCGGAACACAGAGGAAAAACAGATCCAGTACAAGCAGGATCAGTCCGAAAACAAGGCAAAACAGCGCGATAACAATGGGCACAACGGTCTGCATCCGATGGCAGGATACCTGATTGATGAGGTGGGGCGATGTGATAGCCGCGAGAGACTCCGCATTCCAGTTCAGGTTTGCGGCGAGCTCCAGCACAACAGACGAAATAAGAGAGTCGGATTCTTCACACATTCCGGTGAAGGGATACGATTCATAATAAGAAACAGCGTTTCGTCCCATCGAAGCCTGCAGAAGATAAATTTGCATCTGATCGTCAGACAGTGTATAATAAAAATGCCCGCGCAATTGTCCATTTGCGTAGTAATCATAGCCGGAGTAGTACAGATCTTCCACCGTCATGGTTCCGTAAGTGGTGCGTTCAAAGCATTCCGCAAAGGGAGCATCCGCAGAGATGACCGGCGGAAACAGCAGATAAATCAGATTCGTAGGGAACAGGAGCAGTGCTGCAAGAATGAAGAACAGCAGCGGCTGCCAGAGCTTTCGGACGAGACTGCGGCGCACGTATGCGAGCAGATGCGGCGTATTTGAGTTCATAAAAATCTCCAATCGTTTCAGTCTGCTGTCTATTATAAAAGAATTCGGGCAGAGAATCAAGGAGGATGGAAAGCATGAATCCCTATACAGGATTTGCGGAAGTATATGACCGGTTTATGGATGTGCCGTATGATGACTGGCAGGTATCGGTGCAGGAGGTACTGAACCGGGAGGAGATCCGGGACGGACTTTTGCTGGAACTCGGCTGTGGCACCGGACAGATGACAGAACGTCTGGCGCAGGCGGGATATGACATGATCGGTGTGGACAATTCCGAGGAGATGCTGGGCATCGCCAGACAGATCCAGCTGGATCAGAAAGAAAAAAAGGAACAGGGAGAGCTTCCGCCGTATCCGGATATTTTATATCTGGAGCAGGATATGCGGGAGTTTGAACTGTATGGTACTGTTCGCGCCGTGATCAGTGTGGCAGATACGATGAATTATCTGACAGACCCGGAGGACTTTGTACAGACACTGCGGCTCGTGAATAATTATTTGGATCCCAAAGGAATCTTTTTGTTTGATCTCAAGACAGTGCATGCTTTTCGGGATGTGCTGGGGGATGCGACATATGCTTTTCAGGACGAGGATGCGAGTCTGATTTGGGAAAATTTTTATGACGAAGACGAGCAGATGAATGAGTATGATCTGACGATGTTTTTGCAGCAGGAAAAAGGATTGTTTGAAAAGCAGGAGGAGACGCATCTGCAGCGTGCTTACACAAAAGAGGAGATTTGTCAGATGGTAGCGGAAGCCGGTCTGGAGCTGGTGTCCTTTGCCGATGCGGACACAAAAGGCGACTGGACGGAAGAAACCGAGCGGGCATATGTGCTTGTGCGGGAGCATGGCAAGAGTGCAGAAGAATAAAAGAAATGGAGAATGACATGAGCGATTATATGGTAACGGCGATTGCAGGAGACGGACAGATCCGCGCGTTCGCAGCAACAACGAGAGAGCTGGTAGAAGAAGCAAGACAGAGACATAACACAAGTCCGGTAGCGACAGCTGCATTGGGACGTCTGCTGACAGCAGGTGCGATGATGGGTACGATGATGAAGGGCGATGACGATGTCCTGACATTGAAAATTGATGGCGATGGTCCCATCGGCGGCGTGATCGTGACAGCGGATTCGCAGGGTCGTGTAAAAGGATATGTGAAGCAGCCGGAAGTATTGATTCATGCAAATGACAAGGGCAAGCTGGATGTTGCCGGTGCGATTGGTGCCGGTACGCTGACGATCATTCGGGATATCGGTTTGAAAGAGCCGTACACCGGTCAGATCAATCTCGTATCCGGTGAGATTGCCGAGGATCTGACCTATTATTACGCAGTCAGTGAGCAGACTCCTTCTTCTGTAGGATTGGGTGTTCTGATGAACCGGGAAAATACTGTCAGACAGGCGGGTGGATTTATCTTACAGCTGATGCCAGATGCGACGGACGAGGTCATCACCGCATTGGAGCAGAAGCTGGCATCCGTCAGCTCTGTAACCAGCATGCTGGATGAGGGCATGTCTCCGGAACAGATTCTGGAGTATCTGCTGGGGGATATGGATCTGAAATTTACCGGAAAGCAGGAGCTGGAATTTTACTGTAACTGCGACAAAGCGAGAGTCAAGAGTGCGTTGTCCAGCATTGGGATCAATGCATTGGCGCAGATGGCACGAGAAGAAGAGCAGATCGAAGTGAACTGCCAGTTCTGCAACAGCCATTACATCTTCACGAGAGAGGAATTGAATGAGCTGATCGAGGAAAAGAAAGCAGCGCAAGAGACAACAGAAGAAGATGAAAACTAAATTAACAGGAGAAATGTGATACGCAGCTTAATCTTCTAACAGCGGCAGCGGATGCGAAAAGTGGCGTTTCGGTATGCGAATGGAGCAGTGATTCGTCCGTTTCGATATGTGTTGTAAAAATAGAAAAACGTGGTTGTCGCATGTTACTGCGGCAGCCACGTTTTTTACTTTATAGGAAATTGCGTCGCATTTCCTATCAAGCAAAAAGCGCTCCGCGGGATGCGCACTCGCGCGAAGAAGAAATATGTCGCAAGCGACCGCGCTCGGCGCGAGAATGTGCCAAGGCACATTCTCAGACTGTAGACAAAGAGGGTACTTGGCGATCATGCCAGGCACCCTCTTTTCCTGTTGCTTCCATTTTTCATAA